>JBPBPH010000073.1:0-136941 GCA_050954355.1 Janthinobacterium lividum
CAGGCTGGCCGTCAACTAATTTTTTGTCGGTCATGGGCAGAGAAAGTTAAGACTTCTCCCTGTCCGTTTCGGCTAGACCACCTCATAGTGTATCATAGCCGCGACGACGACACTGGCCGGGGCATCTACGTGGACACCCTAGGGGGGGCAGCAGCGTGAAGCCGGCCCTTTTTCGTAGCGTGTACCAGCAGCGCACCCAGGCGCTTTCGCTGGCCGCGCGCTACACGCTGTGGCAGCCTGGCGCCGGCCGGCTACGCCTCGATGCCCTAGGGGGCCTGGCGCTGGTGCACACCGACGCCTACGGCTACAACGCCACCCTCGACCAGGCCACCGGGCAGCAGGTAATAGGTGGGGGCGTCTACGCGCGCTACGACCGCACCAGCGGCTGCCTGCTGCTGGGGCCCAGCCTGCGCTACCAAGCGGGGCAGCGCCTGGAGCTAGCCGCCGAGTTTATCGGCAACTTTGCGCCCGGCGAGCAGGTAGCGCACTTCGGCCGCGTGGCCGGCACGCTGGGCCTGAGCGTGCGCTACTGCTTTGGCAACAGCTAGCCCCTAAGCCCCCGCCGCGGCCAACGCGTCGCCGTCGCCCAAAAACACGCTAAATAGGCTGCCCTCGCCGGGCTGGCTGGCTACCTCGATGCGGCCACCCTGGGCCTGCACCAGCCGGTTGACCAAGAACAAACCCACACCGGTGCCAGGCGCCGCCCCGGGGTGCAACCGCCGAAACAGCTGAAACAACTGCTGGCCGTGGCGCGCCAGGTCGATGCCCAGGCCGTTGTCTTGCACCTCTAGCAGGGGGCCGCCGGGCGTGGCGCGGCTGCGCAGCACAATGCGCGGCAACCGGCCGGGCTGGCTGTATTTGAGGGCGTTGGCTACCAGATTGAGCACGATGGTGCGCAGGCTGCTCGGCACGTAGCGCACGGTGGGCAAGCTGGCAAAATCGGCTTCGATGGTGGCGCGGGCGGCCACTACTTGGGGGTGCAGGGTAGTGAGTACTTCGGCCAGCACCTCGGCCAGCGCCACTGGCTCGGGCGGGCGGGCGGTGCCGGGCTGGCGCTGCTCCTGCACCACGGTGCCCAGGTCGGTGATGACGGTGTGCAGGGTGTGCAGCGAGCTGTCAATGTGGCGCCAGAGCAGGGAAGCGTCAACGCCGGGGGCACTCCCGCCGGCCGCTTGGCGGCGCAACTCGTCGAACAGGCCCCGCAGGTTGTTCACTGGCTGCTTGAGGTCGTGCGAGGCCGCGTATACGAAATTGTCCAGGTCGAGGTTGGTGCGGGCCAACTGCTGGTTGGCGGCCTGTAGCTGCCGGGCCTGCTCGGTTAGTTCGCGCCGCGAAGCATCAAGGGCGTGCAGCGAATCGCGCAGCTGTTGGTTGATGCCGCCCAGCTCGGCGTGGTAGCGGTTTTCGTACTGCCTCCACTCGTGCTTCTCGATGGCGTGAAACACCGTTTTGCACAGCAGCTCCTGGTCAAACTGGCCCTTTACCAGGTAGTCGAGGGCGCCCGCGTTCAGGGCCTGCACGGCCAGCTGCTCGTTGCCGCCGCCGGTTATCATCACCACGCAAGGGCTGGTGGGGTGGGTTAGCTGCTGTAAGTCGGCCAGCAGCTCTATGCCATCAAAATCTGGCAAGTTGTTGTCCAGCACCACGCAGTCGGGGCGCTCGGCGGCATACACGGCCAGGGCCTCCTCGCCCGAGGTAGCCTCGAACAACACTAGGCGCTCGTGCCCCAGGTGCCGGCCCAGGTAGCGCTTGCACAGTACCCGATCGGGCTCGTTGTCGTCAACCAGTAAAATCTTTTTCACGCCCTGGCAAAGGTAGCAAGGTAGCCTAGTTTAGGCGGGGCAGCTCGGTGGCATCCAGCCAATAGGCGATGGTGAGGCGAATCTTCTCCTCCAAAGCCGCGTACTCGATGGGCTTGGTGAGGTAGCCATTGGCCCCTAGGCGATAGCAATCCGCCACATCGCGCGCGTTGGCCGACGAGCTGAACATGATAACCGGGATGCTAAGCAGACGCGGGTCGCGCTTCATGATGTCGAGCACCTCACGGCCATCGAGGCCGGGCAGGTTTAGGTCGAGCAGCACAATGGCGGGCAGCACGGTGGGCCAGCCCACGGCTTGGCCGTAGCCCTGCAAATAATCCAGGGCCTGGTCGCCGTCTTCGCAGCGCAGCACCGGGTTTTGCAGCGCGTGCTTACGGAAGGCGCGCCCTAAGGCAATAAAGTCTTCAGCACTATCCTCTACGACTAAAACAGGTCTGAGCGGTTGCATGGCGCACATGTAGTAATAGGTGATAAATGAATTATAAAGCTTTGGGCAGCGAAAAATAAAAGGTGGCGCCCTGGCCGCGGGCCGACTCGACCCAGATGCTGCCACCCTGCCGCTCTACCATGCGGCGGGCAATGGCCAGGCCCGCCCCGGTGCCGCCCCCGTATTTGTCTTGCCCGTGCAGGCGTTTGAATAGTTTAAATATACTGTCGTGGTGCCGGGCATCGATGCCGATGCCGTCGTCCTGCACAAAAAAGAGATGAAAGTTAGTCAAATCTAGCTCACTAGCTACCGGCACGGTGCCAGCTAGTGCCAAGCCCACCTGCACGTGCTTCGTAGGCCGGTCGTTGTATTTAGTGGCGTTGGCAATGAGATTATTGAAGATTTCCATCACCCGCACGCGGTCGCCCTGCACGGCCGGCAGGTTGGGGGCCACCGTCACCTGGGTGTGGGTTTCGAGCAGGCGCAGGTGCAGCAAGTCCAGCACCTCGGCCAGCAGCCCGTTGAGGTCTACGCGCTCGAGGCTCAGCTCCTGGCGGCCGGCGCGGGCCAGCTGCAGCAGGCCCTCAATGAGGCCCTCCATGCGCTGGCTCAGGCGCACCAGCGTGCGCAGGCGCTGGGTGGCCTCGTCGTCGAGCTTGCTGGCGTAGTCTTCCAGCAAAAAAACCGAGTAGTTGTGGATGCCGCGCAGCGGCTCCTTCAAGTCGTGTGAGGCCACGTAGGCAAAGGCGTCGAGTTCGTCGTTGCTGCGCTCGAGTTCAGCGTTGAGGTGCAGCAGGGCTTCGGCGCGGGCCTGCACCTCGCGCAGGGTGCGCAATTGCTGGTCGGCCACAAACTGGCGGATGGCCACGGCGGCCTCCACTTCCACGTCGAGCCAGGGCGCGGCCGTCAGCTCCACGGTTTGCTTCCAAGCCTCAAACGACTGGCGGGGCGACAAAAAAAGCTGCCCGCTGGCCAGCTGCTGCGACTTTTCGTTTTGCCCGGCCCAGGTTACGGTGCGCATCTGCTCGGGCCGCACCCACAGCAAGAAATCATCGGTGCCCGGCGCCAGGCGCACGGCCAGCACCCCAGCGGCGGTGGTGCGCAGGGCCTGCCCTAGGGCGGCATCGTGGGCCGCCAGCGAGTGGGTGCGAAACACCTCGCCGTGGGCGTGCTGGCGCAGCCAGCCCAGCAGTTGGTGCAGCTCGGCCGCGGGTGGGGTGGTGCCCACGCAGGCGCAGGTAGCTTGCTCGCCCAGGCACATGGCCGCCCCGCCGCAGTCGAACACGCCGGCCAGCGTCATGCCGCCGGCGGTGAGGGCGGCTCGCAAATCGGGCTGGGCGGCGGCTTGCTCCAGCAGCTGGCCTTGGCGCGCCTGCACCCCTAGGCGGTAGGCGTAGCCATCCTGCAGCTGCTTGGTTTTTAAGAGCGCAGAAAACGTTTTGCCAATAAACTGGCACAAGTCGCGCAGCTCGTAGCTTACCAGGCGGGGCGTGCGGTGGTGGCAGGTAATCATGCCCCACAGGCGGCCGTCCTCAATGAGCGAGATGGTCATGGTGGCCGCCGAGCCTAGGTTGTGCAAATACTCGAGGTGAATGGGCGACACGCTGCGCAGCACTGCGTGGGTCATGTCGGGCGGGCGGGCGTGGCCGGGCGGGCAGGCCGGCACCAGCCGCACCGGCCGGTAGCCAGCATCCGGAATAAAGCGCAGCCAGTTTTTGAGGTACAGCGCCCGCGCCTGCTGCGGAATGTCGGCGGCCGGGTAGCGCAGCCCCAGCCAGGGCGGCAGGCCCGGCGCGGTAGCCTCGGCCACCACTTCGCCGCTGTCGTCGGGGGCAAAGCGGTAAATGGCCACCCGGTCGAAGCCGCTGATGGCGCGCACCTGCTCGGCCGCCAGCTCACACAGCGCCAGCACGCCGTCGGCCGCCAGCAGCTGCCCTAGGGCCTCGTTGAGGCGGGGCAAGTCGAGGGCGGCGCTGGCATCGGTTTCGGCCACCGGCTCAAATTCCAGCCACAGCAGCCCATCGAAGCAATGCAGAATCAGCTTGTAGAATGGCGCGCCAGCCACGCCCTCCAGGCGGGTGCCTAACAGCCGCGGCGCCGCGGTGAGGCTGGGCAGCAGCGCCGCCACCTCGGCCGCTCGCCCCGGCCCCAGCAGGCGCCCCAGGGGCTGGCCCAGCAGCTCGGCGGCCGATACGCCCACCTGGGCGGCCGTGTTTTCGCTGGCTTGCACAATCAGGTGCGTAGCCAGGTCGAGGCACAGCAAGAAGCCGTAGGGCTGAATGGCCCCCGGAATGTGAATCGGCTCGGTGTCGCAGTTGGTGAGGGAAACGGCTGCCTCGTGGGCCGCCGCGGTAGGGCTAGGGGACATAAGCTGGCGAAGGGCGCGCTACAAACGGCGGGCTACTGGCTGAGCCACGCCGCCAAGTCGTGAAAAGTACGCGTGGCCGAAGCTACTATGTCAGCCTCGTTGTCGGGCGTAGCGGCCGCAGCCAGTAGGCGGCAGGTGGCTTGCCAGCGCGGCCCGGTGAGGGCGCCGTAGGCCGTGAAGTAGCGCCGCGCCGCACCCAAGCCGGCTTTTTCGAGCTGCCGGGCTAGCACCTGCCCGCCCAGCGTCGAGCCCTCTAGCACGTAAAGCACCCCTAGGGCCTGGGCGGGCGTGGCCAGCGGCGGCCGCACTGGGCACAGCGGCAGTGGCAGGGCCGAGCGACCCAGCAAGTCCTGCAAATCGAGCGGAATAAGATAGGCGCGCCGGCGGGTATGCAGTTCCCAGCCGGGGTCGAGGGCCGGCCCCAGGCGGTTGATGCCTTCCTCGAGGGGTAGCACGAAACCGAAGAGCTTGCTCAGAAACCAGGCCGCGTCGGCGGCCACCACGGTGCCGGCCGCCAGCGCCTGGTTGAAGCGGTTGGCTTCCACGGCTTCGTGCTGGGCGTGGGTTTCGCGGCGCAGTTGCTGCAAAATGGGCGGGACGGGGTTCAAAGGAGTGGTTGGGGGATTGAATAACTAAAACTCAGCATGACCGCCTTTTTATAATTGTTAGTTGCTTAGCTTTTTAGCTGCCTAGTTACCTACAGAATATTTACTTCGGGGTGCAGTTCGATGCCAAACTGCGCGCGCACGCCGCGGATAATGTCGTCGGCCAGGGCGCGTAGCTCCGAGCCGGTGGCGCCGCCGTGGTTGACTAGCACCAGGGCTTGGTGGGCGTGCACGCCGTGGGTGCCTAGGCCCTCGCCGCGCCGTAAGCCCTTGAAGCCGGCCTGCTCGATAAGCCAGCCGGCGGGCACCTTCACGCCGCCCGGCACCGGGTAGCCGGGCAGGGTAGGGTAGCGGCGCTGCAGGTCGTCGAACTTGCCCAGCGACACTTCGGGGTTCTTGAAAAACGAGCCCGCGTTGCCAATTTCGGCGGGGTCAGGTAGCTTCGAGCGGCGGATGTGTACCACGGCCCGGCTCACGTCGTGCGGGGTGGGCTCGGCATCCACTCCCAGGTCGGTCAGCGTGTTGCGGATGGCGCCGTAGCTCACGTTAGGAGGGCGCTGGGCGGCGGCGCGGTGCAGGCGCAGCACCACGGCCGTCACGATGTAGCGGCCCCGCAGCTCGCGCTTAAACACGCTTTCGCGGTAGCCGAAGCCGCACTCTTCCTTGGAAAACACCCGCAGCTGCCCGGTGCTGATTTTCAGCGCCTCCAGCCGCTCGAAGGCGTCTTGCAGCTCCACGCCGTAGGCGCCGATGTTTTGCAGCGGGGCCGCGCCCACCGTGCCTGGTATCAGCGACAGGTTTTCGAGGCCGTGCAGCTCCTGCCCCAGGGCGTATTCTACCAGGCCGTGCCAGCTTTCGCCGGCCCCGGCGCGCAGCATAGCCGCGTAGGTAGCCGCGTCTTCCTCGATAATTTCTAGGCCCTTAATTTCATTTTTGAGCACCACGCCGGCAAAATCCTGCGTCAGCAGCAGGTTGGAGCCGCCACCCAGCACCAGCAGCGGCCCGGCCTGCACCTGCGGCAACGCCAGCAGTTGGCCCAACTCGTCGGCCGAGGCAAAGCGGGCGAAATAGCGGGCCTGCGCCTCTAGGCCGAAGGTGTTGTAGGGGCGCAGCGAAACGTGTTCTTCGAGCAGTGGCATCCGGCAAAGGTCGGCAAGTATGGTGGACTCTGCGAGGCCGCGCGTTTGACCCGGTAGGAACTGCTTCGCGCGGCCTCGCAGCGGCCACGATACCTTCGCGGCCATGACGCCCGCCGAAGCCACCCGCCACAGCAAGTTCCTGAGCCAGCACCTACGCCATCAGCCCGCCGCCCTAGGCCTCACGCTGGCGCCCGGCGGCTGGGTGCCGGTGGCCGAGCTGCTGGCCGCCTGCGCCGCCCACGGCCACCCGCTTACCCTGGCCGAGCTAGTAGAGCTAGTAGCCGGCAGCGACAAGCAGCGCTTTGCCTTCGACGCAGCCGGGCAGCGCCTGCGGGCCCAGCAGGGCCACAGCGTGCCCGTCGATTTGGAGCTGGTGCCAGCCACGCCGCCCGCGGTGCTCTACCACGGCACGGCGCCCGCCGCCCTGCCCGCCATCGGGCGCGAGGGCCTGCGCCCCATGCGCCGCCACCACGTGCACCTCTCGCCCGACCAGGAAACGGCCCGCCGCGTGGGGGAGCGCCGGGGCCGCCCCGTGCTACTGCGCATCGACGCGGCTGGGCTGCACGCGGCCGGCGGCATCTTCTACCAAAGCGGCAACGGCGTGTGGCTGACGGCCGCCGTGCCGCCGGAGTTTATCAGCAAGAATGACGCCTAGGGCTCCCAGGCTACGGTAGGCTAGCGTGCGCATTGAAGCGCGAATCGGCCCGCACGTCGGTGTTTTGCTTGAGCGCCTGGGTTAGCTCGACCTGGGTGATAAGCGTGTAAGAGCTAGCCTTTAAGTACATATCAAGCGTGTTGCCGGCCGGGTTGAGGCTGATGCTCGTTTGGCCGGTGGGCACCGGGCTCAGCGAGGCCAGCAGCACCTTGTTGGAGCCCACCGCGTCGGTGGCGATGTAGATGCTGACGCTTTTCAGGAAGTCGAAGTTCTGGGTGCTGGGGTTGGTGGTAGTCAGCGTCAACTGGTCGAGCGTCACGTTTTGCACGTATTGGGCGCTGGTGTTATGGCTTTGGTAGGTGCTTTGCGAAGTCGAGTTGACCGTGACGCCCGGCAGCGTCAGCAGCGCGCCCATAGCTAGGCCCGCGGCCGGAAGGGTGAAGCTGGCGGAGTCGTTGACTTGGAAGCTGAGCAGGTTGGCGATTTTCTGGCAGCTTACCCCTAGGGCCAGCAGCGCCACAAAGACAATAAATAGTTTGAGGAAACTAGATTTTTTCATAAAAATAAGTGTATAGCAATTGTTCAGCTAAGGTAAGCTACGGAAAGGCCTGCCCACCCGGATTGCTTGGCGGATGGCGCGTTTTGCTCTGTAAAAACCAGCGTCTGTTTAGCTGAATAACATTTTTGGGTGCGTGGCACGCCAGGCGGCGCCTCGGGGCAAGGTGGTGCAGCTAGCGGGTAGCAGAAGTTCGGTTTATTATTGGATAAGTACTACTAGCGCTGCCGCTGGCCGCTTGGCCGCCGCGCGCCGCAATACGCTGGCTGCTTACCTTGCCCAACTCATTCCCGCCTTATGAAACACCTTTGGCTAACTGCCTGGGCGCTGCTGGTTTCGGCCGCTGCCCAGGCCCAAACGCCGGCCGGCGCCGGCCCGGCGGCTCCGCTGCCCACGCCGCGCCAGCTTTACCCCGGCTTGTTCGAGGCTGTGCAGCTCGGCCGCGTGTATGCCGACGGCAAAACTTTCGTGGATGCCCTGCCCTCCGGCAGCATTGCGCCCGCCGAGATAGTGGCGGCCTACGAAAAGCAGCGCAACCAGCCGGGCTTTGATTTAAAAGTATTTGTGGGGCAGTATTTTACGCCGCCGGTAGCGGCCACCGACTTGTACCACAGCGATGTGCAGGCCGGCATTCGGGCGCACCTCGACACGCTCTGGACGGTGCTGCGCCGGCCGGCCCAGTTGCAGCCGGTGCCCTACTCATCGCTGCTGCCGCTGCCTAGGCCCTACGTGGTGCCGGGCGGGCGCTTCCGCGAGATGTACTACTGGGACTCGTACTTCACGATGCTGGGCTTGCAGCAGGCCGGGCGCACGGCCACCGTGCGCGATATGGTAGCCGATTTTGCTTCGCTCATCGACCGCTACGGCCACATTCCCAACGGCACGCGCACCTACTACCTCACCCGCTCGCAGCCGCCGTTCTTCGCCCTCATGGTGCAGCTGCTGGCCCAGGCCGAGGGCCCTGGCAGCCGCGCCTACACCCAGTTTCGGCCCCAGCTGCAGCGCGAGTACGCCTACTGGACGGCCGACGGCGCCCAGCCCGAGCCCGGCACCGCCACGCGCCTGGCGGTGCGCATGCCCGGCGGCGAGCTGCTGAGCCGCTACTGGGACGACAGCGACCAGCCCCGCGAGGAGTCGTACCGCGAAGACGTGGAAGCCGCCCAAGCCAGCTCCCAGCCGCCGGCCGAGTTTTACCGCAACGCGCGCGCCGCCGCCGCTTCGGGCTGGGACTTCAGTACGCGCTGGTTTGGGCCCGGCCAGGGCCTAGGCACCATTCGCACCACCCGCCTGGTACCCGTCGACCTCAACTGCCTGCTGCTGACCCTGGAGCAGACCCTCGGCCGCGCCGCCCGCCAGGCCGGCGACTCCACCGAGGCCCCGCGCTACCGCCAGTTGGCGCGGGCGCGGGTCGCTGCCATCCGGCGCTACTGCTGGGACGATAAAGCGGGCTTCTATGCTGATTATGACCTCGATGCGCGCCAGCCCAAGGCGGCCCGCACCCTGGCGGCCGTGTTTCCGCTAACCTATGGCGTGGCCACGCCCGCCCAGGCGGCGCTGGTAGCGGGGCACTTGCGGCGCGAGTTTCTGCGCCCCGGCGGCCTAGTGACCACGCCCCTAGCCAGCGGCCAGCAGTGGGACGCCCCCAACGCCTGGGCCCCGCTTGAGTACTTAGCTATCGTGGGGCTGCGCCGCTACGGCCAGCGCGCCCTGGCCGATACCGTGGCCCACCGCTGGATGCGCGTGAACGTGCAGGGCTTTGCCCAAACCGGCAAGCTGCTGGAGAAATATAACGTGGAAGCCACTGGCACGGCCGCCGGTGGGGGCGGCGAGTATCCCCTGCAAGACGGCTTCGGCTGGACCAACGGCGTATTACTGACGCTGCTCAATGCGCCGCTGCCCGGCCAAAGCCCCGCCGAAGGGCCGCGCCCAGCTGCCCCGCCCCGGCCCAAGGCCAAGCCAATTGGCAGGCCGCGCGCCGCGCCGGCGCTCTAGCCCGTGCGGTGCGCGGCCCTACTGCGGCTGGTAGCCAGGCAAGCTTCGCGCGGGTGGGCCTGCGTGGCCCCCTAGGGCCGGCTACCTCGCCAAAGGCACCAAGAAGCTGTTTGGGGTAGTCGGCAAGCGGAAGCCAGCTGAGCCTGATGTTCTAGAAGGGGTTTTTACCGAGCGGCCGTTACTAAAGCATCGCTACTATGCCCCTAGGGTGTCGTTTAGTAGCAATGCTTCGGCAAGCAACTAATTGATTAGTATAAGGTTGCGTTAAGGTTGCGAGCTAAGAAAATTAAACCCCGCTACTGGAGCTACTCATAGCTGAAGCGGTTGCTTGCATAAGCAAAAAGGCTTCCTGCAGGTCTGCTCAAACAGAATTTTGAGTCAGTAAAAGCTTGTAAGAAAAGCAATTATAAAATAATTTGTTGCTGAACTATGGGCGCGGTTAGCGAAATAGCGATTCGAGCGTGTACTTTTACACAATCGTTAATTAAAACCTTAAAGGGTTGTCCGTCAACCGGAGAAGGCTGGCTAGCGACCGCTTGTGAATACGTGACCAGCGCATTTTATTAGCCTTCTGGGTTTGTTTAATTACGTTGCGGTGCCTTCACTGGTAGTGCTTTGAGTAGTGCGAAAGCCCCCATTTCCGCGCGATTTGCCCGCTTATTGCTGCAGCAGAAGTCAAGCAGCTAACCTTGCTCTTTTTGCACAATCGTTTGTGAAATACTTACGCTTGCGCGCTGTTTTTATCGTTTTCCCACCCAACCGTTTTCTTTCCATGAGAAAGTCAATACCGAAGATGCGGCGGCTCGTTTTGCCAGCCGCGCTGAGCTGCCTAGCCCTGCAGCCGCTAATGGCTCATCCGGCCGCGCCTACTGTCTATCGGCTGGCCCCGCTGGCCGGCCCCGTAACCGGGCGCATCATAGACGAAAAGGGGAGTGGTATACCAGGCGTCAACGTGCTCGTGAAAGGCACCAGCTTGGGCACCCAAACCAATGCCGATGGGCGCTATACCCTAGAAGCGCCGGCTAATGCGACGCTTGTTTTTTCATTTGTAGGCTACGCCAGTCAGGAAATACCCGTGAATGGCCGTAGTACGGTGGATGTGACCCTAGGCCCCGACAGCAAGGCCCTGGCCGATGTGGTAGTAGTGGGCTACCTGGCCCAGGACCGCCAGAACGTGAGTAGCGCAGTGGGCACGCCCAACCTCAAGGAGGCTACCAAGCAGCCGGTACCCACTATCACGCAGGCCTTGCAGGGGCAAGTAGCGGGCTTGCAGATAACGGGCTCGGGGGGGCCGGGCGATGCGCCAGTAGTTATTATTCGGGGGGCCGGCAGCGCCGGCAACAGCAATAGCGCGCCGCTCTACGTGATTGACGGCTTGTGGACGGACAACATCCGCGACTTGAACCCCAACGATATTGCGACGCTCACGGTGCTGAAGGATGCCTCCTCAACGGCCATCTACGGCGCGCGCGGGGCTAATGGCGTTATTCAGATTACGACCAAGAAGGGCAAGGCTGGTGTGCCAACCATCGGTATCAATGCCTACGCGGGCATCGACAACGTGTACAAGCGCTACCAGCTGACCAATGCCAGCCAGTGGGCCGACCGCGCCGTGCAGGCCTACGCCAACGCCGGCATCAACCCCCTCGCCGCCGGCCAGAACAGCCTGGCGGGCGCGGTGAAGGGGCCGGGCGGCGCCTTCAACCCGAACGTTGATACCGACTGGCAGAAGGAGTTTTTCCAAACCGGCAAGGTAGAAGACTACAACGTCAACTTCTCGGGGGGCACTACCGGCGAAGGCGGAAGCAGCAACTACCTGATTTCGGGTGAGTACTTCCACCAGGAAGGCATTGTAAAAGGCCCTGATTTTAAGCGCTATAGCCTGCGCCTGAATTCGGGCATGAGCAAGGGTAAATTCCGCTTTCAGGAGAATGCCCAGCTGACGCACATCAACACGACCCTGCTAAACGGGGCGCCGTTTATCGACGTGCTGACGATACTGCCCAGCGTGCCGGTGTACGATGCCAACAACCTCGGCGGCTACGGCACGGGCTCGACCACCCAGAATACGTTTGCCACCAACCCCGTGGGTGCCCAACAGCTGCTGCGCCGCACGCAGTCGGACAACCGGCTGGCGGGCAACATGACGTTCGATTACTCGATTTTCGACTTCCTGACGTACCGGCTCAACCTGGCCATGGACGGCCATATGTACAGCAACGCCGACGCCCAAAAGCTAGGGATTCTGCGCCAGAACACCCAGATTAATACCTCGTCCTTGAGCGAATACCAAGGCTACGATGTGTTTTTGATGGCGGAAAACACGCTGAACTTCAACAAGAGCTTCGGCGACCACCACGTAAACGTGCTGGGCGGCTACTCGGAGCGGTATTATGACGTGCACAATACCACCGCCCAAACGCAGGGTTTCACCGCTTCGCCCCAGTACTACTTCCAACTCAGCGCGGGCCAAACGGTGGGCGTGGTGCAAGGCACGGAGGCCGTAATTACCAACCGCTCGTACTTCTCGCAGGCTACCTACGACTACAAAAACCGCTACCTGGTGAGCGGCAGCTTCCGGCGCGACGGCTCGTCGCGCTTTATTGAGGCCAACCGCTTCGGCAACTTCGGGGCTGGCTCGCTGGGCTACCGCATCAGCGAAGAAGACTTCTTCAAGAACACCTTCCCCACGGTGAGCAACCTGAAGGTGCGCGCCAGCTACGGCATCATCGGCAACGACCAACTGAGTGGCGACTACTACGGCGCTTACCTGCCCACGCCCAATATCAACCAGAATACCAACTATGTGCTCGGCAACGGCCAGGTAATTACCAACGGCCGCACCCAGGTAGTACTAGCCAGCCCCGGCCTGCAATGGGAGGAGCGCCGCACCAAGGACATTGGCCTCGACTTGGCGCTGTTTAGCAACCACCTGACCTTGACGACCGACTACTACATCTCGGAAACGCGCAAGGCGCTGGCTCCGGTGGTAGTACCCATTTACACCGGCAACTTCGGAACGGTATTCGAGAACGCGGGCAACATCGAAAACCGGGGCGTGGAACTGGCCCTAGGGTACCAGAACACTACTACCAGCGGCTTCACCTACAGCATCAACGGCAACATCACGACGCTACGCAACCGCGTGCTGGCGCTGCCTAACGAAGGCCAGACGCTGGTGGATGGGCAGGGCCTCACCAGCACCAGCGTGGGTACCAGCCTAGGGCAGTTTTCCCTGATTCCGATGGCGGGTATCTTCCAATCGAAGGATGAAGTGAACAACTATAAAACGGCCGACGGCCGGGTGATTCAGCCCTATGCCTCGGCCGGCGACGTGAAGTACGCCGATACCAACGGCGACGGGGTAATCGACGTGAAGGACCGCGTGCACGTGGGCTCGGCTTTTCCCACGCTCCAGTACGGGGTCAACCTCAACTTCGGCTACAAAGGCTTCGACTTGTCGATTTTTGCGCAGGGCGTGAGCGGCAACCGGATTTTCAACAACGCCAAGGTGGCGCTGGAGAGTTACAACGGCCCCACCAACTTCGAGCAGAACGTGCTGCCCTGGACGGCCGACAACCCCTCCAACTCGGTGCCCCGCGCCCTGCAGGGTGGCAGTGCCGACCCCAACCTAGCCCTCGCGGCTTCGCAAAACGCGCTCTTCCAAACCACCCGCTGGCTGGAAGACGGCTCGTACCTGCGTCTTAAGAACGTGCAGTTGGGCTACACTTTCGGCAAGAACCTGCTGGGCTGGGCCCCGGCCATTAATTCGCTGCGGGTGTACGTGACGGGCCGCAACATTGTGACTTTCACCAAGTACACTGGCTACGACCCCGAAATTACAGGCACCGGCTACTTCGGCCGCGGCATCGATAACAGCGCCTACCCCAACGTGCGCACGTTCACGGGCGGCGTGCAGGCTACTTTTTAATGACTAATGATTTGGGCGCCCGGACGGCCCGCCGCTTGCGCCCCCGTCCGGGTGCCCTAGTCAGTCGTCACTAGTCACTAGTTATTGAGCATAACTTCTTCTTTTTATGAAATCCCACAAACTCTTTACCCTAGCGCTGGCGGGCACCCTAGCCGTAGCAACGAGCTGTAAGAAAGACCTGCTCGACCAGGCCAATCCCAATACCCTGTCGGTAGACCAATTCTGGAAAACGGCCGATGATGCCAACAAAGGCGTGATTGCCAGCTACTCGGGCATTCAGCAATACGGCGTGTACGATCACTGCTGGCAGTTTATGGCGGCCCGCTCCGACGAGTCGTATAGCCAGAGTCCTTTCGTGGAGCTAGCCGTGTTTACGCGCTTCATTCAGGCCAATAACCTGTTCTTCATCTCGGCCTTCGCCTGGAACGACTACTACCGCACCGTGTACCGCTGCAACCAGGCCCTCAACCACATCCCGGGCATCACGATGGATGCGACGCTGCAGAAGCAATACCTCGCCGAGGCGCGCTTCATCCGGGCGCTGATGTACTACGACCTGGACTCCTTCTTCGGCAACGTGCCGCTGATTACGGAGGACCCGACCGTGACCACCCGCGTGAAGCAGGTGACCTCGGCGGAGGTAGAAGCCCAGGTAATTGCCGACCTGCAAGCCGCCATTCCCGACTTGCCCACCGTGTATGGAGCCGCCGACCTGGGCCGCGCCACCAAGTACGCCGCCCAGGCCCTGCTGGCCAAGATGTACATGCAGCAGCACAAGTACCAGGAGGCCTCGACGCTGCTGGCGGGCATCATCAGCTCGGGCAAGTACTCGCTGGTACCCAGTTACTTGGATAATTTCACCGATAGCAACGAGAACAACAGCGAGTCGATTTTTGAGGTGCAGTTCACTGGCACGCCGCTCGACGTCGGCCAGGGCCAGGACAACGCCTCGTCGTCGGAAGGCTACGACCGGCCTAATTTCTTCGGCCCGCCCGTGTACTCCTACGCCGACGTGCAGCCCCGCCAGTCGCTGACGGCCTCGTTCACCGACTCGACGGTGGCCCTAGCCCCCGGCAGCACCAAGAAGCACCTGATTGACCCGCGCCGCGATGTTTCCATCATCAGCTCGCTCAATCCCGACGTGTTTTATGGTAAGACTTTTGCGCAGCTGGGCTACAATCCTACCCAGCAGTACTGGCGCAAGTACCTGAATGACCGTACCCGCACCACGCCCGAAAACTTCACCTCGGGCATCAACTACCGCCTCATTCGCTACGGCGACCTGCTGCTGCTGCAAGCTGAAGCGCTAAATGAACTCGGCCAGACCGGGGCCGCCGTGCCACTGGTAAACCAGGTGCGCGCCCGGGTGGGTCTAGGCCCCGTTTCGGCGGCCAACTCCGCCAGCCAAAGCGCCCTGCGGCTCTACATGCGCGACGAACGGGGCCGCGAGCTGGCCGGTGAAAATCAGCGTTGGTACGACATCGTGCGTTGGGGCCTACTCGACAACCAAGCTGGCCTCGACTACCTGACGGCTCGCGACGCCGACTTCACTAATTTTGTGCTTGGCAAGTCGAAGCTGTTGCCCATTCCGCAGACGGATATCGACCTAGACCCTAGCATTAAGCAAAACCCTGGGTATTAAGCAGGTGCGAAGTGGCCGCTGCCCTCCAAAACTGGGCAGCGGCCCAAGCGTGCTGCCCTAGCTTGCTTTGGGCGAGCTAGGGCCTCGCTAGCCGGTGGCGCGCCCGGCTGCGCGCTGGGGCTGGGGGCTCGGGCAGGCCGCCGCCCGGTACGAATGCGCTGCGGGAGGCATATTTACGCCAAAAGTGCGTGCATCTTACTCTTTCGTTTACTTCCCATGCCTACTTCCTCGTCCCTTGGCGTACTTGCTGCCGGTTTGAGCAGCGCGCTGCTGCTAGCTGCCTGCTCGTCTAATTCTACCACCGCTACCAGCCAGGATGCGGCCGCCACCACGGCGCCGGCCGACTCGGCCGCTGCTGGCGCCAGCGCTTCCGCCACCATGCCTACTGCTGCTTCCTTCGGCAAAACCGCCGACGGCACCGAAAGCCAACTCTTCACCCTCACCAATAAGAACGGCGTTAAGGCCACCATCAGCACCTACGGCGGCACGCTCACTAGCCTGCTCGTACCCGACAAGGCTGGCAAAATGAGCGACGTCATCCTGGGCTTCGACAACGCGAGCGGCTACCTCAGCCCGGCGTTCCGCAAGTCGAACCCCTACTTTGGGGCGCTCATCGGGCGCTATGGCAACCGCATTGCCAAGGGCAAATTTGCCATCGACGGCAAGAGCTACCAAGTGGGCATCAACAACAACGGCAATTCGCTGCACGGCGGCAACGTGGGCTTCAACCAGAAAATCTGGATGGCTAAGCCCGGCACCTCGGCCGACGGCGAAACGCTGACGCTGACCTACTTAAGCAAAGACGGCGAGGAAGGCTACCCCGGCAACCTGAACGTGACGGTAGTATACACCCTCACCGCCAACAACGCCCTCAAAATCGACTACTCGGCCACCACCGACAAGGCCACGCCGATTAACCTCACCAACCACGCTTACTTCAACCTGGCCCTCGGGCAGAGCAAGGACGTGCTGGCTCACCAGGTGACCCTGCCGGCCGACCGCTATACGGTAGTCGATGCCCAACTGATTCCGACTGGCGAATTGAAGCCCGTGAAGGGCACGCCCTTCGACTTTACCACGCCCCACACCATTGGCGAGCGCATTGCGCAGGTGCCCGGCGGCTATGACCACAACTGGGCCCTGAACACGACCACCGGCCAGCACAGCGCTGCCACCGTGTACGAGCCTAGTACTGGCCGCACCATGGAAGTAACCACCGACCAGCCCGGCGTGCAGTTCTACACCGGCAACTTCCTCGATGGCTCGCTCACCGGCAAAAACGGCGTGGTATACGGCAAGCACGCCGGTTTCTGCCTCGAAACCCAGCATTTCCCCGACTCGCCCAACCAGGCTAAGTTCCCGAGCACCATTCTCAAGCCCGGCGAAACTTACCACACCACCACCAGCTACACCTTTGGGGTGCGGAAGTAAGTAAGTACGCTGGCGTAGCGCCTCACCCCTAGCCCCGCTCCGAAAAGGAGAGGGGAACTGGTTCTTAGAACTAAACTAGATTTTAAGACGAGAACTAGTCCCCTCTCCTTTTCGGAGCGGGGCTAGGGGTGAGGCGATACGTTAGGCTAGTCAACTATATCAACAGTAAGTAATTAAATAACCAATCGTGCCAGAACAATCCGCCTCCCCGGCCTACGTCATTGGCCTCGACTACGGCACCGACTCGGTGCGGGCGCTGCTTGTAGAGGCGCGCACCGGCGCCGAAGTGGCGCAGGCCGTGCATTACTACCCGCGCTGGCAGCAGGGCCAATATTGCCACCCCGCCCAAAACCGCTTTCGCCAGCACCCGCTCGACCACCTCGAAGGCCTAGCGGCTACCGTGCGTGAGGTAGCGGCCAAGGTGCCGGCCGCGCAAATTCTGGGCCTCGCCATCGACACCACTGGCTCGACGCCGGGCCCGGTAAATGCCGACGGCGTGGCCCTAGGGCTGCTGCCCGAGTTTGCCGACAATCCCAATGCGCTGTTTGTGCTCTGGAAAGACCACACGGCGCTGGCCGAAGCCGCCGAAATCAACCACAAGGCCCGCACCTGGGGCGGCGAGGACTTCACCAAATACTCGGGCGGTATTTACTCGTCGGAGTGGTTTTGGGCTAAAATCATGCACATCACCCGCCAGGACGAGGCCGTGGCGCAGGCCGCCTACTCCTGGCTGGAGCACTGCGACTGGCTCACGCTCACGCTCACCGGCCAGCCGCTAGCCGAGTTCAAGCGCAGCCGCTGCGCCGCCGGCCACAAGGCTTTGTGGCACGCCAGCTGGGGCGGCCTGCCCCCCGAGGAGTTTCTCACCCACCTCGACCCAAAGCTGGCCGGTTTGCGCAATCGATTGTTCACGGAAACGTACACCGCCGATGAGGTAGCCGGGCACCTGTCGGCCGAATGGGCCGAACGCCTGGGACTGACTACCAGCACGGTAGTAGCCGTAGGCTCATTCGATGCTCATGCCGGCGCCGTGGCGGGCGAAATTGAGTCCTACTCGATGGTGAAAGTGATGGGCACCAGCACCTGCGACATCGTGGTGGCCCCCACCGCCGAGGTGGGCGACCACCTGGTGGCCGGCATCTGCGGGCAGGTCGATGGCTCGGTCATTCCCGGTATGCTGGGTCTGGAAGCGGGCCAGTCGGCTTTTGGCGACCTGCTGGCCTGGTTCCGCCAAATGCTGGAATGGCCGCTGCGAGCCGCAACCCTAGCCCACTCGCAGGTGCTCAGCGCCGAGCAGTTGGCGCTGTTTCAGGAAGAGGTGAGCAACAACTTACTGCGCCAACTCACGCAAGCCGCCGCCGAGGTAGACCCCGCCGAAAGCCACGTGCTGGCCCTGGACTGGGTGAACGGCCGCCGCACGCCCGACGCCAACCAGGCCCTCAAAGGCGCCCTCACCGGCCTGACGATGGGTACCTCGGCCCCGCAGATTTTTCGGGCCCTCGTGGAAGCCATCTGCTACGGCTCGAAGCAGATTGTGGAACGCTTCGAAAGTGAAGGCATTCCCATCAAGCAGGTTATTGGCATTGGGGGCGTGGCCAAGAAGTCGGCCTTCGTGATGCAGACGCTAGCCGACGTGCTCGACCGGCCCATCAAAATTGCGGTGTCGGAGCAGGCGCCGGCCCTAGGCGCGGCCATGTACGCGGCCGTAGCCGCCGGCCTCTACCCCGATGTGCTGGCCGCCCAGCAGGCCCTAGGGAGCGGCTTTGCCGAAACCTATACTCCGAACCCCGAGAGCGTGGCCGCCTACGCCACTCGCTATGCGCAGTACCAGGCCCTAGGGCAGTTTGTAGAGCGCACCACCACTGGCCCAGCCGCGCCCGTGGCCGACGCTAAGCTGCCCGAAACCCAAGCCGTTGCTACCGCATGAGCGAGTTTCAAGCCCTGAAGCAGGCCTGCTACGAGGCCAATATGCAGCTGCCAGCCCTGGGGTTGGTGCTCTTCACCTTCGGCAACGCGAGCGTGGTGGACCGTGCGCGCAGCGTGTTCGCCATTAAGCCCAGCGGCGTGCCCTACGCCACGCTCACGCCCGAGGACATCGTGATTGTAGACTTTGATGGCCAGGTAGTGGAAGGCAGCAAGCGCCCTAGTAGCGACACCAAAACCCACGCGCTGCTCTTCAAGGAGTGGACGAGTATCGGGGGTATCGTGCACACGCACAGCACCTACGCCACGGCCTGGGCCCAGGCGCAGGCCGATATTCCCATCCTGGGCACCACCCACGCCGATCACCTTACCGCCGACGTGCCCTGCGCCCCGCCCATGAGCGACGAGCTCATTGCCGGCGACTACGAGCACCAGACGGGCTGGCAAATCATTAACGAGTTTGCAAAGCGCGGCCTCTCGCCCACCGAAGTCGAGATGATACTCGTGGGCAATCACGCGCCCTTCACCTGGGGCAAAACGGTGGAGAAAGCCGTGTACTACAGCGCCGTGCTCGAAGAAGTAGCCCGGCTGGCTTACCTCAGCTGCACGCTGCGGCCCGGCGTAGAGCGCCTCAAAGATGCCCTGATTAAAAAACACTACGAGCGCAAGCACGGCGCCAATTCCTACTACGGGCAATAGTAGCGCAGACTCTGCGGGGTCCGCGAAGTAACTGCTCTCTTCACTAAACTCTATTCGCGGACTCGCAGAGTCCGCGCTACATCATGATTGATATTTCCAATTACGAAGCCTGGTTCGTTACCGGCAGCCAGCACCTCTACGGCCCCGAAACCCTGGAGCAGGTAGCTCAGCACTCGCAGCAAATTGCCCAGGAGCTAGGGACTAAGCTGCCCATTCGCATCGTATACAAGCCGGTGCTGACGGGCCCGGCCGAGATTTATAAGCTGATGCAGGAGGCCAACAACGCGCCCAACTGCGTGGGCCTGATTGCCTGGATGCACACCTTCTCGCCGGCCAAAATGTGGATTAACGGCCTGAAAATCCTGCAAAAGCCGCTGGCCCACCTGCACACGCAGTTCAACCGCGATATTCCGTGGGATGCCATCGACATGGACTTCATGAACACCAACCAGTCGGCGCACGGCGACCGCGAGTTTGGGTTCATTAACTCGCGCATGCGCCTGCGCCGCAAGGTAATCGTGGGCCACTGGCAGAGCGCCGACGTGCAGGAGCGCCTCAGCATCTGGAGCCGGGTGGCCAGCGCCTGGGCCGACTGGCAGGGTGCCCGCTTCGTGCGCTTTGGCGACAACATGCGCTACGTAGCCGTGACCGAAGGCGACAAGGTAGAGGCCGAAATCAAGTTTGGCTACGAGGTGAATACCTACGGCATCGGCGATTTGGTGGCCGAGGTAAACGCCGTGACCGACGAGCAGCTTGCCGGCCTGGTAGCCACCTACGAGCAGGAATACGAGCTGGGCGACAACCTGCGAGAAGGGGGTGAGAAGCGCGAAAGCCTGCGCGACGCCGCCCGTATCGAGCTGGGCATGCGTAAGTTCCTGACCGCCCGCCATGCCAAGGGCTTCACCGATACGTTCGAGGACTTGCACGGCCTGAAGCAGTTGCCCGGCATCGCCACCCAGCGCCTGATGGCCGATGGCTACGGCTTTGGCGGCGAAGGCGATTGGAAGACTTCGGCCCTGGTGCGCGCCATGAAAGTGATGGGCGCCGGCCTGCCCGGCGGCAACTCGTTTATGGAGGATTACACCTACCACTTCGCGCCCGGCAACGAGCAAGTGTTGGGCTCGCACATGCTCGAAATCTGCCCCAGCATTGCCGAAGGCAAGGTGCGCGCCGAGATTCACCCCCTAGGCATTGGCGGCAAGGAAGACCCGGTACGCTTGGTGTTCAACTGCCCCGCCGGCCCGGCCCTGAACGCGACCCTCGTGGATATGGGCAACCGCTTTCGCCTGATTGTGAACACCGTGGAGGCCGTGGCGCCCGAGCAAGACCTGCCCAACCTGCCCGTAGCCCGCGTGCTCTGGAAGGTGCACCCCGACATGAAAACTGGCCTCGCCGCCTGGATTCTGGCCGGCGGCGCGCACCACACCGGCTACAGCCAAAACCTGACCAGCGAGTACCTGGAGGACTTCGCCGAAATGGCCGGGATTGAGTTTTTGATTATTGACGAGGATACCAAGCTGCGCACGTTTAAAAACGAGCTGCGCTATAACGAGGTGGCTTTTAAAGGCTAGTAAGGCCGTTCTGACGTAGCGCCTCACCCCCGGCCCCCTCTCCAAAAAGGCGAGGGGGAGCCTGACGACTTTCCAATGCAAGCGCATTTCTGCTACCGTTCGGCTCCCCCTCTCCTTTTCGGAGAGGGGGCCGGGGAGTGAGGCGCCCGCGTTAGGGCTACGGCTCAAATTCCATTTCCCCACCCGTGTTTCATCCTAAATTTATGCGTAGTATTTCCTGCTTCCCAGCGCTGGCTACTGGCCTGGCGTTGTTCGGTACCCTAGGGGCCAGCGCGCAGTCGGCCGCTCAGGCCAGCCTCACCGTGCAGGTAAATAAGCCCGGTGCGGCCGTCAATAAGAACATGTACGGCCTGTTTTTCGAGGACATCAACTTCGCGGCCGACGGGGGACTGTACCCCGAGCTGGTGAAAAACAAGTCGTTTGAAACCGACGCCCGCCTCATGGGGTGGCGGGCCCTGCAGGGCGGTGCCAACCTCGATACCTACGCCGTGCGCAACGAGCAGGGCCTCACCGACCGCAACCCGCACTACCTGCGCCTCACTACCCGCAGCGGCGCCGCCGGCGAGGCGGGCCTCGAAAATGAGGGCTTTCGCGGCATGGGCGTGAAGGCGGGCGGCGAGTACACGCTCTCGTTCTACGCCCGGCGCGGGGCAGGCAGCCTCAACGGCCTCACGGCTACGCTGGTAGGGGAGAAGGGCGCGGCCCTAGGGCAGGTGGCCGTCACGGGCTTTACCGACCAGTGGAAGCAGTACACGGCCGTGCTGCGCGCCACCGGCACCCAAAACAAAGCCCACCTCAAGCTGGTGCTGGGCGGCCAGGGTACGGTGGATTTGGACGTGGTATCGCTCTACCCCAAAGACACCTGGAACCAGCGCCCCAACGGCCTGCGCACCGATTTGGTGCAGCTGCTCAAGGATATGAAGCCCGGCTTCCTGCGCTTTCCGGGCGGCTGCATCGTGGAGGGGCGCACCCTCTCGGAGCGCTACCAGTGGAAGGAAACCATCGGCGACGTGGCCGCCCGCTCGCCGCTCATCAACCGCTGGAACATGGAGTTCAAGCACCGTTCGACGCCCGATTACTACCAGTCGTTCGGCCTAGGGTTTTTCGAGTACTTCCAGCTGGCCGAAGACATTGGGGCCGAGCCGCTGCCCATCCTCAACGTGGGCATGGCCTGCCAGTTCAACTCGGGCGAGCTGGCCCCCCTAGGCACCGCCAGCGCCACTAAGGGTGGCCCCAACGCGCCGGCCGCCGCGCCCAATACCGGCGACCCGTCGCTAGACGTGTTCATTCAGGATGCGCTCGACCTCATCGAGTTTGCCAACGGCCCGGCCAGCAGCACCTGGGGCGCCAAGCGCGTAGCCATGGGCCACCCGGCGCCCTTCAACCTCAAGCTGCTGGGCATCGGCAACGAGCAGTGGGGCCCACAATACCTGGAACGCTACGAGCCGTTTGCCAAAGCCGTGAAGGCCAAGTACCCGCAGATGGAAATTGTGAGCAGCGCCGGCCCAAGCCCCGAAGGCGAGCTGTTTGACAAAGCCAGCAAGCGCCTGGGCGAGCTCAAGGCCGAGTACGTGGACGAGCACTACTACGCCAAGGCCGACTGGTTTCGGGCCAACGTGGGCCGCTACGACAAGTACGCCCGCACCGGCCCCAAAATCTTCGCCGGCGAGTACGCCGCCCAAAGCCTGGCCATCGGCAGCCCCGACAACAAGAACACTTGGGACTGCGCCATTTCGGAGGCGGCCTTCATGACGGGCCTTGAGCGCAACGCCGACGTGGTGGGCATGGCCAGCTACGCCCCGCTCTTCGCCAACGTGGACGCCTGGCAGTGGACGCCCGACCTAATTTGGTTTGACAACCTGAATTCGTACGGCTCGCCGAGCTACTACGTGCAGAAGCTCTACGCCCTCAATAAAGGCACCCGCGTGCTGCCCGTAACCATGCCCGCCGGCGCCAAAAACGGCACCGACAACCTCTTCGCCAGCGCCGTGGCCGACGAGCCCACCGGCGAGGTAGTGGTGAAGCTGGTGAACTACTCCAGCAGCCCGCGCCCCATCAGCATCAGCCTGGCCGGCGCCAAGGGCCTCGGCAAAACCGGCCGCGCCCAAACGATGGCCAGCGCCGACCTGCAAACCCAGAACAGCCTGCAGGAACCCAAGAAGCTCGTGCCGCAGGAATCGACTTTCGCCGTGAAAGGCAGCACGCTCAGCTACACGCTGGCCCCCAATTCCTTCACGGTGCTGCGCGTGCCGGCCAAGAAGTAGCCAAAGAACGCCATGAAGAAATCTCTTTTTATTCCGCTGCGCTGGAGCGGCCTGCTGCTGGCACTGTGCCTAGGGGTAGCTGCTTGCAAGAAGGACGAAACCCCGGCTACCCCTAGCCCCGCGCCGACGCCCACCCCCGTGCCGACGCCCACCCCGACCGCGTTCGATATCAACAGCATCAGCGATACCTACGCCAGCGTGGCGGCGCTCAGCGCCTCTGCGCAGTGGGGGCCCTACAACGTGCACGACCCGGCCGTGCTCAAGGCCGACGACGGCTACTACTACATGTACAGCACCGACGTGGGCTACGGCATTGCCGACGCCAACCTGACGGCCGGCTTGCAGGTGCGCCGCTCGAAGGACCTGGTGGAGTGGCAGTTCGTGGGCTGGGCGCTCAACGGCCCGCCCGCCATGGGCACGGCTTACATCACGCAGCGCGGGGGCACGCCTAACCATTTGCTGTGGGCGCCCTACGTGCTGAAAGTAGGCAGCGAGTACCGCCTGTACTACTCCTTGGCTTCCAACGTGTTCAAGCTGAGCACCATTGGCCTGGCCACGGCCAGCTCGCCCACCGGGCCCTGGACCGAGAAAGGCCTGGTGGTGAAAACGGATAACTCGGCGGCCAACATCACCAACGGCATCGACCCCACGGTCCTCATCGACCAGCAGGGCCAGCACCACCTCTACTACGGCTCGGCCTTCGACGGCATCCACACCATCAAGCTGGATGCCGCCACGGGCCTGGCCGCCACCCCCGGCGACCTAGGGCCCCGCATTGCCCAGCGCGGCTTCACGGGCACCCAAATCAACGGCAACATCGAGGGGCCCGAGATTATCTATAACCCCGACCAGAAGAAGTACTACCTGTTCATATCCTACGACTGGCTCCAAACCAAGTACAACGTGCGCGTAGGCCGCGCCGACTCGCCCGACGGGCCCTTCCTCGACTTTAAGGGCCACGACATCAACCTGGCCGAAGACCACGGCCCCATGATTCTGGCGCCCTACCAGTTCGACGGCCACAGCGGCTGGCAGGGCACGGGCCACTGCGGCGTGTTTTCCGACGGCAGCGGCCAGTACTACATGGCCCACCAGGGCCGGCCGGGCATCGACTCGTACTACATGGACCTGCACGTGCGCAAGATTTTCTGGACGCCCTCGGGCTGGCCAGTGGTGTCGCCCGAGCGCTACGCCGGCGAAGATAACAGCGCCGTAGCCCAGGCCGACCTGGCGGGCACCTGGGAGCAAATTACGCTCAACTACATCGTCATTCCGGGCTACGGCAACGAGCAAATCACGCCCAACTTCCAGTACAGCACCGCCCTAACGCTGGCGGCCGACGGCACCCTCGGCGGCGCCACCACTGGCACCTGGACCTACGCCGCGCCGCTGCTGACGCTGCGCTTTAGCAACGGCACCACCGCCCAGGTGTTTGCGCAAAAGGGCCGCGACTGGGAAAACAAGAAATCCACGCTTATTCTCACCGGCCTCGATAACAACGGCACGGCCATTTGGGCCAAGAAAAAATAGGTCCTAGGGTTTCGCTGCCACTATTTTTTGGCCCATGAACTACCTGCGCAACCTACTGCTTGGCTCGGCGTTGGCCCTGGGCAGCGCCGAGCCAGCCCTGGCCCAACGCACGGCCCCTAGGGCGCCCGGCTTCCACCAGTGGGCCGCCACGCCGCCCATGGGCTGGAACAGCTGGGACTGCTACGGGCCCACCGTGACCGAAGCGGAGGTGAAAGCCAACGCCGATTATATGGCCCAGCACCTCAAAGCCAGCGGCTGGGAGTACGTGGTGGTGGACATTCGCTGGTACGTGGGCAACGACACGGCCCACGGCTACAACGAGAAAAACCCCGCCTGGAACCTCGACTCCTACGGCCGCTTCGTGCCTGCGCCCAACCGGTTTCCGTCGGCCGCCGGGGGCCGGGGCTTCAAGCCGCTGGCCGATTATCTGCACGCCAAGGGCCTGAAATTCGGCATTCACCTCATGCGCGGCGTGCCGGTGGTGGCCGTGCAGCGCAAGCTGCCCATCAAGGGCACCCAGCTCACGGCGGCCGACATCTACAGCCCCGAAGGCCAGGCGGCGTGGCTGCACGACATGTACACGGTGGTGGCCGCCCGGCCCGGCGCGCAGCAGTACTACAATTCGTTGTTTGAGCTGTACGCGAGCTGGGGCGTGGACCTGGTGAAGGTGGACGACCTCTCGGAGCCCTACCACGCGGCCGAAATCGAGCTGATTCGCCAGGCCATCGACCGCACGGGGCGCCCGATTGTGCTCAGCATGTCGCCCGGCGAAACGCCGCTGGCCGATGCCCAGCACGCCCAACAGCACGCCAATATGTGGCGCACGGTGGGCGACTTCTGGGACAGCTGGGAGCAGCTGAAGGAGCATTTTGCGGTGTGCGCGCGCTGGGCGCCCTTCATTACCCCCGGCGCCTGGCCCGACGCCGATATGCTGCCGCTGGGCCGCCTGGGCATTCGGGCCGAGCGCGGCGACGACCGCCAGTCGCGCTTCACCCCCGACGAGCAGTGCACGCTGCTGACCTTGTGGAGCATCTTTCGCTCGCCGCTCATGTTTGGCGGCGACTTGCCCAGCACCACGCCCGCCACCCTGGCCCTGCTTACCAACCCTAGGGTGCTGGCCGTGCACAAGGCCAGCGCCCATAACCGCCAGCTGTTTCGGCGCGGCGACTTGGTGGGCTGGGTGGCCGACGACCCCGCCACGGGCGACAAGTTCCTGGCCCTCTTCAACGCCCAGGACCAGGAGCTGGCCTCCGCCAGCGCGGCTGCCGCAGTTAGTCCGCCCATCAATCGCCAAGCGCCCCAGGCCCCGCTCGACGTGGCCATTGCCGGCGCCCAGAAGCTGTATTTGAGCGTGCGCGCCGGCGACGACGGCACCGCCTGGGACCACGCCGACTGGCTGAACCCGGTGCTGACCGATGGCGCGGGTAAAAACCTAGACCTCACTACCTTGCCCTGGCGCGCGGCCACCGCCGGCTGGGGCCAGGCCACGGTGGGCAAAAGCGTGAGCGGCGGCCCGCTGCAAGTGGGTGGCCAAACCTACGCCGCCGGCATCGGCACCCACGCCAACTCCCTTATCGAGTACGATGTGCCGGCGGGCTACGCGCACTTTCAAGCCACCGTGGGGCTCGACCAAGCGGCGGCGGGGCAAAATACCGGCGGCACCTTCCAGGCCCTGGTATTCACCAAAAGCCCCCTGCTGCCCGCGCCCGCCGACTCGGTGCGGGTGCCGGTAGCCCTGGCCGAGCTGGGGCTGGCCAGCAGCGCCACCGTGCAGGACTTGTGGAGCGGGCAGGCCCTAGGGGTGGTGCGCGGCGAGTTTGCGCCCTACATCCGGCGGCACGGCGCGGGCTTCTACCGGCTGGCGGCCCCTAGGGCTGCGCCGCCCACCCCGGCGCAGCCCTAGGGGCCGCCCGCTACCCAGCACCAGAATCTTTCCGCTGGTGTTTCACTGTTTCTTTGCCGTTTCCATTCCCACTCAATTATGCTGACTACCAGGTTTTTCCTTTTGGCGCTGGGCGTGGCCGGCGCGCTGCCCGCGGCCGCCCAGCGCCGCGACTACCCCATCCAGGCCGTGCCCTTCACGCACGTGAAGCTGACGGATAGCTTCTGGCTGCCGCGCCTCAAAACGAATACCGACGTGACCATTCCGGCCTCGTTTGCGCGCTGCGAGAGCACCAACCGGGTGAAGAACTTTGAGATGGCCGCCGCCCGCCAGGGCAAGTTCGCCACCACGTTTCCCTTCGACGACACCGACATCTACAAAACTATCGAGGGCGCCTCGTACTCGCTCAGCGTGTATCCCGACGCCAAGCTGTCGGCCTACGTAGATGAGTTGATTAAGAAAGTAGGCGCCGCGCAGGAGCCCGACGGCTACCTCTACACGGCCCGCACCATCGACCCCGCCCACCCACACCCCTGGGCGGGCCCCGAGCGCTGGAGCAAGGAGCGCGAGCTGAGCCACGAGCTCTACAACGCCGGCCACCTCTACGAAGCCGCCGTGGCCCACTACGAAGCCACCGGCAAGAAGACGCTGCTCAATATCGCCCTCAAAAACGCCGACCTAGTGTGCGCCGTGTTTGGGCCCGGCAAGCGCAGCGTGGCGCCCGGCCACGAGATAGTGGAGATGGGCCTGGTGAAGCTTTACCGCGTGACGGGCCAGCCCCAGTACTTGGCCACGGCCAAGTTCTTTTTGGAGGCCCGCGGCCAGTACAAGGGCTACGACCCCAAGAGCCCCGACGGCTGGAAGAACGGCCAGTACTGGCAAGACGACAAGCCCGTGGTAGCCCAAACCGAGGCCGAGGGCCACGCCGTGCGCGCCGAATACCTGTATTCAGCCATGGCCGACGTGGCCGCCCTCACCGGCGATAAGCAGCTGCTGGCGGCCGTAGATACCATCTGGAACAACTTGGTGGCCAAGAAGCTCTACGTGACGGGCGGCACCGGCGCGGTGCCCGGCGGCGAGCGCTTCGGGGCCGACTACGAGCTGCCCAACACCACGGCCTACAACGAAACCTGCGCCTCGGTGGCCGACATCTACTGGCAGCAGCGCATGTTTCAGCTGCACGGCGAGAGCAAATACATAGACGTGCTGGAGAAGGTGCTCTACAACGGGCTGATTTCGGGCGTGGGCCTCGACGGCAAATCGTTCTTTTACAGCAACGCCATGCAGATAAAGAACACCCTAGGCTTTCCGCAAACCGAGCCGGCGCGGGCGGGCTGGTTTGAGTGCTCGTGCTGCCCCACCAACCTGGCGCGCCTCATGCCCGCGCTGCCCGGCTACGTATACGCTCAGCAGGGCCGCAGCCTCTACGCCAACCTGTTTGTGAGCGGCACCACCAGCCTCACGGTCAACAAGCAGGCGGTGCAGCTCACCCAGCAAAACAACTACCCCTGGCAGGGCGACCTCAAGTTTACGGTGGACCCTAGGGCCGCCGCGGCCGACTTCGACCTGCTGGTGCGCATTCCGGGCTGGGCGCGGGGCGAGGCGGTGCCGTCGGACCTCTACACCTTCGCGCAGCCCGTAACCCAGCCAGTTACCATTAAAGTGAATGGCAAAGCCATTGACTATCAACTGAAAAATGGCTACGCCGTGCTCAGCCGCAAGTGGCACCGGCACGACGTGGTGGCGGTGAGCCTGCCCCTGGAGGTGCGCCGCGTGCACGCCAACCCGCTGGTGAAGGACGACCTGGGCAAGGTGGCCTTGCAGCGCGGCCCGGTAATGTACTGCGCCGAGTGGGCCGACAACAACGGCAAAACCAGCAACATCCTCGTGCCGGCCACCGCCACGTTTGCCGCCAACTACCAGCCGGGCCTGCTGCACGGCGTAGAAACCCTAACGGCTACCGTGCCAGTAGTAACCCTAGGGGCCGATGGCACCAACGTGAGCACCGCGCCGCGCACGCTGGTAGCCATTCCGTACTACGCCTGGGCCAACCGCGGCAAGGGCGAGATGACCGTCTGGTTTCCCGAAAAGCTCACCGACCTCGACCTGCTGAGCGAGCCGGCCGCGGCCGCCACCACGGCGCAGAAGTAGCGCCCTGCTTGGTAGCTAGCGCGGGCCAAGCTAATTAACCGGCACGGCGGCTGGGCCAGCTGCCATCTTTTTTTCACCCTTACTTACTGATTACCATGCGTTTATTCTTGTTAGCAGTGTTGTGCCTAAGCTGGAGCGCTGGGTGGGCAATCCAAACCACGCCCACTACCTCGGCCCCGGCCGCGGGCACCAAAAACGTGGGCCGCGACCGGGCCGACGCGCCCCAGGCCCCCGGCATGACCAAGCCCACCGCTGACTCCATGCCCACTACCCGCCGCGCGACCCGCAAAACCCACTCGCCTGGCAAGGCCGCTAGGCCGCAAAAGATGTAAAAAGCCCACTGTGGGGGCCGTTACTCGCCTGATTTGGCAGCGTAAAGCGCAATTTACCAGTGGCTTGGCTGGCTGGCGCGTGGGCTGCGCAGGCAGCTGGGCAAGGTACTAGCCAGCCGCTGGCTAGAAAAGTATACGTTTTCTGTTTGCAGAAATTAATCATTTGCCGGTTTGAGTATGCTACTGAGTACGAGCAGGTTGCTGCTATTGGTGGGGCTGAGCGTAGCTGGCGGCTTGGCGGCCGGCGCCCAAACGGCGCCCGTGGTCATCAGCGTGGATGTGGCGAAGTCCCTAGGGCCCCTGCCGCCCGTGTGGGCCTACTTCGGCTACGACGAGCCCAACTATACTTACCTGCCCGATGGCCAAAAGCTGCTCAGCGAGCTGGCCAGCCTGAGTTCAGTGCCGGTGTACGTGCGCGCCCACAACCTGCTGACGACCGGCGACGGCACCCCCGCCCTGAAGTGGGGCTCGACCAACGCCTACACCGAGGATAAGAAGGGCCGCCCGGTGTACGACTGGACGATTGTGGACCGCATTTTCGACGCCTACGTGCGCCGGGGTATGAAGCCGATTGCCCAGATTGGCTTCATGCCCGAGGCGCTCTCGCAGCACCCCGTGCCCTACCGCCACCACTGGCAGCCCGGCGCCAACTACAACGACATTTACACCGGCTGGGCCTACCCGCCCACCGACTACGCCAAGTGGGGCGAGCTGGTGTACCAGTGGGTGCGGCACTGCGTGGCCCGCTACGGCGCGGCCGAGGTAACGACCTGGCGCTGGGAACTGTGGAACGAGCCCAACATCGGCTACTGGAAGGGTACGCCCGAGGAATATAATCAACTCTACGACTACACCGAGGCGGCCGTGCACCGCGCCCTGCCCGCCGCCACGCTCGGCGGCCCCGAAACCACCGGCCCCGGTTGGGACCAGGCCGCCGCCTACCTGCGCGGCTTTTTGCAGCACTGCGCTAGCGGCCGCAACTACGTGAGCGGCCGCACCGGCACGCGCCTCGACTACATTTCCTTCCACGCCAAGGGCGCCCCCAAAGTGGTGGATGGCCACGTGCGCATGAACATGGGCACGCAGTTTGGCGACGTGGAGGAGGGCTTCAAAATCGTGGCTTCCTTCCCCACGTTGCGCCAGCTGCCCATCATCATTGGCGAAAACGACCCCGAAGGCTGCGCGGCCTGCGGCGTGCAAACCAGCCCTGAAAACGCCTACCGCAACGGCACCCTCTACGCCAGCTACACGGCCGCCGTCTACGCCCGCCTCTCCGACCTGGCCGCGCAGTACCAGGTCAACCTGGCCGGGGCCGTCAGCTGGTCGTTTGAGTTTGAAAACCAGCCCTGGTTTGCCGGCTTCCGCGATTTGGCCACCAACGGCGTGGACAAGCCCGTGCTCAACGTGTTTCGGATGCTAGGGCTGCTGCGCGGCCCGCGGGTAGCCGTCAGCAACCCCGCCGCCCTCAGCGTGGCCGACATTCGGGCCCAGGCCCAGAGCGCGCGCCCCGACGTGGGCGCCCTGGCCACGGCCGATGCCCACTCGGCCACCGTGCTGCTCTGGCACTACCACAACGACGACCTGCCTGCCCCGCCTGCCGAAATCGCCCTTGCCCTAGGGGGCCTCGGGGCCGAAAAGGTGCTGGTGCAGCACTACCGCATCGACCAGACGCACAGCAACGCCTACACCGCCTGGCAGGCCCTAGGCTCGCCGCAGGCCGTGAGCGCCGCGCAGCGCCAGGCGCTGGAGCAGGCCGGCCAGCTTGCGCTGCTCACCTCGCCGGCCTGGGTCAGCACCCCCGGCGGCCAGGTGAAGCTGCCCCTCACGCTGCCCCGCCAGGGCGTATCACTGCTGCGCCTGACGTGGTAGGCGGGCATTAAGAGCTACTAATATTTGAGAAAATAAATCAGCCCGATGGGCTGATTTAATGGCCCTAGGGCTACTTGGCCGGTTGCACGCCCTCGGTGGTCATGCGCACGCGCTGCAGGGTGCCGTCGGGGTTGTAGCGCAGGTAGTCGGCGCATACCGAGCGGCGGAAGCTGCCGCCGCGCGCGTCCAGCCCACCGTTGTGGTAGATGAAGTACGACTGGCCCTTGAAGTCGATGATGGCCTGGTGGTTGGTATTGGAGTTGCCGGCCAGCTCGTTCAGCACGCCCTTGTACTGCCAGGGGCCGTCGAGGCTGCGGCTCATGGCGTAGGCTATTTTCTCCGGAAACTCGGTGGCGTAGCTCAGGTAGTACCAGCCGTTGTGGGCGTGCACCCAGGGGGCTTCGGTGTAGCGCGGCAGCCCGCTCACCGTCTGGATGGGCCCGTCCAGCTCGGTCATGTTGGGCTTGAGCTTGGCGTAGTAGCAGGCCGTATTGCCCCAAAACAGATAGGCCTGGCCGCCCTTGTCGATAATAACGGTAGGGTCAATGTCGTCCCAGCTAATGCTAGCGGCCTTGGTCATGTCGTTGGTAACCAGAGCCGTGCCGCGCGCATCTTTAAAAGGGCCGGTCGGGCTATCAGCCACCGCCACCCCAATGGCCTTGCCCGGCACGGTACCGTGCTCCACGGCCGCGTACCAATAGAACTTGCCGTTGCGCGCAATTACCTGCGAAGCCCAGGCGTCGTCCTTGGCCCAGGCAAAGTCGCTGACTTTGAGCGGGGAAGGGTGCTCGGTCCAGTGCACCATGTCGGGCGACGAAAAGCAGAGCCACTCGTGCATCACGTAGCGCTCCTGCGGGGCGGGCGCCTCGTCGTGGCCGGTGTAGAGGTACACCAGGTTGCCCTGCACCAGCGCAGCCGGGTCAGCAGTGTACTTGCTCTTAATGAGCGGGTTGCCGCCAGCGGCGGGGCTAGGGGTTGCCGTTTGGGCCAGGGCCGGGCCGGCGGCCAGCAGCAGGGCAGCTAGCCCTAGGCCCCCGCTATGCAGCAAAGAGGTGGTGGGAAGACGCATAGAGTCAGAAGGGTGGGAAAAGAGCTTATAAAGAACGGTAAGACAATAGCTCGGACTACAAAGTCCAGGCTACTGCTTGGCCGGCGCCACCGTGGGCCAGCCGGCGGCGCTCCAGGCCAGGGGCTCGATGCGCAGCTTGGGGCGGCCCTGGTCGTGGGCGTCGTAGCCGTGAAATATCAGGTAGTCGGTTTGGTCGAAGGTGGCCACGGCGTTGTGGCCCACGCCGTACCAGTTGGCGTCGCCCTGCAGCACCAGCGTGCCGCCGCCCTGCGCCAGCGGGGCGCCGGCGGCGTCGAGGTAGGGCCCGGTTACGGCGCGAGCGCGGCCCACCATCATCTTGTAGGTGCTTTGGGGCCCGCGGCAGCAGTAGTCAAACGACACGAACAGGTAATAGTAGCCCGCGTGCCGAAAGATGAACGGCCCCTCGATGGCGCCGTCGCCGGGCAGCGAGTCGGCCAGGGCCGCCGCGCGCGGGCGCTGCGCCACGGTGCGCCACTGGGCGGGCTCGGCCGGGCTGGTGAGGTCGAGGCGCAGCTGCACCAGCTTGATGCCGTTCCAGAACGAGCCAAACGTGAGCCAGGGCGTGCCGCGCTCGTCGCGCACCAGGTTAGGGTCGATGGCATTCCAGAGGTCGCGGCCGGGCACCGAGGCCAGCACCTGCCCGTGGTCCACCCACTTAAAATCGGGCGCTTGGGGGTCGAGGGTCTTGTTGGTGGCCAGGCCGATGGCCGAGCGGTTTTTGCCGAAGGTAGAGATGGAGTAAAACAGGCTGTACTGCCCGTTGGCAAAGGAGATATCGGGCGCCCAGATGTGCCCCTTGAAGCCCGGCACGGCCTGCACGGCCCAGGCCGGGGGCGCGGCAAACACGGGCTTTTCGAGCGTCCAGTGCTGGCGGTCTTTCGACGACCACACCGTAATGCCGTTGCCGGTGCCGAAGAGGTAGTACGTCCCGTTTTGCCGGGTCAGCACCGGGTCGTGGATGGGAATGGCGGGTATCGCCTGGGCCGCGGTCCCTAGGCTAGCGCCCAGCAGAACTGCCAGTAGGATGAGCTTCATCATTGGGTGGGAGGTAGACAGAATAAGATCACATAATCGATTGTGTAATCGATTGCGAAGTACGGTCTTTTTAATTGTTTCCCACGCCCGGCCGTTAAAATTAAGTAGACTTACTTGTTTAATTGGGTGTTAAGGCTGGTGCCGTGTTCTACACAAACGTTTCTGCTGCGTGCTGCTCTGGCAGCCGGCGGCCCTAGCTACCCGCCCGGCGACGGCCTAGGGGAGTTGGGGCAGAAAAAGGCCCTAGGCTTGCGCAAACGCCCGTTTTCTGCTGCCTGCCAAACGGCACGGTACCGGCCAACTTGCTGCGCAATTGCGTAGTTTCGCGGGATCGTAGCGTACTGCGACCGGCCACGCACTTATGGGTTCCCGCAAAAAGCAACCACCTTCTTCTACTCCTAGGCCCCTGTCGATGGCCGACCTGGCCCGCGAGCTAGGGGTATCCATGACGACGGTATCGCGGGCCCTGAGCGACCACCACAGCATTGGGCCCGCCACCAAGCAGCGTGTGCTCAAGCTGGCCAAAAAGCTTAACTACCAGCCCAATCACCTGGCCTCGGCCCTGCGGCGCGGCCAGAGCCGCCTGCTGGGCGTGGTGGTGCCCTACATCGAGGGTAAGTTCTTTCCGGCCGTTATTCAGGGCATCGAGCACGCGGCCAGCAAGGCGGGCTTCAGCGTCATCGTGTGCCAGTCGCACGAGGAGGTGCAGCTCGAGCGCCGCAACGTCGAAACCCTGCTGCACGCCCAGGTGGCGGGCGTGCTGGTGTCGTTGGCGCGCAACACCCAGGAGTTTCACCACTTCGATAAGGTGCGCAGCCGGGGCGTTCCGCTCGTGTTTTTCGACCGTATTCCCGGCGCCGGGCAGGTAAACTCAGTGGTGCTCCACGACCAGGCGGGCGGGTTTCAAGCCACCCGCCACCTGCTGGCGCAGGGCTGCCGCCGCGTGGCCCACCTGGCCGGCCCGCCGCACCTCAACATCTACAGCCAGCGCCGCCAGGGCTACCTCGACGCGCTGGCCGCCCAGGGCCTGGCGCCCGACGAGCAGCTGACCATTTACTCCGACATGACGGTGGAGGACGGCGCGCGGGCCATGCGCCAGCTGCTGGCCCTGCCCGGCGGGCGGCCCGACGCCGTGTTTGCCGCCGGCGACTCGGCCATCCTAGGGGCCATGCAGGAGCTAAAGGCCCAGGGCCTGCGCGTGCCGCACGACGTGGCCCTGGTAGGCTTCAGCAACGAGTCGTTCACCTCCATCACCGAGCCCCAGCTCACCAGCGTCGACCAGCGCTGCGAGGAGATGGGCCAGGCCGCTGTGCGCCTATTTCTGGAGCTGGCCGCCGCCGCCGAAGCGCCCTTCGTGCAGCGCCAGGTGGTGCTCGAGCCCGAGCTGTTTGTGCGGGGCTCGTCGCTGCGGCCGGTGCCCGCGGTGGTGGGGTAGGTATTCGCAAGACTTGTTCCTAAAACAAGCTTTAAAAAAGAACGTCATGCTGAGCCTGTCAAAGCATCTCTACCACGCCGCCTAGGGGCCGTTCGGGAAAGATAGTTTGACAGACTCAGCATGATAGTTTTTCTTGTTTCTATTAATTTATCCGCTTACTCGTTAAATCTCTCGTAAACTAGCAAGTTGCCTAACTTCGGAAGTGTAATTATATCCCTGATCGGGCTATGACCCATTGTATTAGGTTTATAGCATTCATATTTATAGTTTAAACTATCCTGATAGCTTGTTATAAAAACTAAATTTTTATCTGAATATTTTGGAAAGTTTTTTGTGAAAACAAAATCCTGCTTGACTAGGCCCTTGTAGATAGGGGCTTTTGTTAGATTTTCTATCAAGGCCTTTTTATCATGTGCTGAGATGCATATTTTAAACTCGTGGTAACTATCAAAATAATAAGTTTTATTAGATACAATGTTGAACTTGTCAGTTAAATATATTTGATGTTCTGCTAATAAACCTATAGCATTACATTTAAAAAACAGATAGTCCTCATATAAAGGCGAAAGAATAATTAGGAGTATTATTGTTGCTAATATGCATGCTAAGCTAACTCCTATATTCTTTCTTTTAAATTTTTTGAAAATCCAATAGATAAGGTATAGTATCAATGAGATAGTAGCTGTAACAATTAATATAGTAATGATATAGAATGTTACAATACTTTCCATATAATCAAAAATAGTATCTGCGCAGTTTTTATTTAAGGCTTTAGTCGTACAATCTTCCCATTCCGCGCCACTATTACCACGCTATTTTTTGCCGCTTAAATTCCAGCATCCGCGCGTAGGCGATTTTTAGGCCGACTACAACCTTATTGCGAAATTCATTCTGCTCTTCTAGGTTCATATTGATTTCTTATTTGTTGGTATAGAGCGTGATTATGAAGTTGAAAGCTGCCCGCTGATTTTTCAGCTAGCCATACGGGGCTGCCTGTTGAATTATCAAAGACTAAAGCTCTATCTACTAGCGGCAAATAAGCATCAAAAAGCAAGCCTAGACCCTGCCAATACCGCCGCTCATTCACTTCGGGCGCAATGTAGTGGCCGCCTTCGGCTACCCGCGTAGTCACGCGGGTTTGGGCCAGCTCGGGGCTGCTTAGCCAAAAATACAATAGCGTAACGATATAGCCCTGCCGCTGGGCGAGGCCTATTTTTTGCTGATAAATCTTGGTGGCTAGGGTGGTTTCGAGGGCGAAGGTTTCACCTTTGGCTAATAAGCCATTGCTGCGGTGCAGCATAGTGCGGCCAGCCTCCACGGCCACCTTTTCAGGCTGAAAAGGTGAGAGGCCACGGGCTATTTCGTCGGCGTTGACAAATTCGCGGCAGTCCAGCACTTCGGGCAGGATGGTGAACGAGGCCGTGGTTTTGCCCGCGCCGTTGCAGCCGGCGATAATAATAAAGGTTTTTCTCGGGCATAGCGGGGCGGTAAGCGGTCGGAAAAGCGTTATTAACCCCTACACCAAGTGTTTCAGGGCCACGATATAGCCGCTGTGAAAGCCTTCGTGGTAGAGCACGAAATCAAGCGCGTCCGCAATGGTGGCCACTTCAACGCCGTAGATGGCCGCAATGCGCTCGGAGGGAGCATAGGTAGTGAACAGGCCCCGCTCAAAATCAACTCGCAAGGTGTCAATAGAGTGGATAAACAAGGTTTTGATGACCTCCACCTCCGCGTCGTCGATAACCCGTTCGGGGCGGGTGCCGGGCAGAAACGGGGTCAGGTATTTCTCCTCAATGGTGCTGGGCAGGCCGGCGCGCAGGTAGCAGATGGCCTGGGCCGCGCTGGTGAGGTGGGCGAGGTGCCAAATAACGTTGTTGCTATAACCGGCCGGAACCTGGTTGAGCTGCGCGGTAGTGAGGCCAGCAACCTGCTGGAGTAGAAAGAGCCGAAGATTCTTAATTTTTGTTAGCTGGTTAAGTTGCTTTTCCATGTGCTGGGCGTGGGGCTGAGTAGGGAGCAAGCACAAGGTACTCGGTAGCCCACGCGCCGCGCCCGACCTTTGCTAGCATGTACCTTACCGCCACTACCCAATTTGGCCTCGAAGACGTGCTGGCCGACGAGTTGCGCCAGCTAGGGGCCCGCATCGAGCACCTCGGCCAGCGGGCCGTCGAGTTTAGCGGCGACAAAAAGCTGCTCTATGAAGCCGTGCTTTGGAGCCGCACCGCCATGCGCCTGCTGCGCCCCTTCGCCGATTTTTACGCCCCCGACGAGCGCGCGCTCTACGACGAGGTGTACGCCCTAGACTGGGAGCGTTACCTGCGCCCCGGCCAGACGTTTGCTATCACGGCGGTGGTCAACAAGTCGAGCTTCGAGCACTCGCTCTACGTGGCCCAGCTCACCAAAGACGCCATCGTGGACCAGCTGCGCGAGCGCACTGGCCAGCGCCCCAGCATCGACACCAAAAACCCTGACATTCGCCTGCACTTGCGGATGCTGGAAAACGAGGTGATTTTGAGCCTCGACGCGGCCGGCGACTCGCTGCACCGTCGCGGCTACCGCCAGGGCACCAACGAGGCGCCCCTCAACGAGGTGCTGGCCGCCGGGCTGGTGCTGCTCAGCGGCTGGGATAAAAAGAGCCCGCTCATCGACCCGTTTTGCGGCTCAGCCACCATCCTCACCGAGGCCGGCCTGCTGGCCCAGCGCGTGGCGCCGGGGCTGTTTCACCAGGGAAAGTTCGGCTTCGAAAACTGGCCCGACTTCGACGCCGAGCTGTGGCAGCAGGTGCGTCAAGCGGCGGAGCAACAACGCATTGCAGAGCCTCAGGCCTACCTAGCCGGCTCCGACCTCGACCCTAGGGTGCTGGCGCAGGCCCAGGCCAACGTGGCGGCGGCCGGCCTCGACGAGTGCATCCGGCTGGCGGTGCGCGACGTGCGCGACGCCCACCCGCCCCACAACCAGCCCCCCGGCGTGCTGCTCACCAACCCGCCCTACGGCGAGCGGATAGGGGAGGAAGCGCAGATGGATGCTCTCTATAAAACACTGGGCGACACGCTCAAAACCAACTTCCAAGGCTACGAAGCGTTCGTGTTTACCGGCAACCTGGAGGCGGCCAAGTGCATCGGGCTGAAAGCCGCGCGGCGCGTGCCGCTCTTCAACGGGCCCATCGACTGCCGCCTGCTGAAGTACGAGCTGTACGGTGGTACTCGGCGCGTGGCACGGGCCTAGGGCCCTAGGGCTTCACCAAGTAGACCTTGGTAAGAGCTACTTGGTGCCCGCCAGCTATGAGGGTCGGCCGTCACCGTCATCACCGACCAGTACGACCCGCTGCTGAACGAAGGCAAGATGCTGGCCGACAGCCCGCAAGCCGCCAGCGTGCAGGTGCACTACATGAACTACGAGGGCGTGACGCACGAGTTTTTTGGCAGGGGCGCCGTGGTGCCCGAAGCCAAGCAGGCCGAAGCCTTCGCGGCCGATGGGTTGGAGGGTAGGTTGAGATAAACCAGTCAATCAAGGCCTTTGCAAAAGCGGCACCCCTAGGCGGGGTGCCGCTATTTCGTTTAAGTCTTTTGTGCATGCGCGCTTGCTCGAATAACTTAAAAAACTAATAATATTAGTTAACGGCACCTGCTATTTCTGCTGGCAATCGGCCGACTAGCTGACGCTGAGCCTGTTGCTGACCAGCCGGGTTCGACCCGCACTTTTGCGGTGGCCCTAGGGTTATAGCCACTTAGTGCCGCGCCGTATCTTTACCCGTATGTCCTCTGTTGCTGCCGCCCCTGCCGATTTGCTCACCCCCGCCCGCCAGGCCCTCAAGCGCTACTACGGCTACGATAACTTCCGGCCCATGCAGGGCGACATTATCCAGAGCATTCTGGGGGGGCGCGATACCATCGTGCTCATGCCCACGGGCGGCGGCAAAAGCGTGTGCTTTCAGATTCCGGCCGTGGTAAGCGCGGGCGTGTGCGTGGTGGTGTCGCCGCTCATCGCCCTGATGAAAGACCAGGTGGAAGCGCTGAAAGCCAACGGGATACCGGCCGCCTACCTTAACAGCAGCGTGGGCCAGAGCGAGGGCAGCGACGTAACCCGCGCCGTGCTCAGCGGCCACCTCAAGCTGCTCTACGTGAGCCCCGAGAAGCTGCTGGGCGAGGGCTTCCTGCAGTTTCTCAAGCGGGTCAACATCAGCTTGTTTGCCATCGACGAGGCACACTGCATTTCGAGCTGGGGCCACGACTTCCGGCCCGAATACACCCAGCTCGGCACGCTGCGCACCCAGTTTCCGAGCACGCCCATCATTGCGCTCACGGCTACGGCCGACCGGCTGACGCAGCGCGATATTCGCACCCAGCTCAACCTGCACGAGCCTCAGGTCTTTCTGTCGAGCTTCGATAGGCCCAACATCAACCTGCTGGTGCGGCCGGGCCAGGACAGGCTAAATGCTATCCTGGACTTCATCGGCCGGCGGCCCACCGAGGCGGGCATCATCTATTGCCTCTCGCGCAAAACCTGCGAAACGGTGGCCCAGAAGCTGCAGCAAAAGGGCATCAAGGCCGGGCACTACCACGCCGGCATGACGCCCAACCAGCGCGGCAGCGTGCAGGAGAAGTTTCTGCAAGACGACCTGCAAGTAATCGTGGCCACCATTGCCTTCGGCATGGGCATCGACAAGAGCAACGTGCGCTGGGTGATTCACTACAACCTGCCCAAAAACATCGAGGGCTACTACCAGGAGATTGGCCGCGCCGGCCGCGACGGGGCGCCCGCCACGGCGCTGCTTTTCTACAGCTTCGCCGACGTGATGCAGATGCGCGAGATGGTGACCAAGGACGTGCCCCCGCGCCAGGCCCAGCTCAACCAGGCCAAGCTCGAGCGCATGCAGCAGTTTGCCGAGGCTGCCAGCTGCCGCCGCCGCATTTTGCTGCATTACTTCTCGGAAGACCTGGGGCACGACTGCGGCAACTGCGACATCTGCCGCAATCCGCCCATCACCTTCGACGGCACCCTGCTGGCCCAGAAGGCGCTGAGCGCCAGCGTGCGCACCCAGCAGCGCGTGAGCCTTACGCTGCTCATCGACATCTTGCGCGGTATGCGCAACCAGGCGGTGCTCAGCCACGGCTACGACCAGATAAAAACCTACGGCGCGGGCCAGGACCTGCCCTACCTCGACTGGTACAGCTACGTGCACCAGATGCTCAACGACGGCCTGTTTTACATCGCCTACGAGGAAGGCTACGCCCTGAAAGCCACCGAGCGCGGCCAGCAGGTGCTCAAGGGGCAGTTGCCGGTGTCGCTCAAAAAATTTCAGCCCGCCGAGAAGGCCGAAAAGCAAACCCGCGCCACCAAAAAAGCTGCTGCCGAAGCGGCCGCCGCTACTGGCTCGCCCGAGGCGCGGCTGTTTGAGCGCCTGCGCCAGTTGCGCAAAACCATTGCCGACGAGCAGGGCGTGCCGCCCTACGTGGTGTTTTCGGACGCCACCTTGCAGGAAATGGCCCGCGAGCAGCCTACCAGCCGGGTGGCTATGCTGGCCGTGTCGGGCGTGGGCATGAAGAAGTTCGAAACCTACGGCGAGGCCTTCATCGAGGCCATTGCCCAGCACGGCCCCCCTAGGCCCGTGCCGGCCCTCGACGATACGCCCGCCGTGCCGCCCTTTACCGACGACGACGAGCCCCTAGGGCCCGCTGCCCGCCCCAAGGCGCATAAAGCCGCCCCGGCCGACCGCGACGCCAACGGCACCGAGGAAACTACCTTCCACTTGCATCGCCAGGGCCTCAGCCCCGAGCAGATATCCGAGCAGCGCAACCTGACGGTAAGCACCATCAAAAGCCACTTGGAGCGCGGCTACGCCAAAGGCCTCGACCTGCGCCTCCAGGATTTTTTGAGCGACTCGGACCTGGCCGAAATCGCCGCCGCCCGCGCCCAGCTCGGCGGCGCGCCCGGCCTGCGCGACCTCTTCGACCACCTGCGCGAGAAGTACGACTACTTCCAGCTGCGCCTTGCGGGAGTGAAGGCGCAGCGGCCGGGGCGGTAGCTACTGGTTTGCTCTGCGGCGCAACCACGGAACATAAACTTGCACGAACTCTTTGGCAGCCCGCATGGTGGTTGGGTATTGCGCGTAATTGCGGCCGTTAGTGTCAGGGAAATGGTCATAGTAGTCAAAACCATGCTGATGCAGCAGTCGGACGACTTCCCATCGCTTGACTGCTAGTTGGCGTGGCGGTCGAAACCGATGCCATAAGTGAGCTACTGGCCCGCCGCAATCGGGGCAGCAAGCGCCAGGTAGCTTCCTGCTGTCTGCCGAGGCGTTGAAAGCCTTGCGGCAATCAAAACATACTATCTTATAGCCCATTACACTATTTTATTCTAGCCATACCAACGCTTCTCAACCGAGTCACCGCCAGCCGCGAAGTTATGCTTGGCAAACCCGTCATTCGCGGCACGCGGCTGACAATGGAATTACTGGTGCGCAAGTTGTTGGAAGGTGCCACTACAGTAGACTTGCTGCGCATATACCCGCAACTAACAGTGGCTAATGTAGCGGCAGTGGCTGCCAGCCGCCTAGCTCCTCGCCAATAGAAAAAGGGCTAGCGCGCATTGTAGCGCCAAGCTCCGGCTTGGCGGGTCGTATGGGCGACTAGTTCAACGAGTCACCAAGCCGAAGCTTGGTGTTACAGCAGGCCGTTACTTACTACGCCGCCCCCGCGCCCGATTCCGGCGCGCCGGGCTTGTTGGGCTTCATCAGGAAAACCAGCGGCATCACGCACAGGCACAGCATGCTTAGCACCCAAAAGGCATCGTCGTAGGCGATGGTGGTGGCCTGCTGCTGCACGCTGCGCAGCACCACGGCCTGCGCGTGCTGCAGGGCATCGACCGCGCTGCCAGCCCCGTTAAAGGCGGTGCTGCCAAGTTGCTGGAGGCTGCTGGTGTAATCGGCGTTGGTGCCCACCAGACCATCGATGAGGCGGCTCTGGTGGAACTGACTGCGCCGGGCCACGATGGTTTCGATGGCCGCAATGCCGAAGCCGCCCCCGATGGTTTGGGCCAGGTTGATGAAGGTGGCCGCCTGGTTGGTCTTGGCCTTGGCCAGCCCCACGTAGGCCGCCACGTTGATGGGCACGAACAAAAAGCCCAGCCCCAGCGCCTGCAACATGCGCGCCTCGGCCACGCTGCGAAAATCGACCACCGTGCTCAGCACGTGGGCGTAGTGGAAAAACGCGAGGGAGCTGATGCCCATGCCCAGCATAATGAGCCAGCGGGCCTGCACCTTGCCCGTGAGCCAGCCCACCACCGGCAGCAGCCCAATGAGCAGCAGCCCCCCCGGCGTGATGACCAGCCCGGCATCGACGGGCCGGTAGCCCAGCAGCGACTGCAAAAACTGCGGCAGCTGCGTGCTACTGCCATAGAGCAAAATGCCCACCACGAACATGATGAGGATGGACGCGGCGAACGTGCGGCTGCGAAACAAGCTCAAATCCAGAATCGGGTTCTTGGCCCGCGTTTCCCAGAAGATGCCCCCCACCAACAGCACCCCCGCCAAAATGGCCAGCCCCGTAATCAGCCCCGAACCGAACCAATCGTTGCGCTCGCCCCGGCTCAGCACAAACTGCAACGAGCTGAGGCCCAGCGCCAGCAGCCCTAGGCCCACCACGTCGAGGCGCAGCCCCTTGGCCCAGGCGGCGGCTTTAGCCTTTAGCAGTTCGGGCGGGTCTTTCACCAGCACGGTGGTCATGAAGGCGGCAAAAAAGGCCACCGGCACATTCACGAAGAATACCCAGTGCCAGCTATACGTGTCTACCAACCAGCCACATAGCAGTGGCCCAATGGTAGGCGCCACCACCGTAGCCACCCCAAACAGCGCAAACGCCTGCCCGCGCTGCGAATCCGGAAACGAATCCTTCAAAATGGCCTGCGCCATCGTCGGAATTACGCCCCCGCACAGCCCCTGGCACACCCGAAACATCAGCAGCATAGCCAGCGACGACGAAAGCCCGCACAGCAGCGACGAGATGCCGTAGAGCACCAGCGCCCCCGAAAACAGCCGCGTGCGCCCAATGGCCGTGGCCAAAAAGCCCGCTAGCGGCAGCATCACGGCCTCGGCCAGCAGCAACGAGGTTATCACCCAAGTCACGTCGTCTTGCGAGGCCCCCAGGCTGCCCCCAATGTGCTGCAAAGCCACCGACACGCTGGAGTTGTCGAGCACGTCCATGAACGTGCCCAGGGCCACGGTCACGGCAATCAGCCACTTCAGGTTGCCGGCGCCCTTGTCGGCGGCCGCGGGCTTGGCACGGGCTTTGGTAGCAGGCATAAGCTATTGATAACAAAGTAAATGACATACTTTTTGCTCCTGGCAGCGTCGGGCGGACTACTGCGGCGGCGCGGGCGGGGCCACGTGCAGCTGGGCGCGGGCCAGGCCTAGCGCCTCTTGGTAGTGCTTCACAAAATCGCTCAGGATTTCCTCCTGGGTCACGCTGCCGAGGGCGCGGCCCTCGCGCCAGGTGCTTAGCACCTCCAGGGTTTTGGTGCGGGCCGGCTCCTTGCCGTCTTTCTGGTCGTTGCCGTTGCCGCCGGGCTCACCCTCGTCTTTGCCGTTCGCTGCCTGGTCGCCGTCGCCTGCGGGCGTTTCGGGCTGGCCCTGCTCTTTTTCCAGCGCCTCGGCCAGCTTGTTTTCCTCAAACCAGCAGTGGATGTAGGGCGTCACGGCCTCGATGCGCACCTCGGCTACCACGGCGTATTGAAACTCCACTTCGCCGGTTAGTTTGTTGACAATCAAGTACACGCGCTCCGGTTCCTGGCCGGCCTCGGCGGTGCGGCCGTGGCGGCCTAGGGCCTCGGCAGCAGCCTGCAGGGCCGGCAGGGCCACATCTTGGTAAAAGGCCGTTTGGCGACCCATATTGGCAGTGAAGGCTTTATCCTCTTGGCTCAGAATATCGAAAAAGCCGTCGAGGGCGGCCTGCCAACTGCCGGGCGGCGGGGCGGAAGCGTGGTCGTTGTCCATGTGGGAGGGGGCTAGGGCTACTGGCTGGGGCAAGTCAGCTGGGCTACTTTACTGGTTTCACCACCTTGCGGGCGGGGTAGTTGGTTACCTGCGGTAGGGCCGCGCGATGGGCCTGCGCTATTTCCTGCCGGGTAGGCACCACGGTAATGTCCACTTCGGGCACTACCGACATGCCAGGGGCTAGCAAACTCAAATCGGGCTGCCCGTCGAACACAATTTTGACGGGCACGCGCTGCACCACCTTCACGTAGTTGCCGGTGGCATTCTCGGCCGGCAGCAAGCTAAACCGCGCCCCAGTGCCCCGCTGAAAGCTCTCGACCCGCCCCCGAAACTGCTCGCCGGGGTAGGCGTCTACCTCCAGCAGGGCGGGCTGGCCCACGCGCATACCGGTCAATTGCGTTTCCTTGAAATTGGCCGTCACCCACAGCTGGCCGTAGGTAATGAGCAGTAATTGCTGGCCCACGGCCACGGTTTGGCCCTCATCCACGGCCTTGCTGGTGATGCGGCCGGCCTCGGTAGCGTAAATCTTGGTGTACGACAGTTGTAGGGTGGCCTGCTCGGCAGTGGCTCTAGCCTCCCCAATTTGCGCCTCGGTTACGCTGATTTGCTCGGTGGCCTGGCGGTAGTCGTTTTGGGCCTGGCTCACCACGGCGGCGGCCTGCCGGGCCTGGGCCTGGGCGGTTTGGGTGCGGCGGTGGGCGGCGTCGGCCTGGGCTGCCGAGGTGCGGGCCGTGGTCAGGGCCTGGTCGTAGCGCTGGCGCGATACGGCATCGGTTTTATACAATTCGGCGTAGCGCTGCTCGTTGCGGGCGTCGTTGGCAGCCTGGGCATCGGCGGCGGCAGCTTCGGCCTGCACCTGGGCCAGGGTAGCCTGGGCGGCCTCCAACTGCGCCCGCTGCTGCGCGATGACGCTCTGGCGGGCGGCGCTGGCGCGCCGGGCGGTGTTGCGCTGGGCCTGGGCGCTCACCACCGCCGCGCGGGCCTGGTCGAGCCGGGCCTGGTAGTCGCGCGGGTCAATCTCCAGCAGCAGTTGGCCCGACCTTACCTGCTGGTTGTCTTGCACATATACCTTTAGTACCTGTCCGGCCGCCCTAGGGCTCACCCGCACGGCATGGCCCTCGATAAAGGCGTCGTCGGTGGTTTCGTGGTGGTTGGAGTAAGTGAGGTGGCTGATGCTCCACCACAGCACCGCCACGAGCACCAGCCCGGCCACGATGAAAAACCAGGGCCGCCGGTACACGGGCTTGTGCGTGGTATCGGCGGGGTCGTCCTTGGCCTGGGGCACGGTGCGCCGGCCGCCCCCCGGCCGCTGGTCGGGCGCGTCGGAGGGATTAGGCACCCGCTGGCGTACGGGCTCGCGGGCGGGGCTGGCAGCGGGGGAAGTAGTGGGGGCGGGCATAGCGATAGCGTTTGGCTAAGGGGTAAGACTGGCCGGGAAGGTGCCCGGCAAGCGGTCGGATAGGATATTGACGGGCTACAACCTGAACTGCTGGGCCGTGCCCGTAGCGGCGGCAAAATTGAGCCGCGCCGCGCCGTACTGGGCCAAGGCCTGCACGCGCAGGGCGCGGGCGTTGGCCAAGCCGGCTTGGGCCTGCAGCACCTCCAGGTTGTCGGCCACGCCGGCTCGAAAGCGCTGCGTAGCCAGGGCCAATTCGCGGTCGGCCAGGTCGAGCTGCTCGTCGGCCGAGCGCACCTGCTCGGTAGCTAGGTTCCAGGCCAGCAGCGCATTGCGCACGTCTTGCTCTACCTGGCCGCGGGTGTTGCCCAGCTCTAGCTCGGCCTGGCGCTGCTGGCTGAGGGCGGCGTTTTCGCGGCCCCGAATGTAGCCGCCGTCAAACACGGGCACGCTCAGCGTCACGCCGTAGGTACGGGTGATGCGGTCATTCTTAAAGGGCGTGTTGCCCGAATCGCCGTAGTCGGCCGCCGCGGCAATAACAGGCAAGCGAGCGGCCCCGCGCGAGCGGCGGTCGAGGGCCCGCTGCGCGATGGTTTGCTCGGCAATGCGGGCTTCGAGGCGGGCGTTTTGGGCGGCGGGCAGGGCTTCGGCTACGGTAGGCACGGCCTCGGCGCGGGTGGCCAGCGTGTCGATAAGCTGCGTGGCGCTGCCCTGGGGCAAGCCAATGGCGCGGGCCAAATCGAGGCGGTCCTGCGCAAAGCTGGCTTCGGCCTGCACCACCCGTAGGCGCTGCTGCGAGGCGCGGGTGGCGGCCCGCACCACGTCGATGCCATTGGCCACGCCCGCGTCGCGCTCCTGCTGGGCCAGGCGGCGCAGGGCTTCGGCCAGCGCCAAGTCGGTGCGGGCCGCGCGCACGTCGAGGCTACCGCGCTGGGCGTTGAGGTAGGCTAGGGCTACGAAGGTGGCTACCTGCTCGCGGGCCAGTTGGGCGTTCAGGTCAGCTACCTGCACGGCGGCGGCGCTGCTCTTATACTGGCGCAACGAGGCAATGTCGAGCAAGGCCTGCGAAAAATTTAGCCGCGCATCAAATGTATTGAAGGGCCCCACGAACGATGGGATAGCTGGTGCCGCGGCCCCGCCCCCGGTGCCACCCCCGGCCATGCCCTGGCTGGCATCGTCGCCGCTGGTGAGGCCTAGGGCCGCGAGGTTGAGCGTCCGGTTTTGCTGAAAGGCCGTGCCGCTGAGGTTGGGTAGTAAAAACGAGCGCACCTGCTGGCGCAAGGCCCGCGCCTGGGTGGCCCACTCGGTAGCCAGCAGCGTAGTCAGGTTATTATCGATACCCAGCTTGATGGCTTCGGGTAGGCTAAGGGTGGCCGGCGCTACGGCTACGGTGCGCGCCGCGCCGGTAGGCGCGGGCAGGTTGCCGCCATAGCGCACCGCGCCGCCCACCGGGGCCTGCGGAGTGCTGGTGCCGCTGGGTTCACCTAGGGGCCCTTGGCCGCCGGGGGCGGGGGCGCTGCCGCCCTGGCTTTGCCCGGCGCCGGGGCCCATGTTGGGCTGGGGCTGGCTTACCCGGCCCGCCTGGCCACCAGGTGGCGTTTGCGGTTGCTGGTCGGCGGCTTGCTGCATTTGCTGGCGGCGCTGCTGCAGCTCTTGCTGCTGCTGCTGGCCCACGGGCGGCCCCCCAATGCCCGCCTGGCTGCTAGTGGGCGGTTGGGGCCGGGTAGCGGGGGTGGCCGGGAAGTTAGTTTGCGCGTGGGTAGTATAGGCCGCTAGTAGTAGGCCCAATCCGGTGCAGATAACTCGGCGTGGAAAGGCAGGTGAGAAGTATTTTTTTTGCATAAAAGCCCCGAGCAATCCAGTAGCGGTAGCTTAAACGCGAATTGAGTAGCCACAGATAATGGATTTATAGTTACTTCGTTAATGCTCCCTGTTTAGTTGATTCGCTGCTTGCCGGAGCGGCAGCAGCAGTGGTGCAGCCGCTAATTTGTTTTAGCTACAGAAAAAGCAGGCTGTCAGCAAAAAAATACGCGCACCTGCGCTGCTTAACCGAATTTGGCTTAGTAGGTAGGGCGGGCAGAAATACTTTGCAAAAAACGCTGGTTAGCTAGCCACCGCGCACTCCATGCGCGAGCCTGCCCCGCGAGGGTACTGCCAGCAACCAAAAAACAGCCGCCCCCAAGCGGGGCGGCTGCCTTTAGCGATACCATCCCTAGGCCCTTACAGTCCCGGAATCACGTCCAGCAGGCTGCGGCCTTTGGTGGCGATGGCCTCGCGGAACTGGTTTTTGATGACGTTCTTCACGATTTCGCTGGTGTCGCGCTCGCCGCGAGCCAGGGCCTTCACAAACTCGATGGCCTGGGTGGTGCTCACCTTGCCGGGCATGGCGGGCTCGTTGGGGTCCACCAGGCAGTCCACCACCACCGGGCCGTCGTGGGCCAGGGCCTGGCGGATTACGTGCTCGGCGTCCTCGGTTTTAGTGAGGGTAAAGCCGGTGGCGCCGCAGGCGTCGGCAAACTTAGCGAAGTCGATGGGCTGCAAATCTACGCCGTATTCGGGGTTGCCTTCCATCACAATCTGCTCCCACTTGATTTGGCCGTAGGCGCGGTTGCTGAAGATGAACACCTTGATAGGCAGCTTATAGCGCACGGCCGTGGCCAGCTCGCCCATCAGCATCGTGAAGCCGCCGTCGCCCACCAGCGCCACCACCGGCCGGCCGGGGTGCGCCACCGAGGCCGCAATGGCGTAGGGCAGGCCGGCGGCCATGGTAGCCAGCAGGCCCGAGGTCGAGAACAGCATGTGCTCCTGCATCTGGATGTAGCGCGCCGCCCAGGTCGTGTTGTTGCCGCAGTCGCAGGTCACGATGGTGTTCTCGGCCAGCAGCGGGCTTAGGGTGAGGGGCACGGTTTGGGGCTTCATGGGCGTAGCCTCCTGGCTGCCGCGCTCGTGCAGCAGCTCGCGCCACGCCTTCATCCGGTCCTGCGCTTGCTCCAGAAAGTCGCGGTCGGCTTTGCGCTCCAGCAGCGGCAGCAGGGCTTGCAGCACGGTGTGGCTGTCGCCGAGCAGGCCCACTTCTACGGGCGTGCGCAGGCCGATGTGGGCGGCGTCGAGGTCAATTTGCACCGTGCGGGCCTGGCCGGGCTTGGGATAATAGTCGAGATAGGGAAAGTGCGAGCCGATGATAACCAACGTATCACACTCTTGCATAGCATCTTGCGAGGGCGCGGTGCCCAGCAGCCCAATGCCGCCCGTGGTGTAGGGCGAGTCGTCGGGCACTACGCCCTTGCCCAGCAGCGCCTTGATGACGGGGCCACCCACCAGCTCGGCCAGCTGCACTACTTCGGCGCGAGCCCCTAGGGCCCCGCGGCCCGCCAAGATGGCCACCTTCTGGCCAGCGTTGATAACCGCAGCGGCTTTCTGCAGCTGCGCCAGGGCCGGGGCCACGTCGTAGCTTAGGGGCGTGGCGCTGGTGTGGTTAGGCACGTTCATCTGCGATACCTTGTCGTCGCTGGCGGCCCACTCCTGCAAGTCTTTCGGGAACGAGAGGTGCGCCACCGTGCGCTGCCCGAGGGCCGTGCGAATGGCCTGGTCGGTGATGGTCACCACGTGGTCGGGGCCCATCACGCGCTCGTTGCAGGCGGCTACATCGGTGAATACCTTCACCAAATCCACGTCCTGCTGCCAGTAAGTGCCGCTCAGGTCGTGGGCCGCGCTGCCCGTAATGGCCAGCACCGGCTGCCCGTCGTACTTGGCGTCGTAGAGGCCGTTGAGCAGGTGGATGCCGCCCGGGCCGCCGGTGGCCAGGCACACGCCCAGCTTGCCCGTGAATTTGGCGTAGGCGCAGGCCATAAACGCGGCCGATTCTTCGTGGCGCACCAGTATCAGCTTTATTTTATCCTGGCGGGTGCGCAGGGCCTCGTACAGGCCGTTGATGCCATCGCCGGGCAGGCTGAAAATGGTATCGACGCCCCAATCCAGTAATCGTTCGACCAGCAGGTCGGCTCCATTTTTGGCCATAACAGGGAAGGTTGAAAGTGTAAGTCGCTTTACCTAGCTTACGTTGCCAGGCAGGCCCCCGTTCGGTAGCGGTTGATAATGGCGCCGGGACCTAGGCAGAAGTGTTTGCCCTTGCGATTGCCGCGTCCTCACTTGCTGCGCGATATGCTCGCCAGGACCACCAGTTGCTTGTTCCGGTAACTAGCCCCCCTAGGAAAGCAAACCACTGCTTTTAGCTAAGCGCACTAGACTTAGGCACTAAATTTTTGCAAATCCAACAAAATTTCCCCAAGCGCGTTGGCAAGTCTAATGGAATTAGTAACTTGCGCCCTGTGTTGCCGAAATAATTGCGTCGTCAGCCCCTCGCGTTGGGCCGGTTCCTACCCTAGCCTCCCTATCCCCCATGATTAATACCAACCTCAAGTTCTGGCGCCGCGAGCTGGGCCTGACGCAAGCCCAACTGGCTGACAAGTTAAGCATTAAGCGCTCGCTAGTAGGCGCTTACGAAGAAGGCCGCGCCGAGCCGCGCTTGGCCACGCTGGTCAATATGGCCCGCCTCTTTAACATTCCGCTCGACTCGTTAGCTACTACCGACTTTACCAAGCGCAAGAATGCTAAAACCGCTGCCGCCCTGCGCGAAGCCGGCCCGCTGGTAGAGCCGGAAGAAAAACCCCTGCGCGTGCTCGCTTTCACCGTGGGCCCCGACCAGAAGGAAAACATCGAACTGGTGCCCCTAAAAGCCGCCGCCGGCTACCTTAACGGCTACGCCGACCGCGAGTTTATTGAAGAACTTCCCCGTTTCCGGCTGCCCATGCTGCCCGGCACCGGCACCTACCGCGCCTTCGAAATCGCGGGCGATTCGATGCTGCCCCTGGTGAGCGGCACCACCATCGTGGGCCGCTACGTAGATGAGTGGAGCAACCTCAAGGATGGCACGCCCTGCATCGTGGTGAGCCAGAAGGAAGGCATTGTTTTCAAGCGCATCTTCAACAAGCTCAAGCAAAACCACCTCTTCGCCCTGCACTCTGACAACCCCACCTACTCGCCCTACGACATCAAGGCCGAGGACGTGCTCGAAATTTGGGAAGCTAAGAGCTACATCAGCAGCACCTTCCCCATTGGTGGCGTGTCGCTGGAGCAACTAGCCAGCATGGTGCTCGACCTTACGCAGCAGGTGAAGAAAATGCAGCTTTCGCGAGCCTAGGGCTAGTAGAGCTACCTAGAATGCTCGCGTAGAAAGGCAGTCATGCTGAATAAAGTGAAGCATCTCTTCCGCATAAGTAACTCCTGACATTAGGACTATTTACGCGGAAGCGATGCTTCACTTTATTCAGCATGACTGCCTTTTTCTTGGTAGTCGCTGGCGTTTATTTAAGCTGCATTTCCTCGATAATCTGCTTAATTTTGGCTTCGGCTTTTTGGTGCGTGGGCTCATAGTCGGCTACCGAGGCTAGGGGCTCCTTCACGCTGAAGTAGAACTTGATTTTGGGCTCGGTGCCGCTGGGGCGGGCTGATACCTTGTCGCCGGCCGCCGTCAGAAATTGCAGCACGTTGGAGCTTTCGACGCCGGTGGGCGTTTCCACGCCGGTTTGCAGGTTGCGCAGCTTGCCGGTCTGGTAGTCGCGGACTTCTACTACCGGCGAGCCAGCCAGGCTCTGGGGTGGGTTTTGGCGCAGGCTGGCCATCATCTCCTGAATTTCCTCGGTGCCGCGCTGGCCTTTTTTGGTTAGCGAAATCAGGTCCTCCACGTAGAGGCCAAATTGGGCGTAGAGTTGCTGCATCTCCTCGTAGAGGGTGCGGCCCTGGCTTTTGGCCACGGCAGCCATCTCGGCCACCAGCGCGCAGGCCGACACGGCATCCTTGTCGCGCACGAAGTCGCCAATCAGAAAGCCGTAGCTTTCTTCGCCGCCGCAGATATATTGCTGCTGGCCCGCTAGCTCCCGAATGAGGCCCGCAATGTACTTGAAGCCGGTGAGGGTGCGGTAGTAGGTCACGCCGTAGTGATGCGCGATTTCGCCCAGAATTTCGCTGGTCACAATCGTGTACACGATGAAGTCGTGGGGCTGGTGCTTGCCAGTGCGGGCGCGGGCCGACAGGATGTAGTGCGTGAGCAGGGCGGCGGTTTGGTTGCCGTTGAGCAGCACCCACTCGCCCTGGTTATTTTTCACGCCCACGCCCACGCGGTCGGCGTCGGGGTCGGTGGCCAGCACCAGGTCGGCGTTTTGGGCTTTGGCCTGGTCTAGGGCCAGTTGCATGGCCGATTTCTCTTCCGGGTTGGGCGACTGCACGGTGGGGAAGTTGCCGTCGGGCGTGGCCTGGGCCGGTACCACGCTCACGTTGGTGAAGCCAAATTCGGCTAGCGCCGGTGGCACTAGCTTCACGCCCGAGCCGTGCAGCGGCGTGTACACAATGCCCAGGTCGTGCTGCGCCTGCACGGCGGCCGGGTCGATGCTCAGCTTCTTTACCTCGGCCAAATAAGCATCATCTACCTCTTGGCCAATGATGTGAATGAGGTCGGGGCTGCCCTCGAACTTCACCTCGCTTACGTCGTGAATGCGGTTTACTTCCGTAATAATGTTCGTGTCGTGGGGCGACACCACCTGCGCGCCGTCGTTCCAGTACACCTTAAAGCCGTTGTACTCCTTGGGGTTGTGCGAGGCCGTGATGACGCAGCCGCTCTGGCAGCCCAGGTGCCGGATGGCGAACGAGAGCTCGGGCGTGGGCCGCAAATCGTCAAAGAGGTAGGCCGTAATGCCGTTGGCCGAGAAAATACCCGCCACCAGCTCGGCAAACTTACGCGAGTTGTTGCGCGAGTCGTGGGCGATGGCGGCCGAGATGGGCTGGTTGGGAAAGCTCTGCTTCAGGTAGTTGCACAGGCCCTGGGTGGCCATGCCCAGCGTGTAGCGGTTCATGCGGTTCGAGCCCGCGCCCATTAGTCCGCGCAGGCCGCCGGTGCCAAATTCCAGCGAGCGGTAAAAGGCATCGTTGAGGGCATCGTCCTGGTGCGAATCGACGAGCTGCTTGATTTCAGCCTGGGTTTCGGCATCGTAGGCAGGGGTGAGCCAGGTGTCGATGCGCTGCTGGACGGCGGGGGAAAGGGCCATAAAAGGAAATGGTGGGGAGGTGGTACGCGGGCAAAAATAGCGGCCCCGCGTAGTGTTTTAATACAACGGCCAGCTAGCGGGTTCGTTGGACCGGCGGGGCCGCCGACCCCCGGCTTTTTGAGGCCGCCGGGCCCTAGGGCACCACCAGCTTTTGCGCGTGCGTGCGGCCCCCCAGCTCAATGCGCAGCACGTACACGCCGGGCTCGAGGCCGGCCAAATCCACGTCCTGCTGGCTGGTGCCGGCCCCTAGGGTATCGGCCAGCACCTGCTGGCCCTGCAAATTGAGCACGCTAATGGCAGCCGCGCCCGCCGCGCCACTGGTGCGCGCCAGGTGCAGGCGCTGCCGGGCGGGGTTGGGCGTGGCCACAATGCCCACGTCGGCGTTGCGGGCCGGGGTAGTGGCCAGGGCGGTGGCGCCCGGCAGCCAGCTACCCACCCCTAGGGCATACAATTGCGCCGGCACCGTGAGGAGCGGATTGCTCACGCGCTCGTTGGAGATAAATACCCGGTTGCGCGCGCCCAGAGCCAGCCCTTCTACCTGGCCCACTTGCAGCACGCTTGGCAGCTCGATGCGCCGCTTGTTGGCTTCTAGGTAGCGCGTGCCGCTAAAGCCCGAGAGCAACCACACAAACGCCGCGCCGCTGCGCGTGTCGTAGCCCAGCAAGCTGGCCACGGTGCCGGCGGGGTTGAGGTCGGCCGCCGTCACGAGCCCGTTCACGTTGAAGCTGGCCTTGAGGTGGGCCACGTAGCTGCCCGGCGCGGCCGGCACGGTGTAGTAGCGGGTTTTGAAGTCACCCCAATCCTTGGTGAATAAATGCAGCGAGTCGTGGGCGAAGAAAAAGGCCTCGCAGTCGAAGTTATGCTGGTTGAGGCGGCTCGTGAAGTCCGTCTGGTCGGGGTAGGTAAAGCTAATAACCTCCGCCGCGGCCGTAGTGGCCGCCGCCCCCAAAGCGGTGCGCGCTACCCGCAAAATGCGCAAGTCGCGCCGGTCGCCCAGGTTGTTGCCGAAGTCGCCCACATATAGGTAGTTGGCGTCGGCGGCCAGGTCCTCCCAGTCTATATTAGTCACGTTGCTCAGGCGCACGCGCTGCAGAGTTTGCCCGCTGGCCGAGTCCAGCCGAAACAGCACCGGGTCGTTGCCGCTGTCGTTGTGGCTCCAGAGCTGGCCGCCCAGTAGCTGCAGGCCCGAGCTTTCGTTGAGCTCTGTATTCAATTGGGCCCTAGGGGGTAGAGGCGTAGCCGTGGCCGCGTACTGGCACGAGCCATCGTTGGTGGTGGCGGCCGGGTTGTAGTTGGTGGCCTGGGGGTCGGGGCAGCCATTTTGGGCCAGGGCCGGGCCGGCACCCAGGGCCAGCAATAGCGGCAGCAGCTTGCGAAACAAACCGGGCATAGGATGCGAAATTAAGAAAACCAAAGCCAGTGGGGCCGGGCCCGCAAGCTACCGCCCGCAAGGTGCTTGCTCACTGCTTGCCCGCCGGCAGTTCTTCGCGCAGCGCCATGCCGTAGCGCTCGGCAAACTGGCGCAGCTGCTGGTTGAAGAGCGCCCGCCGCCGCGTACCCCGGATTTCGCGCAGGTTCAGCACGTGGAAATCGCCGTCCCGCAGGCGCAGGCGCAGCTGGCGCGGCAGCAGCTCAATTAACTCTACCTGCTCGGTCGGAAACACCTGCTTGGCCCGAAACAGGCCCGCCTTGCGCACCAGGTAGCCGGGCGCAAACTCGAGGTAGCTCTGGGTGCCAAACACCGGCGCGTTGTGCACCAAAATAAACCCTAGGTAGCCCGCGCAGGCCAGCAAAAAAGCGTAGTGCAGCGGCAGGTAATTGTGCTGCTGCGGGTCGCCCAGCAGCATAAGCAAGGCGTAGGCGATAGCAAACAGCGCCAGCGAAACCTGCACGCCAAACGAGAGGCGCGACGAGTTGGCGGGGCGCAGGCGAATGCGGGTAGTACCAGTGGGCATGGCGCAAAAGTAGCGATTAGTGGCTAGTGACCAGTGGCAGCTCAGTAAAGCAATGATTATCAGCTATATGAATTCGGTAGGCTTTCGCAGCCAAAAAAGAACGTCCTGCTCAGTTGGCGTCCGCCTGTCGAAGCCTCTCTACCGCGCCCCTAGGGGTTGTTCGGGAGAGAGGCTTCGACAGGCGGACGTCAGCTGCGCAGGACGTTCTTTTGGAGGCCTAACTGAGGCCTGACGCGCTACGCCAACTTGGCTTCCAGCGTCATTTCGCCCACGGCCCCTAGGGCCTTCGATACCGGGCAGTTGGCCTTGGCAAACTCGGCGTGCTTCTGAAAGTCTTCGGGCGTGATGTTGCCGCCGGTTACTTTGCCCTCTACGCTTACCGCGATTTTGGTGATGACGGGCGGCTGCTGGCTGGGGTCCACCGTTACGGTTGAGGTGGTGGTCAGGTCTTCTACCGTGTGGCCGTGCTGCGAGAGCACGATGGCCAAAAACATGGTGTAGCAGCCCGCGTGGGCGGCGCCGATAAGCTCCTCGGGGTTGGTTCCCTTCTGGCCCTCAAAGCGCGAACCTACCGAATAAGGCGCCTCTACCACGCCGCTCTTGGTGCTGATGGTGCCGTGGCCTTTCATGTCACCCGTCCACTGGGCTTTGCCAAATTGGTCAATCATAAAGGAGATAATAAAAAAAGGAGGGAAAAGAATGCCACCGGCCCATTGGCGAGCCAGTAACTTCCATACGTCCAACTGGCAAGCTGGGGTTTTGTTGAATTTGGAATAATAAAAGATTAAACAAAAAAGTTGTTTGGCCTGCGCCGCGCCGTGCATATGCCCCCCCGGCCAGACTTTTGCACCCTCACCGACCCTAGCCCCCCATGGGACTGAAAGCCCTGCTGAGCCGCCCGCTGGCCGCCTACACCGTGCACCGCTACCGCCAGTGGCAGCGCCAACCCGCCGCCACCCAGGCGCGCCTGCTGCGCCAGCTGGCGCGCGCGGCGGCCCGCACCGCCTTTGGGCGCGCCCATGGCCTAGGCGGCGTGCGCACCCCCGCCGACCTGGCCGCCCGTGTGCCTGTGCGCGACTATGAGGGCCTGCGCCCCTGGTTTGAGCAGGTGCGGGCCGGCCAGCCCAACGTGCTGTGGCCCGGCCGCCCGCTGTATTTAGCCAAAACCAGCGGCACCACCAGCGGCGCCAAGTACATCCCCATCACCCGCGCCAGCATCGGCAACCACATCGGGGGCGCCCGCGACGCGCTGCTGCACTACGTAGCCGCTACCGGCCGGGCCCGCTTTCTGGATGGTAAACTAATTTTTCTGTCCGGCTCGCCCGAGCTAGAGCGGGTGGGCGGCATTCCCACGGGCCGGCTCTCGGGCATCGTCAACCACCACGTGCCCAGCTACCTGCGCAGCAACCAGCTGCCCAGCTACGCCACCAATTGCCTGGACGATTGGGAAACGAAGCTCGACGCCATCGTAGCCGAAACCCTCGGGCAGCCTCTAACGCTCATTTCCGGCATTCCGCCCTGGGTGCAGATGTACTTCGACCGCCTGGTGGCTTATACCGGCCGGCCAGTGGGCGAGCTCTTTCCTAAGTTCGACCTCTTCGTATCGGGCGGCGTGAGCATGGCGCCCTACCTCGGCCGCCTGCGCGAAAGCATTGGCCGGCCAGTCGATACCATCGAGCTGTTTCCAGCCTCCGAAGGCTTCCTGGCTTTTCAAGACCAGCTTGGCAACCCCGGCCTGCTGCTGCGCCTGCATAGCGGCATTTTCTTCGAGTTTGTGCCCGCCGAGCGGTTTTTCGAAGCTAATCCGCCCCGCCTCAGCATTAGCGAGGTCGAGTTGGGCCGGCAGTACGCCGTGGTGCTCACCTCCAACGCCGGCCTCTGGGCCTACTCGCTCGGCGACACTGTGCGCTTCGTGGACCTGCACCCGCACCGGGTGGTAGTCACGGGCCGCCTCACGCATTTCCTCTCGGCCTTCGGCGAGCACGTTATCGGCGAGGAGGTGGAGGCTGCGTTGCGCGAAGCCCGGCGCCAGCACCCCGAAGCCGAGGTAATCGAATTCACGGTGGCCCCTTTAGTAAGCGCCGACCCTAGGCAGCCCTCGCGCCACCAGTGGCTGGTGGAGTTTGCCCAGCCGCCCCACGATGCCGCTGCCTTTGCCGCCGCGCTCGACGCCAACCTGCGCCAGCGCAACGCCTATTACGACGACCTGCGCCAGGGTCACATCCTGGCCCCGCTGCAACTCACGCCGCTGCCCCTAGGGGCCTTTCGGCGCTACATGAAGCGTATGGGCAAGCTCGGCGGCCAGAACAAAGTGCCCCGCCTGGGCAACGACCGGGCGCTGGCCGAGGGGCTGCTGAGCGGTTAGAGGTCAAGCAACTAATTGTGTTTTGTCTATTATTGCCTGCCGCCACCCTAGGGTCCCAAACTTGCGTAAGCGGGAGCTTATGATTAAAAAGCTGCTATTTTACTCGTTGCTGCTGCTGGGCGCAGGCCTGGTGCTGTACCTCAGCTGGCAGTCGCACCCGGCAATGGCAACCGATTGGTTCATACCTAGTTGGGTAGCAAGCTGGGCCGACGAGCAGCAGAACGATACCCTGCGCACCGCCGTGCCCTTTGTGGCGCTGGGCTGGCTGATTGGTAGCTGGCTGGCTCTGCAACGCCGGGCCTGGCGGCAGTGGCTGCTGGCTTGGGCGGGGCTGGTGGCCCTGGTCAGCATGGCCGAAGTGGGCCAGTTGTTTCGCCCCGGCCGCTCCTTCGACTTGGGCGATATTGGCTGGGGCGCGGCTGGGGCCTTGCTGGGCCTAGGTACGGTGGCGGCCTTGTGGGGGCTGGCCCGCGCCGTGCAGCTAGCCCGCCGGCCCTAGGGACGCCCGGCGCCCCTAGGCTGCCCTGCCCCTGGCCGCGCTCCTGCTAGTTGGTGGCAGCCACTTGGGGGCCGTAGCAGCTCCAGCAGATTTCGTCGGTGGAGTGGCGGGGGGTGGGGGGCAGCGGGAAGGTAGCCGCCGAGTAGCGCGCGGCCCGCTTGGCATCCGTCAAATCGTAGTACTGCGCGTAGGCTATGGGGTAGCCCACGCCCTCATCGGGGTAGCGCCAGCGCACGGTTATGCGCTGGCCCCGCTGCCCAATGGCATCCAAATACCTGGTGAGGGCCTGCTCTTCGGCGGCATCGAAGTGCACCATCAGCAGCCAGCCGCGGCGGCCGCGCAATGCGTCTGCCTCCTGCAGGTACTTGCGCTCGGAGCCGGGCAAGTGGCGGTAGCAATGCCCCAGCTGGTAGCTGCCGGGCGGCAGGTGGTATTGCGGTCCGTACCAGCGCAGGTACTGGCCGGCGCCGTAGTAGGCATACACGGCCTCATCGGGGCGGTGCACCCGCGCTAGCTTCGCAAAAAGCGTTTTTGCATCCTCGACGCAAAACGGCGGCAGGTTGTGGCGCGTGGTGCTGTACAGAACAGGCAATGCGCACAGGCCCAGCGCCCCTAGGCCCAGGGCGTGGTTGCGCTGCCAAACCCTGCGTACCCCCGCCTGCAGCGCCACGAAAGCAAACAAAATCAGGCTGGGCACCAAGAAATCCATTAGCCGCATCCGCAGTGGAAACTGCCGCGCGGCCGAGGCGGCAATGCTGATGGCCCAGGGGGCCAGCAGCAAGAGCGCTACTGGGCGCTGCCGCCACCATAGCACCGCTACGCCTGCCAGCGCTAGCAGCACCCAAATGGTAGTGGGGTGGGGCCAGCCCAAGCCATTGGCCCAGCGCTCGGTTAAGTCGCCCAGCAAATCGCGCGGCAACTGGGCACTGAGGGGTAGCAGTCCCTCGCGCCAGAAATAATGCATAAAATCGCGGTCGATGGGTTGCAAAGCGGCCTGGGCCAGCGCCAGGCTGGCCCCGCAGCCCACGGCCCAGGCCCCCACCACGGCCGCAGTGGCTGGCAGCCGCGGCCGCTCAGCATCCAGAAAGGCCAGCAGCAGCAGCGCCGCGCCACAGCCGGCAAAAACCATCAGCGACGACTGCGAGTAGAACGGCAGCACCAGGCCGCCTAGGGCCGCCAGCACCCAAAACCGTAGTGGCGGCGCGGGCTCATCGCGTAGGCGCAAGGCCAGCCACACTACCAGCAAGCCAATCGACACGTCGCTGGCGTACTGCTTCACCTGGGTGCCGTAGTACACAAACGTGAAGCTGACGGCCAGCGTGAGCAGTGCCAGCGGCACCAGCGGCGGGGCCAGCACGCGCCGCGCCACCACCCAAAACAAGGGCAGCGCGGCCAGCGAAGCCAGCAGCGCCGGCAGGCGCAAAGCCAGCTCCGAGCGGCCAAACAGGGTGAGGCATGCCTTCTCGGCCAGTAAAAACAGCGGCGGTGCCACCTGCGCCTCGGCCAGCGGCCGGCCCACCAGCTGGCTTGCCGAGCGCGTCACTAGGTTGTGCACCACCGCCAGCTCATCCATAAAGAGCGTGGTGCCCAGCTGCCACTGCCAAATGCGGAGCGCGGCGCCTACCAGCACGGCCGCCAGCGCCAGCCACCACCAGCCCGACCCGCGGGGCGCGGTGCGCGGAAAATCCAGGTTCTTCATGGGTAGTGAGGGGCTAGGCCTTCAGCAAACCGTACTTAATAATGCAGTAGATGGCACGGAAACCATCGCGCCAACCAATTTTTTTGCCCTCGGCGTAGGTGCGGCCGTAGTAGCTGATGCCTACCTCGTAGAGCTGCAGGCCCGGCACCCGCGCTACTTTGGCCGTCACCTCGGGCTCGAAGCCGAAGCGCTTTTCCTCCAGCGCAAGGCCCTGAATAATGTCGCGCCGAAACAATTTGTAGCAGGTTTCCATATCGGTCAGGTTCAGGTCGGTGAACATGTTCGACAGGAACGTGAGCATGGCGTTGCCGATGCTGTGCCAGAAAAACAGGATGCGGTGCGGGTTGCCGCCCATGAAGCGCGAGCCAAATACCACGTTCGCAAAGCCCTTCAGGATGGGCTTCAGCAGCAGGTTATATTCCTCGGGGTCGTACTCCAGGTCGGCATCCTGCACAATTACGTAGTCGCCGGTGGCCTCGCGAATGCCCGTGTGCAGCGCCGCGCCCTTGCCTTGGTTCACGGCGTGCTCGAGCAGGCGCATCCCCATGGCGGGGTGCTGGGCCATGTAGGCCCGAATGGTGTCGGCCGACGCGTCGGTCGAGCAATCATTAACCAGAATTATCTCCTTGCGAATGCCATTTATCAGCTCTAACTCGCGCAGCAAATCCAGAATCTGGTGGATGGTACGGGCCTCATTATAGACCGGTATAATTATGGAAAGAGTGTCGAACTTTGCCAACGGGAAGATTTACTAGTGAAAGATAGAAGCCTACATAAGGTACGCAACAACCTAGCAATCTGTTAGCTCCGTTATGTTACGCTACGTTTACTTCGCCAATAGCCCCTAGAATTAAACTCGGCGTTCCGTCGTTCCTTATCGCTTATAAACGAAGGCCTCACCACCCGGCCGGCCAACAAAGCGCAGATTACGGCGCAAGCGAAATATTTTTTGAAATTGAACCGCTCGCTTGCCCGCCACCACCGGCCGCCGCGCCCCGGTGCTGCTCGCTAAGCTCCGCCGGCTGGCCCACCCCCACTAGCTCACTAGTAGGATAAAAGTAAGGTGGCAGCTACCCCCAGAAACCTAGCGCTAAGCCAACGAAGTGCCGTTGCTTATCCGCGCCAGTAGCAGCCTCGGGCCTCATTGCTAACTAAGCACTTAAACCAGTTTAAGCGAAAAGAATGCGTAGATATTTTGAGCGGCGCAGCAAGTTAAGCAACCCGGATGCCAAGCACGAGATGCCGATTTACACCCTGCCATTGACGCAAAATTACCCTAGGGGCAGTATGCTACGCCAGTTCAAACTGCAGCCTTAATAAATTAGCGTATAGCCCGCCCTCGCGCTCGCTCAGCTCTTCGTGCGAGCCGGCTTCCACGATGCGGCCGCCGTCGATGACCAGAATTTTATCGACCTTGCGGATGGTCGAGAGGCGGTGGGCGATGATGAGGCTGGTGCGGTGCTGCATCAGCTCATCCAGAGCGCCCTGCACCAGCTTCTCGCTTTCGCTGTCGAGTGAGGAAGTGGCTTCGTCGAGGATGAGGATGGCGGGATTTTTCAGGATGGCGCGGGCGATGGCCACGCGCTGGCGCTGCCCGCCCGAGAGCTTAATGCCGCGGTCGCCCACCAACGTGTCGAGCGCTTCGGGGAAGGCCGCGATAAACTGCCAGGCATTGGCGCGCCGGGCAGCCTCGATAATCTCCTGGTCGCTGGCACCGGGCTTGCCATAGGCGATATTTTCGCGGATAGTGCCGCCAAACAGCAACGTTTCTTGGGGCACGATGCCGATGTGCGAGCGCAGGGCCGTGAGGTCGTAGTCGCCCACATCGTGCCCATCGACTAAGATGCGGCCGCCGCTGAGCGGATAAAACTGCATGAGCAGGCCGGCAATGGTACTTTTGCCCGCGCCGCTGGGCCCCACGAGCGCAATTTTTTCGCCCGCCGCAATGTGAAAATCAATGTCCTGCAGCACCGCAATGTCAGGCCGGGTGGGGTAGCGAAAGGCCACATGCTCGTAGCGAATGGCGCCCTGTATTTGAATGGGCACCAGCCCGAGGGCCGGCACCTGGTGGGTGGGCTCGGGCGTTTCGTCCAAAATTTCCAGGATGCGCTCGCTGGCCCCTAGGGTGCTTTGCACCTTGCCGTAGAGCTCGCCCAGGCCAGCCACCGAGGCGCCAATAAAGGCCGTGTAGATAATGAATGTAACCAAGTCGCCGACTTCGAGGTGGTCGGGGCCGGTGGAGTGCACCAGCGTAGCCCCGCGCCATAGCACCAGGATAATGCCGCCGAAGAGCCCAATAATCACGAACGACACGAAGCCGCCCCGGTACAGGTTACTTTGCAGGGCCGCCCGCACCACTTTGCTGAGCGAAGTATTGTAGCGGCCGGTTTCAAACTGCTCGTTGGTAAACGCCTTCACCGAAGTGATGGCTTGCAGCGTTTCCTCCACGATGGTATTGGTGTGGGCCAGCTCCTGCTGCACGGTGCGGGCCAGCGTGCGGATTTTGCGCCCAAAAAGACCGGCGGCCGCCACAATGGGCGGGAAGGTGAGCAGCATGAACAGCGAAAGCTTCCACGACACGAACATGATGAAGGCAATGCCGCCGAAGAGCGTAAATACCTGCCGGAACAACTCGGCCAGCGTCAGCGAAAACGAGTCCTGAATCTGGGCCACATCGGAGGTGATGCGCGAGGTGACGGCGCCCACCCGGTTTTGCTCGAAGAAAGGAATGGGCAGCTGCACGAATTTGGCGTAGAGGGCCTGCCGGATGTCGCGCACCGTGAACTCGCTCACCTGCGTGAAAAACCAGATGCGCCCAAACGAGAAAAAGCCCTGCACCACCGTGACCAAAAACAGCCCCAGCGTAATGTGGTTGATGTCGAGCACCAGCCCGCCCAGCGAAAGCGGCTTACCCGTGGCCGCGTTGACCAGCTTGCCCGAAATCCACGGAAACGACATGGTACTGAGGCTACTGAGTACTAGCAGCACCAGCCCCACCGTAAACTTGCCCCGGTAAGGCAGTATGAAGCGGAAGATGCGCAGGCTGCGCTGCAGCGACGCTTTAGTTACTTTCGGCTTGGGCAGGTCGGCGCTAAGGTCGCTGCCACTCGTGTTTATTCCACTTCTAGGCATAATTCAATAGGGGCCGGGGCTAGGGCCGGCAAGCTGATGCAAGAGACGCAAACGGGCCTAGGGTATTTTGGCGCCGCCGCGGAGGATAAAAATAGATACGCTTATATAACTCGAAATGACCGCCTTTATGGACGGGCAACTGGCTAGTTCAGCCCCGGCGCGTCTTTGGCGGAGCGGGGCACCTTGCGGTCGGTTTCAAACTTGGTGACGCCCGCGTTGTCGAACGGTACGGGCACCTGCACCAGAATAGCCACCGGCACGCCGCGCCGGGTGGCGGGCTGCCAGGCCGGCATGGCCTGCACCACGCGCAGGGCTTCGGCGTTGCACTCGGGCGTGAGGCCCTTAGCCACCTTGGGGTTGAGGAGCTTGCCGCTGGTATCGACGGTGGCTTGCACTACTACGTCGCCGGTTACGCGGGCCTGCTTGGCTTTGGCGGGCACCTGCACGTGCTGGCTGAAAAACTCACCCATGGCTTCCTCGCCGCCGGGGTATTCGGGGGCGTGGTCGGGGCGGTTGTCGGCCCCGCCGCCGGCTTGCAGCTGCATGTTGCCGGGCCCTAGGGTGATGGGTGCCTTGGCAGGCTTGGCCTGGGCCAGCACCCCTAGGGGGGTAGTTAGGACGAAAGCTAGAAATAAGGCGCGCATAACAAGAAAGGAGATACTATTAATCAGCAAAAGCTAGCTCAAAATTACGACAAAATTGGCGCTGCTTCGGTTCGGGCCGCGGCGCGGGAAATTAGCAGTAAACCCAGAAAGATGAGCGCCCCGTTAAGCAGCAGAATCTCGAAGCCAAACTTGTAGCCGTTGAGCCACTCCTGCGAGTGCGACACGATGAGCAGCGTGCAGCCCACGCCGGCCACGCAGGTGGGCAGCACCAAGCGCTCGCGCAGACGCCGCGTGGTAAAAATGCCGAAGGCAAACAGCCCCAGCAGCGGCCCGTAGGTGAAGCCCGCCGCCTTGTACACGGCATCAATCAGGCTCTGCTCGTTGAGGGCGCGGAAGATGAGGATAATTACAATCAGCACCACCGACCAGCCCAGGTGCGTGAACTGCCGCAGCCGCGTTTGGCGCTTTTCGGGGTACTTGTTGATGTCCAGAAAATCGACGCAGAACGAGGTGGTGAGCGCCGTGAGCGCCGAGTCGGCCGAGGCGTAGGTGACGGCGATGATGCCCAGGATGAAGATGATGCCCGCCGCCAGCGAAAACTGCGTGGTGGCCAGGTAGGGAAAAACCTTGTCGGTATCGAGGCCGCCCTTGGCGTTGAGCAGCTGCGGCAGGTGCGCCAGGTTGAGGCCCCGGGCGGCGGCGTATTTATAAAGCAGCACCCCTAGGGTAAGAAATAAGATGTTGACGCTCACGATGACGGGCGTAAACCAGAACAGGTTTTTTTGCGCTTCACCCAAGCTGCGGCAGCTCAGGTTTTTCTGCATCAAATCCTGGTCGAGGCCGGTCATCACGATGGTGATGAACATGCCGCTGGCAAACTGCTTCCAGAAGAATTTATCGTCCCGAAAATCAGCAAAGTACACCTGCGACATCGGGCTGGCGCGCACCGTATGCACGAGCTGCTGGAAGGAATAGTGGAGCGCGTCGGCCATGAAGTAGATGCTCAGCCCCACGCAGCTTAGCATGGCCAGCGTCTGGAAGGTATCGGTCCAGAGAATGGTTTTGAGCCCGCCCTTGAAGGTGTAGAGGTAGATAAATAAAATGCTGACGACCACCGTGACGGAAAACGGCACGCCCATCGAGTCAAACACGGCCAGCTGCAGCACGCCCGCCACCAGGTAGAGACGCAGGGCCGACCCTAGGGAGCGCGAAATCAAGAAAAACAGCGCGCCCGTCTTGTAGCTCCAGTAGCCAAAGCGCTGCTCCAGGTACGAGTAGATGCTCACCAGCCGCAGCCGGTAGTAGAGCGGCAGCAGCACCGTGCCAATAACCAGGTAGCCCGCCACAAACCCGAGGGCCACGGCCAGGTAGCTCCAGCTTTTGCCCTGCACGTTGCCCGGCACCGAAATGAAGGTGACGCCCGACAGCGAGGTGCCAATCATGGCGAAGGCCACCATGTACCAGGGCGCGTTGCGGTTGGCTACAAAGAAGCTTTCACTGGTGGCCCCGCGCGAGGTGAGCAGGGCAATGATGACGAGAACGAGGAAGTAGCCCGCAACCAGGCTCAGAATAAGGGTCGGCGACATGTAGGTTGAGCTGTTAGCTACTAGCGGTTAGCTCCTCTTTTAGGAAAACCAGATTTAACCGCCAAAGCTAACGGCTGGCCGCCGGTGGCTGAGCGCTTTCGAGCTTATTCCCACCGCGTCCAGTCCAGTACTTCGCCCACGGCGGGGGCGTGCAGCTCGCCGCGCAGCAAGCCGCTGGCCGCCACCTCCGTTAGCAGGCGCAGCGGCTCCGAGGCGGGCTCGTCGCTCAGGTCGAAGGTGCCGTAGTGCATAGGCACTAGGTGGCCGGCGCGCAGCACGTTGGCAGCCTTGGCGGCTTCGTGCGGGTTCATATGGCTGTGGTGCATCATAAAGGGCGGCTTGTAGGCCCCGATGCCCAGCAGCGCAATATCGAGCGGCCCAAACGCCTGCTCAATCTGCTCAAAATGGTCGCCGTAGCTGCTGTCGCCGCCGAAATAAAGCAGCCTCTCGTCGGTCTTGAGCAAAAAGCTGCCCCACAAAATCTCGTTCAGGTCGAGCAGGCCGCGGCGGCTCCAGTGGCTGGCGGGCAGGTAGTACAGCTCGAAGGGCGCGGCCGGCCCTAGGTCGAACTGCTGCCACCAGCCGGCCTCCTGCACCGGCACCTGGGGCAGCCACTTGTGCAGTAGCCCCGTCACCCCTAGGGGCCCCAGCACCCGCAAACGCGGGTTTTGTGGGCCAATGGCCTTGATGGTGCGCTCGTCGAGGTGGTCGCGGTGGGTGTGGCTCAGCAGCAGGTAGTCCACGTTGCGCACATCCTGGGGGCGGCAGGGCAGGGGGTGGCGGTGGCGCAAGCCTACCGAGCTAAACAGCACCGGGTCGATGAGCAGGCTCACGCCCCGCACGCGCAGCAAAAAGCCGGCGTGCCCCAGCCACACCAGCATGTCCTGGGTCGAGAAGAAAGCCTCGGCGCAGGGCACTACGGCGGGCACCCAGGTGTCGCGCTTTTTTTCGGCCTTCTGCGGGTTGGCCGTCAGCTGCCAGCGCAGCACGGTGCCGAAGCTGGGCTCGTAGAGGGTCTCGCCGTTGCAGAACTCCTGGCCCACGAGCTTATTGCCGGGGTAGCCGGGGCGGATAGTGCGCAGCGCATCGTTGCGGCGGTAGTGGGCAGCGGGCATAAACATAGAATGGGGCGGCGGGCCACTAATTGGCCGTAAACTTGTTGTAGTACTACCACGGGCGGCCAAAGTTCGTATGTTAGCCAGCCCGCAGTCACATTCCGCTTTTTCTGCCTTTTTTCTTTTCGCTAAATTCATGAGTGACAATCAGTTTTCGTCCGGCCGCTCCTTGGCGCACCAGCTCACGGAGGAGGATGCCGCCCGCATCCAGGCCCAGTTCTTCGCCCAGGTCTACGGCTGGATGGCCGCCGGCTTGGCCATCACCGGTGGGGTGGCCCTCTACACGGCCGCCACGCCGGCCATCATGCACTTTGTGTTTGGCATTCGCTTCATGTTCATCGGCCTCATCATCGCCGAGCTGGTGCTGGTGGGCTTCCTCTCGGCCCGTGCCTTTAGCTGGGGCATAGGGCAGGTGCAGGCGGCTTTCCTAACCTACGCCGCGCTCAACGGCCTCACGCTGAGCGTCATCTTTCTGGCTTATACGGCCAGCTCCATTGCCTCCACGTTCTTCACCGCCGCCCTTATGTTTGGGGTGATGAGCGCCTTTGGTTACTTCACCAAGTCCGACCTCTCGGGCTGGGGCAAGCTGCTCAGCATGGCCCTCATCGGCCTGGTAATCGCGCTGGTGGTGAATATGTTCTGGCACAACTCGCAGTTCAACCTGCTGGTGTCGGGCATCGGCGTGTTGCTCTTCACCGCCCTGGCTGCCTACGACACCCAGAAGCTGAAAGGAATTGCCTTCCTAGGGGTGACCGAAGGTGAGGAGACCAGCCACAAGGCGTCCATCCTGGGCGCCCTCACGCTGTACCTCGACTTCATCAACCTCTTCCTATTTCTGCTCCGCTTCTTCGGCCGCCGCCGTTAGGCCCTAGGGTAGTGAACCAGTAAAAAGCCCCGCTAGATTATTCTGGCGGGGCTTTTTGCTAGCTGAAGAATAGCCAGGGGCTACGACTTTCGAATCTCGTTCTTCAGGTGCTGAATCAACTCGACAAACTCGGGCCGGGCTTCGATGCCGGGCTGCCAGGCCAGGCCCATCTGCGCCAGGTTGTACTGGTGCTGCGCCGAAATAGTGGCGCCCGGCAGGCACTGACCCGCCGCGTCGCGCTCGGGCGCCAGCAGCCACAGCGTATCCGAGATGGCCGTGGTGGCGCTCAGGTCGTGCGACACGATGATGACCGTGTTCAGGTTGTCGAGCGTAGTTACTTCCAGAATAATCTTCTTGACTTCGTCGATGGCCGCGATGTCCAGGCCCGAAAAAGGCTCATCGAGGATGATAAAATGCTCGGAGCACAGCAGCTGCTGCGCGATGGCCGCCCGCTGCCGCTGCCCGCCCGAGAGCATGGCCGGGTACTTGCGGCTGTGCTGCGCCAGGTCGAAGCGCGCGAGGTAGCCTTCGGCCCGCGGCCGGGCCTCGGCGGGCGGATACTTGCGGGCAGCCGCTACCAGTAGGTTGTCGAGCAGGGTACGGTGGTTGAAGAGCGGGTAGCGCTGCTGCACGAAACCCACGTCGCCGGGGCACACTGGGTGCTGCGGTGGCAGCCCCACCTGCACGGTGCCCGTAGTGGGCGCCTGCAAGCCCGAAATAATGCGCGAAAGCACCGACTTTCCCATGCCCGAACGCCCGTAGAAACCCACTACCTGGCCCTGCTGAATGCCCGGCCGCACCACGTCGCGCACTTCCAGGTTGATGTCGCGCAGCACCACTTCCCCGCCAAATTGCTGGGAGACGTTGCTGAGCGTCAGCAAGGGCTCCTTGTATAAAAATTCGGTCATTACTTGGCCGCCGTGAGGTTGGAGTAGGGAAAAAATAGCTGCTGTAGCCACTCAAACAAAAAATCCTGCGCCGCCCCGGTGGCTAGAATCACCAGTTGAATAGCCACCACGCCGTCGAGGTGCAGGTAGCGATTTTGTTTGTAGAGCAGCAGGCCGATGCCGCCTTCGCTTTGGTAAAGCGTTTCCACCAGCGTGATAAGCGTCCAGATAATGGCGAAGTTCTGGCGCACCACTTCCAGCATTTCGGGGAGCTTGCCCAGCACCACTACCTCATAAAAGCTGCGCCACTCGCTCATGCCCAGCGTGCGGGCGTGGTCAATTTCCTCCTGCGTCGTGGTCAGGATAACGCGCGTCATGCCCGTCACCAGGTACACCGTAGCCCCAAAAATGAGCACCGAAAGCTTTACCTGGTGGCCCGAGGAAAGCACCAGCGCCATAAAAAACGTGAGGCCCGTGAGCGTGAGGTAGCGCAGTTTGCTGGCCACGTAGGCCAGCGGCCGGAAGAAGGGCAGCGCCGTGAGGTACGAAATCAGCAGGGCCAGCACCGTAGCCACGGCCAGGGCAGCCAGCGCCGTTGTCAGGCTGGCCCACAATTCCTGAATCAGCCCCTGCGTCGTTACCAACTCCTTAAAGGAATGCAGTACTTCGCCTAGGGTCGGAAACAGCTGCAACGGGTAAAATAGCCACAGCATGAGCAGCGCCAGTCCTTGCGCGCCCGCCATCATCAAAAATACCGAGCGCGGGGGCCTAGCGTTGGGCGTAAACAGCTTTTTAAACATAAATCGGGTTTATAAGCAAAAACATGTCTCGTTGTATATGGCGCAGCGGAGGGCGCTTTTATCTGCGGTTGTTCGCAGCGAGTGGGCCACCGCGGTTGTACAGCCATACTACCTGAAAAAAGGGCGGTCATGCAGCGCACAGCGAAGCATGACCGCCCTTTTTTAATCTGCACCCCCTAGGCCGGCTAGTTGCCCAGCACGACTTCTACCCGTCGGTTCTGGGCCTTGCCAGCGGGGGTAGTATTGCTGGCCACCGGCTCAGTAGCGCCGTGGGCAAACACCTGGATGCGGCCCGCCGGAAAGGCGCTGGGGCTCTTGCGGGCCAGCCACTGGCGCACGGCCATAGCCCGGTCTTCCGAAAGCTGCTGGTTTTTCTGCGGGTCGCCGGTATTGTCGGTGTGGCCGTGCACGGCCACTTTCAAGCTGCCCGCTACTACCAGGTCATCGAAGAGGTCATTCAGCTCGCGCTCGGCGGCCGGCGTAAAGGTGCTCTGGCCGCTGTTAAACTCGATGTTCCAGGCCCGCTGGCTCACGTTGTGGCGGATTTCATCGTCGGCCGCGAACTTCTGGGTTTCAGCCGGCGCCACGTTCTTTCCCTTGTACTGGGCCTGCATGGTTTTCAGCAAACTCAAATCGAGCATGTCGTTCAGGGGTACATAGTCGGGCATCTCCTTGGGGTAGAGCTTGCTTTGTACGTCACCGAACGTTTTGTATACCGATGAATAAATGTTGGTGCCGCCTTCGTTCAGCCCAAACAGATTCAGGTTGTCGCTAAAGTTGAAGACCTTACTGCCGCCCAGCGACACCACGTTGCCGTCGTGGTCGGCTTCCTCGGTGCCTTTGTAGTACTTCAGCCAGTAGCCACCGTTTTTGTCCTTATCGCCATACACGTCGGCCGAGATGTCGGCGGCGCGGGTCAGGGCTTCGGGGTGGCTTTTTACCTGGTCGCCGGCTAGGGCAAAGGCCGTCATCATGCCGGCTACTTCCTTCTGGTGGGCATCGTACCAGCGCTTGGTCGTCACCATAATATTGGGCATCTGGTTGGAGTACTCCCTGGTCGAAACGATACTCACCAAGCCGCCTTTCTGCTTGGCAATGTTCACGTCGCCGGGCGTCCAGGTGGCTACGGCATCGGCCACCACGTCCACTTTCACGCCGGTGTTTTTGCCGTCCACTATCTTCTCGCGGCTTTCGGGCTTGGCCGCAATATACTTTTCGGCCGAGTTCAGGAAGTCGCTGCTCGACATGAAGTTCACCGCTTGCGGGTCGTAGGTTTTTTCGTCGGGGTTCACCTTCAGGCCGTTGTCGGCGCACCATTTCAGGGCAATATTTTGGTCGCCGTCGCGCAGGTAGCAGGCAATCGTTTTGCCCAGCGCTGCCTTGGGGTTATCAATCCACTCCTTAGGGCCCATCAGCTTGTCCTCGCCGTAGCTCTTACCTACCGAGTAGGGAATAACTTGCAGCTGGGTGCCCGCTTTCTTCAACTCGCCCTGCACCGCCGAAAAGCCCGGCAGTCCATCGCCCATAATGCTCACTACCAGCCCTGGCGCCTGAGGATTACTTTGCAGGTCGAGCGCGTTTTTTACCAGGTCGGTCTGCATTTTCGAGGTGTCGTCCTGGCGCTGAATCTGCATATCTACGCCGTTGGCCGCCATGACCGAGCCTTGCGTCGAGCGGGGGCCGCCATTGGCCAGCATCCCGGCCATCTGGCTGTTCCAAGCCATTACTTCCCAGGTTACGGGGGTGCCCTTTTCGACGGGTGTGCTGCTCGGCAGCGCCGTCAGCGGCACTACGTTAGTAGCGCCCTCGGTGCCGGTCGAGGTGGGCAACTCAATCGAGTTCAGGGTTACTGACTGCGTATCAGCTTTTTTAAAGAGTAAATTACTGGAAAGCAGCTTGGTAATGCCAAAGTACAAGCCAATAAAAATTAGGATGGCAACAACAATTTTACCGCGGGTAGTCATTTAAGGGAGCTATGGGGAGGGTGGGTTGAAACAGTATTAATCCAGCAGTTTGCCGTAGGCGTCGTCGGTAGCTTTGGCGGTTTGGGCGCTGGTCAGGCGCACTTTGGGCTCATCCTGCATAATAGCGTTGAAGTCGCCCTTTTGGTACTTCTCCAGCAAGCGCTGGCCCTTCTCGCTCATCACCCCATTGTTAATATCCATCTCCTTAACGAACTCCTGCGAGTAGCGCATGGCCTGTTTTATCTGGCCCAGCTGCTGGGCCATGTCCTCGGCCACGCGGTCGGTGGCCAGGTCAAAGAAGTACTTTTTGTCGGGGTCGCCGCGCAGGATGTTCATGGCCGCCCGCATGCCCGAGCTCGTGCGCTTCACCAGCTCGTACTCATCCTTCAGCAAGCCTACTTTAAACTTGCTGCCGTCAATTTGGCGCAGGGCGGCCTTCAAAATCTGGCGCATTACCAAGCTCACGTTGGCGGTAGTGGCGGCCATCGGCTGCAGGCGGCGGCTGTATTCTTCGAGCTGTGCGGCGCGGCTGGCATAGGCTTCGGCGCTATCTTTTTCGCCCTGGCGCTGGGCCGAATCGGCCAGGGCCAGGTATTCCTGCATTTGCTGGCGGTTGGCTTCGAGCTTGCGCTTCACCAGTTGGTTGGCACCCTCAATATGGCCCACTTCCGCCTCCATGTTGCGCGCCTCCTGCTCGGTATTGCGGATGTAGTCCTCCATGATGCCGATGGGGTCGGTATTGACGAAAATGCCCGCCAGCGTGCGAAAAACCCGTTGTCCCAAATACCACAGTCCCGCCTGAATCCGCTTGTTGGTAGCCAGCACAAACAGCGCGAATAATACGCCTAGGCCGATACCCAGCTTCACGCTATTGAACACCACATCGACCAGATAAGGCAAAATCTGCCCCCAGTAATAGATGCCCGTGCCGAGCAGTCCAGCCCCGAAAACCCAGGCGGCGACTTTCTCTGGCTTCTGCCAGGCAGGCAGGCCGTCGGCAGGAGTGGTGGGCGAACCAAGTAGCGGTGAATTCATAGAATACTAGCGAAGGTTAAATAAATTCTCAATGGTCGGGTTTTTGCTAGTTGCTCAGTTTACTACTGACAGGAAGTGGCTGGTTGGCAGCTAGCTAAGCTTACTTGGCCGCAGTGCCGGGCAGCAAAAATGCCTCGGCGGCCTTGTGGTTGGCTTGCAAGTCGGCTAGGGCAGCCGATTGGGCCAGCTCGTAGGAGGCCAGGGCGGCCTGGGCTTTTTGGCGCTCTACGGCTAATTGCTGCTGGGTTTCGACCAATTGCTGCTGCTTGGTTTGCAGCTGCTTGGTGAGGTCGGCCAAGTCGGCCGCCAACTTGCGCTCCTGCCCGCTCAATTGCACGATGGGGCCGGGCGTACCGGTGCCGGGCACCTCGCCCATTTTTTCGCGGTGGCGAGCCAGCACCTTGTCGCGGTCGGCAGCGAGGGCATCCTCAAACTGATTGGCCGAGGCCAGCAAGCCGGTTACGGTAGCGCCGTTTACGGCGGCGAAGGCGTTGAAGGCAGTCTGGTAAAGCAGCGGGCCGCTGAGGTTGGCAGCGGCTAGGCTTTTCACCATTTTTAAGTAAGCCGCAAAATCTTTGCCGTTGCCCGCCAGTAGCCCCGCCACGTGGTCGAGGTGGCGCTGCTCAGCCTGCATTACGGCGGGCGCCCCAAAAGGCCCGCCGGCCGCTGGCAGTGGCGCGGCAAACTGGGCTGGCGCCGGGCCGGCCGGCGGGGCGCCGGCGGCAGCGGGCTCTATAAAGAAGTCTTTGAAATCTTTGGCCAAGTTATCAAACATTTCCATAACTATAAAGCAGTGAATTAGTTGGGTAAAAAATAAGTAGCGTTGCCAGCTAAGGGCACCCTACTTCTATTAGCTGCGGCGAAAGTAACAGAAATCGATTAATACCAAGTAATTTAACCAAAGGTAAAGTAATTATGAAGTTGCCAAGAGCGGCTTTTTGAAACATAATAATGCCCTAGGGGTCCGCCGCCGGGCAGGCGGCCTACTCCCTAGGGCATCAGCCAACGGCCTTACTTGGCGGCACTGGCCAGCCAAGCGGCGCGCTGCTCTTTTTGGGCGGCGGTGGCCGTCATCTTTTCCACTTCTTCCATGGGCTGCACCTGCACGTTGGTATCTTCCGTGAGCACGACCTGCACCAAGCGCTCCTGGCCAGCGCGGTTGCGCACGCGCACGGGCACGAGGTCGGCGGGCGTGTGGCGGCGCATAATGGTTTCGAGGGTGGTCATGTTGTCGATTTTCTCGCCGTCGAGCATCACGATTTGGTCGCCGCGGTCGATGCCCGCCTTGTAGAGGCCCGAGCCAATGGTGGTGTTGCGCGAAAGCAGGCAGCGGCCTTCCTCGTCAAACTCCACCTGCCGGGGCAGGGCCGCCGCCAGGGCCTTTACCGGCGTCACGGCCAGGCCCACGGTGGCCAGGTTTTCCTTGAAGCGCGGCTCCTCGTGCCCGTAGATGTAGCGCCGGAAGAAGGTGCCCGCGAAGGCCGTATCCTTGGCTACGGTGCCCAGCACGCGCTGCAAGTCGGCCACCGTAAAGGCCTTGGCGGGGGCTAGGGCTGGCGTCTGGCTTTTGCCAAACTCCTGCCACATGGCTTGCATGTACTTGTCGAGCGAGCTGTGGTAGCGCTGGCGCAGCTGCAAGTCGAGGCACAGCGCCAGGCCCGCCCCCTGAATGTAGTACGAGAGGTAGGTATTGCTGCGGTTATTAGGGTCGATGGCTACGGCCGCATCCACGAAAGCGGCCTGCCGGCTCATCTCTACCGGCGAGGCGTAGCGGGCGCCGGGCGCGTTGGCGCGGGCATTCACCCAGGAGCTCACGCGCTCAAAAAACTGCTCGTCGGTGTAGTAGCCCGCCCGGCGCAGTACCAACTCGCCGTAGTACTGCGTGAAGCCCTCGCCAAACCAGAGCGCGTCGCTCATGTTAGCGCGCTGAAAGTTAAAGGGTTCCAGGCCCTTCGAGCGGATGCGCTCGGTGTTGTAGGAGTGGAAAAACTCGTGCGCCACGGTACCCAGATTGCGCAGCCCGCCCTCCTCCTTCAGCGGCAGGTTGGAGGTGAGCGAGGTCGAGTTGCGGTGCTCCATGCCGTCGCCGCTGGCTTCGGGCAGGTAATCGGCCAGGAAAGTGTAGTGGCCAAAATCGAACTGCGGCAGCTCGCCGCCGTACACGCCGGCTGCTTCGCGCACTACTTTCTGGGTCTTTTTCACGAAGTCATCTACCTCCGTCGCCGGGCCCTGGTAGTAGGTTGCCATCTCGAAGTTGCGGCCGCCATCCTGCCAGGTGTGCAGCAGTTGGGGGCTGCCCGCCACCAGCGGGCTGTCCATGAGGTACTGCAGGTTGGGCGCCGTGAAGGTGGTTTTATCGGCCCCGCTGGCCCGCAGTTGAGTGGCGGCTTTCCAGTTGGCCGGCATATCCAGCTTCACCTCGGCTGGGCGGTTCTCAAAGCCATCGGCGTAGCAGAGCGTGGCCGGCAGGTTGAGGTGGGCGTGCTGCTGGTCGATGCCCGCGTAGGTGCCATCGGTGCGGTCGCCATACAAGGTGTAGTTGAACTGCACTAGGCCATCGGCGCCCGGCACCACTTCCCACGAGTAGGGGTCGGGGCGATTGATAACCAGTAGCTTGCCTGCACCATCGGTGGCAATTACGTAGTAGGTGTTCTTGATAAAATCATGCACCGCGTAGCGCCCCGGCGACGACCGCGCCATGCGCACCGTCAGTTTTTGGCCCGGCGCCAGCCCCTCAAACGTGGCGCCAATGCGGGCCTCGTGGTGCACGGCATTGGGGAAGGAAATGGTGTAGCGCACCGGCGGCCCCACCGCCGCGGGGCGCGCTACTGGCGCCGGCGCTGGCGGGGCGGCGGCCAGCGGAACAGCTGTGGCAGCCGGTACCGTAGCAGTTGGGCGCACTGTTGGGGCCGTAGCGGCCGGGCGCACAGCGGGTGCCACCGGGCGCACTGCCGGGGCGGCGGGGCGCGCCGCTGGGGTAACTGGCCGCGGAGCTGCGCTAGGCTTAACCTGCGCACTAACCCAATCGGGCAGTAGTATTATTCCGCCTAGTACCCACCCAATAGCGTAAAGAGAACGTTTTTTCATAAATTGTAACAGGATAATACTAATAACGCTTGCCTACTTAGCATAGTGGCTGCAAAGTACTGACAAAATTCAATAGGCCCTTGGTTTGTGGCATTAGCTGGCGGGCTGGCCCCTAGGCCGGGCGCCACACCTGGGCCGCCACCGCCCCCCCCAAAAAGCACCGCTCCCAGGCCGGCTGTAGGCCCAGGGCCGCTAGCCCGGCCGGCCAGGGAGGCATGCGGCGAGCCTCTAGCCCCACCGCCCACCCAAAAAACCAGTACATGAGGGCTAGCAGCCCCCGCCGCCAGCCCCCGCGGGCGGGCCGAAAATCGGCCACCAGCCAGGGCGCGCCCGGTTGCCGCGCTGCCGCTAGCCGCGCCAGGGCGGCCGGCAGGGTTTCGGGCAAGAAAGAATCGAGCACAAAAAACGTGACGATGGCGTCGAACTGCTCGCTGGGCCCTAGGGCCACTTCGCTGCCCTGGCGTAGCTCGATGCTGGCGCCGGGCGGGGGCGGGGTGCGCCGCAGGCGGGCGGCCGTGCGCGCCAGCATAGGCGCCGATACCTCCAGGTATAGCACCTGGGCCTTGGGGCACTGCCGCCACAGCGGGCGCAGCACCCAGCCGGGGCCGCCGCCTAGCACTAGCACGCGTGGCGCGGGCCCCAGCCCCGCCAGGCCCGCCGCTAGCGCCGCCCGTTGGGCCCGCCGCAGGCCACCCCCAAATGCCACCACCGCCAGCAGGTCGTAGTAGGGGGCCAGCGCGCCGTAATCGGCTGGGTGGGGGCGGTGGGGAAGAATAGGCATAAGCAAGGAGGCAACCAGCGGCCAGGGGGTATTGATGACCTTTACCGCAAATTTTTTAGAAAAAAAAGCGCGGCGCAAGTAGCTGAAAAACAATTTTCCGGCGCCCGCAAACTAGCGGCCCTAGGCCTCTGGTGCGGACTGCAGCTTGCGCGAAGTTAAAAAATTAGCGTACCTTTGTACCAGCAAACCCGCTAACTCCCTCGTGAGGTAGTCGCAATGCCCCACGCGCTTGTGGCGAAATTGGTAGACGCGCTGTCTTCAGGCGGCAGTTCCGCAAGGTGTGAGAGTTCGAGTCTCTCCGAGCGCACGAGTTAGCCCTCAGCAAAGAGCCAGCCCAATTGGGTTGGCTCTTTGCTTTTAGCCCCCTAGGGGCGTGGGCTGGCAAAAGCCCGGTGGGCGGCCGCTGCTCGGTTGCAACCGGGGCGGGAAGCAAAATCCAAGCAGATTTGTTAAACGTTATTTAGGTGCCTTCGCCTTTGCTTCCGCATGCCTGCTCCCGTTGCTTGTTCCCAGCCTGCCACGCCGCCGCCCTCGCGTTGGGCCATGCTCACGGGCCTGCTCACGGCGCAGGTGCTGCTGGCGGCGGGGCTGTTTGTGGCGGCGTTCGCGCTGTTTTTTTACCTCACGCGGGTGGTATTTCGCGAGCACTCGCAAACCTTCGACAACTGGGGATTTAGCCAACTGGACCGGCTGCGGGCCGCTTATCCCGGCCTGCGCTGGTGGGTCGAAAACGTGCTGACCCGGTTTGGCTCGGTGCTGTTTTTTGTGCCGGCCAGCCTGCTGGTGCCCTGGTTGCTGTACCGCCAAGGCTACCACCGCTACGCCACCGAGTTTATGCTCTCGATGGGGGGCGGCATCCTGCTCAATGAGCTGCTCAAAGCCTGCTTTCACCGCGCCCGGCCCACGTCGGCCCTTATTCACCAGTACGGCCTGAGCTTTCCCAGCGGGCACGCCATGATGGGCGTGGCCTTCTACGGCTGCCTGGCCTGGATTGCGGTGCAGCACGGCCGGCACTGGGGTTGGGCGCTGGCCCTAGGGGCCTGGGTGCTGCTCATTGGCCTCACGCGCGTCTTTCTGCACGTGCACTACCCCACCGATGTGGTGGCGGGCTTCGCGGCGGGCCTGGCCTGGCTAGTGCTGCTGCGCACGGGCCTGCAACTGTTTTGGAAAGAGAAAAAAGAGTTGGTTGACGAAGGACAGCCGCTGGCAAACAGCCAGTAGTAAAGCGCCTTACAAGCGCACTTTCACGCGCAATGCCAGCAGGCCTTTCACGCCCTGCAGCTCTTCCAGCTCCAGGCTTTCTACGCCGGGCTCCAGCAGGCCGCGGTCCTGCAGGTAGTCGATGTACTCGTGGTACTCGGTGGCCTCGCGGGTTTGGGCATATACCAGGGCCAGGCAGCCGGGCTGCGTAAGGCGCTCGCCGGTGCCCAGCACGGTAGCCTTGTCGATGCGCTTCTTAATTATCTCGTAGCGAATGTTATACGTGCCATCCACGTCAAATTGCCGCTCATCCTGCCGAAAACGAATGCTCAACGGCTGCGAGTGAATGAGGATGAGCTGGGTGGTATCAAGCGGCACCGGCAGCTCGGCCCGCAGGGCGTGGGTGCGGCGCGTAATCTCCACCATTACCAGCAACTGCCACAGGCGCAGGTTTTTCAAAAAAACCAGGTCAAACGGCTTATCCTGCACCAAGCTGCCGCCCACGTAAATGTTATATTCTACCCCATCGGTTTTCAGGCGCTGGTAGTAGTGCGGAAACATGGCCTGCGCCTGCTCTTCCTGCTCGTCAAGGTAGTCGCTGATGGTGTCGTTAAGGCGCGTTACACTCAGCTCGAAGTCGCGCCGCCGCTTGTACAAAATGCCCAGGCGCTCGTCGATGTGCTGCCAGTAGCCGGCGATGGTGGGGCGCAAATCGGGCACGTTCTGGGCCAGGTACTCAAACAGCGGCTCCACCTCGGTGCGCAGCGAGTCGTAGATGCTCACCTCGTCGCCGGTCAAAATGCCCTGGCGCAGGCGGCGCAAGTGCTTGTTTACGTAAAATTTTAGCTCATCCAGAATGGGTAGCTGCTGGTACTCGGAGGCTTTTTTTAGCACCCGGCCGGCTAGGGTCAGGTGCTCGATGAGGTCGCCCTGCACGGCCTCGTTGCGGGCCGTACTGCTGCCCCGAATGTCGCTCGAACCGTGCAGCGGGTACACGTCCTCAAATACGATGGCTTCCATCTCGGACGCGCGGCCGCCGGCTTCCTCGCGGTGGACCAGCAGGCGGCGGGCGGCGTCGGTAAAGCGCCACTCCATGGTGGGGTGAATGGCGGTAAAGTACTCTTTCACTACCGCCTGCACGCGGGTTTCCTGGTCCTCGGCGTTGCGCTTCGCGGCCACCGCAAACAGCGGCACAAACTGGTTGACTAGCTCTAGGGCAAACTCATCGAGGTCGCCCACGCCCGGCGAGCCTAGCTCGAGCAAACCCACCGTGTCGGAGCCGTAGGGCAGGGCCGCCAGAATGGCCGAGTGCACACCCATGCCCAGCATACGCTGGCGCAGGCTATCGGGCAGCTCGGGGGCGGTGGCCACATCGTCGAGCACCAGCGGGCGGCGCTCGGTCAGCAGGCGGTTGTACACCTGGCGGAAGTCGTTTTCCAGCCCCTGGCCCTGCAGCTGCTTGGTCAGAAAGCTGTGGTTCACCTTGCGCCCAAAGTCCACGAAGGCTTTTTTGCGCTCGTCGTAGGCGGCAATGCCCAGCTGCAAGCCCGGCAGCGCAAAGAGCACCCGCAGCTTTTCCTGAATCTGCTCGATGCGGTCGGATGCCTGCAGCACGTCGCGCTCCAGCAGGTCATATTTCAGTTCGCTCAAAATTTCTTGGGTCGTCACGTCCACCAGTTGCAGCAGGTTGAAGCCCTCGAGCACGAAGTGCGCGGGCGGCAGCAGCTCAAACCAGGTGGGCAGGTGGTGACGGTGGCGCAGCAGGTGCTGCACCTGCTCGGCGCTGAGCGCGGGCTTCTCGCCTACCACCCGCACCCGCACAAACGTCGAGTCCAAACTCACGCCGTAGTGCCGGTATAACCCAATGCGGTAGTCAGGCACGGTGAAGATGAACGCGCCCGGCGGGGGCAGCTCGGCCCCGTACTCGCGGCTGAGTATGTGCAGGTAGGCTAGCCGCGTCATTAGCTCCTCCAGCATGGCCAGGTCCACGTTGAGCGGCTGCTTAATGGTGCGGTCGCGCCCCAGCAGCACCTCCGCGAAGCGCGGCGTGTAATAAAACGCCTGCCGGTGAAACGGCACGATGGCGCCCGTAATGGCCGTGGCCGTGGCCGCGGGCGGGAACATGGCCAGCATCAGCGTACCGACCAGTTCGGGGTTGGCATCGAGCACGGCCACGCCGGGTAGGTCGCCGTGGCAGGCGGGGTGCTCGGCCACCTGCTGGGCCACGGTGCGGGCCAGACGGGCCACGCCGGGGTTACCATCGTGCTCGTGCTGCGCCCAATAGGCTATTAGCGGCTCTAGGCTAAGCACTGCCGCGAAGGGAAAGCCGCCGGGCGCCGCGCCCGCCGCCGGAGCTAGAGCCAGCAACTGGTCGGCGGCGGGGTCAGGGGGGGCAGAAAGCAGGCTAGGGGCAGGCATAGCAAAAAGGGCGGCGCAAGCAGCTATACGCAGGCACCCGGGCCTAGGGCTGGGTGCTGCGCCTACTTGGTAAGCTGGATAACAATCGGCACCCGGTTGCTACCCGAGCCGGCTTCCGTGGTGTTGGTAATGAAGTTCGGGTCGGTAAAGCTGCCGCCCAGCACCCGCACCCGCTTCAGCGAGTTTTGGTAGCAGGTGCAGCAGCCATCGGCCTGGTAGCGCCCAATCACCCGGATGCGGTCGAGCGAAAAAGTGGTAAAGGTGTGCTTCTTAAACGTGCCCGCGCTGTCTTGCGGCACGTAGAGGCGGTAGCGGTAGCCGCTCAGCTTGCCCCCGGCAGTAGCGGCGGTAAACGGCGCGTTGTTGTTGATGATGAGTAGCCCCGTCGTATCGGTGTGGAAGGCCCGTGCCAAGCGCCCCTTCAGCGTCGAGTCTACCCGCTGCTTGAGCGCCAGCGGCAGCGAGTCGCGGCTGACTTTCAGATTAGTAGTATCGTAGCGAGCCAGGTACACGGTAGCTATTTCCGCGCGGCTAAAAGCATTGGCGCCCGTAATCCTGAACGAGAAATACAGCGCGTCGGCCAGCGAATCCTGGCAGTTGCAGGCGGTGTTGCCGCAGCAGCCGGCCAGCAGCACCAGCCCAGGGGCGCCCAGTAGGGCAAGCAAAATTTTTCGAAGCATACAACTACCTAAACGAACGCCCGGTCCCGGCAGTGTGCGGCGGCGCACTGCCGGGACCGGGCGGCAAAGGTCGGGCGGGGCGGCTTAGCGGCCGTCGCCGGCCCCCGCGGCATTGCTCACCTGCCCCCCGGCCAGCATCAGCGGGCGCAGGCGGGCCGAGGCGGTATCGAGCTGGGGCCGAATCTGGGCCAGGGCCTCGCGCAGGGCAATGACGTCGGCCAGGCGCGGGGCATCAGTCTGTGAGTAGCCGTGGTACATGGCCACTTTCACGTTGGAGGTGCCCTTGCCGGTGTAGGTGCCCAGCAGCTCGCCGGCGGCATTCATCATCTGCACTTCGGCCTGAATATCAGTCTTATACCACTCGAGTGGGGCACCCACAATGCTGGGCGCCAGCATGGTAACTACCTGGGCGGCCTGCAGGCTGCGGCCGGTGCGGGTGGTGTGCACCTTGGTTACGACTAGGCGGGCGTAGCCGTAGGTGGCCGAGTCGGTAGGTTCCAGGATGTTGCGCTGCAGCTCGGCCTTAAACATGCGGAGCGGGTCTTCGGGCAGGGCGCCGTCGTTCATGGCCAGCGGGCCGGGGTCGGCGGTAATTTCCAACGGAGGCAGGCGCTTGCTAATGGCCGCCGTGGGCGTGGAAGTAAACATGCCCTTCGACGACTTGCAGCCGCCTAGGCCCGTAGCCAGGGTTAGGAGCGCGAGCCCGCACGAACCGATAACTGTGGAGGTAAGCTTCATAAGTAAAAGTGTAAAAATCGTTGTTATGCCTAGAGATAGGATTATTGCGAGAAGAAGTTGAATATGCTGGTAAATGATACGTAGTCAGCTTAATTGCGCTCTCAAATTACGCATTTTTCCCTGAATAGGCGAAAGCTAATAATAGTAAATTTCCGCTTTTGTCGAAATCTATCAGCTAAACTCGCTGGTTTAGCTTTAGTTAGCGAGCCACGCAAAAAAATGCGTTTCCGTTGGCAACGCAACGGCGAAACGCCCAAAAGTGTGCGAAGCGCCGGCGATACTCGCCCAGCGGCTCGTCTGCAGCGGTGAGGGGCCCTGAGGCCGTTGCGCCGCCCGGCGGCCCTAGGGTAGGTTGGCCCCCAAGCCGTTCATTATGGCGAGCGCAGCGAAGCAATCGCGACCCGGACGATAGCCAAGCGACTTTGTTCGGGTGCGCTTGCCGCGCCCTCGCTTGACACGCGACATGCCCGTTATGCCAAACGCTTAAGCCACAAATAGCCCCTAGTGCAGGGCCTCGACCGGCTCGGGCGCCAGCAGGTCGGGAGCGGGCACATAGTTGTCTATAAACTCGCCCTCCCAGCGTGCTACCACGGCCGAAGCCAGGCAGTTGCCGAGCACGTTGACGGCGGTGCGGGCCATGTCCATCAGCGCATCGATGCCCAAAATAATAAAAACGGGCCAGTCGGGCAAATTGAACGAGGCCACCGTGGCCAGCAGAATTACCAGCGAGGCGCGGGGCACGCCGGCCACGCCCTTGCTGGTGAGCATGAGCGTGAATACCATGAGCAGCTGCTGCCCAAAGGTGAGGGGCACGCCCGCCGCTTGGGCCACAAAAATGGCCGCCAGCGAGAGGTAGAGCGTGGTGCCGTCGAGGTTGAAGGAGTAGCCGGTGGGCATGACGAACGCCACCACCCGGCGCGGCACCCCAATGCCAATCATGGCCTCCATGGCGCGGGGCAGGGCGGCCTCGCTGCTGGTGGTGGCAAAGGCGATGCTCACCGGCTCGGTGACGGCTGCTACGAAGCGCCGCAGCGGCAGCCGGGCAATGAGGGCTACCGGCAACAGCACCAAGAAGATAAAGGCGAAGAGCGCGCCGTAGAGCGTGAGCAGCAGCTTAAAGGCGTTGAGCAGCGGGGCTAGCCCCAGCTTGCCCACGGTGTAGGCCAGCGCCCCGCCCACCCCCAGGGGCGCGAAGTACATAACCACGTTGGTGAATTTGAACATTACCTCGCTCAGGCTTTCGCAAAAATTAAGCATGCGCTGGCGCGGCCCTACTGGCGTGAGGGCCAGGCCGATGGCGAAGATGATGGCGAAGATGACCACCTGCAGCACCTGCCCCTCGGCCACCGACTTGGCAATGTTTTCGGGGAAGATGTGCAGGATAATGTCGGCGGCCGTTTGCTTGGGGGCCGCGGCCAGCACGTCGGCGCCGGTTTCGGTGGCGGGGCGCTGCACGCCCGCGCCGGCCTGGGTGAGGTTGATGGCCCCTAGGCCAATAAAGAGGGCAAAGGTGGTAATTACCTCGAAGTAAACCAGCGCCTTAATGCCCATGCGCCCCACCTGCTTAAGGTCGGCGTGGCCGGCGATGCCCACCACGAGCGTGGCAAAAACCAGCGGCGCGATAATGGTTTTTACCAGGCGCAAAAAGATGTCGCTCAGTACCTTAAGGGGCAGCGCCACGCCGGGCGCGTCGTAGCCCAACTCGATGCCCACCAGCATGCTCAGGGCAATCCAGAGCGTGAGCGAGCGGCGCGAAGCCACGGCCAGGGCCAGCGCCCCTAGGGCCAGCCAGCGGGCCGCCGCGCCCACGGCGGGCGGCAGGGCCAGGTTGCCGTAGGCAATGAGGACCGTAAGTAGCAGGGCCACAAGCAGTAGCCCGGCAGCTGCTCCTGGTAGGCGCGTAAACTTCATGCCAGCAAAAACCAAAAAAGAAAAGTCAATGAAGTTGTAAAGTAACGCCACGCTGGCCCGACCCGGCGGCGGGCTCCCTAGGGCGTACCGCTAGCCCAAAGCCCCTAGGGCCAGCCAGGGCCGCGCCGCCCCCAGCCGGCAACCGGGCAAACTACCGGTCGGCGCCCATCTTTGCGCCATGCCCACCGCCTGGACCCTGGCCGCCCTCGAGCTGCCGCTGCGCTACGTCTGGAAAATCTCGCGCAATGCCTCCATAACCAAAACCAACCTCATTTTGAGCGCCACCCAGGCGGGCACCACCGGCCGCGGCGAAGCCGCCCCCAACGTGCGCTACGGCGAGTCGCCCGCGCTGCTGCAAAGCCAGTTTGCCGACTTGCTCGCCCAGGGCCTAGCAGCGGCCGGCACGCTGCCCGCGCTGGCCGAGTTGCTGGCCGCCCGGCCCGTGGCGCACGCCCTGGCCTTCGCCCTCGAAAGCGCCCTTACGCACTGCCTGGCCGCCCGCGCCGGGCAGCCGGTGTGGCAGTTTTTGGGTGTGCCGCGCCCCGCCCCGCGGGTGCCCACGGCCCTCACGCTGCCTATTATGGCGCCCGGCGAGGTAGCCGGCTGGCTGCGCGAGCAGCGCGCCGAGCGCTTCAAGCTCCTGAAAGTGAAGGTGAACCAGGCTGAGGGCCTGGCGCTGCTGCGCGCCGTAGCCGCCGCCGCCCCCGGCCAGCCGCTGCTGGTAGATGGCAACGAGGCCTGGCCCGACGCCGATAGCCTGCTGCAGTTTCTGGAAGCGGCGGCCGTCGTGCCGGGCCTGGCCATGCGCTACCTCGAGCAGCCGCTGCCCGCCGCCCTGGCCGCCGACTACCGCTACCTGCGCCCTAGGGTGCCGGTGCCGCTGCTGGCCGACGAGTCGGTGACCGACGAGGCCGATTTTGCCGACATCGCCCGGCAATTTCACGGCGTGAATGTGAAGCTCATGAAAGCCGGCGGCTACCAGCGCGGCATCGAGCTGCTGCGCCAAACCCGCGCCCACGGCCTGCTGCCCATGATTGGTTGCATGGTCGAAACCTCGCTCGGCATCTGGGCGGCGCTGCAGGTGAGCGCCCTGGCCGACCTGCACGACCTCGACGGCATCCTGATTGTGCGCGACGAGCCCTTTGGCCTGGTGCGTGAGGAGGCCGGCGAACTGGTAGCCACCACCGCCCACCCTTTTGCGCAAGGTGCCCCCTAGGGGCGCTTCATTGAGGTCAGCCGCGCGTCAATGGTTTGCAGTTGCTGGTCCACGGCGCTGGTGCTGGGGGCGTTGGGGTGCGTTTGCTGCAGCAGGGTCACTTTGCGGGTGAGCAGCTCGATTTTTTGCTGTAGCAGCTGCTCGCGCACGGCTGCCGAGTCGGAGCTGAAAGCGGCCGTGGGAGCCGCAGCGGCTGATTTGCCCACGTGCACGTACTGGTCATACTTGGCGTTGGCGGCCACGGCGTAGTCGCCGCGAGCGGCGGCGGCGCTGGCCGGCGTGGCAAACACGAGGCCGCCGTCGGCATTCAGGTAGTCACCCTCGTGCAGGCTGGTAATCTTGCCGCTCGGAAACTCCACGATGCCGCTCTTTACGTTCACCTTGGTGCCGTTGGGCAGGCGAATGTTGCGCACCAGCGGCGTGGTTTGGCTGCCCAGGCGCTCGAGCACTACCCCGTTGCGAAACACGTATTGGGTGTTGCGGGTGGGCTTGACGGGCAGCCCGCCCGAGGTCTGCGCCGCCCCTAGGCGCGGCAGTACCAGCAGCGCAGCCCCTAGGGCAGTGGCGCCGAAAAACGAAGAGAAACGCATAAAAATAGAGGAAAAGCTGGAAGCGATGCGGGCTGCAAAGCAACGCCTAGCTGAACAGTTTCTTAGCGGAGAAGCTAAAAAAAGTAGAATTTTTAGGAACTGGCAACCATTATTTAATGTAGGTACATTAAATTTGCAGCCGACTACAACCCGCTCCCGTGCGCCTAGAAGACGAAATTAAGCAAGCTACGTTCCAGAGCGAGGCCCAGAAGGCTCATCTCAACATCATTTTTACGGCCGGGTGGCTGCAGCAGCGGCAGGCGGCCGTTTTTCGGCCCCTAGGCCTTACGCTGCCCCAGTTTAACGTGCTGCGCATTTTGCGGGGCCAGCACCCCAAGCCGGCCACCGTGGCGCTGCTCATCGACCGGATGCTGGACAAAACTAGCAATGCCTCGCGCATTGTGGACAAGCTGGAGGAAAAACAACTGGTGACGCGCGCCGTGTGCCCCGCCAACCGCCGCGCCGTTGATATCTGCATTACCGACGCCGGGCTGCGCCTGCTGCTGCAAATAGACGCTGAGAACCTGGTAAACCCCCTGCGCAACGGCTTCGAGAACCTGACCGACACCGAATTGAAAACCCTGAGTGCGCTGCTCGATAAGATTCGGGCCTAGCACTTGCCTAAAAAATTAGCTACCCTTCTATACTTACTTTTTTCTTCCCTTTTTTCTCATGAAAAAGATTTTGTTACCCGCCGTGCTGGGTGCGGCCCTGCTGGCTGCCCCGGCGGCTTTCGCCCAAAAAGCAGTGAAAACCTCGGCTTCGGCGGCCGTGGCTGACTACAAGCTGCAGCCGCAGCTCAGCACCCTGGGCTGGGAGGGCAAGGCCGTGACGCACGGCCACAACGGCACCATGCAGTTTACGGGCGGCGACTTGCAGGTGCGGGGCAATATGGTAGTGGGCGGCATGGCTACCGTGGACATGAAAACCCTGAAGGCCACCGATATTACCGATGCCACCAACCACGCCAAGTTTGTGGGCCACATGACGAGCGACGACTTTTTCGGCGCCGATAAATTCCCGACTTCGACCTTCAAAATCACCAGCGTGACGCCCCTGGCCGGCGCGCCGGCCGACTCGAAAACCCCCAACGCCACTATCACCGGCGACATGACCATTAAGGGCGTGACGCAGCGCATCAGCTTCCCGGCCGCGGTGGGCGTGAAGAATGGCGTGGCTTCGGCCTCGGGCAAAGTGACCATCGACCGCACCAAGTACGGCCTGAAATACGGCTCAAAAACCTTCTTCGACAGCATCGGCGACAAGGCCATTTACGACGAGTTCACCCTCGACTTCAACGTGCTTGCCAAGCAGTAGCCGCGAGCTATGACGGCAACTAAAAAGCCCCGCTCGGTAACGAGCGGGGCTTTTTGGCGTTTCCTGGGCCTAGGGCCCTAGAGGTGAATAACCTCGTCGTAGGCAGCGGCGGCGGCTTCCATAATGGCCTCGCTCATGGTGGGGTGGGGGTGCACCGACTTGATGATTTCGTGGCCGGTGGTTTCGAGCTTGCGGGCCACCACTACCTCGGCAATCATCTCCGTCACGTTGGCCCCAATCATGTGGGCGCCCAGCCACTCGCCGTACTTCTTGTCAAAAATCACCTTTACGAAGCCATCCTTCACGCCGGCCGCCGCGGCCTTGCCGCTGGCCGAGAACGGGAACTTGCCCACCCGCACGTCGTAGCCCTTAGCCCTGGCCTCGGCCTCGGTGAAGCCCACCGAGGCGATTTCGGGCTGGGCGTAGGTGCAGCCGGGAATGTTGGTGTAGTTAAGCTTTTCGGGATTATGGCCGGTCAGCTTCTCCACGCAAATAATGCCCTCGGCCGAGGCCACGTGGGCCAGGGCCGGGCCCGGAATAATGTCGCCGATGGCGAAGATGCCCGGCACGTTGGTTTGGTAGAAGTCATCGACCAGCACCCGGCCGCGCTCGGTTTTGATGCCCAGCTCCTCCAGGCCCAGGTTTTCGAGGTTGGTTTGCACGCCCACGGCGCTCAGCACCACGTCGCAGGCAATTTGCTGCTCGCCCTTCTGGGTTTTGATGAACACCTGGCAGCCGTCGCCGCTGGTGTCTACCTTGGTTACTTCGGCGCTGGTCAAGATGTTGATGCCCATCTTCTTGTAGGACTTCTCCATCTGGCGCGACACCTCCTCGTCTTCCACCGGCACGATGCGCGGCAGGTACTCCACGATGGTCACTTCCGACCCTAGGGAGCGGTAGAAATACGCAAACTCGACGCCGATGGCCCCCGAGCCCACCACCACCAGGCGCTTGGGCAGCGCGTCGGGGGTCATGGCTTTGCGGTAGCCGATAATCTTCTGGTCGTCGATGGGCAGGTTAGGCAGTTGGCGGGCGCGGGCGCCGGTAGCCAGAATAATGCTTTTGGCCGCCACAGTTTCTTTGGTGCCGTCGGCGCGGGTCACCTCTACCTGGCCGGGGGCCAGCAGCTTACCCACGCCGCTCACCACCTCAATCTTGTTTTTCTTAAACAAAAACTGGATGCCTTTGCTCATGCCCTCGGCCACGCCGCGGCTGCGCTTAATTACGGCCGCGAAGTCGAAGCCCGGCTGGCCCGCGCTCAGGCCGTAGTCCTGCGCGTGGAGCAGGTATTCGTACACCTGGGCACTCTTGAGCAGGGCTTTGGTAGGGATGCAGCCCCAGTTGAGGCAGATGCCCCCGAGCGACTCGCGCTCTACCACGCCCACCTTCAGCCCGAGCTGGGCGGCGCGAATAGCCGCCACGTAGCCCCCAGGCCCCGAGCCAATAACTACCAGGTCAAATTGCAATGCCATGAGTTTATTTGAACAAAGAAAACGGTAAGAAAAACGACTCCCGCCGGGGCGGGGGCTGGCAAAGATAACCGCAGCGCCGCCCCCTGAGTTCGGGGCCGGGCCTAGGCCAATACCACCATGGAAGGGCTTTTCCGTACAAGGCCCCGAAGCACCAGCACGTAGCTGGCGCACTTATCTATTTCCTGCTTTATGAAGTCTTTGTTATTCACTACAATGCCTACTGTTGCCCTAGCCCTGTTGGGAGTAGCCAGCGGCTGCGCCTCCACTACCGAAACCGACCGGCCCAACGCCATCAGCAACCCCACGGCCATCGTGAGCACCACCGCCCCCACCACGCCCGACCCGGTGGCGCTGCCCGCCCCCGACCCAGCCGCCGCCAGCGCGGCCGCTATCCCCACCGACGTGCTGGATGCGCCCACGCCCGAGGCCGCTACGGCTACCCTCGACCCCAATGCGCCCTCGGCCAAGGAGGCCTCGGTGGCCCGCGCCGCCGAGCGCAAAATGACGGTGACGGACTATAAGTACCAGCTGGCCCGCGCCAATCTGGTGCTCAAAACCAATCCCAAAAACGGCCGCGCCCTCTTCGAGCGGGCCAAGGCCAACTCTAACCTCAAGAACTACAAGGATGCCAAGCCCGACTACGTGGCCGCCCTGCGCACCCAGCGCGGCAACCCCGACCTCTACTACAACAAGGGCGTGAACGAACTGATGCTGCACGAATACAAGCCGGCCTCGACCGACTTTAGCGGCGCCGTGCGCCTGCGGCCCGACGACAAGGAGGCCTTCTTTGGCCGCGGCGTGGCCAAGATGCAGATGTACCAGTACAAGGCCGCCGTGGCTGACTTTACCCGCGCCCTGGCCATCGACTCGGTTTATGCCGACGCCCTGGAGTACCGCGGCATCAGCTACGCCAGCTACGACCGGACCAAGGAGGCCCGCCACGACCTCGAAAATGCCGCCCGGCTGAACCCTAACGCCGAAAAAAGCCTGCGCCGCTACGGCAAAAGTAGCAGTATGGTGCGCAGCAGCCACTAGCTTAGCAACTTCCAATTAGCAAAACGGTCCCGCTTATGTTACGTGAGCGGGACCGTTTTGCTAATAGTGCCTCAGTTGAGGCCAGTACTAGGGCGACCCCAAACCGGGGCACTGCTTTTACGGCTACCCTTGCGCCAGCAGTTCCAGATGCCCGAGGTGGTGGCGGCCGTGCCAGGCATAGAGTACTAAAAACTGGTCGAGCCTAATAGTTGCGTGAGAGATAGGGCGAATGTAGCCGCGCTGCCACTGGGTTTCGGTGAGGTGCTGCAACAGCGAAACCCAGCGTATGTGTAGGTTCTCGAGGAGCGCCAGGGAAACGGTGATGGGGGTAGCAACCACGTCGGGCAGCTCGGCCCAGGCGGCCTCGTCATAGGGCTTGATGGTGGGGTTGGCCTCGGTGAGCGCCAGCTTGCAGCGGCAGTAGGCGTTGAGGTGCGAGTCGGCCAGGTGGTGAATGACTTGGCGCCCGGTCCAGCCGCCGGGGCGGTAGGGCAGCTGCAGGCGCTCGGGGCCCACGCGGCGCGCCGTGGCCGTGAGTTGCGCGGGCAGCTCGGCCAGCTGCTGGATGTAGGCGGTGCGCTCGGCGGCCGTGAGCGGGGCCGTGGGCAGCTGCGCGCGGCCAATGGGAAAGCGCCGGGCGTCGTCGGCTTTGGCTTCGGCTTGGGGCAGTGGGCTAGGGGAGGGCATGGGCAAAAAATGGGAGTTGCGATGGGTAGTGGCTAACCCGGGGCTGGCCCAATAGTTGGCCTAGGCCCCTAGCAGCCCCAAATGGGCCAGGTGGTGGCGGCCGTGCCAGGCGTAGGTGGCCAGGGCTTGGTCAAGGGTGGTGGTTTGGCGGTTTTCGGGGTGGTAGAAGGTGCGCTGCCAGGCGGTGGCCGGCAGGGGCGCTAGCAAGGCTACCCAGCGCTGGTGCAGGCTGGCCAGCAGCGCCAGTGATACCGCCGCGGGCACGGCCGCCACGTCGGGCAGCTCGGCCCAGGCGGCTTCGTCATAGGGCTTGATGGTGGGGTTGGCCTCGGTGAGCGCCAGCTTGCAGCGGCAGTAGGCGTTGAGGTGCGAGTCGGCCAGGTGGTGAATGACTTGGCGCCCGGTCCAGCCGCCGGGGCGGTAGGGCAGCTGTAGGCGCTCGGGGCCCAGGCCCTCAGTGGCGGCGGCTAGCTGTGCGGGCAGGTCGGCCAGCTGGCGCAGGTAGTCGGCCCGCTCGATGGGAGTGAGGGGGCCTAGTAGCGCCGGCGGCGGGCCGATGGGGTGGCGAAGCGCATCCATAAGATTTCAATTGGTAAATGATTGACTAATTGTAGCTAAGCTACGACCGCAGCGCGCCCGCGCGGCCCGCCCTACACGCCCACCCAGATGCCCAGCAGCACTGCGGCGGCTCCTAGGGCCAGCAAGCCCGCAAACAGCGGCCCGGCAAAGCGCAGCCACGCCTCGTAGCGCACGCCGCAGGCCGCCAGCATGGCCATGAGCGCGCCGTTGGTGGGCGTCACGAGGTCGGTGAGGCCGGCGCCGTACTGATAGGCCAGCACCGTTACCTGGCGCGAGAGGCCGATGAGGTCGGAGAGCGGCACCAGCAGCGGCATGGTGAGCACGGCCTGGCCGCTCACGCTGGGCACCGGCAGGTGCAGGGCGGCCTGGGCGCCCACCATGCCCAGCGCGGCCAGCGCCACCGGCAGGTGGCCGAGCGGCGCGGCCAGTGCCCGCACAATGGTATCGACCACGTGGCCCTGCTGGAGCACCACAAAGATGGCCCGCGCAAACCCGATGAGCACCGCCGAAAAGGCAATGTCGCGGAAGCCCGCCACGAAGCCCTCGGCGGTACCCGCCAGCCCTAGGCCCCCCAGCAGCCCCGCCCCGATGCCCAGCCCCAGAAACAGTGCCGCCATCTGGTCGAAGTCCCAGCCCAGGCGCACCACCCCGTAAGCAAAATACCCAAAGGCCCCCAGCAGCCCCAGCAGCACCAGGCCGTGGCGGCCGCCGCCCACGGGGGGGCCTAGGGCCGCCTCAGCGGCCAACGCGGCGGGTAGCGGCTCGGGCGCCGTGCGGTGGTGCCTGGCGTGGCGCACCGTGCCGCCCACCCACCACAGCAGCGCCAGCCCCAAAAATACCAGCCGGTAGCCCGCCCCCGACAGCAGCGGCAGCTGCGCCAGCTGCTGGGCAATGCCCACCTGAAACGGGTTGAGGGGGCTGAAGGCTGCGCCCACCAGCGAGGCCCCCAGGCTAGCCGCCACCGCCGTGAGCACCGGGTAGCCCAGGCGCCGCATCAGCACCAGCAGCACCGGCACCAGGGCAATTATTTCCTCACCCATATTTTCGAGGGCCCCCATGGTGGCAAACAGCAAGCTCACCAGCGGAATAACGACCACCTCGCGCCCGTGGGCGTGGCGCAGTAGCCAATCTACGCCGAAGCGCAGGGCCCCAGTCTGGTCGACGACCGTGAAGGCCCCGCCGGCCAGAAATATCAGAAACACCACCGCGCCCGCGTCGGCCAGGCCCCTGGGCACGCTGAGCAGCGCCTGCCAGGCTCCCACCGGGGCGGCCGCCACGCGGTGGTACGAGCCGGGCACCACCACCGCGCGCCCGGTGGCGGCGTTGGGGCGGCGGCTAAACTCGCCGGCGGGCAGCAGGTAGGTGAGGGCCGCCGCCAGCACAATAAAAAATGAGAGCAGCACCAGCGGGTGCGGAAAGCGGAGCCGTTTCATGCCGCAAAGGTGCGCCGCCGGGTGGCCTTGGCCCAATGCCAGCCTGGGCAGTACCTTCGGGTAATGTCCAGCCCGAGCTTCGTCGCCTTCAAAAACCTGCACCAGCGCCACCAGCTGGCGCAGCTAACCCAGCACGGCCGCCCCCTGGCCGAGCGCACCGAAGACAGTTTCCGCCTTAGCCTCTACGCCCTGGGCAGCTACTACGCCGAGGTGTGGCGCGGCGTTGGCGACGACCATATTCTCTTCATCCACGCCTTCGACCACCCCCGCGGCCTCACCGACTACCTGGAGCAAATTTCGTTGAACTATGACCTGTAGGGCCCGCGGGGCGCCGGCTGCCCCTAGGGGCGGTCCACGTCGGTAAGCTCGCCGCGGCGGCGCATAATCTGCAAGTCGAGGCGGGTGATGACAAACGGCTCCTGGCTGTAGCGCGCGGCCTGGTTGAGCACCGCAATGGGCTTGCTATCGGTGGTTTGGTACTCGTTGGCTACCAGCTCCACGCCGTTGCCGCCGGCCCGCAGCACCTTCAGCAGCGAGTAGGCGCCAGTGCGGCCCGCGTGCACGGTGTAGATGTCGCCGGCGCGGGGGCTGCTGAGTAGGGCTTCGTCGCGGTGGCGGTGGCGCAGGCCGTAGCTCACCGCCCCTAGGGCCACCAGCAGCAGCAAGGCCAGCACCGCCCAGGTTTGCGCCGCGCGGGGCAGGGTAGTCGCCGGAGCCAGCTTGGTGGGTGCTAGGGTGCAGGTAGCCAGGTACTTAGCGCGGGGGGCATCGAAAAACATAAGTCAGAGCCAGTTAGGAGCGGCTATTCGCTGCCTAAACATAGCGAGATTCTGGCTTATTTTCAACTAAACCGCCAAACAATCCAATAAAAGGGGCTAGCTGCTTTTCTCGATGGCCGTCAGCAGCCCGTCAATTTCGGTGGCCAGGCGCTCAATCTGCTCCAGGCCCTGGCGGGCTTGGTCCATCTCGCCGCGTTGGTGCTGGCGCACCAGGGCCTGGCTGGTGTCGAGGGTTTGGCGCAGCAGGCGCTCGATGCCCGCCACCTCGGGGCGGAGGCCGTAGCTGGGCTTGAGGTAGGTGCTAACCCACTGGCCCAGCGGGTTTTCGCTGAGCATAAACAGGCTCGGCTCGGCCGCGCGCACCCCATAGAGCACCGAGCGCAGGCGCGATTTAAAAAGGACCTGCTTAACGCGGGCTTGCTGAAAGTCGAGGGCGGAGAGCGCCATGGCCGGGCGGGCAGTCGAAAAAAGAAAGTAGGAAAGAGGGCGGGGCTGCGCTTAGCTGGCGGCTGCGGTGGGCGGGGGCAGCAGGGCCTGCAGCTGTTGGCGGGCGCGCACCAGCTCCGTCACATCCTGGGCGTAGCCCGTGACGCCGGCCGGCCGGCCATCCTCCTCAACGCAGTCGTAGAAATAGTTAAAGAAGTGCTCTCGGCGCTCGCCCCGCTGGTCGTAGAGGAAGAGCAGCTGCTCGTAGCCGCGGTGGGGCTGGCCGGTTTGCAGCACCTTGTCGAGCACCGCCACCAGGCCCTGGTCTACGGTTTCGGGAAACACCTCGGCCACGGTGCGGCCAATCACGGGCACGCCCTGGGTGAGGGCCAGAAATTCTTCGTTGGCAAACTCGTAGCGGTGCTCAGGGCCGCGCACGATGCAAATGTGGGCGGGCGCGTGCAGCAGCAGGTTGTAAAACACCTGGCGCTGCTGCTGCACCAGCTTAAAGTTCTGGTAGGCCTGGTCGGACAACACAGCCTGCTGCTCGTTGGCTTCCAGTATTTCCTCCACCAGTCGCTTCTGGTCGTGAATGTCGACCACGCCGCCCACCCACATCGTAATCTCGCCGGCGGCATTGTGCTGGGGCGTGGCCCGGCTCAGGGCCCAGCGGTACTGGCCGTCGGCGCGGCGCAGGCGGTACTCTACCTGGAAGGGCGTGTCCTGGTCTACCGAGGCCTGCCACTGCTGGCGCACCCGGTCGCGGTCGTCGGAGTGCAGGCTCTCGAGCCAGCCTTCGCCCAGCTGGCTGGCCAGGCTCTGGCCCGTAAAAGTCAGCCAGCGGGGGTTGAAGTAATCGCGCTGGCCACTGGGCGTGGCCGTCCACACCAGCACCGGCAGGCTTTCGAGCACGAAGCGGGTGCGCTGCTGCTCCTCTACCAGGCGGCGCCGGGCTTCGGCGGCGGCCTGGCTGGCGCGCAGCTGCGCGGTCACGTCCTGGGTGCGCTGCAAAATGTAGCGCAGCTGGCCCTGCTCGTCGAGCACCGGGTAGTGGGTGGCTTGCCAGTATAGCTCCTCCAGCTGGCCATCGGTGCCCACCAGGTCGTAGCGAATCAGTGGCATGGTGTGCGGCATCAGGTGCTCGCGCACGTGCTGGTGCGACGCCCGAATTTCGGCCGCGCCGCTTTCGTCGGTGGCCGGGTAGGCCTCAAAAAAAGGCTTGCCCACCACCGAGGCGCGGCTTTTTAGCGAAACCCCCACGTGGCTGTCCGTATTGTCGAGGATAGTGGCGTCGGGGTCGGCGCCAATGAGCAGAAAATTCTCGGGTAGCGTTTGAAAAAGGTGCTGATAATCAACGGGAAGAGCGAGAGAAGCCATCGGTGCTGCGCTAGGATAGAGAAGGCAAATGTACGTGAGTTTATGGGTGGAGTAAGCACCCTATGTGGGGCCGCCCGCCGCCTACCGCGCCCACGCTCTGGCCGCCGCTGCTGCCGCCTGGGCGCCCGCTGCCGACGCTTCGGCAACCCGCAGTTGGGGCCGCGCCGGGCGGCCACCACCTTTAAGTCGTTCAGCAACCCTAACCCCCTGCGTCATGAAAAAGCTGCTTTTCGCCCTTGCCCTAGCCACTACCGCCGGGGCCGCCCGCGCCCAGGCCCCTACCGCCCCTGCCACGCCCAGCGCCGCTAGCGCTAGTACTGCCCGCCCGGCCGCGCCCCTAGGCCCGCTCGTGGCGGCCGTGCTGGGCACCACCGACCCGGCTGCGCTCACCAACCTAGCCGCCCAGCTGGCGCAAGCCGCCGCCCAGGCCCCCACCGACTGGCTGCCCCGCTACTACCAGGCCTACGCCCTGATTACGAGCAGCCGGCGCAGTCAGGAAAGCGCCGCGGTCAAGGACCAGCTGCTCGACCGCGCCGAAGCCGCCCTAGGCCAGGCCCGCCAGCTGCAGGGCGACGCCTCGGAGCTGCTCGCCCTGCAGGGTTATGCCTACCAGGCCCGCCTCGTTATCGACCCCCTGGGGCGGGGCCAGGAGTACGCGCCGCTGGTAGATGAAGCCCTGGCCCAGGCTAAAGCCGCCAACCCCGCCAACCCGCGCCCCTACCTGCTAGAAGCCAGCTGTACTACATGCCCGCCGAGTACGGCGGCGGCCCCGACGTGGCCAAGCCCCTGTATGAGCAGGCCCGCGCCAAATTCGCCGCCTACCACCCCGCCAACAGCCTACTGCCCAACTGGGGCCAGGCGCAGGTGCTGCGGCAGCTGGGTACCTACGCGGCTACCCCCGCCAAGTAGGCCCTAGGGCCAGTTCAGGGCACTATACCCTCGTGGGGCGCTACACGCTCGGCAACGCCAAGTAGGCCCTAGGGCCAGTCCAGAGGCCTAAGGCCTACTTGGTTTGTACTTTCAACCCCTCATTCGTTAGCCCTTGCCCGCCGTGCCCGCGTTCGTTTCTGCTGCTTCGCCCCTGGCCGGCGCTCGCCTGCCCCCCACCAGCCAGGTAGGAGTATTTTGGCGGCAGGTGCGCTGGGTGGTGCCGCTGAGCTTGCTGTTTGGGCTGACCAGCGAGCCGCGCCCCTGGCAGCACCCGGCTGACTACGCCCTGACCTGCGCCTATTCGCTGGCGTACTGCCTAGGGCTGTGGCTGGCCAATGGCTACACGGCCGACGTGCTCAACCGCTTCGTGGGCTGGGAGCAGCGCCCGGTGTGGCGGCTGCTGCTCACGCTGGGCGCGTCGCTGGCGGCCTCGCTGCTGGTTATCGTGACCGTTACCGAGGGATTTTCGATGCTGCTCTGGCACCGGCCGCTGGGCTACGCCCTGCGCCAGAACCTGGCCGGGCAGCTGGCGCTGCCGCTGGTGGGCACGGTTATTATCTCGCTGTTTCTGCATTCGCGCTCGTTTTTGCTGGCCTGGCGCGAAGCCACCGTGCGGGCCGCGCAGCTCGAGAAGGAATCGGCCGTGGCCCGGCTCGACTCGCTGCGCCGCCAGCTCGACCCGCACTTTCTGTTCAACTCGCTCAACGCCCTCACCAGCCTGGTAGAGGAGGCCGACCCGGCCCGCGCCGTGCGCTTCATTCGCCAGCTCAGCAGCGTGTACCGTTACGTGCTCGACAGCCAAAGCCAGGAGCTGGTGCCCCTAAGCGAGGAGCTGCAGTTTGCCGAGGCCTACGTGTTTTTGCAGCAAACCCGCCTCGCCGAGGCCCTGCAGGTGGAGTTTGTGGGTGCCGGGCCGGCGGCCGCCACCGGCCACCTCTACCTGCCGCCGCTGGCCCTGCAGCTGCTGCTCGAAAACGCCCTCAAGCACAACACTGCCTACCAGGCCGACCCGCTGCGCCTGCGCGTGGCGGTAGATGCCGCCGCCGCCACCCTCACCGTGCGCAACACCCTGCGCCCCCGCCGCCTGGCGCCCACCGAAACCTCGGGCCGTGGCCTGGCCAATTTGGGTGCCCGCTACGGCTTCCTTACCAGCCGGCCGGTGGTGGCCGGGCCGGTGGGCGCCGAGTTCGTGGTTACCTTGCCCTTGCTGGCGCTGTAGGCCCTAGGCCAGGGGGCCGGCCTCGGCCCGCGTTGCGAAGTGAAAAAAAGCGTGTATCTGGACGTGCTCAAGCTGCTGCCCGCCGTGCTGGTGGCGGGCGCCATCTGGCTGTGGGTGCGCCAGGCGGCCACCCCCGATGCCTACCCGGCCGTGGCCGCGGCCCTGCGCCACGCCCGCCCCGCCGACCTTCAAAGCATTACCGTGTACCCGCTGCTGCCCGGCCCGCTGGGCGGCGACGTGCGCCCGTTTCAGCTGCGCACGGCGGCCGCGCTGGCGCCTTTGCTGCGAGCTTTGCAGCAGCTGCGCCCGGTAGCAGTGCACCAGTCGGCGCCCCAGCCGCTGCTCGAAGCTACCGTGGTGGTGCGGCTGCAGCCGGCGCTGGCCGCTGCCTGGCACCTGCACAGCCGCGACATTATTTGGCGGCTGGCCGCGGTAGATGCCCAGTCGGTGGCGCTGCGGGCCCACAGCCCGGTGGTGTGCCAAAGCACCGCCCTCAGCCGCCAGGTGCGGCACCTGCGCGACAGCGTGGCGACCCGCCCGGCGGCCAATTAGCCCGCGGTGCGTTACTTGCGCAAAAAGCCCCATGCTGGCCCTTGTAGTTGAAGATGAGCCCCTGGCGGCCCGCCGCCTCACCAGTTTGCTGCACAAGCACGCCGCCCCGCTCGAGCTGCTGGGCCCCGCCGAATCGGTAGCCCAGGCCGTGGCCCTGCTGCAAGCCGGCCCCGCGCCCGACGTGCTCTTTCTGGATATTCACCTGGCCGACGGCCTCAGCTTCGAGCTGTTTGAACAAGTGGCCATCACGTGCCCCGTCATCTTCACCACCGCCTACGACCAGTACGCCCTGCGCGCCTTTAAGGTGAACAGTGTGGACTACCTGCTCAAGCCCATCGACGAAGCCGAGCTAGTGGCGGCGCTAACCAAGTTGCGCGCCCGCCTAGGGCCTGGTACGCCGGAAACGCTAGTAAATGGTACAAAAGGTTCGGTTTCCGGCACAAAAGAAGCCGTTGTGCCGGGGCTAGATGCGGCTACGCTGGCGGCGCTCATGCAGCAACTGCGCCAGCCCGCGCCGGCCGCCAGCTACAAAAGCCAGTTTGTGGTGCGCGTGGGCGAGCACCTCAAGGTAGTGCCCGTCGAGCAGGTGGCGTACTTTTTCAGCCTCGAAAAAACCACCCTGCTGCAAAGCACCGACGGCCGCAAGTACGTGGTCGACTACACCCTAGAGCAGCTCGAAGGCCTGCTCGACCCCGGCCAGTTCTTTCGCCTCAACCGGGCATTTCTAACCCGGCAGGCCGCCATTCAGGATATTATTCACTACACCAACTCGCGTCTGCAAACCGTGCTGCACCCCGCCCCGCCCGCCAGCGAAGGCCCCGTGCTGGTGAGCCGCGAGAAGGTGAGCGTATTTAAAAGCTGGCTGGATAGGTAGAACCTAGCGGGGCCGCAGGCGCGCCAGCTCCAGCCCAAAGCCGGGCAGCACGTCCCTGGCGTCCAGTACCTGGCCAAAGCCCACGACCGGCCGCACGGGTTGGCCGGGCTCAAAAATGTACACCGACTCGGTGGCCAGCGCGATAAGCCAGGCCAAGCGGGCGCCGGCTTCGAGCCAGTGCTCCAGCTTGCGCATGGTATCGGTGAGGCGGTCGGGAGGCGAGCGCAATTCGGCCACAAAATCGGGGCAGATGCGGGCGAAGCCGCGCCGGTCGCCCGCGCCGAGATCATCCCAGCGGGCCTGCGCAATCCAGCTGGCATCGGGCGAGAGCATGGCCCCAGTGGGCAGCGTAAAGCCGGCCGACGAGTCGAAGGTGACGCCTAGCTCGTGCTCCACATTCCAGTTGGCCAGTTGGCACGATAATTCATTATTGGAAGAACCGGTTTCGGAGCTGGCGGGGGGGCGTAATCGTGATTTGGTGGCTGGCCGCGCGCTCGATGCGCAAGTCGTGGTGGTCCTGGCAAAACTCAAAAAACTCCGCATCGGTGAGGCGGTCCAGCACGGCGGTCTTTCGTTTGATAGCGTCCATAAGAGGTCAGAGTCAAGCCCCAAGATACGGAAAACGGAGCCCGCCGCTAGCCCTCCAGCCAGCGCTTTACGGCGCCGGCGCGCTCCTTGCTCACCAGCACTTCGTCGGGCGGGGCGGGGCGCAGCTCGACCAGCAGCTTGCCGCCGAAGTGGGGCAGCAGCCGGCGCACGGCCGGCAGCTGGGCCAGCAGCTGGCGGTTGAGGCGGCAGAAGAGGCTAGGGTCGAGCAGGCCCTCCAACTGCTCTAGGGTGTAGTCGACCACGAAACGGCGGCCGTCGTGGGTGGCCAGGGTGGTAGTGTCGTGGCGACTGCCAAACCAGGCGGCTTCGGCGGTGGGCAGGGGCAGCAGCGTGTCGCCCTGCCGCACCAGAAACCGCGTTTTGTAGGGGTGCCGGGCCTGGGGCAGCGCGTCGAGCAGGCGCTCGAGGGCGGCCGTGGCCGCATCGGGCGCGGCGGCCGGGCCGGTGGGGGCCGCGGGGCGAGCGGCCACTTTGGCCAGGGCCGCCTGCAGCTCGGGCAGCTTGAGGGGCTTCAGCAGGTAATCGACGCCGTTGGCTCGGAAAGCCTGCAGCGCATACTGGTCGTAGGCGGTGGTGAAGACGACGGGGCTGCGCACCAGGGTTTGGGCAAATACGTCGAGGCTGAGGCCATCGGCCAGCTGAATGTCGCTGAGGATGAGGTCGGGGGCGGGATGGGCGGCCAGCCAGGCCAGCGCGCCGGCCACGGTATCGAGCACGGCCAGCACCTGGGCCTGGGGCGCGGCCTGGGCTAGCAAGCGGCGCAGGCGCTCGGCGGCCGGGGTTTCATCTTCGAGCAGCAGCACGGTCATAAAGGGGGCAGGGAGCTAGGGGCTACGCCAAAGAAAACACCTGGGGCGCCTGCGGGCCGCCTGGCTAACCTGCGCCGCCGGTAAGCGTACTGTTTCAACGCCCTCGCTTTGCCTGCCCATGCCCTGCTACCTGCCCGGCCCGCTTGCTACCTGCCTGGCCGGCCTAGGGCTGCTGCTGGCCGCCCCGGCCGCTGCCCAGCAGCTGCGCCTGGCCCCCCTGCGCACCGGCCAGCTGCCGCCCGCCCCGGCCGGCCCCGCGCGCAGCTTTCGCTACGTGCCTACGGCGGCGCTGCGGCGGCAGGCGGTGCAGGCGGTAGCCACCCGGCTGCAGGCCCGTAGTCCCGCCGAGGCGCAGCTGGTGCGCGCCACCTTTGGCCCCGGCCAGGCCGACTACGCCCCCCTGTATGCCGCCTTGCTGCGCAACTCGGGCCTGGCCGACAACGACGCCGCCGGCGCCCTGGCCCTGTACCTGGAAGCCGGCTACCGCGTGGTGCACAATATTACCGACGACGATGTGGTGACGGCCAGCCAGGAGCAGGCGCTGCGGGCGCAGGCCGCCCGCCTGCTGGCCCCCACTGCCCGCCGGCGCCCGCCCGCCGCCGTGGCCCACCTGGGCGAAGAGTTGAAGCTGCAAAGCGTGCTGCTGGTGCTGGCCTGGCAAACTGCCCAAAAAAGCGCGGCCACGCTAGACTTTCGCAGCACCATAGCCCAGCAGTTCCGGGCTGAGTACGGCCTCGACCTGCGCGAGGTGCGCCTTACCAACCAGGGCCTGGTACCCCGGTTTTAGCGCGGGGTGGGGCGGCGGGGCCTGGGGGCGCGGGGCGCCGCCAGCCTACCCTAGGCCCCGCCTGCTGCCCTAGGCCCCGCCACCAGGCCCTAGGGCAGCAGCGGCAGCTGCACGGCGAAGGTGCCCGCTACCTGCGTGATGCTGACGGGCGCCGCGGCCCCCAGCAGGGCGTAGCGCTGGCGCAGGTTGGCCAGGCCCGTGCCGGTGCTGGGCGCCAGGCCGGGCGGGCGGGGCTGGTAGGTGTTTTCGAGGCGCACCAGCCCGGCGGCCACCACCAGGCGCAGCGTAAGCGGGCGACTGCGCGAAGCTTCGTTATGCTTGAGTGCGTTCTCCACCAGCTCTTGCACACTGAGCGGGGCCACCCGGCCGCCGGGCGCCGCCACCGCGTACTCTACCCGCAGGCTTTCGCCAAAGCGCACCTGCTGCAAGGCCAGGTAGGTGCGCACGAAGGCCAGCTCTTCGGCCAGCGGCACGGTGGGGCGCTCGCGGGCCAGCAGCACGTAGCGGTACACGTCGGCCAGGCCCTCCACGTAGTGCTGGGCGGGCGCGTTGCCCGGCTCGATGAGGGCGGCTAGGGTGTTGAGCGAGTTGAACAGAAAGTGCGGGTCGAGCTGCCGGGCCAGGGCGTCGAGCTGGGCCTGGGTGGCCGCCCGCGCCAGCTGGTCGGCCCGGCGCTGGTTGGCCTGCCACTGCTGAAAGAAATAGGCGCTCTCGTAAAAAGTGTTGACCAAGCAAGTCGGCAGCAGGTTGAAGCCGATGGCAAACAGCTCGCTGGGCCAGCGAAACGGAAAGTAAGCGGGCAGCAGCAGGCGCAGCGGCGCGCGCAGCAGCACCGTAGCCAGGGCCGTAAAGAGCGCCGACAACCCCACCAGGGCTACTAAGCGCCGGGTTGTTTGGTCTACGTGGGGCAGCCGGCCGAGTAGCCACGCCCACAGGGCCCGGTTGCCGAGCCACAGGGCCGTGGTGAAATAAAGCGAGATGCCCCAGCTGACGAAAAACGTGGGGTTGGCCCCGAAGCCATGCAGCGGCGCGGTCAGCAGCGTAATCAAAAGACTCAGCGCCGGAATGCCGATGAGCCGGTAGCGGTGGTCGTTCATGAGGCGCGGCGCAAAAGGGAGCGCCTAAGCTACCACCGCCCCGGCGGCCCCCCGCAAGTGGCGGCGCTGCCAATACGTGCGCCCCATAAAGCCCAGCGCCAGGCCCACGCCCAGCACCGACGGCACAAACTGGCTATAGGGCTGATACCGCACCAGCACATTGCCCGAAAAAGCTGACAGCAGCGCCCCGTAGGTACTCACCAGCTTCCAGATGTGCTCGTAGCGCCAGGCCCCGCGCTGCCAGCGCGGCAGCCAGCCGTAGCGGCCCAAATCATAGGTGGTGATGCCCAGCAGTAAGCCAAGCGTGCTGTGCATCACCACCGGCGACCAACCCAAGCGAATGCGGGGCAGGGCCAGCAGAAAAAGTAGTCCGCCCGCCAAAAACACGGCTGCCGCCAGCCCATCGCGCCGGGTGGGGCCGGTGGCTTGAATGTGCGCCGTGCGGTAGCCCGCGTAGGCTTGGTAGGTGGTCAGCAGCACGATGGCCGTCAGAAAGGGCCGGAAGTCGAACACCGCCAGCCCCAGCACCGCCGACAGCAGCACCACCACTACCAGCCCCAGAAACCAGCGCCCCAGCCGCCCGTGCAGCGGGCCGCCCTTGCGCCCCAGCAGCGGGCCCAGCCCCACTAGCAAAGCCAGGCTGCCGAAGGCAATGTGCGTCAAGATGTTAAAGCGATGCAGCATTTCCATAAGCCAGCATTATTAAAAAGCCGAGCGCCCCGCTAGCGCCTGCAGCAGCAGCGCCGCCACGGCCCCCGCCCACAGCGCCGCCCCTAGGCCCACTAGCAGCACTGCGCGGCGCGGTACCCAGCGGCTGGCCGCCCAGCCCAGCAGCGGCAGCGCCTGCAGGGCGTGCATACCCAGGAAGTGGGCCAGGCGCAGGTCGCCGGCCGCGGTGCTCCAGCCCAGGCCGGGCAGGCCGGGGCCGCCGTCGGCCCGGCCCACCGTGTGCTGGCCGGCATGAATCATGAACCCGCCCAGCACCGAGCCCACCAGAAACACCAGCAGCCCCAGCCGCAGCCCCCACACGTAGCCGGCCGGGCCGTGCGGCCGGTAGCGCCAGGCCAGGTACAGGGCCCAGGCCGCGAGCAGCGTGTTGGCCAGGACAAACACCCCCATCAGCCCAAACAGCAAGGCATTGAGCGGCGTCGAAGCATTGTAGTGCGAGGTGGTGCCGCGCGCTGCCTGCCCAAAAATGACGCCCTGCTCGATGAGCATGGCCAGCGCCACGCCCCAGGCGATGCGCCGCACGCTGCGCTGCGCCGGGGCCGGCAAGTCGGCCAGCAGCCAGCCCAGCGTCCAGGCGTAGGCCACGATGGAGAGCGAAAACTTCAGCGGCTTCGCCCACACCGGCAGCCCGGTTACCAGGCGGTGGTCGAAGGGTAGCAGCCCTAGGGCCAGCGCGGCCAGCCCCACGTTTAGCCAGCCCGCGGCCGAGAGCACGGGGCTGGCGCGGTGCAGCACGCGCAAGGAGCGGGCCAGCCCGGCCAGCAGGCCTAGCTTGGCTTGGGTGGGCCGCGGGGCGCCTAGGGTAGGGAAGGGGGCAAAGGCTTGCATGACGAAGGAATAAGTTGCTTGAAAAAGAAGTAATCAATGCTGCTACTTAAGTTAGCTGGCAGCCGAGCCGCTGGCAGCCGGCGCCCCCAGCCGCCGCACTCCAAAGTAGAGCAGCAGCCCCAGCGGCCCTAGCAAAAACGTGAGCGCCAGGCAGGGCACCAGCCGCCAGTGCGGCACCCCGTGCCGCTGGGCATCGCGCGCTTCCCAGGCCCCCGTAAACAGGTCGAAGCACAGGTAGTGCACCCAGCCCGCCAGCAGCGCCCAGGGGTCGCGGAAGAGCGCCGCCACCGCCGCCAGCGAGTTGAAGCCGCCCTCGGCGCCGTGCGCCCCCAGGTAGTGCGTGCCAATGAGCAGGCCGTAGGCTCCGGCCAGCAGCAGCGGCAACGCGCCGCTGAGTACCAGCCAGCGGGTGCCGCGCCAGCGCGGGGCCAGCACCAGCAGCGCCCAGCCCAGCAGGGCCAGGGGGTTGGCCAGGGTAAAAAGGAAGTCGGGGGTGAAAGACATGGCGGCGCGAAAACAAGGAGCGACCACCCTGTAGCGGGCGGACTGGCTGCTCAAAACTACCAGCTGCCCGCCCCGCGCGCCAGGGCAAACGGGGCCAGCCAGCCCCAGCAGCCAGCCAACCGCCCAAACCGCCGGGTGAAGCGGCGGGTGCCCTAGGCCCCAGCAGTACCCTAAGGTGCGCCAAGCGGGAATTGCCGCTGCTCACTCTCCAGCCGCGGGGCCGCCGCCAGCGGCTGCGCTGCCGGCAAGGCTTTGCGTAGTAGCGGTAATAGCGGTAGTAGCGGAAATTCGTATTGATAAACAGCTGTTTGTGCTTAATAACTGAATTATACGTTTATAAACGTAATCTTCAGTTGATAGGTGGCTTGGTTGGTTATACATTTGCCCGGCGCTCGCCGCTCTGGCAGCCCGCTGGCTTTTTCTCATTCCCAACCTCACCCGCTTATGCTGCCTTTCCTGTGGTTGCTGCCCCTAGGGGCAGCCCTGGCCGGCCCCGCGCCCACGCCGCCCCGCACTACCTTCCGGGGCCACCTCGACCATGCCCCGGCCGGCGATACTGTGCGCCTGTTCGTGGGCAACAAGCGGGTAAAAACGCCGCTCAGCGCCAGCGGCGACTTCCAGTTCGAGTTCACTGACCTGGCCGCCACCACGCCCGTGCACTTCGAGTATGCCCGGCAGGGCACCCGCCTCTACCTCATGCCCGGCGACCAGCTGGTGCTGCACCTCGATTTCAAGGATTTTGATAAGTCGCTCACCTACAGCGGCCCCGGCGCCGACGTGAACAACTACCTGGCCCAGGCGCAGTACAAGTTTGAGTACGGCCCGGCGGGCGACGTACCCCGCCCCATGGACCAATTGCGCGGGCAGCCCGGCACTACGCCCGCCGAGATGCGCCGCCACGCCGACGCTTTTCGGCAGCAGCAGCGGGCGTTTTTGGCCATCTACGCCCAGGCGCACCCGCTGCCCGCCAGCTTCCGGCACGATGCCGAGTTTCTTATCACCATGCAGTGGGGCCGGCAGTTGCTGGACTACGTGGCCATCCGGCGCCAGCAGAAGCCCGACGAGGTGAGCCCGCCCCCGCCGCTTTCGGAGGCGTACTTCTCCTTCATCAAGGAGCTGCCGCTGCGCGAGCTGGACCAGCACTTTCGGGGCCTGGACGAGAATACCGTGGTGGCGTGGTTTCTCAACGCCTACCAAAGCCGCCTGGCCCCTTCGGGCAAGCTGGGCACCGGCCCCGAGGCCGGCCCTAGGCTCTACCGCCTGGCCACGCAGGAGCTGGGCGAAACCAAGGCGCGCGACATGGTAATGCAAATGCTGCTGTTTAACAACATCCAGGAGGACTTGGCGGGCGTGCGGGCCTTTTACCCCACTTTCCGGGCGCACAACCGCGACTCGGCCCTGGCCCGCAGCGCCCGCCGGGTCCTGGCCCAGCGCCAGCACCTGAACGAGGGCCAGCCCGCCCCCGCCTTTACGCTGGTCAACGATGCCGGCCAGCAAGTGTCGCTCAACGACTTTAAGGGCAAGGTGATATACCTCGATTTCTGGGGCACTTGGTGCCAGCCCTGCATGAAGGAAATGCAGGAGTTTGCCCCCGACCTGAAAAAGAAGTTTGAGGGCCGCGACGTGGTATTTCTCTACATCGCGGTAGACCAGAACAAGGCCAAGTGGCAGCAAACCCTGACGGAGCAGCATTTCACCAGCCCCAACGCGGTGCATCTCTACGAGCAGGATGGCAAGACGGCCGGCACCTACCAGGTAAACGGCTACCCCAGCTACTACCTCATCGGCCGCGATGGCCGCTTTGTGCACCTCTGGACCTCGCGCCCCTCGGACGGTGCCCAGACCGTAGCCGCCATCGAGGCGGCCCTGAAGTAGTAGGGAGCCCTAGGGGCGGCGCGGCATACTTTGGGCGGGCTGCTGCGTACCTAGCGGCGGGCCCTTCCCCTTTGCTTTCGTATGCTGCGTAGTATAGCTTGCTTCTTACTGCTAATCGGGCTCGGTCGGTTGGGCCCGCTGCTAGCCCAGGCGCCGCGCTCCGCCGCCCCCGCCGCCCCGCCGGCCGTGGTGGTGGCGGGCCGCATCGGCCACCCCGCGGCCCGCACCATCACGCTGAGCTACGCGCCCGACTGGCACGGGCAGCTCACCAAAACCCTGACTGCCAAGGTGAGCGCCACCGGCGATTTTCGCTTGGTGCTACCCGCCCTGGCCGCGCCCACCGAGGCGCGCCTCGGCTACGGCGACGACTTTATTAGCCTCTACCTGGCGCCCGGCTACCGCCTGCGCCTAAGCCTCGATGCCCGCCAGCCCGATGAAACCGCGCGCTACGCCGGGCCCGGCAGCGCCGAAAACAACTACCTAACCCAAGCCTACCTAACGGCCAGCCACGACGATGCCGCCGGCCGCACCCCTGATGCCCGCGCCGCTGCCCTGCGCGCCGCCGCCCTGCGCGAGGCCGCCGACGCCTACCGCCAGCAGCGGCTGGCCGCGCTGGCCACCTACGCCCAGGCCCACCCGCTGCCGGCGGCCTTCGTGCGCCAGCAGCGCCAAGCCCTGGCCTACGAGTGGGCCAACGCGCTGCTAGGCTACTACGCCCGCCAAACCGAAGCCCGCCGCCAGCAGGGCTACGCCACGCTGCCCGTGGGCTACTACGACTTCGTGCCCGCCCTGCATCTGGCCGCCCAAGACTCGGCCCTAGGGCGCACTAGCCTGCAGGCGCTGCTGCTTACCTACGGCTTCACCCAGCTCAATGACGAGCGGGGCAACCTGCCCACTGGCCCGTCGGCCGGCGCGCGCCTCTACCAGCAAGCCCGCGAGGCGCTGGGCGAGGGGCGCGTGCGCGACGTGGCGGTGGGCGAGTACCTGCTGGGCAAGGTCGAGAGCGAGCACGCCGATATTCGGCCGCTGCTGCCCGCCTTCCGGGCCCACAACCACGACTCGACCATTGCCCGCGACCTGCGCCGGGCCGTGCGCGCCCACCTGGCCCTGCTGGCCGGCCAGCCCGCCCCTAATTTTACGCTGGTTGACGCCAGCGGCAAAAAAATTGCCCTCAGCGACTTGCGGGGTCAGGTGGTGTACCTCGATTTTTGGGCCAGCTGGTGTGCGCCCTGCCTGGCCGAGATGCCGCCGGCCGCCACCCTGCGCCGCCAGTTTGCGGGCCGCGCCGTAGTGTTCGTCTACGTATCGCTCGATGCCCAGGCCGCCGACTGGCAGCGCACGCTGGCCGCCCGCCACCTGCTGGCCCCCAACGCCGTGCACCTGCGCGACGGCCTAGGGTTTGCGGGCGCGGCGGCGCGGGCCTTCGGCGTGCAGGCCATGCCCAGCTACTGGCTCATCGGGCCCGATGGCAACATTATCTCTAACACCCCGCCGCGCCCCTCCACCAGCCCGGCCATTGATACCGCCTTGGAAGCCGCCCTCGGGGCTGCCCCGAAACCCTAGGGCCCGCCCGGTGGTTAAGCCAGCTCCCGCCGGCGCCGGCCAATCCAAACGGCCGGCGGGCTACGTATTCTTGGCTTGACTAGTTACTTACGCTTATCCTATTGTTTTCGATTATCCAATTTATTCGCTACCTGCTAGTTAGAGGGTGGCTGCTGGCTGGGCTGCTGGGCCTGGGCCTGGGCCTGGGCCAGCTAGCGGCGGCGGCCCCGGCCCCGCACCCGGCCGATTCTACCCGCTCGCTGGTGTTTGACCGGCGCCGGCTGGTGGTGCAAATTGACTCGCGCTACTCCGTCATCAACGCGCACTTTTGCGCCATCAATGGCGTGAAGCTGGGGCTGGAGTGGCGCGGCCGCGTGCGCACCGGGGCCGCTTTTTACTTCCTTAGCAGCAGTATCCCCACGCGCCTGGCCCCGCCCAACAATGCCTCCAACGACCCCGACGCGGGGCTGCGCTTCTACAACGTGGCGCTCTACGGGGAGTATATTATCATCGAAAACCGCCGCTGGGAGCTGGGTGCCAACTTGCAGGGGGGCCTCGGGACGCTGCGCATCGTGTATAACACGGAGGACTCGACGCGCACCCGCAGCCCGCGCGATTTTATTGGCCTGATTGAGCCCTCGGGAGCCGCCCAGATGCGCCTGTTTCCGTGGGTGAGCCTGGGCGCCGGGGCCGGCTGGCGCCAAACTATGTTTGTGCCTCCGCTGGTGCGCCGCGAGCTGAGCGGTCCCGTTTTTTACGTGCGGGCCAAAATCCTCCTTGGCCCTCTCGTGAAGCTCGTGCGCAACCACGAGCCGCTATTCTCGCAAAAAGACCTGCGCGTGAACGGCCTCGACCAGCGTACCCGCGAACGCTTTCTGCGCTGAATCATTTCCCAGCGGCGTAGGTGAAGCCTACGGTGAGGTTGCTGTTGCCGGGGGCGCGGTCTTCCACCGCCACGCTTTCGTAGGAGTAGGAATAGGCAGCCGTGAGAGCCAAGTGCTTGTTGACGTTGAAGTTGAGGCCGCTGGTGAGGTTAAAGCGGTAGTCGTGGGCAAAATCTTGCAGCGACGGCTGGTAAAATACCAGGCCCGTGAGCACCACCGGCCCGAGGCCCAGGCGCAGCTTAAAGCGCGTCGAGCTGCGGGGCACCTCGCGCAGCAGCCCGCCCAGGTACTCGGTGTGCTCATAGATAAAAGACTGGCTGAGGCCCACCTCGTTCTGCAGCGTATCGGTGTAGAGGGTGTAGCCCGCGCCCGCGCCCTCCACGAAGCGCCGCGCAATGGCGCGCAGGTTGCTTTGCTCGGCGTCGCCCAGCAGGTAGTACTTCACCCGGCCGCGCTGGTAGGTGGGCGTGAGCAAGCCCAGCAGCTCGCGCTCGCGCAGCAGCCCATCCTGCTTGCCGTAGCTAAACGAGGCCGAGGTGGGCAGCAGCCAGTAGCGGCTGAGCTTAAAATTAGCCGTGTGGCTGGTAATGAGATAGAGGCGCTCGACCGTGCCCGAGCTATACAGGCCCGTAAAGGTGGCCGTGTAGCGAGTGCCGCTGGCTTTCACGGTGTACGTCTCAAACTCCGATGAGGGCAGGCCGCCCGCCGTGCTGGGGGCTACTACCGGCGTAGTGGCCGTGCTGGTACTCACGGAGTCGAGGTTGATTTCCTGGGCTCGCACCGGGCCGGCCAGCGCCGGCCAAACCAAGCATAGGCCGGCCAGCCCCTAGGGCTCCGCCACTTGCCCAGCCTCACGCCGGCCGCCGCTCGCGCCCCTGGCCGCTCGCCCCGCGCACGGTAGCCGCGCGGTCGAGCTTGCCCGAGGCCGTGCTTTTGAAGGCTGGCACGTACACCACGCTGCGCGGCTGCTCGTACTTGTCGAGGCGCTCGCGCAGCAGGCCCAGCAGGGTTTGCTCGAGGGCGGGCCCTAGGGGGGCGCCCTCCACGTAGGCCGTCACGGCCTGGCCCAGGCGCTCATCGGGGCGGCCCGCCACGAAGTTGCGGCGCGGCGCGCCCACCTCGGCCAGGGCCACGTCGAGCACCAGCTCCACCTTCTCGGCCTGCACCTTCACGCCGCCCGAGTTTAGCACGAAGTCGGCCCGGCCCAGCCAGTCAAAGGTGTGCTTGTCAAGTAGTTCGATACGGTCGTTGGTGGTGATGAGCTGGTCGTCGGTCACGTCGCCGCGCACCGTCAGGCAGCCGCGCTCGTCCTGGCCCAGGTGCAGGCCGGGCAGCACCCGGTAGTGCGGGCTGGCGTGGGGCCCGTTGAGCAGCCGCAGCGCCATGTGCGAGGCGGTTTCGGTCATGCCGTAGGTCGAGTACACCGGCACCGTCAGCTGGCGCTGTAATTCGGCCAGCAAGCTGGGCTCGACGCCCGCGCCGCCCACCAAAATAGCGCGCATTTTGTTGAGCCGCCCCGCCCGGCCGGCCGCCAGCATGGCCCGCAGCTGCAAGGGCACGAAGGCCGCAAAATCAAAGGTCGCGTCGGCCGCCACGTAGTCAAACGGGTCGGCGTGGGGCTCCACAATGGTCAGGTGCAGGTGGCGCTCCAGGCCGCGCACCAGCATCATCTTACCCCCAATAAACTCGCAGTTGAGGCAAACCAGCGCCCGGTCGCCAGGGCCCAGGTCGAAAAAGTCGCCGGTGCGGCGGGCCGAGGCCGCCAGCTGCCGCCGCTGCAGCACAATGAGCTGCGGCTGCCCGGTGCTGCCCGAGGTGCGCAGCCCAAACTCGTGCGCCCCGCTGAGCCACTGCCGCAGCAGCTCCAGCACCTTGGCCTCGTAGCCGTTGAGGGGCGTGGGGGGGCTAGGGCTTTGCTGAATGCTGTCGTAACTGAACTCGCGCCCGTTGAGCAGCAGCGAGGTGGGGAGGTTGTCGGAAGCCATGCGGCAAAAATATGAGGTTATCGCCGCTCCAGGGCCAGTAGTAGGCCTGGTTGCCTGGTCACCGATGCTATTAGGCAGTCGTAACCCTTCCTTAAAACCTGGTCATGGCCATAAGCTATGAAAATAAAAAACACGCACTTGTCTTGCCCGCTTTAATAGGGCGGTCGAGTCGCCCGAATGCTTGATTAAGCTATTTCCAACTTGCGCATAGGCAACTAGCGAATGTTGCTCTAGCGCCACATAATCTTGACGGGAAGAAAGTGAAGAGCCGAGTTTTAGCGCGCTATCCGAAAAAAACGTATTGCCCCAGTCTATTGCCTGCGCCAGCAGGGTGCCCTGCCTGATAACTAAAACGGGTTCGTGCCTGATGTTTAGATATTTGTCAGTTTTTAGCTCACGGGCATTTAGCTTGTGCGCCCAGCGACTGTCGGCCACTTTCGTGGGGTTGGCTTGCTGACCTCTGTTAGCAACCAAAAAAAGCCCCCGAGCATAAAAGGTATCCACATTGCCCACAGCCAAGGCGGCCGGCTTTTTGAGTCAAGCAATAAAGTCAGCAGTCGAGCAATTGATAACTTGTTTCCTTGGGACATCCTTGCCGGGCTACAGCGAATTTGTGGGTAGCATACACTTGGTTAGCCGTTGCGCAGCCTTGGTAGCTCGCGACTGGCGCTCCCGGCGCAGGCCATAAAGTTTGCGCAATTGCGCGCTGGAACTACCTTAGAAGTAGGCCCGCCTTAGCTCAGCAGCCAGCGCTGGTAGGTTTTGGCCGTGGGCGCCGTTTGCCAGGCTAGCAGCCCTAGCAGGGCTACGTAGCCGACCAGGTACAGCGGCTGCGGCCGCAGCAGATACCAGGCCAGCAGCGGCAGGCCTAGCAGGGTCAAGAGGCTGTTGCGCACAACCAGGCGGCTTTGGTAGAGACGCATGTTTTCGGCGTAGGGCCGCCGCAGATTGGGCCTAATGGCCCGGCACAGCACGTACAGCGCCAAACTCACCAGGGGGATGGCGCCTAGGAGGGCCAGCATATTGCGACCCGTGGCCAGGTGAGGTACTTCCTCGGCTGGGCCGGCCAGTAAGCTGCGCACAGCCAGCAGCGCCCCGCCCATCAGCAGGCCCTGCGCCGCGTAGTGCAGCCAGTGCCTACGTCGAAACTGCTGGATGTTGAACTGGTACTCGGCGTCGGTCATGGCGGGCAAAGGCGACTGGGTAAAAACCACCTGGTAGCCCCAAACTACTACTGCCGCCGCACCCGGGCCTTAGTGTTCAGCCTACTTTACCGCCCATACTCATACACCGCGTAGCCCCAGGGCTCCATCTGCCAGGGCTTGCTGCTGAGCGGCTCGGTGGTGTACATAAACAGGTTGTAGGGCCGGCCCAGCAGGGCTTTTTCGCGCACGGTGATAGTTTGGGGCTTGTTGGAGAAATTCAGGATAACCAGCACCTTCTTGCCGGCTTTCTCGCGCACGTAGGCATACACGGCGCGCTCGTCGCCCACCGTTACTTTCTGAAACGAAGCGTCCGAGGCCAGCGCCGGGTTGCGCTGGCGCAGTTCCAGCAGCGTTTTGTAGAACTTGGCGCGCCCGTACTTGCCGAAGGTTATCGGGTCTTTGTCGAAGAACTTGAGCGAGCGCAGCACCGGCTCTTCCTGCCCGCTGTACACCAGGGGCAGGGCGTCGCCCATCGTCTGGGTGAATACCGCGAACGGCGCATGCTCGGGGCCGGGGAAGGCGCCGTAATCAGCGTTGCTCGAGCTGTTTTCGTCGTGGTTGCTGGTGAAGTACAGCTCCATTGTGCCCCTAGGGTACTTGCGCTGCTGCTCGGCCCAGACGCTGTCGAGCACCGTGGCGGGGCGCTTGCCGGCGGCCAGCTTTTCCATGGCGTGAAACATGTGCCAGGGATACACCGCGTCGAAGCCGCTGCGGGGCAGGTAGGCGCTGTCGCCCTCGGCCAGCATAAACAGCGGCTTGCTTTGGCGCAGTGCCGGGATGGCGCGCCGCCAGAAGGCACCCGGCACGTTCCAGGCCACGTCGCAGCGGAAGCCGTCGATGTCGCTGGTTTTCACCCAGTAGCGCATGGCCGCAATCATGCTGTCCTGCATTTCGGGGTTCTGGTAATTCAGCTGCCGGGTGTCGTCCCAGTTGAAGGGTACGGCCGGCTGGCCGTTTTTATCCTGCACAAAAAAGCTCGGGTGGCGGGTCAGCCAGGGGCTATCGGCGCCAGTGTGGTTGGGCACCCAGTCAATAATCACCTTCATGCCCCGCGCGTGAATGGCCTGCACCAGCCGCTGCCAGTCGGCCATAGTGCCAAACTCGGGGTTAAGCTTTTGGTAGTCGGCCACGGCGTAGTAGCTGCCCAGGCTGCCCTTGCGCCCCACCTGGCTGATGGGGTTCAGGGGCATAAACCAGAGCGTTTGCACGCCCATCTTCTGCAGGCGGTCGAGGTGCTTGGCAAAGGCGTTGAGCGTGCCCTCGGGCGTGTACTGGCGCACGTTTACCTCGTAGATGTTGCCTTGCAAAACCCAGGCGGGATGGGCAAAGGGCAGGGTAGGGGCGGCCTGCTGGGCGGCGGCCGGTAGCAGCGGCAGCAGCGCGGCAATGGTAAGCAGCAGTTTTTTCATAGTCGCGAAGGAAAGCAGCCAACGGCATATCTGCTAAAAATGGCCGTCACAAATAGATGGTGAGTAAGCCTTCGCTCATCAAATTTATTGCGTATACTTACTTATTCACCATTTTCCGAAAGCCATGACAGCTACCCTGCCCCTAGCCCCCGAGATGGTCGTTGCAAAGGCAAACCAGCCGGTGGTTGCTGGCCCTACGCGCGCCGATGTAAAAGCCCGCGCCAAAGCCATGAGGAAGCACCGCAAGCACGAGAATCGACGCTTTTTTCATGGACTTTGCCAATGCCTGCACGCCATTGGCTTCAGCTTTTAAAAACTGGTTAGCTGCGGCGTAAAGGACGCTAGCTGGTATGAATGACTGGCCAATGCAGCGCTACTGCGCAGTCGATTGCTTGAGGCCCTGCTCAGTTAAGTAAATCATTAGCTGCGTGGCAGCTCCGATAACGGGCGCCCCGAGTGGGTCCTGCTGAAGCACTTCGAACGGCCCCTGCCCGAAATACAAGCCGTCGGATACCAGGAAGGTCATGCGCACCAGCCCCTTGGCCGGGGGCGGCAAACGCTGCTTGTCCCAGGGGCCAATCTGGCTTACTGTCTGGCGGCCAGCGGCCAGCAGCAGCGCTATTAACTGCTCCGATTCGGCAGTGCTGGTTTCCCACACCAGTAATTTGCCCGCTTGGTTGAAGTAGCGCGCCCGGCCATCAACAAAAGCCGCCAGCACATCGAGGCCTTCGAGCAGGGCCACTTCCACTACCACCCCCAGCAGCGTAAGCGGCCCGGTAGGTTCACCTAGGGCCGTCAGCCGGCGGCAAGCCAGCAGCCGGGGCCGGGATTCCAGCGCGTCGTCGGTGGCTATGGCTAGCAGGACGGCCGGGGCGGGAGCTTCGGCCAGCAGCACCGGCCAGGGATATTCGGTAGGCGGAGTGGGCTTCTGATACAAGCGGAGGTTGTCGCAAAACAGCAGCTCATAGAGGTGGTTCAGGCTTTCGTCGCGGTAGGGCTTGGTTGGTTTCTTAGAAAACAGGTCGAGCAGGCCCATGCGGAGGAGGAAAAAGCGTTTTTGCGGCGGCAAGTAACGCAAGCGCCCCGCACCTGGCTAGTAGGTGCGGGGCGCGGCTGCTTAAAAAAACCTGGTAGAATACCCTACGGAAACTTAGGAAACTTATCGAAATCGGGCTGGCGCTTTTCCAAAAAGGCGTTTTTGCCTTCCTTGGCCTCATCGCTCAGGTAGTAGAGCAGCGTGGCGTTGCCGGCCAGTTCCTGAATGCCGGCCTGCCCATCCAGCTCGGCGTTGAAGCTCGACTTGAGCAGGCGCAGTGCCAGCGGACTTTTCTGCAGAATCTTGTGGCACCAGCCCACGGTGGTTTCCTCCAGCTGGTCGAGCGGTACTACCTTGTTTACCAGGCCCATGTCGAGGGCTTCCTGGGCGTCGTACTGGTCGCAGAGAAACCAGATTTCGCGCGCTTTCTTCTGGCCCACGATGCGCGCCAGGTAGCTCGCCCCGAAGCCGCCGTCGAACGAGCCCACTTTGGGGCCGGTTTGGCCAAAGCGGGCGTTGTCGGCGGCCACTGTCAGGTCGCACACCACGTGCAGCACGTGGCCGCCGCCAATGGCCCAGCCGGCCACCATCGCAATCACCGGCTTGGGGATGGTGCGAATCATCCGCTGCAAGTCGAGCACGTTGAGGCGCGGCACCGTGTCCTCGCCCACGTAGCCGCCGTGGCCGCGCACACTTTGGTCGCCGCCGCTGCAAAAGGCGCGCCCGCCCTCGCCGGTAAGGATAATGACGCCGATGTCGGTGCGGTTGCGGCAAATATCCATGGCCTCAATCATCTCCTGCACCGTGAGCGGCGTGAAAGCGTTGTGCACCTGCGGCCGGTTGATGCTGATTTTGGCAATGCCCCCGTGCTGGGAGAACAGAATTTCCTGGAACTCCCTAATCGGGGTCCACTGAATGGGTTCTGACATAGTTGTTGAAGTGAAACTCAGCGAACCTCCACGAAAACCACTGCGCACCTCAGCGGTAACTTCCAGAACAACCCCCGGCAAGTTACCGCTGAGGTGCGCAGTGGTTTTCGTGGAGGTTCGCTGAGAATTAAGAAAAAGCTGCTTTAACGGCGGCGCGGTACTGCTCAAAAAACGCGGCGTTGGTAACCGAGTCGGTGAAGACTTCCAGCACCGCCGCGCCGCCTGCGGCTGCAAAGAAAACCGGGAGCGCGGCCGCAAGTTCGGCAAAGGTGCGCACGGGCAGGTAGCGCAAACTAAAATCGCGGCATAGGTTTTCGGCCGTCAGCGCCTGGCGCGTCTCAAAAAACTCGGCCAGCTCGGGCTGCTGCCTAGGCCCGTCGATGAGGCGAAAGATGCCGCCGCCGTGGTTGTTGAACAGCACCACCCGCAGGCCCGGCGTGGGGTAGTTGTGCCAGAAGGCGTTGCGGTCGTAGAAAAACGCCACGTCGCCCGTCAGCAGCACCACCGGGCGGCCGGGCTGGGCCAGGGCCGCGCCCACGGCCGTGCTCGTGCAGCCGTCGATGCCGCTGGTGCCGCGGTTGGCAAATACCTCGATTTGGCGGCCCGCCGGCAAGCCCAGAATGTTAGCGTAGCGCACGGCCATGCTGTTGGCCAGGTGCAGGGCCGTTTCGTCGGGTAGCGCCCCTAGGGCCTGCCGCATGGCCGAAAACTCGTTGAACGGCTGGCCCTCAGCGGCGAAGAACTGCGGCAGAAACGCCGCCGCGCCCGCCTCGGCCTGCTGCCAGGTGAGGGCGGGCGGGGTGGCTGCTGCTGGATTTGAATTGGATGGCGCCTGTGTTTCGGCTGCTTCGCCAATAGTGGCTCCGCTGGGATTCGAACCTGGGACCCGTCCGGTAAAAGCGTACTGTTCCGTAGAGAGGATGGGATTAGAACCCACGATGAGCTTTTGGCCCATACGCGGCTCGTCTCGGTGGTAATCCTTGGTATCAAAAACGGCCAGTTGCTGGAAGAACACGGCCGGCGGCACCCGGATGATGCGCGTGAGGCTCTTGAACGTGTCGGCCACTTCGCCGGCGGCTTGCAGGTGCCAGTGCTGCCTAGGGGCCGCCGCGCGCAGAAAGAGCTTCAGGCTCTTGGAAATTAGCGACTGGCCGAAGGTGATGAGCAAGTCGGGCTGCAGCGTCGATTTATCGGCGGGGCTCAGGCCGGCCAAAAAAACGTCCTGCCCGCGCACGGCCGGCACGTCGCCCAGGTTGGCAATGATGTCGGCCACTACCGGCACCTGCCGCACCTGGGCAAACTCGGCCAGGGCCGCCGCCAATGTGGCATTGGCGGGCTGCTGGCCGGCCACTACCACGATGCGCCCGGCGTCGCGTAGTTGGCGGCGGAGGTCCAGGATTTCGGCCGGCGGCAACTGGGCGCTGGCCGCGTCGTCGCGGATAATCTTGACGTTCGCGTCGTAGTGCAGCTCCTCGCCAGCCTTAGGGTAGAAGGGCTCGCGCAGGGGAATGTTGACTTGCACCGGGCCGGCGGGCGCGGCCTGCGCCAGGTTAATAGCTTCGTTGATAAGGCGTTCGGCGTGCCACTGAGCGTCGGGGTGCGTAGTGTCGGCCGGAAAGTCGAAGGCGGCCTTGGCGTGCGCGCCGTACAGCTGGCGCTGCCGAATGGTTTGGCCGTCGAGCTGGTCAATCCACTCGGGCGGGCGGTCGGCGGTGAGCACCAGCAGCGGAATTTGCTGGAAAAACGCCTCGGCCACCGCCGGCGCGTAGTTGAGGCCCGCCGTGCCGCTGGTGCACACCAGCACCACGGGGCGCCGCGTGGCCTGCGCAATGCCCAGGCCCACAAAGGCGGCGGCGCGCTCGTCGGGCACCACGCGCAGCCGCCCGCGGTAGGCCGGGTGCCGCGCAAACGCCAGCGTGAGTGGCGCCGAGCGCGAGCCGGGCGACAGCACCACGTCGGTGATGCCGTGCCGGGCGCAGATTTCGGCGATGTTGGTAACGGCTTGCAAAGACATTAGTACTATAAAAGTGTGGCGCGCGTAGCAAATTGGGAAAAGGGTCTAGGGCGGAAAGGTTACGCTTGTCGGTTTCCTGCCGCTGCCATCTTTTTACATTTTCACATCAACTAGTTCATTGCCCACGGTTTGCATTTTTAGCTCGGTTTCCAGCCACTCATTGGCCGGGTCCGAGTCGATGGTGAGGCCAGTGCCGGCGTAGAGCACGGCCTGCTCGGGCAGCAGCTGCAGGCAGCGCAAGTTCACGAACAGGCGCGCAATGCCCGGCGCCGCCACGTTGACGGGCCCTAGGAAGCCGCTGTAGTAGGCGCGGTCGTAGCCCTCGTGGGCGCGCAAAAAAGCCAGCGCCGCCGCCTTAGGCATGCCGCCCACGGCCGAGGTGGGGTGCAACAGCCGCAGCATGTCGGTGCCCAGGGCCGCCGGGTGCGGCACGTTCCGGAAATCGACCTCGAAGTCGGTGCGCAGGTGCAGCAGCTGGCCGGCCGCCACCGTGCGGGGCCCTTCCTCGTGGTACTCGCGCAGGCGCAGCTGCTTGAAGCAACTCACGATGTAGCGCGCCACCAAGGCCTGCTCCTCAATCTCTTTTTGCCGCCAAATGGCCGCCTGCGGCGCCTGGCCGGCCACCGCGGGCTGGGTGCCGGCCAGGGCCATGGTGCGGAAAAAGCCGTCGGCCGTGACTTCGGCCAGCACCTCGGGCGAGGCGCCCAGCCAGGTGCCCGCGCCTGGCAAGCTCACCAAGCTCACCAGGGCCCTAGGGTGCTGCCCGGCCAGATGCCGAAAGGCGGCCAGCGCGTCGAAGCCCGGCGGTAGGGGGCGGCAGGCAGCGCGCGAGGTTACTACCTTAATTACCTGCCGGCTGGTAATGGCCGCCACGCCCTCGCGCACTAGCTGCTCGTAGGCGGCGGCGGTGGCGGCGGGCGGCGGCGGGCTGGGGCTAGGGTACCAGCCTAGGGGCGCGGCGGCTTCGGGCGGGCGGGCCAGCCAGGCCGTGAGGCTAGGCACTAACTCGCGGGCGGCGGGCGCCACGGCTACGGCGGTGGGCTCGGCCAGGTCGTACTGCACGTCGGCGGGCAAGAAAAACGCCGGGTTGTGGTCGGAGTCCTGAAAGGGAAAAAAGGCGAAGCCGGCGGGCGCCTGCGCATCCAGGGCGGGCGGCAGGCCAGTGTAGGCGGCCTCCAGCGAGCGGGCCACCAGCAGGCGCGGGGCCGCCGCGCCCGGCTCGCGCCACAGCGCCAGCGGCCGGCCCGTGCCCAAGGCCCCCGCTACCACGTGGCGCAGGCGCCCCCAGGCATCGAGGCCGGCGGCCGCGGCCGGCCAGGCCAGTAGGCGCAGAGTAAGAGGGTAGGGCATGGCCTAGGGCTACTGGCCGGCGGGCAGGTCAATGACGGCCATCGTGATGCGGCTGACGCACACCAGCTTATCGGTGCCTTCTTCGGTGATGCGGATTTCCCAGACCTGGGTGCTGCGGCCCACGTGCAGCGGCCGGGCGCGGCCCACCACGTAGCCGGCTTTTACCCCGCGCAGGTGGTTAGCGTTGATTTCCAGGCCCACGCAGCCCTGCCGGGTGCGGTCGGGCAGGCGGGTGGCGGCCCCGATGCTGCCCAGGGTTTCGGCCAGCGCCACCGAGGCGCCGCCGTGCAGCAGGCCCATAGGCTGGTGGGTGCGGCCATCCACGGGCATCCGGCCTTCGAGGTACTCGTCGGTGAGGGCCGTTAGCTCGATGCCGAGCGCATCGGCCAGGGTGGGGCGCTGGCTGGTCCAGCTTTTGATGTCGTCGAGGGTCATGGCGGGGGCGAGAAGCGAACGGAGCGGTAAAGATGCGGGTTGCAGGCCAGTAGCCAGCGGCAAATTATTGCGGCGAGCGGCAGCGGGCGCCCGCCATTCAACCCCAACTTTGCGGCATTGTTCCGCGCCGCTTTCGCTTTTCCCGTGCCCATTCAGCAGCTTTATTTCCTCCGCCACGGCCAAACCGACTTCAACGTGCAAGGCATTGTGCAGGGCAGCGGCATCAACTCCGACCTTAACGCGCACGGCCGCCGCCAGGCCGCGCTGTTTTGGGAGCGCTATAAGGACGTGCCCTTCGACCGCATCTACACCTCTAAGCTCAAGCGCACGCAGCAGTCGGTGCAGCAGTTTATTGACCTGGGCCTGCCGCACGAAAGCACGGCCGCGCTCAATGAAATCAGCTGGGGCACCCGCGAGGGCAGCCGCATTACGCCCCAGGAAGACGCCGAGTATGCCCGCGTGCTGGCCCAGTGGCTGGCCGGCAACGAGCACGCCCACCTGCCCGGCGGCGAAAGCCCCGCCCAGGTGGCCGCCCGCCAGCGCCCGTTTATCGAGCAGCTGCAAAGCCGGCCGGCCGATGAAATCGTGCTGGTGTGCCTGCACGGCCGCGCCCTGCGCGTGCTGCTGTGCCAGCTGCTGGGCTACCCCCTGCGCTGCATGGACGGCTTCGAGCACCACAACCTGGGCTTATACAAGCTGCACCGCCTAGGCGCGCGCTACACCGTGCGCAATTTCTTGGATGTAAGCCACTTGGCCTAGGGCAGCTGGCGGCGTAAAAGGCTGCCGCCGGCCGCGCCGCCGCCGTTCGCGGCCCGGCAAAGTGTACAAGTGCTTACCTTAGGCTGCAACGGCCCGCATTTATGCCCTAATTTTGGCCTTCTCAACCCTGACCCTCGCAACTGCCTAGCCCTCCCCCTCATGGCTGTAGTAATAAAAATGCCCAAAATGAGCGATACGATGACCGAAGGCGTCATTGCATCCTGGCTCAAGAAAGTAGGTGACAAAGTAAAATCGGGCGACGTGCTGGCCGAAGTCGAAACCGACAAAGCCACTATGGAGTTGGAAAACTACGAAGACGGCACCCTGCTCTACATCGGCCCCAAGGAAGGCGATGCCGTGGCCGTGGATGGCGTGCTGGCCGTGGTGGGCAAGGACGGCGAAGACTACGCTGGCTTGCTCGGTGGCCAAAGCGGCGGCGCGGCTGCTCCCGCGTCCCAGCCAGCGCCGGCGGCTACCCCCGCGCCGGTTGCTGCGCCCACTCCGGCCCCTAGCCCCGCCCCGGCTCCGCAGGCGGCGGCCCCCGCGCCCAGCGCGCCGGCTCCTAGCCCTGCCAATGGCAAAAAGGCCACCGTGGTGCGCATGCCCAAAATGAGCGATACCATGACCGAAGGCACCATTGCTAGCTGGCTGAAAAAGGTGGGCGACAAAGTAAAATCGGGCGATGTGCTGGCCGAAGTCGAAACCGACAAAGCCACTATGGAGCTGGAAAACTACGAAGACGGCACCCTGCTCTACACCGGCCCTAAGGAAGGCGACGCCGTGGCCGTGGATGGCGTGCTGGCCATCATTGGTGAGGAAGGCGCCGACATCCAGGCCCTGCTGGGCGGCCAGAGCGGCGGCGCAGCTTCGGCCGCTCCTGCTGCGGCCATGCCCGCCGAAGCTGCCGCAGTGGCGCCCGCCGAAGCCGCGCCGGCTGCCGCGACCAGCAACGGCCGCCTGCTGGCCTCGCCGCTAGCCAAAAGCATTGCCAAAGAAAAAGGCGTGGATTTGCGCCAGGTGAAAGGCAGCGGTGAAAATGGCCGCATCGTGGCCCGCGACCTCGACGGCGCCCAGCCGCAGGCGGCGGGCGCAGCCGCTTCTGCTGCGGTCGCTCCCACCCAAACTGACGCGCCGCTGACCACGGCCGCCCCGCAGCCGGCGGGCCCCGCCAACCTGCAGGCCGACGCCATTCAGGGCAATGCGCCCGAGGTGGCCCCCGCCAAGCCCGCGCCCGTGCCCGCCGCCGCCGCCGGCACCTACACCGACACGCCCGTGTCGCAGATGCGCAAGGTTATCGCCCGCCGCCTGTCCGAGAGCCTGTTTACGGCCCCGCATTTCTATCTGACGATGGAAATTCTGATGGATAAGGCCATGGAAACCCGCGGAAAGCTCAACGAGCTGTCGCCGGTGAAGCTCAGCTTCAACGACATGGTTATCAAGGCCTGCGCGGTGGCTTTGCGCCAGCACCCGGTAGTCAATTCGTCGTGGCTCGGCGACCGCATTCGCCAAAACAAGGTGGTGAACATTGGCGTGGCCGTGGCCGTGGAGGAAGGCCTGCTGGTGCCCGTGGTGCGCAACGCCGACGGCAAGGGCATGGCCCAGATTGCCACTGAGGTGAAGGAGCTAGCTGGCAAAGCCAAGAGCAAGAAGCTGCAGCCCGCCGAATGGGAGGGCAGCACTTTCACCATCTCGAACCTGGGCATGTTCGGCATCGACGAGTTCACGGCCATCATCAACCCGCCCGATGCCTGCATCCTGGCCGTGGGCGGCATCAAGCAAACCGCCGTGGTGAAGGAAGGCGCCCTCGCCGTGGGCAACGTGATGAAGGTGACCCTGAGCTGCGACCACCGCGTGGTGGATGGCGCCACCGGCGCGGCCTTCCTGCAAACCGTGAAGGCCCTGCTCGAAGACCCCATGCGGATGTTGATTTGAGGTAATAAGTTACCAAAAAGCTGAGCCCTAGGTTGTCCGCGATGGACGGCCTAGGGCTCAGCTTTTTTTATGATGATTATGGTACTTTTATAGGATATTATTGTTGGGCTAAATTCAAGCAATTTATTTTGAAAGGTAGAGGCTAACTAGTAGCTTTGCAGGGATTTTTATTCATTCAATCATTTTAATTAATTCGATGAGAAGCGGTTTTTTACTAGTTAGCGCAGTAGGTAGTTTAGGTACTTTTTCGGCAATGGCGCAGCACATCGCCGACCGGGAAGTAAAATATGAATATCAGCGCTTGCCGCTTACGCCGCTGGACAAATCAATTAAAAATTACCAGGTAGTGGTGGTGGCCCCATACGAAGCGGAAAATGACCGGGCCCAGCAGGAATACAAGCGGGCCCTGGCCAACGTAGACGCCGACTTTGCCCAGGCCGAAGCCAACCACGCCAAAGCCGCCGCCGCCGCCAAAGCCGACTACGAGCAGAAGCTGGCCGACTACAACAAGCAGTCGCTGGCTACCAAGATGCTTAATAAGAGCATGCTCAACGAGGGCAAGCCCGTCCTGAATCTGCCCTACCCGCCCCAGAAAACGCAGCCCGTGCCGCCGCTCCTGCGCCCGGCTGTGGACAAAGAAGCCACGGCCGGCGGCCTAAAGGTGCCCGGCTACGCCCGCGGCGGCCAGGGCGCCGTGGTGACGGTGACGCTCTACGGCATGGAAGCCAGTGAGCCGAAGAAAGATGAATCGAGCGCGGCCTACCTGCGCAACGCCACCAACCCCAATAACCCGACCTACGCCATCGACTACCGCTACCCCGTGGGCGTGAAGGTGGAAGTGCCGGGCCAGGGCGTGGTGGTGAACGAAACCATTGCCGCTACCAACGAATACCAGCACCAGCAAACTACGGTAACCGCCTACGGTAGCCCCGAGCAGCGCAAACTGATGCTGGACCCCCTCGAAACCAAGCTGCGCGAGGACAATTTGAAGCTGGTGCAGCAGTACCTCGACAGTCAGTTTGGCCTGGCGACGGTGCCCCGCACTACTATGCTATACACCGTCGAGCCCAAGAAGATGACCTACGACGAGTACCAGCCGGCTTATGAGGCAGCCATCGCTGCTTATAAAAAGCTGAGTGAAGAGCCCGCCGCTGCCCGCCAATTCTTTGCCACGGCCCTAACGCAGTGGGATAAGGCCTTGGCCGAAGCCAAGCCCACCGACAGCAAAGCCCGCATCAACGGCGACATTGCGGCAGTGACGTATCTCAACGCGGCCGAGGCGGCCGTGTGGGCGGGCGAGCTGCCCCGCGCCGACAACTACCTGCTGAAGCTGAACACCCTAGACCTCTCGCGCCGCCAAAAGCGCCAGCTGGCCGACCTAGAAAACCTGGCCAAAGACGAGAAGAAGCGCTACGCCGCCAACGGCAAATAACCGGGGCCGGCCCCGCGCCGCCCCCTAGGCCCCCTTGCCACCCCAAAGGGCCGGGCCCGCCGTAATGGCGGCCCGGCCCTTTACTTTTGCAGCGCCAACTGCCAGCATCAACGCAGTGGCCCTACTCTCAACGAATGACCAGAATCCGCTCCACGACCGTGCTTGGCGTGCGCCACAACGGCCAGATTGCCCTAGGGGCCGACGGCCAGGCCACCATGGATAAGCACGTGGCCAAGAACAACGTGCGCAAAGTGCGCCAGCTCAACGACGGCAAGGTGGTAACGGGCTTTGCCGGCTCCACGGCCGACGCCTTTATGCTGCTCGACCGCTTCGAGGAGAAGCTCGCGGCCTACGGTAGCAACCTCAAGCGCGCCGCCATTGAGCTAGCCAAGGACTGGCGCAAAGACCAGTACCTGCGCAAGCTGGAAGCCATGATGGTGGTGGCCGACAAGGACGAGCTGCTGATAGTGAGCGGCACCGGCGACGTGCTGGAGCCCGACATGGATGTGGCCGCCATCGGCAGCGGCGCCATGTATGCGCAGGCGGCGGCCCTAGCCCTCAAAAAGCACGCCCCGCACCTCACGGCCCGTCAAATGGTGGAAGATGCCCTGCACATCGCGGCCGATATCTGCATCTACACCAACCACAACCTGATTATTGCCGAGCCGGCGTAGGTGCCAAATTTTAGGTCGTCTGTCCTTGCGAGCCTGCGAAGCAATCGCAACCCGGACGGCCTGCAAACTTCATCGTGCTGATGCGATTGCTTCGCAGGCTCGCAAGGACAGAATATTTTACCTGAGTACTACCATGCACATCACCAATTTCCTCAAGCACCACTACCGCCACTTCAATGCCGCCGCCCTTATCGACGCGGCCGAGGGCTATAATAAGCATATCGCCGAGGGTGGCAAGATGATGATAACGCTAGCCGGCGCCATGAGCACGGCCGAGCTGGGCATTCAGCTGGCCGAGCTTATTCGGCAGGATAAGGTGCAGATTATCAGCTGCACCGGGGCTAACCTAGAGGAAGACATCTTCAACCTGGTGGCCCACGACTTCTACGAGCGCGTGCCCCACTACCGCGACCTCACGCCCGCCGACGAGCACGCGCTGCTCAAGCGCCACATGAACCGCGTGACCGACACCTGCATTCCGGAGGAAGAAGCCATGCGCCGCATCGAGCACACGGTGTTAAAGTTCTGGGAAAAGGCCGATAAAGCCGGCGAATCCTACTTCCCGCACGAGTTTTTTTACCAGATTCTGCTGAGCGGCGAGCTGGAGCAGTACTACCAGATTGACCCCAAAGACTCGTGGATGCTGGCGGCGGCCGAAAAAAACCTGCCCATCATCTGCCCCGGCTGGGAAGACTCGACGCTGGGCAACATCTACGCTGGCCACGTGATTTCGGGCGACGTGCAGCACGTGCATACCATGCGCACGGGCATTCAGTATATGATGTACCTGGCCGACTGGTACACCAACCAAGCCACGGACGACAGCAAGGTGGGCTTCTTCCAGATTGGCGGCGGCATTGCCGGTGACTTCCCCATTTGCGTGGTGCCCATGCTGCACCAGGACTTGCAGCGCCACTCGGTGCCGCTGTGGGGCTACTTTTGCCAGATTTCGGACTCGACCACCAGCTACGGCAGCTATTCGGGTGCTGTGCCCAACGAGAAAATCACCTGGGGTAAGCTGGGCGAAAAAACGCCCAAATTCATTATCGAAAGCGACGCGACCATCGTGGCCCCACTCATTTTTGCCATCGTGCTGGGGCAATAATTAATATTTTTCGCGCTGCCACCGGTAAGCTGTATTCTTTTGGCCCCTAGGGCAGTAGCCTGAAGTATTTCGCGCTGCTGCCCTAGGGGCCGAGTACGTGGATAACAGAAGCTGGTAGCCGGCCGCGTGAACTATGTTGGTAGGGTATCGTAAGCTCGCCCATTCTTCGTCTTCTTTCACCACTCCCGCATGAACAAATTTCTTTTTCCCATCCTAGCCGCTTCGGCCCTGGCCTTCACTGCCTGCCAGCATGAAACCCCCACGGAAAATGCCCAGCACGACCAGGCCAAGGAAGCTACCAAAGACACGGCTGTCGTATTTCGCAATGGCCAAACGGCCGGCCAAGTCGCCAGCCGCGCCTTCGACCTGACCAAAGCCAAGCTGGCAAGCGTGAAGCTGCCCGAAATCAAGAGCCCCGGCATTACGGTGCGCGGCGACAGCAGCTACCAAGTGTATTCCATCGACGAAACGGTGCTCTTCGATACCGACAAGGCTGCCGTGAAGCCCGGCGCGGCGGCCAGCCTGCAGGAAATCATCGGCTCTATTGGCCAGCGCTACGCTGGCAAGCAGGTAGAAGTAATGGGCTTTGCTGACTCGCGCGGCGATGCCAAGTACAACCTGCAACTGGGCCAGGAGCGCGCCAACGCCGTGAAAAGCTACCTGATTGAAACCGGGAAGCTACCCGCCGCCAACGTGAGCACCGAAAGCTTTGGCGAGCAAAAGCCCGTGGCTTCCAACGCCACTGCCGAAGGCCGCCAGGAAAACCGCCGCGTAGAAATAGCGGTGCAAACGCGCTAAACCCGCTTAAACAACCCTCCAAAAAGCCCCGCCGACGTAGTGCCAGCGGGGCTTTTTGCGAGCTAAGCTTAGCTACTACAGGTTCTTAGCCGCCTTCTCCGCATTAAAAGCTGCCGACTGGCCCCGCGGAATGGAGAGCGACTGCCACGCCTCGCCTTGCACTAGCTTGCCTAGCAGCAGCAACTGGCCCACGTGCGAGGGATAATGCGCCAGCTGCCGGTTGATGGCCTCGGTAACGGTGTGTGCCTCGTGGCGAATGTAGATGGTGCGCTCCAGGTCGGCGGGCCCTAGGCCGTCGAGCGCAGCAAAGAGGCACTGCCAGCCGGCTTCCCAGCGCGCCAGCACCTCGGCGCGGGTCGTCAGGTCGTTGTTGAACTCGGCTTCGCGGGCGCGCCAGGGTTTCTCACCGTCGCTGGTGAGAAAGTTTGTCCAGCGCGACTGCATGTTGCCGGCCATATGCTTCACAATGCTGGCCGGGCTGTTGCTGGCCGGGTTGGGCTGCCAGAACAGGGCCGCGTCGGGCACCTGGGCGAGGGCTTTTTCACCCAGGCTTTTGTACATGGCAAACTGCTGGCGGGCGCTGGCAAGGTAGCTGGACATAGGGTGGGGGCCTAGGGCCGAAATGCTCCCGCAAGGTAGCGCCGGGGCTAAGCCAATCGTCATTTGCGCGCAAGACTAGCCCATTGGTTTAGCCCGGCGGCGCTGGTTACCTCGCCGGCCCGGCGGCCTGGGTAACAATCGTGGTGCCGGCTGTTTCTACTAACCAGTGGCCTAGGGGGTGAGGTGCTGCTGAAGTGGTGCCGCCAGCCCCTAGGCCACTGGTTACATCCTAAGCTCTTTGCGCTCGACCTGCCTATGGCCACGCCTATTCCAAAGAAAGTGCTGGCTCGCCAGCACGAAATAACCGCCAATTTTACGCGCCTCGTGCACGCGCACGTCGATGACTTGGCCGCGGGCCGCGCCACCGAAGCACTCGAAATCAGGGATTTCGCCGGTCAGCTATGCATTCACCCTACGCACCTCAGCAACACCCTGCGCCTGACCACCGGCGCGCCGCCGTGCGCCATCTACGAGCGCCGCCTGGTGGCCGTAGCCAGCGCGCTGCTGCTCGACCCTAACCTGAGCATTGCCGAAGTAGCGGCCCGCCTCACCTACGACCCCTCCAACTTTACCAAGTTTTTCAAGCGCTTCGTGGGTCTAACGCCCAAGCAGTTTCGCGAGCAGGCCTGGGCAGCGCAGCGGGTCGCTGGTTCGGAAGCTGTCACCATTTTTTCTTAACTACTCACCAGAAAGCACCCGCGGGCGGCCCGCAACTTTGCGGTCGAATTTCACCCCCACTTCTCATGAGCACCCCCAAAATAGCCCTCGTAACCGGCGGCAGCCGCGGCCTGGGCAAAAACATGGCCCTGAACCTAGCCAAAAAAGGCATCGATGTACTGCTCACCTACCACCGCCAGCAGGGCGAGGCCGCCGGCGTAGTAGCCGAGATTACGGCCCTAGGGCAGAAGGCCGTCGCCCTGCAGCTCGACGCGGCCAATGTCCAGGCTTTCGGCGCTTTCTTCGCGCAGGTAAAGGCAGCGCTGCGCGAAACTTTCGGCACCGACAAGTTCGATTTTCTCATCAACAACGCCGGCACGGGCCTGTACGCGCCGTTTGCTGAAACAACGGAGGAGCAGTTTGACCAAGTGCTGAACGTCCATTTCAAGGGGCCTTTCTTCCTGACCCAGCAGGCGCTGCCGCTCCTCAACGATGGCGGGCGCATCATCAACATTTCATCGGGCCTAGCGCGGTTTGCCTACCCCGGCTCCTCGGCCTACGCTAGTATGAAGGGCGCTATCGAGGTGCTGACCCGCTACCAGGCCAAGGAGCTCGGTAGCCGCGGCATCACTGCCAACGTGGTAGCGCCCGGCGCCATCGAAACGGACTTTGGCGGTGGTCGGGTGCGCGACAATAAGGAGATAAATGCCCAAGTGGCCGCCGCCACGGCGCTCGGCCGCGCGGGCCTGCCCGACGATATTGGCCCGGTGGTGGCTTTTCTTTGCACCGAAGACGCCCGCTGGCTTGACGCCCAGCGCATTGAAGTGTCGGGCGGGCAGCAGTTGTAGGCAGCTAGGGCACTACCAATGCCCGCGGTTCTTGGTAGCAAAGAACCGCGGGCGTTGATACTCAGCAAGCAGGCAGCTAGGGCTGCTAGTCAAGATAATCCGACTCAAATGCTACCGCTTGCAGACTATCCTTCTGAAAGGTAAAATAGAATTTCTGATAGCCCTCCGTCTCGCTAATTAGCAATACGGTAGCGGAAAAAGGCTGACCAAGTAGACGCCCTAAAGCAGCTCTGCTCATTCCCAAATGAATATTTTTGGTGAGCCGGGCAGGAGCTGCGACAAGCTGGCAGCGGAGAAGCACGGCGCCGGGTGCAGCGGCATTGCTGCTTTTCAAATACACGAACGAGCTGGGCGGAGCTGCGTAGGTAATGATGCTATCGGGCGCCGAATCCTGGCTTTCCGGGTTAAGCACAAACTTTTTTCGATAAGCGCGTAGCGCTAGTTGCATTTTAGCATAGGCTAATGCCTCAAACAACTGGGCTACTACTGCTTCTGCTACCACTTGGCTGATATCCTGTTTGGTAGCCACTGGTGGCCTTGCTTGCGTTGCTGGAGGGGTCTGCTGCAAAGCAGCTGGCGAAGTGGCTGGCTCACAGCTTACGGCTACGGTAAGGAGAAATAATATGAGCCAAGTCTGCAGTGCATTTCTCATTGTTGCCTCATTTATATTCGCTAGGATAGATGAAGGTCGAAATTGCCGCGCCCGAAAGGGCAACTGATAGTTCAAGGGTCTGAAATAAAAGATAAGAAGCAACCCCTTCCCGCCAGCTGGTTGATGTCATCAATCAGTTGGCGGGAAGGGGTTGCGAGTAATGATGCTACACTCCCTAACCGCCAGTATAGCTACCTGACGGAGAGGTTTTAGCAAAAGGAATAAAACTCTAGACCCGGAACAGCGGCCGCGCCGGGTTCCAGTGGCCCAAGCCCCACGGAATCATGAGCAGCACCAGCAGCAGGGCAATGCCAAAGTAGGTGAAGGCCTTTTTGTGTTGCAGCGCCCCGGCGGGCGCGCGCTTAAGGGCGATGCGGCCCACCTGCGCCAAGATGGCGGCCAGTAGCATCACGGCTATGTGCTCCACGGCGAAGAAGCGAACGGTAGGGTCTTTCATAGCGCCGGGTACCTTCAGGGCGTTGAGGCCCCAGGGGCTAAGGCCGAAATACAGCCCTAGGCCCACAATAACCTGCAACCACATAAAGCCCGAAAAGGCGGCGCTAATACCGTTGTCGGCCTTGCCAAACGGCCGGTTGCCCGACCAGCCCACGTAGGCGCGAAACACGGCCAGCACACCCGTGAGCAAGACAAACCAGCGCAGCCACGAGTGCAGCAGGAGAAGAAATTGGTACATACCGAAGCAAGTGAAGCCGGCTGGGCCGGTACTGTGAAAACTGCCGCAAAAGTAGCGGCCAGCTACTAGCTGCTGGCGCGAGGCGAATGAAGCCGCCCCGGCTAGGGCGCTAGTAGCTTAGCGCCGCCCTCAAAACTCGCCGGGCTCGGGCGTGGGGGCGGGCGCCCCGCCACGGGCCCGCTCGCGGCGCAGCTCGTCGGCAATGCCGACCCCTAGGGCCACAAAAATGCTGACGAAGGGCAGCACCATGCCAAACAAAAACCAGCGCCGAAACGAGCGCCCCCGCGAGTACGCCACGTAGCCCGTGACGAGGGCCAGCAGCGCATCGACGGCCAGCAGCAGCAGCGCCGTGCCAAAAATTATTTTTCCCATAGCCTTAGCGGGCTTTGCCGCGCTTCACCAAATACGCCTGCAACACCTTCTCAAACGGCTCGCGCACGTCCACCGGCACAAAATCAATCTTGAGCTGCCCGCAGCGCAGCGCCAGCTCGGCCTCAAACTGCCGCATGGCGGCCTGGTACTGGCCCCGTACCTGCGCCGGTTGCAGCCGGATTTCCTGGCCCGTTTCCACATCCTCGAAGATATAGGGGCGGTTTTCGAACGCGAAATCGGCCTCCGTGGCGCGGTCCAACACGTGCAGCAGCAGCACCTCGTGGTGCTGGTGGCGCAGGTGCTGCAAGGCGGCTAGGGCGGCGGCCTGCTCCTCGGCCCCGCGCCCCAGCATGTCGCTGAACAGGACGACCAGCGAGCGCTTGGGAATTTGCTGGGCAATGGTGTGCAGCACGCCGGCCACGTTGGTGCGGCTGCGAGTGGCCGCGGTGGGGGCGGGGCGCTCTAGCAGTTGCTGCAGGGCCAGCAGCAGCGTGTGGCGGTGGGTGCTGGTGCTGCGCACGGGCGTTTGCAGCTCTACCTGCTCGGCAAAGGTGACTAAGCCCACCGCATCGCGCTGCCGGGTGAGCAGGGTAGTAAGCGCCGCCGCCGCCAATACGCTGAATTTCAACTTATCGTGGCCCGGCGCGGGGTAGTACATGCTGGGGCTCACGTCGAGCAGCAGGTGGGCGCGCAGGTTGGTTTCTTCCTCGTAGCGCTTCACAAACAGTTTATCGGTGCGGGCCAGCACCTTCCAGTCGAGGTGGCGGGTGCTCTCGCCGGGGTTGTAGAGGCGGTGCTCGCTAAATTCGACCGAGAAGCCGTGGTAGGGCGACTGGTGCAGGCCCGTCACGAACCCATCGACCAGCTGCCGAGCCAGCAATTCCAGGTTTTCGAACGAGCGAATGGCGGCCAGGTCCAGCCCAGAGGAGGTAGGCATAGAAAATCGGTTGGTTCGGATAAAAGGCGCTCGGTGGCCGCGCGTTGAGGTTGGCGCAGTCATAAGTAGACTAGAATGCTGGCTATGAGCACGTGAGCCACCAAGGCAAGCCCAAACGGTTGCCAAACAAGCCTCGGGTAGGCGTTACGTATTGAGTAACACCGAAGCCGCGGATGCAGTTTCAGCGCTTATTTTTGGCTTAGGACGGCGAGCTTTAATCTCATAGAAAAAAATGCGTCGGCGCTATATTTGCTCAAGTGCCTCAACTGCTCTCAACTACTTAATTTTCTCACATCTCACCTTTTCACAAAGCTAGCTCGTGGAAGAACGATACTCGAAAGACCAGGAAGAAATTTACTCCTACCGCATGAAAGCGGGCAAGCGCACGTACTTTTTCGACGTAAAAGCTACCCGCGGCCAAGATTACTACCTCACCATTACGGAAAGCAAGCGCCGGCCCGGCTCCGACCCCGACGGCCCCGTCAGCTACGAAAAGCACAAAATCTTTCTCTACAAAGAAGACTTCAACAAATTTATTGATGCCCTGCACGACGCCGTGGACTATGTGCGCGACGAACTGCTGACCCCCGACGAAGTGGCTGAGCTAGACCGCCCGCGCCCCGAACGCGTTGATGGCCAAGACGGCCAGCCCCCGCGGCCCGACGGCCGCCAGCCCGACGCCCTGCCCGACCTCGGCGACAGCACTTACTAAAGCCTCACTACCCAGTATGCCTATTGCCGCGCCACTGCCCCTAGGGGTGGTGGCGCTGGCATTTGGGGCCACCCCGCCCGCCGCCCGTACCTTTGCCCCCTGAGCCGTGAGCAATTCATAACTCATACTTCATAACTCATAATTCCAGAATATGGGCCTCCGCTGCGGTATTGTCGGCCTGCCGAACGTCGGCAAATCCACGCTCTTCAACGCGTTATCTAATGCTAAGGCCGAGTCGGCCAATTACCCTTTCTGCACCATCGAGCCCAACGTGGGCGTGATTACGGTGCCCGACGAGCGCCTGCAAATCCTGGAGGCGCTCGTGAACCCCAAGCGCGTGCTGCCCACCATCATCGAGTTTGTGGACATTGCGGGCCTGGTGAAGGGTGCCAGCAAGGGCGAGGGCCTAGGCAATAAATTTCTGGCCAACATCCGCGAGGTGGACGCCATCATTCACGTAGTGCGCTGCTTCGACGACCCCAACATCGTGCACGTGGCCGGCGGCGTCGACCCCGTATTTGACAAGGATGTGATTGACACCGAGCTGCAGCTCAAAGACCTCGAAAGCGTTGACAAGAAGCTGGTGAAGAGTGAGCGCAGCGCCAAAGCCGGCGACGCCGCTGCCAAAAAGGAAGTGGCTGGCCTTCAGAAGTTCAAGCAGGCCCTCGAAGCCGGTGAAAACGCCCGCGCCGTAGCCGCCACCGCCGACGACCTCGAAGCCATTGCCGACTTGCAGCTGCTTACCGTGAAGCCCGTTATCTACGTGGCCAACGTGGACGAGGCCAGCATTGCCACCGACGGCAACCCGCACGTGGCCGCCCTGCGCGCGCACGTAGCCGCCGAAGGTGCGCAGGTAGTGCTAGTATCAGCCGCCATCGAGGCGCAGATTGCCGACATGGAAGACCCCGAGGAAAAAGAAATGTTTCTGGGCGAGTACGGCCTCACCGAGTCGGGCCTCAACAAGCTCATCCGCGCCAGCTACGACTTGCTGAACCTGATTACGTACTTTACGGCCGGCGTGCAGGAAGTGCGCGCCTGGACCGTGCACCGCGGCGACAAAGCCCCCGCCGCAGCCGGCGTCATCCACTCCGACTTCGAGAAGGGCTTCATCCGCGCTGAGGTTATTAAACTACCTGATTACCAGGAGTATAAGACCGAGGTAAAAATCAAGGAAGCCGGCAAGATGGCCGTGGAAGGCAAAGACTACGTGGTGCAGGACGGCGACATCATGCACTTTCGCTTCAACGTGTAGGACCACTGAGTAGCGCGGATTTAATCGGATTACTCGGATTTGGTGGACGGTTCTGGTGCTCTGTTAGGGGCGCTAGAGCCGTTTTCGCGTTTTGGGCGGGCGTGAGGGGCCTAGGAAAATCACGAACGGCTCGGGCCGCGACTCCAGCAGCTTGTAGCTTATTAGAGGCCAATGAGCCGGATGAGGGCGCCGCGCCTAAAAGCGAGTGGAAAGGCTAGAAAAGGCAGCCGGGGCCGCGCAAAGCCGGGGGTGGCCCTAGGGCCCCGCGCTGCCCCAAGGCCCGCGCCGGCTGGCAATAAAGGCACTGGCATTCGGTGCCCGCCCGGCGTATCTTTGCGCCCCTCCAACCCCTAGCGCAGCCCCACCACTATGAAGTTCATTGTTTCGTCCTCGGCCCTGCTCAAGCAGCTCCAGAGCATCAACGGCGTGGTTACGAACAACCCCGTGGTGCCCATTCTGGAGAACTTCCTATTCGAGATTGAGCCCGGCAAGCTCACCATCACGGCTTCCGACCTGGAGACGAGCATGATAACCGAGCTGCCCATCGAGGCGCGCGACTCGGGGCGCATCGCGGCGCCGGCCCGCATCTTGCTCGATACCCTCAAGAACCTGCCCGACCAGCCCGTGACGTTTACGCTGGACGAGGAAACCTATACCATCGAAATCAGCTCGGCTAACGGGCGCTACAAGCTGGCCGGCGAAAACGCGGCCGACTTTCCCCGCGTGCCGGTGGTGAAGGGCTCGGCCCCGGTCGAGATGCCGTCGTCGACGTTGGCGCGGGCCATTAATAAAACCATCTTCGCGGTTAGCACCGACGAGCTGCGGCCGGCCATGACGGGCATTTTGGTGCAGCTGGCCGATGCGCAGGTAACCTTCGTGGCGACCGACGGGCACCGCCTGCTGCGCTACCGCCGCCAGGACGTGGGCGCCGGCCAAACCGCCAACCTCATCATTCCGCGCAAGGCGTTTAACCTGCTCAAAAGCTCCTTGCCCAGCGAGGCCGCGCCGGTGCGCATCGAGTTCAACCAAAGCAACGCGTTTTTCTCCTTCAACCAATTGCGCCTGGTGTGCCGCCTGATTGACGAGCGCTACCCCGACTACGAAAACGTAATCCCCGTCAGCAATCCTAATAAGCTGACCATCAACCGGCAAGAGCTGCTGACTTCGGTGCGCCGCATCAGCATCTACTCCAATAAAACTACCCACCAGGTGCGCCTGCGCCTCACAGGCTCCGAGCTGGTAATTTCGGCCGAGGACCTGGACTTCTCGAACGAGGCCAAGGAAACCCTGGCCTGCCAGTACGACGGCGAGGACATGGAAATTGGCTTCAACGCCCGCTTCCTGCTCGAAATGCTGAGTAACATCGACTCCGAAGAAATTACGCTGGAGCTGAGCACGCCCAACCGCGCCGGCCTGCTGATGCCCACCCAGAGCGAGGACAGCGAGGACATCCTGATGCTGGTAATGCCGGTGATGCTCAATAACTACGTGTAGTTTTTTTGAACGCCATAGGAACGTCATGCCGAGCGCAGCCGAAGCACCTCTCCGAACGACGCGGGAGAGATGCTTCGGCAAGCTCAGCATGACGTTCTGCTTTTTTAATCGTCTTCAATCAACCATGAAAAAATCCGAAATTCGCTTCAGCATTGCCCTCGACGACCAGAAGGTGCCCGAAGCCATTAGTTGGCAGGCCACCGACGCGGGGCAGGACCTGAATTTTGCCAAAGCCATCAACGTCGCCATCTGGGACCGCAACGCCGATGCCACGATGAAAATCGACCTCTGGACCAAGGACATGCCCACCGACGCCATGAAGTACTTTGTGGTCGACAACATTGGCTCGATGGCCGAAACTATCCTGACGGCCACCGGCGACCAACAGATGGCCGACAAGATGCGCGCCCTCTGCCAGGAACTGACTGCCTACCTCGACGAGCAAGGCACTTCGAGCTAAGCAGAGGGCTAGGCCCACCCAAAAGACGGCGTCGGCGCATTATACGTCGGCGCCGTCTTTTGGGTGGGCCGCAGCCTAGGCCGCGGCACCCACTGACTTATGCCTTACCGAGGTCCTAGGGGCTAGGCAGCCAATACGCGGGTCATTACCTGTTGCTGCTCTAGGTCGAGCAGCATTTGGGTTTTGACGTTTGAGAGCAAATGCTCGGCTTGGTCTACCAGCGCGTGCAGCGGGGCCAAGTCAAAGTCGCCCGGCCATTTATTGAGCTTTTCGATGGGCGGCAGAGCTTGCCAGGCATTAAGGTGCTGCAAGCTGGGTTTGAGCGTGTGGGCAGTGGTTTTCAGCAGGGGCAGGTCGGCCGTGCTCAGGCCGGTGCGTAGGTCGCTCACGGCTTCTTCGCAGCTTTCCATAAAGGTGTGCAGCATAAAAATTACGAACTCTGCGTCGCCTTGGCTGGCCTTGAGCAAGTCGTCGATGCTGTAGAGGGTTGGGGCGGGTCCGGGAGCCGGTGCTAGTAGCGCCGATGGCGCCGGGGCAGCGGCGGCAGTGGGCAGCAGCGAATCAACTAGTTGCTGCAGGAGCTGGGCTTCCTGGAAGGGCTTGGTTAGGTAGCCGCTCATGCCGGCGGCCAGGCACTTTTCGCGCTCCCCGCTGATGGCGTTGGCCGTGAGGGCGATGATGGGGGTAGTGAGGGCGAGCTGCTGGCGCAAAACGGCCGTGGCCACGTAGCCGTCCATCACGGGCATTTGCACATCCATCAAAATCAGGTCGAAGTCTTGGTGCCGGGCTAGCTCCACGGCTTGCGCGCCGTGCTCGGCTTCCGTAACCAGTACACCTATCTGCGTCATAAAAGACTTGGCAATCTGACGGTTAAATAAGTTATCTTCCACCAGCAGCACCCGTCTGCCCGGCAGCTGCTGCTGCCACAGGGCCGTATCGACGGGCTGCTTGCGGCGCTTCACGGCCTGGGGCGAGCCCACCGGCAAATGCAGGGTGAAGCGGATGGTGGTGCCTTTGTTTTTGTGGCTGCTCACCTCGATGTCGCTACCCATCAGGCGCACCAGGTCGCGGCAGATGCTGAGCCCTAGGCCCGTGCCCCCGAAGCGCCGCGTCACCGACAAATCGGCCTGACTGAATTTAGTGAACATCGTGGCCAAGTATTCGGGCTCAATGCCAATGCCGGTATCGCTCACCCAAAATTCGACGGCTGCAGTGCCCGCCGGCGCGGTGGAATCGGCCGGGCGCAGGGCGCACTGAATAGTAACGGAGCCCTTAGCTGTGAATTTCAGCGCATTATCAGCCAGGTTTAGCAGTATTTGCCGTACGCGGTGCGGGTCGCCGAGCAGCACGGGTGGCACCTGCGGGTCGAGCACCGTGATCAAGCTAAGGCCTTTTTCAGCAGCTTTGAACGTGAGCGTTTGCTCGATTTGCGCCAGCAGGTGGGTGGGAGCAAAGCCAATAATCTCCAGCGCCAGCTTGCCAGCCTCCAGCTTTGAGAGGTCGAGCACATCGTTGATGATAACCAGCAGGTTTTCGGCCGAAGTCGAAATGGCCTGCTGGTAGCTGAGCTGCTCGGAAGCCAGGGGCGTTTTGGCCAGCAGCTGGCTCATGCCCAGAATGGCATTCATGGGCGTGCGGATTTCGTGGCTCATATTGGCCAGGAAGGTTTCCTTCACGCGCACCGACTCTTCGGCGGCCAGCTTGGCATGGGTGAGGGTTTGCTCGGCCCGCACCCGCTCCGTGATGTCCAGCCCGTAGCCCACGATGATGTAGAGCGACCCATCGGCGTGAAATACGGGCTGTAGGCACCGCATCAGGTGGCGCGTACCCGTGGGGTTGTCAAAGCTCTCCTGGAAGGTCACCAGTTGCCGCTCGCGCGCGGCTTGCTCTAGCCGGACCTGGCGCTCTTCGCCCATGCTGCTGGGGCGGCCGGTGCGAGCAAAATAATCGAAATTATTTTTGCCAATCACCCACTCGCGCACGTCAGGGTCTTTAATACCCCGCTCATTCACAAATAAATACCGGTACTGCGCATCGAATACCCCCACGTCGCTAGGCATCTGGTTGAGCACGAACTCGTAGAAGGTGCGCTGCTCCACTACCTGCTGCTCGGCCTGGTGGCGGGCGGTCGTATTGATGCCCGTGGCCACTAGCAGCCGCAACGTGCCGTCGGGGTTGAAGAGCGGCTGAATGACCCGCAGCCACTGCTGGGGGCCGTGCGCCGAGGGGAGCGTTTCTTCCCACTGCACGGTAGCTCTCGTTTGGGCCGCCACCTCGAGTTGGCGCTGGCGCTCGGCCGCCACCACTGCCGGTTGCTGGCGCTGGGCGCTGTACTCGGCGCTTGTCTTGCCCACTACCCAGGCTCGCGCGGCCGGGCTTTTAATGGCTAGGGCATTGGTGAAGCAAAACCGGTACTGGTCGTCGAATACGGCCACTTCCGCGGCCAGCGAATGCAGGATGGTTTCGTACAGGTTGCGCTGCTCGGCCAGCTGCTGCTCGGCGTGGGGCTGAACCTGGCTGCTGGTCAAGTACAAGGTAAGGCCGGCGTCGGCGGCGGGCGTAGCCTCCAAGGTGTACCAATGGCCAGCCAGCTGCACTTGCTGGGTGGCGCGCTGGCGCTGAGCCACGCAGGCCAGCGCCAGCAGGGGCCCCGTGGGCAGCAGGGCAGTTGGCCCTAGGGCCCGGGCGGCGGCATTGGCGTGCACCACTTCGCCGCTGGCTGCCAGGTGCAGTACGGGGCCGGGGTATTCGGCTAGTAGCTGCGCAGGTTGGCTAGGGGCCCCCGTTTCACTAGGGGCTTCGCTGGCTGCGGTAGGTAGCTGGCCCAGCAGCTCCCGCAGATAATCGGTTTGGCGAGCAACCAAAGCCTGGGTAGCGGCCAGGCTTTGGTGCAGTTCGAGCAGCTGGGCAGCTAGCTGGGCTCGCCAAGCTGCTTCTGGCTCAGGTGAGGGTAACGTATTAGGTATAGCATCGGCCGATAGCATAAGTAGACGTAAGTAAAGATAGGATAGAATGGCTAGCAAAGGTAAATTAAAATGACAAGTTAATGTGCTTATTTTCTTGCTTTTATGTCATTAAAATGGCATTAAAGAAGTAAAAGAAATTACTATTTAAAGCCCGCTGATAAGTAGTTGATTTTGCCCCGCGGCGTAGACCTACTGAGGGGGAATAACAGGAGGGTAAAGGGGCTAGCTCCAGGGCCAACTCGGCGCCGGCCGGCGATTGCAAATTGCCCGCGGTGCACTTAGCCGCGGCCCGCTACCTAGAGTTCAGGCGGCCTAGGGGTAGTACCTGAAAAAAGGCTCAGCTAGGTTAGCGCCTGCCCCGAGGCCAGGCAAGGCTAATTATAAGGTTGGCATTAAAAAAACCGCCCGGACGATGCGTCGCGAGCGGTTGGTGGCCAGCAAAACTGGTAAGTATGGGCTACTGGCGCACGGCCGGCCGGTTGGTTTTGGTGCCTGCCTTAGCCGGGCCGATAATGGCATCGTTGGGCCGCACCGGGGCAGGATGCTGAATAGCCTCGTTTAGCAGCGAGGCCGAGGCGTTGTGGGCGTAGTTTTGGTCGAGCTGGGCGTAGCGCTTGCGGGCGTCGAAGTAGTCGGTGTATTGGTCGCTGCTGAGCAGGGCCTGAAACTGCTGGTCGCGGGCCTGGCTAAGGGCAGCGGTTTGCTGGCTGGCCTCGGCGGGGCTGCGCGCCTGTTCGCGCTCAATGGCGGCCAGCTTGGTGGTATAGTCCAGGTTTATTTGGCGGGTGCGGTCGGCCAGAAAGCTGTTCAGGTGCAGGTCGCGCACCATGTGGATGCTCAGGTTTTCGGCCCGGTCGGTGGCGGCGGCATTTAGGCGCGGGCTAGGCTGAGTTTTGTCTTGCACGGCTACCGGCGAGGGCAAAGAAATGGGAGCTTGCTGCGCCGCGGCAAGCAGCGGCAGGGCCAGCGCAACGGCGAAAACGGGCTTACGCATCGGAATGAGGAAAAGGGCGAGAGCAGGAAAAAGCCAACTATCGGGCCAAAGCGACTCGGTAGCTGGCTTTTTTAACGCGGAAGCGCCGGTTGAGGTTAGGCTTGAAGCTGGCGGGTAGCGCGGGCGCCTAGGGAGCGTTTACGCCGAAAAGCACGTCAGGCCGAGCTTACTGAGGCATCGCGCTTGGGGCCGCCAAGAGTACGCTAGGCGGCGCGAGCGAGGTGCCTCGGCAAGCTCAGCCTGACGTGCTTTTTAATGCAGAGTACAAGTAAACAGGTACTCAAAACTTGTTTTTCCACATCATGCTCTCCACGGGCTGGTTGGTGCGGTCGTTGTATTTGGCCGAGGGCTTGTGGTTGTAAAACGTCTGCACGTCGCCCTGCAGGCCGAAGTAAATGAGCTGGCCCACGGGCATGTCGCGGTACACGCGCACGGGCATCGACACGCTGATTTCGAGGGTCCAGTGGTTGCAAAAGCCCACGTCGCCCTTGCCGGCGGTGGCGTGAATGTCGATGCCCAGCCGGCCCACGCTGCTCTTGCCCTCCAGAAAGGGCACGTGGGCGTGGGTCTCGGTATATTCGGCCGTTACGCCGAGGTAAAGCACGCCGGGCTGCAGCACAAAGCCTTCGCCTTCAGGTATTTCAAACGTGGTGATGGTGTTGTGCTGGCGGGCGTCGAGCACCGCGGCGTCGTAGGTGGCCAGGTAGCGCCCCAGGTGCACGTCGTACGAGTTAGTGCCCAGGCAGCTAGGGTCGAAGGGCTCGATAACGATGGTGCCGCGGGCCATTTCGGCCCGAATTTGCTGGTCAGTCAGAATCACGGATTACTCAGATTTTAGCGGGTTTTGCGGACGGCTCCCGACTTGTGTTAGGGGCCGCAGGAATATGGGGCCGCGTAAATTGTTGATAGATAGTATTTTACTGCCTCGGGTGGCGGCCGGCTTCGCTGTCGTAGCCGTCGCCTTCTTCGGGCTCGTCATCCTCGTCGTACTGGTCGGCAGGCAGCTCGGTGGTGCGCTGGGGGCGCAGGCGGCTGAGCAGGCTGGGGCGCGGCGCGGTGGGCTCGTCGGGGGCGGGGTAGTCGGGTTCAGCCCCGGCTTCCGCGTCGGGGTAGAAGGTGGCCGGCGTGGCTTCGAGGGCGCGCACCTGGCGGCGCAGGCGCTGCAGCTCGGGTAGCAGGGTGCCAACCGTGTAAAGTAGCAGCCCAAACGAGCCTAGGCTGAGCAGCAGCGTGAGGTAGCCCACCCAGCCGGGGCCGCCGCCCGGCGCCTCGGCCCGCGCCGCTGGGCTGGTGAGGGGTGCCTCGACGGCGGCGGCAGGAACCACGGCTTCGGTGGAAGCGCTGCCGGCGCTTTCTTGGGGTAGCGGGCCGTGGGTGGTGAGGGGTGCGGCGGGGGCTAGGGGCTCTTCGGGCTCGGGGCCGGCGGGCGGCGCGGCGCTGCCGCTGGCGTTGAACTGGGCCGCCGCCTGCTTGATAACGCGCTGCTCGGTGCGAATGAGGCTGCGCTTTTCATCGAGCGGCAGGCCCCGGATGAAAAACTCGAAGTTGCGGTCGCGCAGCACGCCGCCCAGCTGCTTCTCAAACTCGGCCAGCGTGAGCGCGCCGCCACCAAAGTGGGTTTTGTAGCGCTCGGCCACGCCGTTGTAGTTGGCAAAGAGCCGCTGCAGCTCGGCGTTGCCCTCGAAGCCCGCAAACTCCTTGCGGGCCGCCGCCGTGCGCAGGCTAGGTGGGTATTTCTGGCGCGTGAAGTGCTTGTCGTACACCGTTTCGAAGGTGCGGAAGTTCAGCTCGTCGATGGTGCGGTCGAAGAGCTGTTTATTGGCCTGAGCGGGCGTTTGGCCAACGCCTTCCTTCGGTTGGCCTAGGGCCAGCAGGGGCCAGGCGAGCAGCAGAGTCAGCAGAAAACGCATACGGTATGGAGCGCGGAGTGGGGGGG
>JBPBPH010000077.1:0-134028 GCA_050954355.1 Janthinobacterium lividum
TCGAAATTTGGCCTCCGAACTTTTGGCGCACTGTACTAGCGGTTAACTAATTGCATCACAAACGGTTATTGGCAAAAATAGCCGATTTGCTTTACTAGTCCCTAGCTAAATACTTCATCAGAATCCTCCTTTGTCGAGGTTTAAATCCTCTTTAGGTTCAGCACCCATAAAAGGATAAGGGTAGGCTGTAGGAGGATTGAATGTTTCCTTGATGGCACGAGCAGAGGTCCAACGTAAAAGGTTAAGGTGAGAACCAGCCTTATCATTAGTGCCGGAAGCGCGGGCGCCACCGAAGGGCTGCTGGCCCACTACTGCGCCAGTAGGCTTATCATTGATGTAGAAGTTGCCGGCGGCGTTTACTAAACGCTGAATAGCTAAATCAATAGTATACCGGTCTTGCGAGAAGATAGCGCCGGTTAAGGCGTACGGGGAAGTCTGGTCGACTAAGTCGAGGGTTTGCTCGAATTGGTCTGCTTCGTACACGTAGACCGTGACGACGGGGCCAAATAGCTCGTCGCACATTGTGGTGTACCTAGGGTCTTTAGTCAGAATAACGGTGGGGGCGATGAAATAGCCCTTGGATTTGTCGTAGGTGCCGCCGGCGATTATTTCGGTGTCAGGCGACTGATGTGCTTCGTCTATACAGCGGGCCAGCTTATCAAAGCTGCGCTCGTCGATGACGGCGTTGACGAAGTTAGTAAAGTCTTCTACATCGCCCATCGTAAGGTTAACCAAGTCCGCTTTCACGTAACTCAGAATCTCGTCGGCTAGGTTGCTGGGGAGGTAAACGCGGGAGGCGGCGGAGCATTTCTGACCCTGAAACTCAAAGGCGCCCCGGGTAATGGCGGTACCAACTGCTTTGGCGTGGGCAGAAGAGTGGACTAAAATGAAATCCTTACCGCCGGTTTCGCCCACGATGCGGGGATAGCTGCGATAGCGGTGGATGTTTTGGCCAATTTCCTGCCAAATGGTTTGGAAAACTTTGGTAGAGCCGGTGAAGTGAATGCCCGCGAAGTCGCGGTGCTTGAAGATGATATCGCCAGCTACCGGTCCATCAACGTAAATGAGGTTGATGACGCCGGCGGGCAAGCCGGCCTCCTGGAATAGCTCCATAAGCACTTGCGCAGAATATACCTGGGGGTAGGCTGGCTTCCACACTACTACGTTGCCCATGAGGGCAGCGCTGGTGGGCAGGTTACCGGCTATGGACGTGAAGTTAAAGGGCGTAAGGGCAAAGACGAAGCCTTCTAGGGGGCGATACTCTAAGCGGTTCCACATGCCAGGGGCCGACTGAGGCTGCTGGCGATAGATTTCCTGCATGAAGTAGACATTGAAGCGCAGGAAGTCGATGAACTCGCACGCCGCATCAATCTCGGCCTGAAAGGCATTTTTGCTCTGGCCAAGCATGGTGGCGGCGTTGAGACGGGCACGGTAGGGGCCGGCGAGCAGGTCGGCGGCTTTGAGGAAAATAGCGGCGCGCTCCTGCCAAGCTAAGGCACTCCAGGCGGGCCGAGCGGCCAAGGCGGCGTCGATAGCTTGGATCACGTGCTGAGCGTCGCCCTCGTGAAAATGCCCTAGGGTAACTTGGTGGTCGTGGGGCGGGGCTAGGCGAATGGTGCGGCCAGTGCGCACCTGCTCACTGCCGATGTACATGGGAATGTCAACTTGCTGGCTTTTAAGACTGGCAAGCGCCTTTTTTAATTCGGCGCGCTCAGGTGAACCGGGCGCGTAACCTCTAACGGATTCATTGAGCGGCTCGGGGACGTGGAAAAAAGCGTTGGACATGGGACTAGAACTATGGGACTGCTAACAAATGGAAAAATGCGGTTGCGCTGCCAGGGCCCTAGGCCCTTTGCTGCTTAAGAGGGCCTAGGGCCCTGGCAGCGCAGATAAAGACGGTTACATGGAACGGCGGCTTACGTTATGCTGGTGGTTTACAAGAAACTACGCAACTCGTCTAAACTACTGATTTCGTAAGTTATTTGATTGAAATGACGGCGTTTGGCGGGGTTGAAATACACTTGGTCGATACCGGCATTATAGGCCCCTAGGATGTCGCATTCGAGGTTGTCGCCCACCATCAGGCTCTCGGGGGCAGTGGCGCCGGCGCGCGCCAGGGCATGGGCAAACATGCGCGGGTCGGGCTTGAGGCAGCCACTGGTTTCGGAGGTAATAACTTCCTCGAAATAGTCGGTCAGCTCAGACGCCGCCAGCTTGAGGTGCTGCACGTCCTCAAAGCCGTTGGTAATCAAGTGCAAGTGGTAACCTTTGCCTTGCAAATACGCGAGCACCTCGTGGGTGTGCGGAAAAACGGCCGATTTCTGGGGTAATATCTGGGTGAAGCGGGCCGAGATATCGGCGGGGATATCAATTGCGGCTACGCCGAGCTTGGTGAGGGTACGCACGAAGCGTGTGTCGCGCAACTGCTGCTGGCCAATCTTATTAGCTTGGTAGAGGCGCCACAAGGCGTGGTTTACTTCGTTGTAGCGGGCCGTGAATTGCGGCAGCGTGAACGTGCCGTAGCGGGCCAGCTCGTAATCCTCGTACAACTGCTGCAACGTTTCGGTGGCGTTGGTTTCGAAGTCCCAAAGCGTATGGTCAAGGTCGAAGAAGAGGTGGCGGTAGGTTTTCATGAGCCTAACAGCTATTCCTCTTTCAGCAATAAGTCGGGTAACGCAGGGCCGCCAGCCAGGTGCTGCACCAGCGCGGCGGCGTCTTTGGGGCGCACGTCGCCATATACCTCGCCCTCGGGATATACGATGAGCGCCGCGCCAGCGCCCTTCTTGCAGTGCTTGCAGAGGTCGAGGCAGTTGCAGGTTTGGATGCGGGTGCTCACTTTGGCGCCGCTGAAGAAGATTTTTTTGACGCCCTGAGCTTTCAACTCTTTCTTAAGGGCTTTGACCACGTCTTCCCCGACGCCGGACTTTTGATTGGTGCACACGAATAGGCGGCGCTGAGGCATAGATACTGGGGCTAGGCGGGCTGCGTCGGAGGCAGCCAGCGGCGGTTTTGAATTTTGTAAGCAGCCAGCTCGCGGTTCGACCACAGGGTTTGGTACACCTGTTGGTCGCGCGCTAGCTGCTGGTCGCGTTCCATGAGTGTTAGTAACTGCTGGAGAAAGTCGGCGGTTTCTTCCTTGAGGAAGTAAAACATCCAGTTGTCGAGGCGGCGCACGCCCACTAGGCCCGCATTTTTGAGATAAGCCAGCTGGCGCGAGGTTTTAGTTTGCGTGAAATCCAGCACCTGCTCGAGGTCGCCCACCACCATTTCCTGATTGCGCCACAGCAAATGCAGCAGGCGCACGCGGCTTTCGTCGCCGAGCGCTTTGAAAATTTGTTGGCCGAATGCAACCGAGAAATGTTTTAAGCGCATCTGACGTTGAGAGCCTTTACCGTGACGAAGCCGACCCAAAAGTACGGCCGTTAGGACGGGCATTTTCGTATCTTTGCTAAGGGGCTACCGGGCTCCGCCTCTGCCGTGAACAAAAGTTATTTTTTGGCGTTTTTAAGCCTGATTTTGCTAGCTGGCTGGCTGGCCGCGCCCCATGCCCAGGCGCAGGGCAGCCGCCGGGTAGTGCAGTTTACGGGTATCGTGGCGAGTGGCGACAGCTTGCTGGGCGTACCAGGCGCTTCCATCTACGTGCCCAAGGCTGGGCGCGGCACTATCTCGAATGCCTATGGCTACTTTTCGGTAGCCGTGCTGGCGGGCGACAGCATCGTGTTTCGGTCACTGGGTTACCGCAACCAAACCATTACTATCCCTAAGGATTACCAGCGACAAAGTTTCTCGGTACTTATCAATCTAAAAGAGGACGCCACCATTCTACCGGAAGTGCGCGTATTTCCTTACGCTACCGAACTAGACTTTAAGCGTGCGTTCCTGGCCCTTAAACTACCCGACGAGCGGGGCACGGCTACCACCGATAACCTGAACGAGCAAGTGATGCGGCGCATCTTCAATACCATGCCGGTGGGGCCCATGGCTAACTATCGCCAGACGATGGCCCAGCAGCAGTACGACTATGACCGGCGCATGGGTATAGCGCCTAACCCCTACAGCAACAACCCGTTGCTGAATCCCTTTAGCTGGTTGCAGCTAGTGAAGCAGGTGAAAAACGGGGAGTTTAAGCGCAAGGACGACGATGATTAGCCGTGCGCGGCAATAACCTGCCAACGGGTTTTTGGGTAAAGTAAAAGCGGCGACTCTGCCGCTTTTTGCTTTTGGTATGGATACAAATATTCCAGTTTCGGGTAAGCCGCGGGTGGTAATAGTGGGCTGCGGGTTTGGGGGCCTGCGCCTGGCGCAAAAGCTGGCCAAGGCGCCGGTGCAGGTGGTAATGGTAGACCGCAACAACTACCACAATTTTCAGCCGCTGCTGTACCAGGTAGCCACGGGGGCGCTGGAAGCCGATAGCATCGCGTACCCAATTCGCAAAATTTTCGCGGGGCAACCGAACTTCTTTTACCGCATGGCCGACGTGCGCGGCCTCAACCCGCAGCAGAGCCTGATTAGCACCAACGTGGGCGATATTCGCTACGACTACCTGGTGCTGGCCACGGGCTCGCTCACCAACTTCTTCGGCATCAAAAGCATCGAGGATAATGCGATGCAGATTAAAAGCATTCCGAATGCGCTGAACGTGCGGAGCTACATCTTCCAGAACCTAGAGCAGGCCTTGCTGGAAGACGACCCTGTGCGCAAGCAGGCGCTCCTCAATATTGTAGTGGTGGGCGGTGGTCCCACGGGCGTAGAAATCAGTGGCTCGCTAGCTGAAATGCGCAACCACGTGCTGCACAAGGACTACCCGGAGCTGGATTTGCAACAGATGCACATCGTTATTGTGGAAGCGGCGGGCGCGCTGCTGGGGCCGATGTCGAAAGCGTCGCAGGCCGATGCCCAGGAGTACCTAAAGCGCCTAGGGGTGCAAGTGAAGCTAAACACCGCCATTAAGCGCTATGAGGATGACAAGGCGTATTATAGTGATACAGAGTATATACCTACCGCGACCATGATATGGGCGGCCGGCGTGAACGGGGCCGTGGTGCCGGGCCTGCCTGACGCGGCTGTGGCGCACAACAAGCGCGTAAACGTGAACAAGTGGAGCCTGGTAGAAGGCCAGCGAAACATCTTCGCCATTGGCGACCTGGCCCAGATGGTGACCGACGAAATGCCCAAGGGCCTGCCCATGCTGGCCCCGGTGGCGCTGCAGCAGGCCGATTTGCTGGCCGAGAATATTCAGCGGCTGCTGCGCCACGAAGCGCCCAAGGAGTTTAGCTACTTCAATAAGGGCGTGATGGCGATTGTGAGCCGCAATAAGGCGGTGGTGGACTTGCCGAAGGGCATTCACTACCGCGGCTTTTTGGGGTGGCTCACGTGGCTGTTTATCCACCTCATCCTGCTGGTGGGCTTCCGCAATAAGGTAGTGGCGCTGGTAGACTGGGCCTTTAGCTACTTCAGCACCAACCAGGCTTTGCGCTTGATTATCAGACCATTTACCCGCAAGCAGATGAAGGACGACCGGGGCAAAAAAGCGGCGGAGCAAGCTACGGCTACCGAGTCGTATAACCCCACGCCACCAGCCATTCAAAACGAGGCGCAGCCGACGCTAAGCTAGCTCTGGGGTGCAACGCGACCCCTAGGGCCTTCGCCGCTGCAAAGGGCCCTAGGGGAGTAAAAACAGAAAAGGCCGGCGCTAGCGTCGGCCTTTTTTACTAAGGGTGCCTAGGAAGCGGCGGCGGCTACAGCAGCCCGCTCACCAGGCCGGGCGCGATGCCCAGCGCCAGCGTTAGCAGCACCAGGATGACGAGAGTAACCGACTGGAAAGTATCGACTTCGATAGGCGCAGTGTTGGGCTCGGCGGGGCTGAAATACATGGCAATAACCGGCCGCAGGTAGTAGTAGATGCCCACCATGCTCATGACCACGGCGAAGATGACTAGGCCGATGTAGCCCTGGCTGGCTACGGCGGTGAAGAGGAAGAACTTGCCGAAGAAGCCGCCCGTGAGCGGAATGCCCGCCAGCGACAGCATGGCCACCGTGAAGGCGAAGGCCAGCAGCGGATTGGTGCGGCCTAGGCCCGCCAGGCCGGCGTAGTCTTCGCGCTGGCGCTGGTCAGATACGAGCTTCAGCACGCCGAATGCGGCCACGGTAGCGATTGAATAGGCCAGGCTATAAAAGAAGATGCTTTGGGCGGCGGGGCCGGCAAGTTGGCCACCGCCCAACTGCCCACGGCCGGCCACTAGGCCCAGTAGCAGGTAGCCCGCGTGGCTCACGCTGGAATAAGCCAGCATGCGCTTAGCGCTAGTTTGGAAGGTGGCGCTGACGTTGCCGAGCAGCAGCGTGAGCACGCACATGGCCACGATGGTGGGCAGCCACACGGCGCTGGCGGCGGGCAGCGCCACTACCAATAGCTTGAGGAAAGCAGCAAAGCCGGCCGTTTTCACCACGGTGCTCATAAAGGCGGTGAAGAAAGTGGGGGCACCTTCGTACACGTCGGGCGTCCAGAAGTGGAAGGGCGCGGCCGACACCTTAAAGCCGATGCCGATGAGCATCAGCAGCACGCCGATGTAGAGCATAGGCTGCAGGCTGGCGTTAGCGGGGGCGGCGATGGCCTGGGCCATTTCGGCCAGGCGGAAAGTGCCGGTAGCGCCATAGAGCAGGGCCAAGCCAAAAAGCAGGATGCCAGTGGCAAACGCGCCCTGCAAGAAATACTTGAGGGCCGCCTCGTTGGAGCGTACGTTGCGCTTGTCGGAGCCCGCCAGCACGTACATGCTGATGCTCAGCACCTCAATGCCCACAAACAGCATCAGCAGGTGGTTGTAGCCAATCATCATCAGGGCGCCCACCAGGCCGAAGAGCAGTAGCGAGTAGTACTCGGCCAGGTTGGGCTCGCCCAGGCGCACGTAGGAGCGCGAGAAGGGCAGCAGCACCAGGGCCGTGAGCAGCACGATGCCGCTGAAGGCCACTGAGAAGTTATCGACCGTAAGCATGTCGGCCACGTAGGGCGCCGCCAGCACCTCGTTTAGGCTGCCGGCGTGGTTCCAGTCGAGCAGGTTGAGGCCGAAGATGAGCGCCAGCACCACCAGCATGAGCGTGAGCAGCAGGCGGTTAGAGCGCAGAAATCCTAAAAACAAGTTCAGGATGCCATAGATGGACAGAAGGACGATGGGGAGCATAATGGGTTAGCGGTTAGCTAGTGGCTGCCAACTGATAGCTGCTAAAAAAACGACTGTCCTTGCGAGCCTGCGAAGCAATCGCACCAGAATAGTTGTAGAGTATCGGACTGATACGATTGCTTCGCAGGCTCGCAAGGACAGTCGATTGAGGATTGACCTAGCCTTAGCGGGTAGCCAGCAGCAAAATCTGGTTGATGGCCGGCTCGGAGAAGTGCAGGAAGGTGGCCGGGTAGAGGCCCAGCCAGAATACGGCCAGCACCAGCGGCACAAACATGAACAGCTCCTTGCCGCTCAAATCAGTCATGGTGTCAGAGTAGGCAGAGTCGGGCCCGAGCATGGTGCGCTGAAACAAGCGCAGCAAGTACACGGCCGAGAAGATGATGGTGAGGCCCGCCACGGCGCCCGCCCAGGCGCTGTACTGGTACACGCCCATCAGCAGCAGAAACTCGCCCACGAAGCCGCCGGTGAGGGGCAGCGCCACGGTGCTCAGCAGCATTATCAGGAATACCACGCTCAGCAAAGGGGTGCGGCGGGTGAGGCCCCCTAGGTCGGGCAGGTAGCGCGAGCCGGTGCGGCGCTCGATGGCATCGGCCACCAAGAACATGCCTACCACGTTGACGCCGTGGGCCAGCATTTGCACCACCACGCCCTGCAGGCCAGTGATTTTGAGCGAGAACACGCCGGCTGCCATCAGCCCCACGTGCGAGAGCGAGGAGTAGGCAATGAGGCGCTTCATGTCGCGCTGCCGGATGGCGATGATGGCCCCGTACACGATGCCGATGATGGCCAGCACCATGACGGGCTTCTGCCACTGGCTGGTGCCTAGGGGCACTACCGGCAGCAGCCAGCGCAGGCAGCCGTAGATGCCCATTTTGAGCATAATGCCCGAGAGCAGCATGGTGGCCGGCGCCGGCGACTCGGTATACGTGTCGGGCTGCCAGGTGTGGAAGGGGAAGATGGGCATCTTCACGGCGAAGGCCGCAAAAATCAACCAGAACACCCAGCTCTGCTCCGAAGCGCTCAGCTTGAGGCTCATAAAGGCTGACAAGTCGGCCGAATGGGCGGCCAGCGAGCCGGGCGCGGGGCCGGTTTGCAGGTACAAATACACGAAGCCGGCCAGCATAAATAGCGAGCCCACGATGGTGTAGAGGAAGAACTTAAACGTGATTTGGATGCGGCGCTCGGCCCGGCTCCAGGCGCCGGCCAGGAAGTAAATCGGGAGGAGAGCGACTTCCCAGAAGAAGTAAAACAGGAACGCGTCGAGCGAGGTGAACACCCCTAGGAGCCCGGTTTGCATAAACAGCACCAGGGCGTAGAACGCGCCGGGGTTTTCGTACTCCTCGTGCCGAAAGGCGGTGGCCAGTACGATGGGCACCAAAAAGCAGGTGAGCAGCACCAGGCACAAACTCAGCCCATCCAGCCCGATATGAAAGGTGATACCGGCCGACGGAATCCAGGGTAGCTGCAGGGCCAGGGTGGGCGCGTGGTTGTTGTGGCTATACACCATGGCCGCGAATACGGCGGCGGCCAGCTCCAGAAAGGCGACTCCTAGGGCCAAGGTGCGGGCGGCAGGCCCTTTGGCAAAATGCAGCAGCAGCGCGGCAACCAGGGGAAAGAGAACGAGAAAAGCTGTCAGCATTAGCGCAAGCGGGGCGAGTGCGGCCGGAAGCCCGGCGCACAAAGCCGCGTAGTTAGGCGCAAACTTACGGCCTAGGTTGAAAAGGTAGCGCCCGGCCCCTAGCGAATGTGCCCGCGCCCCTGCCGCCCATACTTTGCCGTACTGGCTAAGAAAGCCAGCCGGCCGCTTGGCTGGCGCCCCGGCCACTTCCCCGCGCCGAAACTTTGCCCGCGCTCGTACTCTTTCCTTTACCGCCACTCGTTCCTTCCTGCCCTTGCCCCGCCTCGCCGCCCCCGCTTTTTTAGTTGCCGATGAAGGCCCCATCCTGGATGTGCGCGCCCCGGCCGAGTACGCCCAGGGCCACGTGCCAGGCGCACTCAGCCTGCCGCTGTTCAGCGACGAGGAGCGCGCGCGCATCGGCACCACCTACAAGCAGGTAAACCCCGAAAAGGCGGTGCTGCTGGGCCTCGATTTTTTTGGCCCCAACCTGCGCCGCATGGTCGAGCGCGCCCAGAAGCTGGCGCCCGGCCGCCGGGTGCGCCTGCACTGCTGGCGCGGCGGCATGCGCAGCGGGGCCGTGCAGTGGCTGCTGGAGCTGGGCGGCTTCGAGGTGCACCTGCTCGACCAAGGCTACAAGGACTACCGCCGTTGGGTGCTGGAGGAAATTGCCCGGCCGCGGCCGCTGCGGGTGCTGGGCGGCGCCACGGGCAGCGGCAAAACCACCGTGCTGCACGCCCTGGCCGCTCAGGGCCAGCCGGTGCTCGACCTCGAAAAGCTGGCCAGCCACCAGGGCTCGTCGTTCGGGGCCCTGGGCCAGCCGCCCCAGCCCACCCAAGAGCAGTTCGAGAACGACCTGGCCGCCGCCCTGGCCGCGCTGCCGCCCGGCCAGCCCATTTGGGTGGAAGACGAGAGCCGCGGCATTGGCCGGCTGGCCGTGCCGGGCGCGTTTTTTGAGCAGCTGCGCGCCGCGCCCCTGGTGGTGCTGGAGGTGCCTAGGGAGGCCCGCGTGCAGTACCTGGCCGCCGACTACGGCCGCCACGATGCCGGTGAGCTGGCGGCGGCCGTGCTGCGCCTGCGCAAGCGCCTAGGGGGCCTTGTCACCAAAGAGGCCCTGGCCGCCATTGCCGAAGACGACACGCCCCGCATGGTGGAGCTGGTGCTGGCCTACTACGACAAAACCTACCTGCACGGCTTGGACGGCCGCCCCGCCGCGGCCGTGCCCACCACCGGCACCAACGCGACGGAGAATGCGGCGCTGGTGCTGGCGGCCAGCGCCCAACTACCTGACTCAACCCCCACAGCGCATGGCCCCGAAGCTCCGCATAGCCCGGCCCACTAACGACCTGGCCGCCCTTCGCCACTTCTACGTGGTGGGCCTAGGGCTCAGCGAGCTGTATAGCTTCGCGGGGCACGACGGCTTTGATGGGCTGATGCTGGGCGAGTTGCACGGGCCTTACCACCTGGAGTTTACCAGCCAGCCGGGCCACGCGGTGCCGCCCGCGCCGACGCCCGAAAACCTACTCGTCTTTTACCTGCCCGACGCCACCGCCTGGCAAGCCGCCGTGGCCCGCCTGCGGGCAGCCGGCTACGCGCCCGTGCCGGCCCATAATCCGTACTGGGACCGGCAGGGCCTCACCTTCGCCGACCCCGACGGCTACCGCGTGGTGCTGCAGCAGACCGCGTGGAGCATGTAGCACCAAGCTCCAGCTTGGTGAAGCCCTAGGCGCCGGGGCTAGTCGATACACCTTAACCGAGGCACCAAGCTGGAGCTTGGTGTTACAGATTCCTAGCAATGCCTACTGAAACGCTCTCCGACATTCGCCTCACGCAGTACAGCCACGGCGCGGGCTGCGGCTGCAAAATTGCACCCGCCGTGCTCGATAAAATTCTGCACAGCAGCCTGCCCCAGCCCCAATACGACAACCTGCTGGTGGGCAACGGCTCGCGCGATGACGCGGCCGTGTACCGCCTGCCGGGCCAGGCGGGGCAGTGCGTCATCAGCACCACCGACTTCTTCATGCCCATCGTTGATGACCCCTACGACTTTGGGCGCATCGCCTCGGCCAACGCCATTTCCGACGTGTATGCCATGGGAGGGCGGCCGCTGCTGGCCATTGCGGTGCTGGGCTGGCCCCTCGACAAGCTGGCGCCCGAAGTGGCCGCGCGCGTGACTGAGGGCGCTCGCGCCGTGTGCGCCGAGGCCGGCATTCCGCTGGCCGGCGGCCACAGCATCGACGCGCCCGAGCCCATTTTCGGGCTGGCCGTGACGGGCTTGGTAGACGAAAAGCACCTTAAGCGCAACGACACGGCCACGGCCGGCTGCCGCCTTTACCTCACCAAGCCCCTAGGGGTGGGCATGCTCACCACGGCCCAGAAGCGCGGCCTGCTGCGCCCCGAAGATGCCGACGTGGCCCCCGCCCAAATGCGCCAGCTCAACAAAATCGGGGCCGAGCTGGGCGAGGTTACCGGCATCCGGGCCATGACCGACGTGACGGGCTTCGGCCTGCTGGGCCACCTGGCCGAGGTGTGCGAAGGCAGTGACTTGCAGGCCGTTATTCGGTACTACGACGTGCCGCGCCTGCCCCAGGCTGCGCGCTACCTCGCCCAGGGCAGCGTGCCCGGCGGCACGGAGCGCAACTTCCAGAGCTACGGCCACAAAATCGGCCCCCTCACCGACGAGCAGCGCGACTACCTCTGCGACCCCCAGACTTCGGGCGGCCTGCTGGTGTGCGTCGAGCCGGGTCCGGCCGAGGCGGAAGTGCGAGCTGTTTTTGCCCGCTACGGACTAGCCCTCAGTAGCTTTGGCGAGCTACGCGCCCCTAGGGCCGGCGGGCCGTGGGTAGTAGTGGAGTAGCCAGCAAATTGTGAATCCAGTCACCAAAAAACGTCTGTCATTGCGCGCAGCGCGCAGCAATCGCCCTGACGCGATACCCGAACTACTCGTGCTGATGTGCTTGCTGCACGCTGCTCGCAATGACAGCTTCTAACCCGCCCATTGGCCGGCTGGCGCCCACGCCCAGCGGCTACCTGCACCTGGGCAACGCGGTAAATTTCGTACTGACCTGGCTGCTGGTACGCCAGCAAAACGGGCAGCTGCACCTGCGCATCGACGACCTGGACCGCGCCCGGCTGCGGCCGCCATACCTGGAGAATATTTTTCGGGTAATCGACTGGCTGCAACTTGATTACGACCACGGCCCCATCGGCCCCGACGATTTTCTGTGCCACTACTCGCAGCTGCTGCACCTGCCCGCCTACAACGCCGTGCTGCGCCGCCTGGCCCAGCGGCCGGGCCTGCTCGCTGCTAGCCAGCGCTCGCGCACCAGCAATCCTAGCAAGGCCGCTGAGCCGGTGGCCCTTGCCACGCCCGGCGCGGCCTGGCGGGCGCAAGTGCCCCTAGGCACTACCGTGGCCTGGGCCGATGGCTGGCAAGGCGCCACGCAAGTGCCGCTAGGCACGGCGCTGCCCGATTTTGTGGTGCGCAAAAAAGACGCCGTAGCCGCCTACCAGCTCGCGTCGGTGGTAGATGATGTGCGCCTGGGCACCACGCTCCTCGTGCGCGGCCTCGACCTGCTGCCCAGCACGGCGGCCCAACTGTGGCTAGCCGCCCAGCTGCCCGAAACGCAAGGTTTCAACGCCGGCCGCGTTCGGTTTTTTCACCACGATTTGCTCACCGATGCCGCCGGGCACAAGCTCAGTAAGAGTACCCAGGCCAGTACCAACCAAGGCGTGCTGGGCCTGCCTGGCGGCCCTAGGGTCGTGTACCAGGCCGTGGCCCGGCTACTTGCCCTACCCTCTACGGCAGCAGAATCGCCAGCTACGCTATTGGCAGCGCTAGCAGCCTGGGATATTTTTGGGGGCTTGTAGGGCGCGCGAGTCTGCCCGGGCGGTTGCCTTGCCCTAGGGCTACTGGCGCACCACGCGCAGGCGCACTTGCTGGCCGGCCTGCTGCACGCGCACGAAGTACTGGCCGGGGCTCAGTTGCTCGGTGCCGGGCAGGCCTACCGTACTAGTGCCTACCTCCACGGCTGCCACGGTGCGGTCGTAGAGGCGGCGACCCAGCACATCGAACACCTGCACCGTGAGCGGGCCCGCCGTGGGCGTGGTCACTTGCAGCGCCAGGCCCTCGGTGGTGAACGGCACCGGAAACGCATTGATACTGAAAGCGCTGGCTGGCGCCAGCGGCGTGGTAGTGCTGGCCAGCGTCCAACGGCCAGTCAGGTCGGTTACGTAGGCGCGGGTAACCAGCCGAGCGCTGGCATCGCGGGTGGTGGTGCCCTCATTGGTAAAGTCGCCGCCACCCAGGGGCTGGCGAAACAGGGCCAGGCTGCTTTCGGGCAGGTTATTGAGTTCGTGGGGCAGGTAGGCTAAGGATAGGGTGGCGCCCTGCAGGCCACGGCTGGTGGCGGGCTGAATGTCGTAGTAGCGGGCAATGCTGGCGTTGCCGCTGCCCGCCAGCGCGCTGCCCGTGGTGCGCCGCACGGTGGTGGCGCCCGGCGCGAAGCCAGCCGCAATGGTAACGCCCAGGTTGCCGAAAGTTTCGGCGCCCAGGCCCACGGCGCGGGTGGTGCGCAGCAGCCCCAGCACGTAGCTGGCGTCGGTTTCGCCCGCCAGGGTAGCGGTAGAAGCCAGCGTCAGCGAGTCGGGGCCAGTGCTCAGCACGCCGCCGCTCAGCAGCAGCCGCTGGCCGATGGTGCTGCTGCCAATGGTTTTGGTGCCCGCGCCGCCAATGGCCAGGTCGAGGTAGGTGGCGCCGCGCAGGTTTTGGGGGCCGCTGCCCAGCGCGGCCAGCTGCCCGCCGGTTTGGGCAAAGGTGCCCGCGCCGCTGAAGTCGCCATACACCCCTAGGGTGCCGCCGCGCAGGCTCAGGGCGCCCTGCACGGTGAGGGTGCGCACCTCGGCCGCGCCGCTGGCAATGGTGGGGTAGGGCCGCTGGGCGAGCACCGGAATAACCGCGTCGGTGCTGCGGGTGGGCACGCAGCCCTGCCAGTTGGCGGCGTTAAACCAGTCGCCGTCGCCGGCCGCGCCCGTCCACACGGGCGGGCTGATGCTGACGGTGGTAGTGGCCACGCTGGGGCAGCCAGCCGCCGGCGCCGACACCAGCACACTGTAGGTGCCTAGGGCCGCGGCGGTGGCGGCGGGCAGCACCGGGTTTTGCAGGCTGCTGCTGAAGCCGTTGGGGCCGCTCCAGGCGTAAGTGGCGCCGGCCGGGCCGGTGGCCGTGAGGGCGAGCGCGCCCAGCCCGCAGGGCAGCCCGCTGTTGGCGGCGGTGGCCGCCACGCGGCTCAGGCACAGCGCCGGCGAGGCGGGCAGGCTGCTGCGGCGCGGCGTGCCGGCGGCCAGCACGGTTTGCATGCGGTCGGTTTGGTTGCGCGAGAAGAGCTGCATGCAGGCATCGTTCACGTAGTCCAGGAAGTTCATGAACATATCACCGGTGGGCCCATTTGAGCAGCTGACGTGCGGAAACGCGGGGCAGCCGAAGTTGCTGGTTTGCTGAGGGGGCGTATCGGCCACGTAGTCGTCGCCGCAGTCAGCGTCGCCCCAAGTGTGGCGCAAGCCCAGAAAGTGCCCCAGCTCGTGGGTGGTGGTGCGGCCTCGGTCGTAGTTGGCCGCTAGGGTGCCCACCCGCCCAAAGGCCGCGTACTGAATCACAACCCCATCGGTAGCCGCCAGGCCGCCTTGCGGGTAAAGCCCCCCCAGGCCGGCCGTGTTGTCGGGCAGCTGGGCGTAGCCCAGCAGGTTGCCGCCCAGGCTCATCACCCAGATGTTGACGTAGTTATCGGGGTTCCAGCTGGTTTGGGGCTTGATGACGTCCTCGATGTAAGCCAGGTCGCTGGGGCTGCCGTAGGGCGGGGCGGCCCAGCCCTGGGCGTTGCGGTCGATGCGGTCGATGCCGGGCTCGGCCAGGGGCCGGCCGCTGGGGTCGATGCCGGCCAGCTGAAACTGAAACTGCGCATCGCCGCGCAACGCTTGAAACACGCTGGGCACCAGCGCCCCGTCGGCGTTGCGGTTGCGGTAGTCCTCGTTCAGTACGTCGAGCTGCGACTGCACCTGGGCCTGGCTGAGGTTGGTGCCCGTGCCCACCGCCTCGCCGTTGCTGATGACGTGCACCACCACCGGCAGCGTGTAGGTAACGGCCGCGGCTGCCTGCGGGCGGGCCACGCCGCGCGCCGCCGATAGCACCGCCCGGTAGCCCGGTACCCGGCGCGTGAGCTGCGCCTGCTGCTGGGCGGCGGCCTGCGGCGTGGCGCAGGTGCGCGGGCCGGGGCTGGGCAGGGTTTGGGCGGCGGCGGGGCCTAGGGCACCGGCCAGCACCGCAGCCAGGCCCGCCAGGTAAGCGTAAAGGTTGGGCATACGCAGGGTAACGGCGGAGGCGCGCCGCTCATTATGGGCAGGCGCCACCCGGCACTCAAAAGTAAGTTGCTGGCTCCGGCGTTCACGTGAAGACGTTAGGGCAACCCGCAGGGAGAGTTGGAAAAGCATGACCGCCTCTTCTGGTTTGCTGGCAAGTGCAAAACTGCGTTCAGCGTACTTCCTGCTTAAACTCCTCGGCCCAGTGGTCGGCCAGGCGGGTGGGCTCGGGTAGCTTGTAGCCGCGCAGGCAGGCTAGGGTGAGGCGCAGGGCGGTGGCTTGGTCGCAGCGGTGGCCGGCGCTCACAAACAGCGGCTGCACCTTGTCCTTCGAGCGCAGCACCTGGCCCAGCAGCTCGCCGGTTTTGGGGTCGGTGAGGGGCGTCAGGTCGCCCTTAGTAGGGCCCGGCTCCTGGTAAGTGCCGAAGAGCTTGTGCTTGGCCACGCCGAAGGTGGGCACGTCGAGCAGCACGCCCAGGTGGGCGGCAATGCCCAGGCGGCGCGGGTGCGCCACGCCGTGGCCATCTACCATCACCACGTCGGGGTGCTGCTGCAGCTTGGCGAAGGCCTGCACCACGTTGCCCGCCTCCCGAAACGAGAGGTAGCCCGGCACGTAGGGCATCGTGACGGGCGCGTAGCTATACACCTTTTCTACCAGCGCCAGGCTAGGAAAGGCCAGCACCACGAATACCGACAGAATGGTATCAGGCGTAGGAAACGATGAGTCGCAGCCCCCGATAAAGCGCGGCTCCTGCGCCAGTGGCTCCAGGCGCAGGCGCGTGCGCAAGTCGAGCTGCTGCTGGGTGAGCGAGCGCACCAGGGCCGGGTCGGGCGGCGGGCCAGCGGGGCGGTAGTAGGCCATGAGCGTAAGGAGTGTAGGTTGAGTGATAGCGGAGAAAGCGAGCGGGCCACGAGCCCCCAAGGGCCCTAGGCAGGCCACGCGTAGAGAACGTAAGTTGCCCGCCCTCGTTTCAGCAGCAGCCCTGGCGGCGGGGTGGCTACCTTACCTTGCGCTCCTTATCCTCCTCACTTCCCTTACGCTTATGGCCACACGCGAGCAGCCCGCGGCCCTGGGGGCGGGGCCCGAGCTGGAGCGGCGCTACTTCCTGGATGTGGCGCGCCCGCAGCACGGCCCCGCCGCGCTCATGCAGCGCATCCAGGCCGACTTGCCCAGCTTCGCGCCCAAGGCGCTGGCCAACTTTGAGCGACGCACCGGCCAGCCGGGCGCCCTGGCCGTGGGCGACGAGTTTTTCATCAAGATACTGGGCCCCTGGAACGGGGGCGTGTGCGTAACGGCCGTGGGTGCCACCAGCTTCGAGCTGCTGACGCTGGCGGGCCACCCCGAGGCCGGCCGCATTCGCTTTGAGGTGGCGCCGCTCAACGAGCGCCCCGACGAGCTGCGCTTCCAGATTCACTCCTGGGCCCGCTCGCGCGATGGGCTAGTGGCCTTTGCCTACGACACCCTAGGCGGCGGCCGGCTGCTGCAAGAAGCCACCTGGGTGGAGTTTTGCCGGCGCGTGGCCCTGGCCAGCGGCGGCCAGGCCCTAGGGCCCATCACGGTTGAAACTACCCGCCACGCGCCCGGCCAGCCCGCGCAGCAGTCCCGCCACTATGTTTAATGCCGCGCCCGCCGGCCCGGCCGCCTGGCAGCGCTACCGCGCCCAGCTGGCGGCCTACGCCCGCGCCCCAGTCAACTACGACTACCAGCACCAGGCCGACTACTCGCCCGCCACCGGCTGGCGCCTCGACCACTACGCCACCGCGCTGCCAGCCGAGGCGCCCGGCCCGCCCGGCCCGGCTGGCTCGTTTGCGGCGGCCCAGCGTGTGCTCTGGCACTACGCCTTCCCGCCGCCCAGCCTCCTGGTTGGCTACTTCGACCCCGCGCAGCCCCTGGCCGAGCGCGTGATGCTGCTGCGCGCCCGCTTTCTGGGGTTCACGTTTCATTTTGGCGTGCGCATCGTAGACGTGGTAGATGCCACCCAGCCCGCCGCCGGGGGCCTAGGGGCTGAGCGCGTGTGGGGCTATGGCTACCGCACCCTCGAAGGGCACTTCGAGCGGGGCCAGATAAATTTCGCGGTGCACAAGAACTTGGCTACGGGCGCGGTCGATTTCCGCATCCAAGCCGTGTCGCAGCGGGGCCGCATCCGCAACCCGTTCTACTGGCTCGGCTTCCGGCTGTTTGGCCGCCTGCTGCAGCGGCGCTTCGCCCGGCAGTCGCTGCAGCGCCTGCGCGGGCTAGTGGCGCAGGCCCTGGCCCAAACAATAGCCGCGCCGGGGGGTTAGGTGAGGGTTATTAAAAGTGAAAACAAAAATAGAAAAGCGGTCATGCTGAGCTTGTCGAAGCATCTCTACCGCGTGAGCAATTCCTGACAGTAGGATGACTTCCGCGGTAGAGATGCTTCGACAGGCTCAGCATGACCGCTTTTTGGGGTTGTTCATTCACTTTGCTTTTCTCTAAACCAACCCAGGTTTCATGTCTACCACCAAAGCGTATGCCGCCCCCGCGGCCAGTATTCCCCTCGAACCTTTCCAACTGGAGCGCCGCGCGCCCGGCCCCCACGACGTGCAGATTGACATTCTCTTCTGCGGCGTGTGCCACTCCGACCTGCACCAGATTCGCGACGAGTGGGGCGGCTCCATCTTCCCCATGGTGCCGGGCCACGAAATCGTGGGCCGCGTATCGGCCGTGGGCGACCACGTGCAAAAATTCAAAGTAGGTGACCTGGCCGGCGTGGGCTGCATGGTTGACTCGTGCCGCACCTGCCCTAGCTGCCAGGAAGGCCTGGAGCAGTACTGCGAAACTACCGGCATGGTGGGCACCTACAACGGCCGCGAGCTAGCCAGCGGCCAGCCCACCTACGGCGGCTACTCGCAGCAGATTGTGGTGGACGAGAAATACACCCTGCAAGTGAGCGGCAAGCTCGACCTGGCCCGCGTGGCCCCGCTGCTGTGCGCTGGCATCACCACCTACTCGCCCCTGCGGCAGTGGAAAGTGGGCCCCGGCCACCGCGTGGCCGTAATGGGCCTGGGCGGCCTGGGTCACATGGCCGTCAAGTTTGCCGCCGCCCTCGGGGCCGAAGTCACCGTGCTCAGCACCTCGGCCGGCAAAGAGGCCGACGCCAAAGCCCTAGGAGCCCACAAGTTCATCGTGACCAAGGACCAGGAGCAGATGAAGTCGGTGGGCAATTATTTCGACTTCATTATCAACACCATATCGGCTCAGGTTGACCTGGCTAGCTACGTAAATCTGCTGCGCCGCGAGGGCACCATGATTTTACTGGGCGTACCCACCGAGGCGCCGCAAATCCACGCCTTTAACCTCATCAGCAAGCGCCGCCGCATTGCCGGCTCGCTCATCGGGGGCATTGCCGAAACCCAGGAGATGCTCGACTTCTGCGCCGAGCACAACATCATGTCCGACATCGAGGTGATTGATATTCAGCACATCAACGAAGCCTACGAGCGCATGCTGAAGGGCGACGTGAAGTACCGCTTCGTCATCGACGTGGCTTCGCTCAACTAAGCCCTTAAAGCCTACCGCTTGCCTAAAGAGCCCACTTCGCTAACTGAGCGGGGTGGGCTTTTTGCTTTGCCAGACCCTAGGGGCACTGGGCTGGGGCAAACGCTTACCAGGCCAGCCGCTAGCGGCAAGGCTATAGCCCAACCGCTTGCCGCACCTGGGTGGTGAAGCTGTTATAGCCTGGCGCGGGCACGAACGTGGCGGGCAAAGCGGGCGCCCCGGCCGCGGGCGGCAAGCCCAGCGTGCGGCCCAGCAGTTCGAGGCGCAGGTGGGCCCTAGGGCGCAGCACCAGCTCGAGGGTGGTGCCGCCGGGGGCGGGCGGCAGCAGCAGCAGGCCCGCTTGGCTGAGGGCGCGCGCGGGCACCAGCTGGCCGGCCACGCGCACCGCTAGCGGCAGCGCGGCGGTTGTGGTGTCGGGCAGGCGCAGCAGCAGGCTGGTGCTGGCGGCCCGGCCCGCCAGCAGGCGCAGCGTGAGGCGGCGCTGGGTGCCCAGCAGGGTATCGGCCAGCACCAGGGCCTGCGGGGCGGCCAAGGGCAGGGGCGGGGCCGGCTGCCACTGGGCAGGGTGGCCCGGCAGTCCAGCCGGTGCGGGGCTCGCCAGCGGGCTGCCCAGCACGGCGCGCGTCCAGGCATCGGGCTGGGGTAGGGCCGATAGCCAGTAGGCTTGGTGGGTAGCGGCGTTGAGGAAGTAGTAAAGGTGCGTTTGCTGGGGCTGCGCGGGCGTAGGCCGGCTGGTGAACTGCCCCCATACCAGCGCCCCGGCCGCGCCTGCCAGCCCCAGCAGGGGCAGCAAGTAGTAGGCTTGCGGCGCGGGGCGGCCGGTGGCAGCGGGCCGCGTCCGCCCCGGCCGCTGCAGCACGGGTAGCAGCAGGGGCAGCAGCAGCCCTAGGCCCAGCGCCAGCATAAGACCAGCTATCAGCACCGGCGGCCCCAGGCCGAATATCACCAGCAACAGCGCCGTAAGGGGCACCAATAAACCCACGGCCGGCAAGCTCAGCAGCCACGCAACCGCTAAGGCCAGCCCCCCGGCCGGCTGCCCCGGCTGCCGCAGCTGGCTGAAACCCCAGGCAAGGGTGCTGGCCAGCAGCGGCCAGGTGAGCACGTAGGCCGAGGTAGGGGCTGCCCAAGTCAGGGCCGCCGCCAGGGCCAGTACCACCAGCAGCGCCCCGCCCACCAGGGTATCGGCTCGTAGCCGGCAGCTCAGTTGCCCGTAGTACCAGCCCCACACGGCCAAGCCCAGCGCCAGCAGCGCCGCCTGGTAAGCCAGGCTATTGTAGAAAGTGCCCGCGTAAAACGCCTGGTATTGTGGGTATAGCGCGCGCACGGCGGCCAGCAGGCCCCAGTCGGCGGCTATTACCAGCACCAGCCCGCCTAGCCACGCGAGCGCCCCGCCCAGCAGGCCGCCCCAGGCCAGGCGGCGCTGCTGCTGAGCCACGGCCGCTACCAGCAGCAGTAGCAGCGCGGCCGCCCCCACCAGCGGCAGGCTCCAGGCGGCGGGGTAGCGCAGCAGCCCTAGGCCCGGCACGCTAAAAAAAGTGCAGTCGGGCGCCTTGGTGGCCGCCAGGGAACCATTGGCAAAGTGCCGCACTAGGCTGAGTAGGTAGCTGCCGTGGTGCTGCACCGAGGCCAGGTCAAGGTGGGCGGGCGTATCGGCCGGACTGTGGTAGTAGGAAAAGCCGCCTACGAACGCGAAATTCAGCCCCGAGACGCCGGCCTCGCGCAGTGGTGTGAAGTCGGTATCGTTGGGCAGGCGGCGGTACACTTCGTAGAACAGCGATGAGGCCAGCGGCGCAGGCACTACTTGGGCGTACTCGCGCATCAGCCAGCCATTCTGCGGGCTCACCTCAAAGGTGAGGCTAGGGCCCGCGTTGCCGCGCCCCTCAAAGTTGAGGGCCACGCCCACCCGGCGGCGCAGGCGGGCAGTATCGGCGGCGTAGGCGCGGGCCCCCAGCAGGTCAGCTTCTTCGCCGTCGGTAAAGAGCCATTCTACGTCGTGCAGCAAGGGCGGGCCGGCGCGCAGCACCCGGATGGCTTCGAGCAGGGCCGCTACGCCGGCCGCGTCGTCGCCCGCGCCGGGTGCGTGGGGCTGCGAGTCGTAGTGGGCCAGCACCAGCACCGCTCGGCCCCCGGCCTGAATGCCGGGTTGGCGCCCCACCACGTTTTGCACGTGGGCTAGGGTGGGCTGTCCGCGCAGGTTGAGCAGCAGGGTGGTGTCTTGCACGCGGGGCTGCAAGCCCAGGGTACGCAGGCGGCGCAGCAGGTAGCGGCGCACCTGGGCGTGGGCCGCGGTGCCCAGCGCGTGCGGCTGCCGGGCCAGGCTGTCGAGGTCGGGGGCGATGCGGGTTGCTGCAAACTCGATAGCCGGCGCCGTGGTAGGTAGGGGGCGGGGCGGCCGCAAGCCATACAGGACCAGCGCGCCCGCTACCACCAAGCCCAGCAGTGGCAACCAGCGAAGAAAACTGCGCATAACGCCGAGTATTAATCGAAGTACGACTTACTTTTCCGCAGATAAATCACAAATAAATTGGTTGTCAAGGCTTTCATTGTAAAGCCGAAACTAGCACCAAGGCCTGGCCTGCTAGCTCCGCTATTCCGGCTCGGGCGGCGGCGGACTGGCTGGGGGCTGCTGGCCCTCCACAAACTATGAGGCCAGCAGCCCGGTGAAGGTGCCGAACAGCCCCACGCCCACCGTCATGAGCGCGGCGGCAATAAGCCGGCCCGCCCCGGTACGGGGTATTTGTCGCCGTAGCCCACGGTGGTAATCGTGGAGTAGGCCCACCACAGCGCATCCTCGTCGGTTTTGATCTCGGCGGTTTTGATGTTGCTGGCGGGGCTGGTTTCGACCTGCAAAATGGCAATCGACGAGAAGATGACCATGAGCGCAGCCACCAGCGCCACCGCTGCAAACGTGCCCTGCGCCCGGCTCCGAAACAAGTGGTGCAGCAAGTGCCGCGTCGAGCGGAAGGCCCGCAAAATGCGCAGCACCCGCACCAGGCGCAGCGTGCGCCCCACCCGCAGCACCGCCACGCTCGGAAGGCTTGCTACTAGGTCGACCCAGCCCCAGTGCAAAAAGTGCCACTTGCGCGGCGCCTGGTAGAAACGAATGCTAAACTCGACCAGGAAAAAATGCAGATGGCGTTGTCGGCTAGTCCCAGCAGGCGCTCCGTTTCGGGAGGCAGCCGAAACACCGTGCTGATAAACAGCGCCAGCAGCACGTATACCGACAGCACCACCACGGCCACGCTAAGCACGCCCACGCTGGAAAAAGAAGGGGGCGTAGTACTTCGGCGCATTCAGCTGCCAAAGTACTACGCCCCACTTAGCTTCGCGGTGAAGCCCTGGGCCGGCTATTGCTTCACAAAGCGGGCGTGGCGGGTGGCCTGCCCCGGCACCTGCACACTCACTAGGTATACGCCGGTCGCCAGGTTGTCGAGCGGCAAGCTCACGGCCTCGTCGGTGCTGGCGGCGGTTGTATAGCGCGCCACGCGCTGGCCCTGCATGTTCAGCACCAGAATTTCGGTGCCCGCCTGGCTAGCCTCGGCGAAGCTCACGGCCAGCGGCCCGCCCTGCAGCGGCACTGGGCTCAGCGTGAGGTCGGCGCCCTGCGCGGCGCGGCTGATGGTAGCCACCGGCGAGTAGTGGAGGCTGCCGTCAATGTCCTCCTGGCGCAAGCGGTAGTATACCTGCGTAGCCGAAGCCGGAATGGTTTTATCAAGGAAGCTATAGCTGCTGCCGTTGGCTAGGTTGGTGGCGTTTACATACCCCACCGATTGCCAGGTAGTAGCGCCCACCACTTGCCGCTCCACGCCAAAGCCCTTATTGTTCACCTCCGAAGCCGTCAGCCACTTCAGCGCCGCGCCTTGGGTAGTGCCGGTTGCCGCGAAGCTGACCAACTCCACCGGCAGCGGATTGGTTACGTCGCCTAGGGTAAAGATGGAGGCCAAACGACCCGAGAGACCAGTGCGCGTTAATGTTTTACCTGTGACATCGGCCGAAGTAAATCCTAATCCCTCGAAAGGAATCCGGCCCGTCGCAGACCGGAACAACCGCAAGTTGCTCGGCGCAATATTATTTAGGTTATTATATAAGTAGTGAAAAACTAAGTCAAAATTAGTCAGCGTAGTAGCGTTAGCCGTCACAGAAAAGCCCCGCTGGATACTCACGCTCTTGCCCGCGCCAGAATAGATATAGCTGGTGCGCACTACCGTTACCGTACCGGCAGCTTGAGAATTGGCCCGAAGGTCTAAACCGATACCGCCAAAAGTTTCATAGGCGCCTCCCGAACTGCTCTGCCCAACAATTCGCGTAGTTTTTACTAACCCCAAGATATAAGCACCCTCATATTCTGTTAGCGTAGCAGTCGGCTGCAATGTTACCCCTAGTGAAGGGTTACTATTGTTAGTAGCTAGAATGCCGGCTCCAATACCGTTAAACACCAAGCTATTTGCGACAGAAAGACCGCCACTAAATGTCTTAGTGCCGCCACCCGAAATAGTTAAGTTATTAAGGGTTGGCGAAGCATCAAACGTTTGATTCTGACCGTTTAATTCAAGCACGCCCCCATTTTGCAGAAAGCCGCTATTTAAGTCTTGAAAATTACCGGAAACGAGTAAGCGAGTATTAGCCTCCTGCTCTAATATTCTATCGCCAAATTGTCCATCAGTTCCTATCAAAGTAATATTGCGAGCCAGCGCTCGCTGATTCCCGTAACCATTATCGCTGATTTGGGGGAAGACTGCAGCATCTTCGCTGATAATAACGTCCGTATTAGAGTCGGGTGTGCCAGTTGACCAGTTGCCAAAAGTAAACCAATCTTGGTTGCTGGTACTAGTCCACGTACTGGTGCGAAATTGATTGCCATTGACTGTAACGCTAAATTTCGCTTTATACCGCTGAGTACCGTTATCATCAACAAAAGTGAAATTATCAGTAGAATTGGCCAATACACCCTGGCCACTGAAGTAAACTTCTAAGTAATAGTCACCAGGGCTGGCGGTGGCGGCCAGGCTGAGCAAGTCTAGTTGGTTGCTCAGATTAATCCACTTGGCCATTTCCTCCTGCTTGCCTGAATTAAATGCTAAGTTTAGCGGCAGAGGATTGCCTTGTTCGCCAGCGCCATCTACGCGGTAAACTCGGTAATACAATTGGGTTGATTGCACTAAGTCGCCATCAGTAGCTGAGGTATTAGCCTCAGCATTGATGAACAAAGAGTTGCTCTTATCGGCGTTGCGGTCGAAAGTACCTAAGTTGACACCGTTAAATGCCGCGCTTGCCCCACTAGCGCCGGGGCTATTCGTAAAGTAAGTGCCATTGGCTGACCCTGCTTGGTTTGTGCCGCTGATGTAGACAATATCACTGGTAAAGCCAGCTCCAGCCCATGCCGGTACTAGTCCTCCTAAAAACAGTAGTATGCTTGCCAGCAGGATGGTTCGGTAGCTTAAACTACGGTAAAAAGCGGATGTGGGAAAGTGTAGAGTGTTTAGAGGTTTTTTCATGATTTCAATAGCTAAAACTGAAGTAGAGCTAGGGTTGGCTTGTCAAATATACGAAGCTAGTCCTTGGCAGATAAGCTTAGTGCAAATAATTGACCAATAATTTCTATTTCCTGGAATTCAAAAAATAGATAGATTAATACAAAATAGATGAATCTATAAACTCTATTAGTAAACATCTGATAAGTAAAAATTTGCACTATTCAGTTCGTTCATAATAAGCCACTAATTATTTGATTAAGCCATAAAAAAAGCCCTTCTGCTAGGAAGGGCTTTTACGCGAAAAATCATATTGCCTAGCACTGAATTTCCAATAGCCAGGGTATATCTATTTAAACGTACACTTGGCTGAGAAAGATAGCTGGAGGCCTAATTTGTAATCAACAAGTGCTTGCGAAGTTGCCCAGCGCTACTCGTAAGCGTAAGCGTGTAAGCGCCTGAGGTGAGGGCAGTAGGTAGGGCTAGGGAAGCCGTGTAGTGCACATCAGTGGGGGCTAGTGTTTGGCTCAGTACGGAGCGGCCTAGGGCATCCATTACGCGTAAACTAATAGTTTCCCCCGCGTAGCCTTGTACAGCTAGCTGCATAGACTGGCTGGTGCCCGGGTTAGGGTAAATCTCTACTTCACGCGCTACAGCTTTGAGAGGGGGAGATAGGGTAATTGTACTGCTATACTGTATAATGCCACCAAGGTCGGCCTGCCGCAGGCGGTAATACGTGGCCGCGGCTAGGGGCCGAGAGTCAAGAAAACGGTAGGCAACTGATTGGCTACTGCTACCGGCAGCGGGTGTGCGGCCGATTTCGCCAAAATCCTGCCCATTAGTCGAGCGCTCGAGCGCAAAATAATCTGTGTTATACTCCGATGCCGTAGTCCAGCGTAACGTGGCCAATGCCTGCGCATCGACAGCGCCCGCGAACGCAGCCAGTACTACGGGAAGCGGGCTGGGCTCGGCGGCGTGGGTCTTCATAATTAGGCTATTGCCAGTCGTGTTGTAAGCAATGGCACCATTTTCAGTATTGTACTCGGCATTATAGAAGTAATAAGCGGTACCCGGTTGCAAACCCGTAATCGTCACAGTGCGGTCGGGGCCGCTGTACACGATAAAGCCTTGGTCTATTTGGTCGCCCTGGCCGTATAGGGGCGAGCCGTTATAGAATGTGCTGGCAGCCAGAATCATCTTAACCGATTTAGTGCCACTGGTCGCGGCCATTGCCACCACGCGGCCCTGGCCGGTGCCACCCACGCCAATAGCCAACTGCATAGAAGTAGCAGTTATCTGCTTGACGCTTATGTCTCCCCCACTGCTAGGTGCAGTGACTTGAGCGCTGGCTGGTTGAGATGTAACGATAAGCATCAGCCAAAAAAAGGCAGCTAAGAGATATTTTAGCATAATTGGACGAGTATAATGAATTTAATAATCAGTATAGATTTTATATTTTTTTATAACTTTTGAAAATTATTGTTAAGTGCTATCCATTAATAAAAAGCTAATGTTTGTTGCGAACAAATATAGGATTAAAAATTACTACTAATGTTTAAAAACAATCTACATGTGGGTTAAAATAGCACTTAAAATATAAAAATAATGGTCATTTTTATTGTATATAGATTTGTTAAAATAAAAAATATAAATTGTGCAAATATAAATTTACTCATATTATATAAAGGTTGCAATTGCTTTCGAGCGAGTAAAATTGTTAGGCTTACTTGTGCTGAGCTAAGGCATAGCCAATCTATAGTTGACTCATGTGCCTTGGTAAACCAGCATGGCCCTAGGCATTATATAGGGCAGCCGCTTCTATTACTTAGCTACTTAGGAGTTGCCCAACCGTGCTGGAGGCGGCACCTATAACCGGGTTGAGACTCATAATAAAAAGACATAACGCTGGTTGGGGGCTTCAATCCTAAGGCAGCCCTCACCCGCTTGTTCACGACGCTCATCGGCTAGGCCCGGCGCACTAAATGCAACCCAAATCATAAGTTGAGCCGGGTTAACTTGTTAGAATGGGGCGCGGAGCTAGGGTACGGGCAGGACCTTTGCAGTTGCTTGCGTCCCTAGGCCCTGGTAGTTAGAGTCCCAGCGGCCCCTATTTTTTTAGCTACTCGCTGTAACGTTTGCCCTGCGCGGCCGATACCCCGGCGTAAACCTGAAAAATTAATCCGCCCGCTGGCAACCATGCAGGTGGGTCCTACATCTCTGGGGCACGCGCCACTTCTCTGTTCTGGTTTATGAAACACCTTCTTCTCACCACCTGGCTGCTGGCCTCGCTGCTGCTGGCGAGCCTGGCGCAGGCCCAAGCCCCTACGGCACCCACGGCGGCCATGGGCACCGGTACCCTCACGGGTACCGTGCTCGACTCGCTCACGCGCCAGCCAGTAGCGTATGCCACGGTAGTGCTGCTACCGCCCGCCCCATCCGACAAGCCCATTACCGGCGTGGCGGCCGATGACCAGGGCAAGTTTGCGCTGGCCAAGCTAGCGGCGGGTGCGTTTCGGCTGCGGGTGCTGTACGTGGGCTACGCTGCCCGCACCCGGCCCGTTATGGTAGGGGCCGGCGCTACGGCCCTAGGGACTATCCTGCTGCCCAGCGCCACTACCGCGCTGGCCGAGGCCGTGGTGGTGGGCCAGAAGCCGGTGGTGGAAGTGAAGCCTGACCGCCTGGTGTACAACGCCGACCAGGACGTGAGCAACGCCGGCGGCACCGCCCAAGACGTGCTGCGCAAGGCCCCGCTGCTGGCCGTAGACGGCGACGGCAACGTGACGATGCGCGGCTCGGGCAACTTTAAGGTGCTGGTCAACAACAAGCCCTCGCCCACGCTGGCTAAAAACCTGGCCGAAGCCCTCAAGGCCATTCCGGCCGAAAATATTCAGAGCGTGGAGGTTATCACTACGCCCTCGGCCAAGTACGACGGCGAGGGCACGGCAGGTATTATTAACATCGTGCTGAAAAAAGGCACCAGGCAAGCCGCCAACGGCCGCATTAGCGCCAGCAGCGGCAACCGCAACAGCAACTTGAATACGTCGCTTAACTTCCGCAAGGGCAAGCTCAACTTCACGTCGTCGGCTAATACGGGGCTCTGGTATAACCCCGGCCGCTCGGAAACCTACCGCCAGAGCTACTCGCGCTACGGCACCGACACGTTGCGCCAAAGCAGCAGCAACTATAACCGCGGCCAGTGGTACTACGGCACCCTAGGCCTCGACTACGACCTGAACGAGCACAACAGCCTGTCGCTGGCCAGCGCCATCGACGGCTACGGCGGCTACTCGACCAGCAACCTGCTCAACTCCTACGTGTCGCCGGTGCCGGGCGTGGCCAGCCAGCTCTTCACCCGCGATACCAAGAGCGTGTTCAACGGCGTGAACTTTGAAACGACTGGCACCTACACGCACACCTTTGCCCAGGCGCGGCGCGAGTTCAGCGCCCTGGCCCAGTACGCCCTCACGCCCGGCACCTTCGGCTACGACTATAATCAGTACGACAACTCGCCCATTGCCCTGGAGCCCAGCCAGGCCACGCGCGTCGAGCGCAGCCGCGGGCGCACGCCCGGCCACGAGCTTACGCTGCAAACCGACTATACCCACCCGTTTGGGGAGAAGAACAAGCTGGAAGTGGGCCTCAAGGGCATTTTTCGGCGTACCGGCTCGGTGGCTACCGTCGACACCCTGGGCACCCGCTACGGCCGCGAGCTGGCCCCCAACCCGGCGCGCGGCACCGACTTTCACTACAACCAAGACGTGCAGGCGGCCTACGCCATCTACTCGTTTGGGGTGGGCAAGAAGCTGACGGCCAGCGTGGGTAGCCGCCTGGAGCGCACCGGCATCAGCGCCGAGTTTCGCACCACCGGCTCGACCCTAGGGCCGCGCGCCTACCTTACGCCGCTGCCCAACGGCTTTTTGCAGTACAGCCTGGGCGAGGCCAGCAGCGTGCGCGCCGCCTATAGCCGCCGCATCACCCGGCCCTTTATCGACTACCTCAACCCGTTTGTGGACCGCTCGCAGCCGGGCGTTATCAGCTACGGCAACCCCTACCTCGACCCCGAACTGACCGACTCGTACGAGCTGAGCTATAACACCAGCATCAAAACTACCTCGCTCAACGCCTCGCTCTCGGTGCGCCACACCGGCAACGCCATCGAGCAGGTGCGCCTGCCCACCGACAGCACCGGCGTGATTGCCAGCACCTTCGCCAACGTGGCGGCCAACACCTACTACCAGTTCAACGTGTACGCTTCGCTTAAGCCCACCACCAACTGGAGCCTGAGCCTGGGGCCCGACGTGCAGTACATCGTGCTGCGCTCGCCGGCGCTGCAGGCCGAGCAGCGCGGCTTCACAGCGGGCCTTAACCTTAATACCTCTTATAAGCTTTCTAAAACCCTGACGCTGCAGGCGTTCGCGTTCGGCTCGACCCCTAGGCCCAGCATTCAGGGCACGAGCCCGGCCAACCTTTACTACCAGCTAGGGGCCAAGAAGACCTTTATGCAGGATAAGCTCGACTTGACGCTCAACTTCGGCTCGCCCTTCAACCAGCGCTGGGCCTACCGCAGCACCACCAGCACGCCCTACTTCGACCAGCGCTCCACCTCTTATAGCTACCAGCGTTCGTTCCGCTTCACGCTGGGCTACCGCTTTGGTCAGGAGCAGGCCGGGCGCCAGCGCAAGAGTATCCAAAACGACGACACCAAGGGCGGGGGCAGCCGCCAGGGAGGCTAGGGCTCGGTGCGAAATGCCTGCCAGCCACCCGTTTGCCGGTTTAGCTCCGCGTACCCCCTAGGCCCCACGTCGACAAAAACTGTGTTGGAGCACAGTATCAGTTTCGTGACGCGCGCGTGCGGCAGGCGCCTCTGAAAGCGCGGCCCAACGGCCGTTTGCCACAGCCGATGGCCTAGGCGGTAGGCAGTTATGCGTTGGCCATCGGCGCTCACCCAGTACACGGTGCCCCCAAGCCCGCGCACTCCACGCACCCGCGCCGAAATGCAGTGAATCCCGCCGAAGCGAGCGTAATCCAGTTCTTGGTCGGCTTCGGTCAGGCGCACGGGGTAGGGCGCCGCCGGGCGCGCGGGCGCGGGCGCGTGCCCGCTGCTGAGGGCGAGTAATAAGGCGTGAAGAAGCATTCGGACTGCGGAAAAAGAGGGAAAATAGCTATTTACGTACCAGCCGGCGGCCGGCTGCTCAGTAGGCCGATGCCCGCCGCCGCTGGTTTACACATGGTGCGGCGCAAAAAAGCTTGACGCGCCGGCCACGCCCTTCGCTGGAGCACCTGCCGGCCCGCAGCCTTAGGCGAAACGCCGGGCCATTAGTTTCTTTGCGGGGCGGCCCGGTGGGCCAGGGCCCGCTATGCTATTCACCTACATGTTTCGGGCGGCGGTGCTGCTGCCGCTGCTGGGGCCCGCGGTAGCCGTGGCTGCCCTGCTGGCTACCGGCCGCCAGCGCCGGCCCCCCATGCCGAGGCTGCTGCTAGCCCTGCTGCTGCTATTACCGGTGTTTTTGCTGGCCCAGTGCCTACTCAGCGCCGCCAGTTGGTGCCTACTGCCCCTCACCCAAGCCGCCGCTACTCCCTTCTACGCGCCTTGGTACGCCGAGCTGCTGCTGGCGCCGGTGTGCTACGTGTACCTGCGGGTGCTCACCAGCCCCGCCCTACGCCCGCCGTTCGCGTGGCGGCAGCTGCTGCCAGGTCTGGGCCAAATTGGGTTGTTTGCGGGCGTGGCGGTGCTCGACCTGGGCTATCGGCACGGCGTGGCGGCCACCCAGTTTGGCCCGCCCAGCGCGGCGGCCCAGCTGCTGCGGCACACCCTAGTGCCGCTGGCTTTGGGCTGCTACGCCCTGCTGCTGCTCTACGGCCTGCAAACCCTAGACGACTACCGCCGCTACCAGGCCGCCCAGGCGGCCACCGGCCAGGCGCGCCCGCCGGGCGTGCAGCGCCCGCTATTGGTACTCCTGCTGCTAGGTTTTGGTCTGGGTCTCAGCTTTGTAGCTCTCGATGCCTGGTTTGGGCCCTTTGCCTACTCCGAGGTTTGGTATGCGCTGGCGGTGCGGGGCGGGCTGGTATTTGGGCTGGCAGTGGTGGGCTTGCAGGCCGGCTATGCCGGGGCCCGGCCGTCGCAGCTAGCCTGCCTTGGGCTGCCGGCTAGGCGGGCCCTAGGGCCGCTAGCGTGGGAAACCCGGCTGCCCGGCCGCCCGGCCGCGCCCGCGCCGCTGCACGAAGCAGCGCCTGCCAAAGCCGCCCAGCCTGCCCGGATGCCCGCCGAACTGCCGGCCGAGCTACTGCCCTGGCGCACCCGGCTGCTCGCCCTTATGGAAGTTGAAAAGCCCTGGCTCGAGCCCGAGCTAACCCTGGCCGAGCTGGCTCAGCACCTGCGGGCGCACCCGGCGTTGCTTTCCAAGGTTATTAACCAGGGCTGCGGGCAAAACTTCAACGACTTCGTCAACGGCTACCGCGTGGCCGAGGCCCGGCGCAAGCTGGCCGACCCGCGCTTTGCGCACTACTCGCTGGTGGGCGTGGCCCTGGAGAGCGGCTTCAACTCGAAATCCACCTTCAACCGCGTGTTCAAGAAGCTCACCGGCCAGGCGCCCGGCGAGCTGGCGCGGCCCAAAACCGGCAGGTAAGACGGGTCAAATAACGAAAGTGGAGCGCTTGCTACAATTGAGAAGCGGAATTTTGCTGATAGTTTTAGTTGGCTGTCAGCTTGCTAGTTACACGTTTTTCTATGCAGCGCCTTGCTCTCGCCCTCTTTAGTTGCCTGGCTGCCCTAGGGCCCGCGGCCGCCCAAACCCAGCCAGTGGGCGACGGCTTGCGCGGTGATTATTACGATGGCCTGAGCTTCGAGCATTTCATCCGAGCCAGAAGGGATGCTGCCATCGATTTCTACTGGCCCAATGAGTCGCCTATTCGCGGAGTGCCCGCCGAGCAATTCACCGTGCGCTGGACGGGCTGGCTGCTGCCGCCCATCACTGGCCACTACGTGCTGCACCTGGCCGTTGACGATGGCGCCCGGCTGTGGCTGGACGGCCGCCAGGTGCTAGACGAGTGGCGTGGCCAGCCGCTGAGCTACTTCGACGTGCCAGTGGAGCTGCAGGCTGGCCATCTCTACCGCCTGCGCCTCGATTACTGCCAATACTCGCTTAGCGCGCGGGTGCTCCTGCTATGGGAGCGGCCTCGCCAGCCGGAAGCACTCAGCTCGTGGCGCAACCTGTGGGGGATGACCGAAAAGATGCCTACGTTTGCCAACCGCATTCAGGAAACCATTCCTACGCGCTACCTATTTAGCCACGTGCCGGCGCCGCCCAAGCTAGCCGTGGCCCTCAGCAATGTAGCCGTAGTGGCCAATAAGCCACCCGGCGCAGTACTGCCCGCGGCAATTCAGCCCTTAGTAGCCAGCCGGCCCCTTATTGCGCAGCAGCTAACAGCTACTAGCAAGCCTAGGGACCTGGCAAGGCGCCCGCCGCGCCGTGTTCCAGCAAAGCCTAGCATCCAACAGACCGATGCCGTAGCCGCCCGCCTAGCTGCGGGGCAGGCCCTCACCCTGCGCGCCCTTTACTTCGAGCAGGGCAAGGCCGACTTGCCCACACTCGTGCAAACCAGCCTCGATACGCTGGCCCAGGCCCTAGGGCGCTACCCGCGCCTACGCCTCGAAGTGCAGGGCCACACCGACAACCAGGGCGACCCCGAACTGAACCGCCAGCTTTCGCAGCGCCGCGCCGAAGCCGTGTGCCGCTACCTCACCGCGCATGGCATTGCGCCCGCCCGCTTGCAGCCCCTAGGCCTCGGCGGCGCCCAGCCCGTAGCCGACAACCGCCTGCCAACCGAGCGCCCCCGCAACCGCCGCGTGGTGCTACGGCCGCTGCCGTAGCCCTAGGGGTAGCCCAACAAAAAAGGCCGGTTCCGCACTGCGAAACCGGCCTTTTTGCACTTCATTCAGCTTACTTCACCTCGCCGTTTTCGGGCTCCGAGGGGGCTTCTTCGGGCCGCTCGTCGCTGGCCAGGTTGGGCTTCTCATCGCTCTTGCTCACCGAGAAGGTCAGCTCTTCTTTGCCGTCCTCGTAGTCGGCCGTGATGATGTCGCCGTGCAACACCTGGGCCTTGAGGATTTCTTCGGCAATCGGGTCTTCGATGTACTTCTGGATGGCCCGGTTCAGCGGCCGCGCGCCAAACTTGGGGTCGTAGCCTTTGTCGGCCACGAAGTCCTTGGCTTTCTCAGTCAGCTCTACGCGGTAGCCTAGGCTCAGCACGCGGTTGAGCAGCTTGCTCAGGCTAATGTCGATAATCTTGTGGATATCCTTCTTCTCCAGCGAGTTGAAGACAATTACATCGTCCAAGCGGTTGAGAAACTCGGGCGAGAAGGTCTTGCGCAGCGCACTGGTAATAGTGCCCTTCGTCAGTTCATCCATGTTCTCGTTGCGGGCCTTGGTGCCAAAGCCGATGCCGGCGCCGAAGTCCTGCAAGTCCCGCGCCCCAATGTTCGAGGTCATGATGATAATGGTGTTGCGGAAGTCCACCTTGCGGCCCAGGCCGTCGGTCAGAATGCCATCATCCAGCACTTGCAGCAGCAGGTTATACACATCCGGGTGCGCCTTCTCAATCTCGTCGAGCAGGATAACTGAGTACGGCTTGCGGCGGATTTTCTCCGTCAGCTGGCCGCCTTCTTCGTAGCCCACGTAGCCGGGAGGCGCGCCCACCAGGCGCGATACGCTGAATTTCTCCATGTACTCCGACATATCCACGCGCACTAGCGCATCTTCCTTGTCAAAAAGGTAAGTAGCCAGCACCTTGGCCAGCTCCGTCTTACCCACGCCCGTGGGGCCTAGGAACACGAACGAACCAATCGGCTTCTTTGGGTCTTTCAAGCCCACGCGGGTGCGCTGGATGGCTTTCACCAGTTGCTTGATGGCTTTGTCTTGGCCAATTACCTTGCCTTGCAGCTCGGTGCCCATGTTCAGCAATTTCTCGCCTTCGTTCTGGGCCACGCGGTTCACGGGGATGCCGGTCATCATGGCGATTACCTCGGCCACGTTTTCCTCCTTTACTGTGTAGCGCTTCTTTTTGGTTTCGTCTTCCCAGGCTTTCTTGGCCGTTTCGAGCTGCTCCAGCAGCTTTTTCTCGGTGTCGCGCAACTTGGCGGCTTCCTCGTACTTCTGCGATTTCACCACCCGGTTTTTCTCCCCTTTAATGGTTTCAATCTGCTCTTCGAGCTTCAGAATGTCCTCGGGCACCACAATGTTATTGATGTGCACGCGGGCACCGGCCTCGTCGAGAATGTCGATGGCTTTGTCCGGCAGAAAGCGGTCGCTCATGTAGCGGTCGCTCAGCTTCACGCACTGCTCAATAGCCTTGTCGGTGTACACCACATGGTGGTGGTCCTGGTACTTGTCCTTGATGTTGTGCAGAATCTCAATCGTTTCCTCGGGTGTGGTGGGGTCCACCATTACCATCTGGAAGCGGCGGGCCAGCGCGCCATCCTTCTCGATGTACTGGCGGTACTCATCCAGCGTGGTAGCGCCGATGCATTGAATCTCGCCGCGGGCTAGAGCCGGCTTGAACATATTGGAGGCATCGAGCGAGCCCGAAGCACCACCAGCGCCCACAATGGTGTGTAGCTCGTCGATGAATAGAATCACGTCGGGCGACTTTTCCAGCTCGTTCATCACGGCCTTCATGCGCTCCTCAAACTGACCGCGATACTTGGTGCCCGCCACTAGCGAGGCCAAGTCCAGCGTTACCACGCGCTTGTTGAAGAGCACACGGCTTACTTTCTTCTGAATAATGCGCAGGGCTAAGCCTTCGGCGATAGCAGTTTTACCCACGCCGGGCTCACCAATCAAAATAGGATTGTTCTTTTTGCGGCGGCTCAGTACCTGAGCTACGCGCTCAATCTCTTTTTCGCGGCCCACGATGGGGTCGAGCTTATCATCTTCAGCCAGCTTGGTGAGGTCGCGGCCGAAATTATCGAGCACCGGAGTGCGCGATTTTTCGCCGGCCTTGCGGGCTGCCCCGCCTTGGCCACCCTGGCCACCGCCCTGGTTGCCCTGGCCACGGGCCCCACCGCCCTGGCCCTGGCCAAAGAGACGGTCATCATCGTCGTCGGTATCCGGCTTCTCGGCTTTGGGGCCGTTGCCCGGAGCGGCGCCGTGGTAGTCGAGCGAGTCGCGCACGGTTTCGTAGTTCACGTTGAATTTGGAAAGAATTTGGGAAGAAATGTTGTCCTCATCGCGCAAAATCGAGAGGAGCAAGTGCTCGGTGCCAATGATTTCCGACTTGAAAATCTTAGCTTCGAGGTAGGTGATTTTCAGTACCTTCTCCGTCTGCTTCGTGAGCGGAATGGAGCCGGTAATGCTGGTGCCCTGGCTGGCCGTGTTGCGGGTAGCTTGCTCGAGGGCAAACTTCAACTCGTCGGTGCTCACGCCTAGCTTCTTGAGCAGGCCTAGGGCCGTGCCCTCACCTTCCCGAATCATGCCCAGTAGCAGGTGCTCGGTGCCGATGTAGTCGTGGCCCAGCCGAATGGCCTCCTCGCGGCTCAGGGAGATGACCTCCTTGACGCGGTTTGAAAATTTAGCTTCCATGCAAGCAAGATAGAATGTAGCGGTGGTATTGTGGCTACTGAACTAAAAACGAATAGTAGCGCTACGCAGATACAAGAAAAATGATGGACTATGACTTAAAAACAAGCACCCGCAAACGAAGGTTCGGGCCAATCAGGAATTAGCTAACTGCCTGCCCACCAAAAATTGCCCCGCCCGCGGCCCCTGCATAAATAGCAAGTCAACCACGCTGAGGCTGGGTACAAATGCGGGGCCAAACACCTGCGGATACGGCCGCTGCGACGTACTGTCAGGTACCGCGCTGCGGGGTGTCAGGTCGTCGCGCCTATCTAGCACCCTAGGGGGCAGCGGCCCAGCCGGGTCGAGGTAGGCGGCGGTGGTGTCGAGGGGCAGGGGCCAACGCAGGCAGCGCAGCAGCAGTTGCAGCAGCGCCAGGTTGAGGTCCCAGAGGCGGGCGGGCTTCCGGCGGTAAATATCCTCGAAGTAGTCGGCGTAGTAGCCAAAGTAGGGCGAGTTGCCGTAGGCCGTTTGCAGGGTGCGCAGGTGGCGGTGGGGCCAGTTTTGGCGGTAATCAATCTCGATTTCGCTGGTGCGAATTTTTGTGGCGCTGGCCCCATCCACTACTGGCACCGTGAGCGGCTGCGGTCCCTGCGCGGTCAGCACCAGCGTGCGGTTGCGGTACGTCTGCTTGGGGTAGTGCTCGTGAGCGTCGAGCAGCAGCGCCTCGGCCGCCAGCAGCTGCCGGAAGTAGGGGATAGACGGCAGGTAGTGCAGCTCAGACAAAACAATCGGCATGGGGCGCAAGGTAGGCGAGACGACTTAAACCACAACTTAGTATAGTAGCCACGCTTTGGTAAGCTCGGCGTGTCGGCCCAGCTGCGTGAGGCTGCCGGGCTACCTCCCAAAAGCGGAACAATCCTTGCCTCGTTGCCTAGCCCTAAATTTGCTTTCTATGCGCCACTTCTTATTATCTCTTGCTATCCTCGTGGCGCCGCTGGCCGCCCAGGCCGGGCCGCCGCAGCTGCTGCTGCAAACCGCCACTTTCCGCAGCCTCGACCAGGCGCAGCAAAAGGGTGGCGAGGTCGAGATTTATGTGACTGTGCCCGTGCGGCCGCTTACTTATCGGCAGCGGGCGCCGCGCTCGTTTCAAGCCTCGGCGGTGGTCGAGCTTAGTATTGTGAAGGCTGATGGGCAGCCGGCCTGGCAGGAAACCGTGACGCTGAAGCCGCCCATCCTCACCGATACCACCGTGAGTATCAAGAACCCGCTCAGCTTTTTGAAGCGCGTGAACCTGCCCGACGGCACCTACACGCTACACGGCGAAGTGCGCGACCAGTATAAATCGGCCAACGGCGAAACCACCGTGGAGCTGCCCCTAACCGTGGCCGGCCCCGCCGGGGTCGCGTTCAGCGACGTGGTTTTTTTGAGCCGGCCCGCTGCCAAGGCTGATGGCCAAAGCAACTTCAACCGCGGTGGCTACTTGCTCACGCGTGCGCCGGGCAACTACTACGGCCGCGGGGCCGACAACATCTTCTTTTACACCGAGCTAAGCCAGCTGCCAGCCAGCCGGCCCGTGGTGCTGCATTACCACGTGGAGAACGCCGAAGGCTTCGCCGCCGACGCCGATGCCGACCCCATTAGCCCCACCGCGGGCCGCCCCACTACCGTGGTGGGCCAACTGCCCCTAGGGCCCCTACCGGCCGGCCCGTTCACCCTCACCGTGACGGCCCGCGACGCGGCTACCAAAAAAGTGCTCGCCACCCAAAGCCAGAAGGGCGAGCGCAGCCTCACCGACTACGCACCCGCCGGCGCGGCCCTGCCCCGATGAGCACGCCCGCCCCTAGGGTGCCCTGGCACTACCACCTGCTGGCCGCGCCGCTGCTGGCGCTGGCCCACTTGCCCCTAGGGATACTGTATGGGCTGGCCCGCGGTATGTACTGGCTGCTGGCCTACGGAGTGCGCTACCGGCAGCGCGTGGTGCTCGACAACCTGCGCCACGCGTTTCCCGAGAAAAGCGAGGCGGAAATCCGCCTCATTGGTCGGCGCTTCTACTGGCACTTTGCCCAAGTGCTGGTCGAGATTTTGAAGCTGGCCGCCATGAGCCGCGCCGAGCTAAGCCAGCGCCTGCGCTTCACTAATCCCGAGCTGCTGGCGCGGCCCCTGGCCGAGCAGCGGCTGGTGCTGGTGCTGGGCTCGCACCTAGGCAACTGGGAGTGGATACTGGCCCGCGCTGGCATCTTGTTTCCGGGTTGGGTGGCGGGCGTATATAAGGTGCTGAGCAACAAATTTTTCGAATGGTTCATGCGGCGCCTGCGCACCCGCCTAGGGCCCGAGGCGGTGCCCATGCAACACACGCTGCGCTACCTGGTGCAGCACCGCCACACGGGCCACACCGTGAGCCTGCTGCTCGACCAAGCCGCTGGCCCCGCCGACCGCCCCTACTGGACCGATTTCTTGCACCGCGACGCAGGCTTCTACAGCAGCGCCGACCGGCTGGCACCGCAGTTCGAGGCCGTGGTGCTGTACGTGGGCATTCGGCGCGAGCGGCGCGGGTACTACGCCGTCACGTTTGCCGAGCTGCCTGGCGGCCCGCCGCCCAGCCTAGGCCCCACCACGCCCGATAGCCTGCGCCACCCTACCACCGAGGCTTTCGTGCGCCATCTGGAGGCCGATATCCGCGCCACGCCCGAGCAATACCTCTGGACGCACCGCCGCTGGAAACACGTGCGGTGAATGAGTAGCTGCGTAAATGAGTAAGGGCCCAGTACTGCGCAATTCAGTGGCAGTACCGGGCCCTTACTCATTTACGCCGCTACTCATTTATAGAAACTGCTCGATGTCGCCTAGGCCCTGGCGGATAATCTCGTAGTCCTCGGTGGTGCAATCGACGATGGTGCTGGGCACGTTGCCCCCAAAGCCGCCATCGATAACCAAGTCTACCAGCGAGCGGTATTTCTCCAGAATCAGGTCGGGGTCGGTCACGTATTCCTCCAGGGTTTCCTCGTCCTGGCGCACCGACGTGCTCACGATAGGATTGCCGAACTCCTTCACAATCTGGCGCACAATTAAGTTGTCGGGCACCCGCACGCCCACCGTTTTGCGCTTCACGCCGCCGTAGCGGGGGGCGTTGGGGCTGGCTTCAAAAATGAAGGTAAACGGGCCGGGCAGCGCTTTCTTAATAATCTTATAGGTAGGCGTGGTAATGCCGTGGGCGTAGTCGTTTAGATTGGAGAGGTCGTGGCAGATGATGCTGAAATCGGCCTTCTCCGGCTTCACGCCCTTAATCCGGCATAGCTTTTCTACCGCTTTTTGGTTGTAGATGTCGCAGCCAATACCATACACCGTATCGGTGGGGTAAATAATCAGGCCTCCTTTGCGCAGCACATCCACTACTTGTTGAATGCGGGCTTGGGGCGGATTGTCGGGGTGGATGCGGAGCAGCGTGGCGGCCATAGGGCAAAAAAGCGGGCTAAAATAAGAACTCAGACAAGCAAAAGTAAGCGGTGGCACCGGCCCTCTTTTGGGCGGGCAAGGTACTACCAGGCGGGGTTTCCGCCTCCTTTTGTCGGCAATAAGCAAAAGTGCCGCCAGTTGTTTCAAATTCTGGGGCCGGGCGGGGGTTAATTTTGAGCAGTAATTCTCTGCCCCATGTCCGAACCTGTCAGAAAGTCCGTTGCCGAAGCCCGCGAACAGGGCCAGAAGCGGCGCAACATTATTGCCACCATAGTAGGCCTAGGGGGCTTGCTGCTGGTAAGCTTCTCCTATTATTTCTACCAAATTTTTTTCACCGCCAACATCGACGCTAAGGAGCACCCGGCCTACGTGCTCATTCGGCGCGGCAGCTCGTGGAAGCAGGCGCTCGACCAGGTAGAGAAGACCGACGCCGTTATCGACAAGCTCTCGCTGCGCTTCGTTGCCCGGCTCATGAGCTACGACAAGCCTGGCGCCGTGAAGCCAGGCCGCTACGCCCTGCGCGACCAAATGACCAACCGCCAGGTTATCAACCTGCTGAAGTCGGGCCAGCAGTCGCCGCTCAACCTCACCTTTACTAACGTGCGCCTGCGCCGCGAGCTGGCCGCCAAGCTCGGCCGCCAACTTGCCGCCCCGCCCAAGCAACTAGACTCGCTGCTGAGTAGCCCCAGCTTCACGCGCAGCCTGGGCTTCGACACCACTACGGTGCTGGCCATGTTTGTGCCTAATACTTACCAGGTGTATTACACTACCCCGGCCACGCAGTTGCTGCGGCGTATGAAGGACGAGTACGAGAAATTTTGGACACCCGCCCGCGACGAAGCGCGCCAAAAGCTGGGCCTCACGCGAGTGCAGGTGAGCACCCTGGCCAGCATTGTGGAGGCCGAGCAGCAGCAGCACGCCGACGAGCGTCCCCGCCTTGCAGCGGTGTACCTCAACCGCCTCAAGCGCGGCATGAAGCTACAAGCCGACCCTACCGTGGTGTACGCTAACGGCGACTTCACCATTAAGCGCGTGTTGGGCAAGCACTTGCAGAAAGACTCGCCCTACAATACCTACCGCGTCAATGGCCTGCCGCCCGGCCCCATCGACCTGCCCAGCATCAGCAGCCTCGACGCCGTGCTGCACCCCGAGCAAAACGACTACCTCTACTTTTGCGCCAAAGATGATTTTAGCGGCTACCACGCCTTTGCTGCCAACGAGCAGCAACACCTGCTGAACGCGCGGCGCTACCATGCGGCCCTCACGCGGGCGGGCATCAACTAAGCTGGGTAGTGGCGCCCGCCCGTGTAAGGGCCTTGGTCCCGCGCTACTCTAGGGGGCTGGTTACCTGGTTTTTGCCAGCATCAGCGCCGGGTTGCCAGCGTCGGCCGTGGCCTGGCCTGGCGCGCTGGTTACGTCGGCTCCATTTTGCACCCGTATGGCCAAGCCCAGCAGCACCAGCAGCACCAGGGCCAGGTAGTAGCGGAAGTGAGGAGAGGCGTTCATGAAAGCGTTGGTAGGGGCCTAGAAAAGTTTTCCAAAGCTACTATCGCTCCAGCTTTGCGCCCTATTTATTGGCTTAATTTAAGATTTTTATGGGTGAAGCAAGGCTATTACCCAATGACCAGCCGTAGCCGGTGGCCTGGCAGCAAGGCGCCTCCACCCAAAACCCTGGCTTCCCTGCCGTGGGTGGCCAGCCCCCTAGGGCGGCCGGTGCAGTCGGCCGCGCTTTAGGCTTAGGGCCAGTTGGCGGCCCTAGGGCAGCTTTGGGTTAGAACCTACTGCTCAGCTAGGAGCTTATTTTACCGCTGATGACTTTGATGACGCTGCCCAACTCCCTAGCCCCTGCCTGGAGCCTGCTAACCGTAGCGCTGGTGCGGCAGCAGGCGCGGCTGGTGGCCAGCCGCAGCCTGCAACCACTCAAAATCATCAATCCGAAGTCGCCGGGGCCCGCCTGCCATGTGGTGCTGGCCAGCTACGGTGGCGGCCTGGTAGCCGGCGACTACCTGCAACTGCGCGTGCGCTGTGAAGCCCAGGCGCGCCTGCTGCTCACCACCCAGGCCAACACGCGCATTTTCAAGTCGGTAGACGGCCGCCAGGCCGAGCAGCACACCGAAGGCTACGTGGGCGACAACGCCCTGGCCGTGGTGCTGCCCGACCCGCTGGTGCCCCAGGCCACCAGCCGCTACTGCCAGCGCCAGCACTGGCACCTGGCCGAAAGCGCCACTCTGCTGCTGGCCGACTGGTACCACGCTGGCCGCACCGATGCGGGTGAGAAATTCGCTTTCACCTCCTTCAACACCGAGTTGCGCGTGAGCGTGGCGGGTCGCCTCACGCTGCTCGACCGCTTTGCCCTGCGGCCTGATGAGCACTTGGCTACTTCGCAGGCCACGTTCGGGCCATACCACACCGCGCTGGCGCTCTACTTAGTAGGGCCGCCCGATGGCGTTCGCTTTCAGCGTATAGCCGAAGCATTGCGCCAGCTGCCGCCACCCGGCCAGACGGACCTGCACGCCACGCTGGCCGGCCAGCCCTACGTGGTGGCCGTGACCCAGGCGCGCGAAAATGTGCTGCTGGTGCGGGCCCTGGGTCTCTCACGCCTCGACCTGGAGCCCGTGTACCGGGCCGTATCGGCGGCGTTGGCGGGAGAGGAACTGCTGGGGTTTGATGCGTTGCAGCGCAAGTATTGAGCTTGGAGACAGCTTGTTGGTTGGGCTACCCTATAGTAGCCGAAGAGCAGCGTAAACGACGAATAACAGCCCGCCTCACCTATGCCTTTTACCAACCTCGAATACCTAGCCGTTCAGCCCCCGCCTGCGCTAGCCGAGTACGTCGAAAGCTTCTGGCTGCTCGTCAACCATTCCGATGTCGGGCAGCCCGTCGTTGTCGTGCCCGATGGCCGGGTTGATACGTTCTTTACTTACTCGGCCACCGAGGCCTACCACGTGCTGCTGCTCGGGCTCGATACGCAGCCGCAGGCGCAGGTAATTGCGCCTAGAACGCGCATCTTCGCCATCAGTTGGAAGCTGCTCGCCGCCGATTACCTGCTGCCCCGCCGGCTCGCCGACCTGCCGCAGCATGCCTGCTACCTGCCCCTCGACTACCTAGGCATCAGTGCTGCCGATGTGGCCGACTTTACAGGCTTTTATGCGAAAGCAGCCGCGCACATTCAGCAGCTACTTCCGGCCGAAATTGACAGCCGCAAGCGCAAGCTGTTCAACCTGCTATACGCCACCCACGGCACGCGCACCATCGAAGCCTACGCCGACGCGGCCGCCTGGAGCAGCCGCCAAATCAATCGGTATTTTCAGCAGCAGTTCGGGCTGTCGCTCAAGGCCTATTGCCGTATTCTCCGGTTTCGGGCCGCCCTACCCGACCTCAAGGCCGGCAAGCTTTTTCCCGAAGCGCACTTTGCCGACCAAGCCCATTTCATCCGCGAAATTAAAAAATACGCGGGCGTCGTACCCAAAGAATTGGCCCGCAACCAAGACGACCGATTTATACAATTTTCCGCGCTGCCGAAGCAATAATTTTGTCTTGAACTTTACATCTTAGCTCAGGCATGTTACTTCAAGACAAGCAAATAGCCATCGTGGGCGGTGGTCCCGGCGGGCTCACCCTGGCCCGGCTGCTTCAGCTGCACGGCGCCACGGTCCACGTGTACGAGCGCGACCTCGGCCGCCACGGACGGGTGCAGGGCGCCGCCCTCGACCTGCACCATGAATCGGGCCTGGCTGCCCTGCGCCAAGCCGGCCTGCTCGACGCCTTCCGGGCCGCCTACCGCCCCGGCGCCGACCGGTTGCGCCTCACCGACCAGTACGCCACCCTTGTGCTTGATGACCACGCCGAGACGCAAACCGCCACCTTCGGCGACGAGCACTTCCGCCCCGAAATCGACCGCGGCCCACTGCGCGAGCTGCTGCTTGACTCGCTTCGCCCCGATACCGTGGTCTGGAATAGCCACTTGCTGACCGTGACGCCGCACGGCCCCAGCTGGCGGCTAGCCTTCGCCAACGGCACCACTGCCACGGCCGATATCGTGATTGGGGCCGACGGGGCCAACTCCAAAATTCGGCCGCTGGTGACGCCTATCCGGCCGTTTTATTCGGGCGTAATGGTGGTAGAAGGCGCTGTGTACGAGGCCGCCTCCCAAGCGCCCCGCGTGAGCCAGCTGCTGCAAGGTGGCAAAATCTTCGCCCTAGGTGACGAAAAATCGCTGATAGTAAGCTCGAAGGACAACGACAGCCTAGCCTTCTACGTCGGCTTCAAAGCCCCCGAAACCTGGGCCCAGGCCAGTGGGCTCGACTTCCACAATGCGGCCCAGCTGCAAGCGTGGTTCCGGCAAGAGTTTACCGGGTGGGCCAGCCTTTGGGAAGAGTTGTTTGCCGCCGCTCCCGTGGCCTGCGTGCCCCGCCCCCAGTATTGCATGCCCCTCACCCAAACCTGGCCTACCCAACCCAACATCACCCTCCTCGGCGATGCTGCCCATCTCATGCCGCCCTACGCCGGCGAAGGCGTAAACATGGCCATGCTCGACGCCCTCGAACTAAGCAACTGCCTGACCAGCGCGCAGTTTCCCAGTTTGCAAGTCGCCATCGCCTACTACGAGCAGCATATGCGCCAGCGCGTTTCGGCCGTAGCGCAGGAGACATTGGCGCAAACCGAGGCACTGCATGCGCCGGGCGCGTTGGCGCATTTAGTGGGGTTGTTTAGCGGAGAAGAACTGACTAGTTAGGTAGCCTAAAAGAGAGGAGGCTCTAAAGCAAGTGCTTTAGAACCTCCTCTCTTTCTGCATTCTCAATGACTTTACTCAAACATCCCCACCGCATTCTTGCTTGGCAGGTTCGTCTTACCCATCAGGTGCATATCGACTTGGCGCGCGGCTTCGCGGCCTTCCGAGATGGCCCACACGATGAGCGACTGGCCGCGGCGCATATCGCCGGCTACGAACACGCCAGGGAGGCTAGTGTGGTAGGTGGTTTCGGGGGCGTGCACGTTGCCGCGCTCGTCGAGCTGCACCGCGAGCTGGCCGAGCAGGCCTGCGTTGGCGGGGCCAGTGAAGCCTAGGGCCAGCAGCACCAGCTGGCACGGGATTTCGCGGTCGGAGCCGGGCACTTCCTCGAAGCGGACGCGGCGGCCCAGGTCGTCGGTTTCCCAGGTTACGTCGCTCACCAGCAGGGCGCGCACGCGGCCCTGGTCGTCGCCTAGGTAGGCTTTGGTGTTCACGCCCCAGTAGCGCTGGCAGCCCTCTTCGTGCGAGCTGCTGGTGCGGAATACGGTGGGGTAGAGCGGCCAGGGCGTGTGGGCAGGGCGCTCTTCGCCGGGCTGGTGCATCATGGCAAACTGCGCTACCGACTTGGCTTGCTGGCGGTTGGCGGTGCCCACGCAGTCCGAGCCCGTGTCGCCGCTGCCGATTACGACCACGTCGAGGCCATCGGCCAGGATGTGCTCGCTGTCCACGGGCGTGTCGCTCACGCGGCGGTTTTGCTGCGTCAGGTATTCCATGGCATAGTGAATGCCGCTTAGCTCGCGGCCGGGCAGGTTGAGCTCGCGCGGGGCCGAGGCGCCGCCCGCCAATACCACCGCGTCGAAGGCCTGGCGCAGCTCGTCGGCCGAGATGTCGCGCCCGATTTCGACGTTGCAGCGGAAGGTCACGCCGGCGTCTTCGAGCAGCTTGATGCGGCGCTCAATCACCCATTTCTCCAGCTTAAAATCGGGCACGCCGTAGCGCATGAGGCCGCCTGTGTGCGGGTCGCGCTCAAACACCGTGACCGTGTGGCCCGCCTCAGTGAGCTGCGCCGCCACGGCCATACCGGCCGGGCCCGAGCCCACTACGGCCACCTGCTTGCCGGTTTTCAGTACCGGCGCGGTGGGCTGCACGTAGCCTTTCTGGAAGGCGATTTCGATGATGTGCTTTTCAATCTCCTCAATCGCTACCGGCGCGCTGTGGATGCTCAGCACGCACGCCGACTCGCACGGCGCGGGGCAAATGCGGCCCGTAAACTCGGGGAAGTTGTTGGTAGCCGAAAGAATATCGTAGGCCTCACGCCAGTCCTGCCGGTACACCGCCTCGTTGAATTCGGGGATGATGTTCCCCAGCGGGCAGCCCGAATGACAGAAGGGCACCCCGCAGTTCATACAGCGGGCCGACTGGTTGTGCAGCTCTTTTTCGGGGTAAAGGCCGATGAATTCCTGGTAGTGGGAGACGCGCTCGGTCGGGGCCGCTTTGGGCGGCGCGGTGCGCGGGTATTCTTTGAAGCCGGTGATGTTGCCCATGTGTGCAGCCCCACCCCCCGGCCCCCTCCCCTGCGGGGGAGGGGGAGCCTAGGCGGCGTAATAAGTTAAAATGGTCGTGAAAATTCAGTATTTGTGTAGCAAAAGGTTCTCAGAAACGTCATGCTGAGCTTGCCGAAGCATCTCTACCGCACTGGCGCAGGGTATTTTGAGAAGACCTCAGCGCAGTTGTAAACTTTACCGTTCGAGTCTATTAATTCTGGCTGACAGCGAATATCTACAACATCCATTCTGTCACTTAAACGCTCTACAAGAATTTTATATGAATTGACAGCCTCTACAGGAATATTTTCGTGCCGGAGCATATCAAAAAACCGTATGCGAAAATCAAAAAGCGATTTTTCAACTGCTGCATTCTGAATTGGTTGCACCTCCGTATTTAATACATCCAGTTCTAGTCGAGTTACATTATTTCGCAAGGATAGTCTATGTAAAACAGTACTACTGTATTCTTGCCCAATATGCCCTAGGGTACTGAAATATGAATGTGCTGCGTTGTGGCCAATCGCCCTGAGATTCCTAAGTTTCATTGTAATGAAGCATCGAAGGTTTAGAGAGATAGGGAACGAATACAAAGAACCTGACAAGATGCTTCGGCAAGCTCAGCATGACGTTCTACTAGCGCTAGGCTCCCCCTCCCCCGCAGGGGAGGGGGCCGGGGGGTGGGGCTACCGCACTACCGCCTTCTCCAGCACCCGCTTATACTCCAGCGGGAACACCTTCACAAACCGCCCCGCTTCCTCCTCCCAGTTGCCCAGCAGGAAGTTAGCCAAATGGCTGCCCGTCAGCTCGTGGTGCTGCCGGAGCAGCGCCTGAATCTCGGTTTCGTCGGTTTCGGTGAGGCCTTCGAGGGCCACCATGTCGGGGTTGCAGTTGGCGGGGAACTGGCCGGCGGGGTCGTATATCCAGGCCAGGCCGCCGCTCATGCCGGCCGCGAAATTGCGGCCCGTGCCGCCCAGCACCAGCACCCGGCCGCCGGTCATGTACTCGCAGCCGTGGTCGCCCACGCCCTCGACTACCGCCGTCGCGCCCGAGTTGCGCACCGCGAAGCGCTCGCCCGCCTTACCACGCACGTACAGCTCGCCCGACGTTGCGCCGTAGAGCGCCACGTTGCCGATGAGGATGTTATTCTCGGGGATAAATGTGCTGGCGGCGGGCGGGAAGATGGCTAGCCGCGCGCCGCTCAGGCCCTTGCCTACGTAGTCGTTGGCTTCGCCTTCGAGCCTGAAGGTGAGGCCGCTGGCCGAGAAGGCACCGAAGCTCTGACCGGCCGAGCCGATGAACTTGTACCGAATGGTATCGGCGGGCAGGCCGGCGGCGTGGTAGCGCTTGGCAATCTCGTTAGAGAGCAGCGTGCCGATGGTGCGGTCGGTGTTCTTCACGTCGAACTCGGCCACCACGGCTTCCTGGCGCTCTAGGGCCGGCTGGGCGTGTTCGAGCAGTTTCCAGTCGAGCACTTCGGCGATGCCGTGGTCCTGGCTTTCGCTGTTGTAGAGCGTGCCGCCCGAGATGTTGGGGGCCGGGTGCAGCACCGCGTCGAGGTCAATAAGCTTGGCTTTCCAGTGGCCCGCGTCGGGGTTTACTTTCAGGAATTCGCTGCGGCCCACCATCTCGTTGAGGGTGCGGAAGCCCAGTTCGGCCATGATTTCGCGCAGCTCTTCGGCTAGGAAGCGGAAGAGGTTGACGATGTGCTCGGGCTTACCGCTGAACAACTTACGCAGCTCGGGGTCTTGGGTAGCCACGCCCACCGGGCAGGTGTTGAGGTGGCATTTGCGCATCATGATGCAGCCGCCCGCGATGAGTGCGGCCGTGGCCACGCCAAATTCTTCGGCCCCCAGCAGGGCCGCCACGGCGAGGTCGCGGCCGGTTTTGAGCTGGCCGTCGGCTTGCAGCACCACGCGGCTGCGGAGCTGGTTGCGCAGCAGCGTTTGATGGGCTTCGGCCAGGCCGAGCTCCCAGGGCAGGCCGGCGTGGCGGATGCTGCTGAGCGGCGAGGCGCCCGTGCCGCCGTCGTAGCCCGAGATGAGAATAACGTCGGCGTGGGCCTTCGCCACGCCGGCCGCAATGGTCCCTACCCCCGCTTTGCTCACCAGTTTCACGTTGATGCGGGCGGCGCGGTTGGCGTTTTTGAGGTCGAAAATCAGCTGCGCCAGGTCTTCGATGGAGTAGATGTCGTGGTGCGGCGGCGGCGAAATCAGGCCCACGCCGGGCGTGGCGTGGCGCACCTTGGCAATCCACTCATCTACCTTGTGACCAGGAAGTTGGCCGCCTTCGCCGGGCTTGGCACCCTGCGCCATCTTGATTTGCAGCTCGTCGGCATTGGTGAGGTAGTGGGCCGTGACGCCGAAGCGGGCCGAGGCAATCTGCTTAATGGCCGAGCGCATCGAGTCACCGTTTTCCAGGTGCTCGTAGCGCAGTGGGTCTTCGCCGCCCTCGCCGGTATTGCTCTTGCCGCCGATGCGGTTCATGGCAATGGCCAGCGTGCTGTGCGCCTCGTGCGAAATCGAGCCAAACGACATCGCGCCCGTCGCAAAGCGCTTCATGATAGCTTCGATGGGCTCCACTTCTTCGAGGGCAATGCTGGGCCGGTGCTTGGCGAAGCCCAGGAGCCCGCGAATGGTAAACAGCTGATTCGGATGCTCATTCAGCAGCTTGGCGTACTTCTTATAGGTGTCGTACTTGCCGGTGCGCGTAGCGTGTTGCAACAGGTGCACGCTCTCGGGGTCAAACATGTGCGCCTCGCCCTTGCGGCGCCACTGGTACACGCCGCCGGCCGGCAGCAGCTCCGGCCCTAGGGTCGTTTCCTGGCGGTAGCCCTGAAAGTGCTTATGCAGCGTTTCCCTAGCAATCTCGTCTAGCCCTAGGCCCTCAATGCGCGTCACGGCCCCGGTGAAGTAGCGGTCTACCACGTCCTGATTAAGCCCTAGTATCTCAAATACCTGCGCGCCGTGGTAGCTCTGCAAGGTTGAGATACCCATCTTCGAAAAAATCTTCAGCAGCCCATCGCACACCGCCTTGATGTAGTGGTAGGCCAGCTCATCATAAGGTAGGGCCGTGGCCAACTGCCCGGCCGCGTGGCGCGTCTGGATGGTTGCCAGCGCCAGGTAAGGATTAATGGCCGTGGCCCCAAAGGCCAGCAGGCAGGCAAAATGGTGCACTTCCCACACGTCGCCGGCCTCTACCACGAGGCCCACCGAGCCGCGCATCCCTTTCTTAATCAAGTGGTGATGCACGGCCGACACCGCCAGCAGCGACGGAATTGGGGCGTGCTCCGAATCCATGGCGCGGTCTGAGAGGATGAGCACTTCGAAGCAGTCGTGCACGGCGTCCTCGGCGTAGCGGCACAGGCGCTCCACGCCCCGCTGCAGTGCGCCGGGCTTGCCATCGGCCTTGAAGTAGGTCTGCAAGGTCTTGGCCTGAAACGAGCCCGTGTCGATGCTACGCAGCTTTTCTAGCTCGTGGTTGTTGAGGATGGGCTGCTTGGCGGCTACGCAGTGGCAGTGCCGCGGGTCCTCGTCCAGGATGTTACCGTTGTTGCCAATGAAGGTGGCTAGGCTCATTACCAAGCGCTCGCGAATGGGGTCGATGGGTGGGTTGGTGACCTGCGCGAAGAACTGCTTGAAGTAGCTGCTCAGGTGCTGGGGCTGGTCAGAAAGCACGGCCAGGGGCACGTCTACGCCCATCGAGCCGATGGGCTCCTTCCCGTCGAGCGCCATGGGCCCTAGGATAGTTTCGATGTCCTCGCGGGTGTAGCCGAAGGCTTGCTGGTACTTCAGCACGGCCTCGGCCCCTAGGTCGGTAAACGTGAGGCGCGGCTCGGGCAGGTCCTCCATCCGAATCTGGTAGTTGTCCAGCCAGGCACCATAAGGCTGCTGGCCAGCGGCTTGCGCTTTTATCTCGCGGTCCGAGAGAATGCGCCCAGCCTTGGTATCTACCACAAACATCTTGCCCGGCTGCAGGCGGCCCTTCTTGATAATGCTTTCGGGAGCTAGGGGCAGCACGCCGGCCTCGGAGGCCACTAGCACCCGCCCGTCATTCGTTACGGCATAGCGCAAAGGCCGCAGCCCATTGCGGTCGAGCATGGCGCCCACCAGTGTGCCATCGGTGAAATTGAGGGCCGCCGGGCCGTCCCAGGGCGCCATAAAGGTGGCGTGGAACTCGTAAAACGCCTTTTTGAGCGGGTCCATCTGCTCGTTGCCGTCCCAGGCCTCGGGTACCAGCATCATCAGCACATGGGGCAGCGAGCGGCCGCAGTGCAGCAGCAGCTCTACGATGTTGTCGAGGCAGGCCGAGTCCGATTGCCAGGGGTCGATAACGGGCAGTAGCATTTCCATCTCCTCGGCCGAGAAGTAGGGCGAGGTGTAGGTGGGCAGGCCGGCAAAAAACCAGTTCAGGTTGCCGCGCAGCGTATTAATCTCGCCGTTGTGCGCCAGGTAGCGGAAGGGTTGGGCTAGCTTCCACGAGGGCATGGTGTTAGTAGAGAAGCGCGAGTGTACCAGCCCGAAGGCCGAGGTCACGCGCTCGTCGCTGAGGTCGGGAAAGTACATGCCCACCTGGTAGGTGGTTAGCTGCCCCTTATACACGATGGTGCGGCACGAGAGCGAGGCGAAGTAAAAGGCATCGAGCGCGGCCGGCAGCTGCTCATTTAAGAGCTTGATAACCAAGCGGCGCAGCACGTAGAGTTTGCGCTCAAAATCGGCGTCGGTAGCGAGCCCTAGGGGTCGCTCCACAATCAGCTGCTCAATGGCCGGCTCGGCCGATAGGGCCGTGGCGCCGATGCCCTCGGTACGCACCGGCACCGGCCGGTAGCCCAGCACCGCTAGCCCTAGGCGCTGGGCCGCCTCGGCAATTATCGCCCGGCTGGCCTCGCGCAGTTTTTCCTTCTTCGGAAAAAACACCATGCCCACGCCGTAGCCGCCCGGCTCGGGCAGCCGGATGCCGTGGGCCACGCACTCCTCTAGCAAAAACCAGTGCGGCAGCTGAAGGAGCACGCCCGCGCCATCGCCCGAGTTAGTGTCGCAGCCGCAGGCGCCGCGGTGCTCCATGTTGGCTAGCATGGTGAGGGCATCGGCCACCATCTGGTGGCTCTTGTGCCCGTCGATGGACGTGATAAAGCCCGTCCCGCAGGCGTCGTGCTCAAACTCGGGGCGGTACAGCGTGGGCGTGGTCATTTCAGTTATCTATTAGCAATTGGCGGGCTGTAGCGCGGACTTTTAGTCCGCGAGTACTAGGCGTATCAACTTGCGGACTAAAAGTCCGCGCTGCTTGCTGGCCGGACGCGGCTGCGCGGCGCTGGCCCCAAGCGGCTTTTTAAAAGCAGCGAGGCTAGTGCCGGAAGTCGGCATCCGTAAAATGGGCGGGGGCGGGGGAGAAGGGCAGTGGCTAAGCTACAACCAATATTGAAAAAATCAATGTTCGCCGCAGTTTTACCATAGTACTAGGCCGCAAGGTATACCGGCCAGCGAACAATCAGCAACGGGCCGCTAGCGGCGGTCGTCGCGCACGGCGGCGTAGGCTTGCGCCTTGGCCGCGTGGATGTGGTCGACAATCGTTTCTAAGTTATAGCCATCGGAGGCACGGGCAAATACAAACGGCCCGTCGCCGCGCATCCGGCGCGAGTCGCGCTCCATCACGCCCAGGTCGGCCTTCACCAGTGCTGCCAGGTCTATCTTGTTGATAACCAATAGGTCGGACTGCGTAATGCCGGGCCCACCCTTGCGCGGAATCTTGTCGCCGCCCGACACGTCGATGACGTAAATGGAGTAATCGACCAGCTCGCGGCTGAAGTGCGCCGCCAGGTTGTCGCCCCCGCTTTCCACAAATAAGTAATCTAACTGGTTATCAAAGCGCTGCATTAAGCCTTCCAGCGCGTCCATGTTCAGCGAAATATCTTCGCGGATGGCGGCGTGCGGGCAGCCCCCGGTTTCCACGCCCACAATGCGGTCGGCGCTCAGGGCGCTTTCGGCAACAAGAAACTCGGCATCCTCGCGGGTGAAGATGTCGTTGGTGACGACCCCTAGGCGGTGCTCGGCGCGCAAGCGCTCGCACAAGGCCTTGAGCAGCGCGGTTTTGCCGGTGCCCACCGGCCCGCCGATGCCCACCGTAAATGCCCGCTGGCGAAAATTGCGGTACGGCGGTAGCCGCCGCGTTTCGCGCTCGGCAAAGCTGCCCGGCGACTCCAGCACCTCGTGGCTGTGGCCGTGCAGCAGCAGGGCGAGTTTATCGACAAAGGCCATGATTATAGGAACGAGTAGCTAAGGACAAACAACGTTTTTGCGTGAATTTTTGCAGTTTACTAACACTGAAACAACCGCGAATAAAGCTCCTCGTGCAGCATTTGGGCTACGTCGAGCAGCACGGTGCAGCGGGTGGCCTCGGTGTAGGGCCGGATAGCCGCGCCGAGCAGGTTCTCAAAGATGCCGTAGAAATCGTGCTGCAGCAAGTGGCCGGCCAGCGGCCCCAGCAAACCCAGCCGGATGGCCGCGCTCAGCTGGTCGCGCAGGGTGAGGTGCAGGTAGGCAGTTTGAATGTCGGCCACGGCAAAGCCCACGCGCCCCAGGCTCAGGCCGAAAAGCGGCGCGAAGTGGCCCGGCAGTTGCTCGTGGGCTAGCTGCTGGCTGAGCGCGCCTAGGCCCGCGGCGGGGTAAAAGGTAGCCAGCAGCTTCAGCCAGTTTTTGCCCTGCGCGAGGCTGGCGCGGTGCAGGGCCGGCACCAGCAGCTGCGCATCGTACTCGGTCAGCAGCTCGACCAGGGGCGGGGTGGGCAAGCTGGCCGCCGCCGTAACGAAGGGCAGCTCGAAGCTCATGGCCTGCTGCAAAAAGGAATAGAGGTAGGCCCGAAACTCGGTTTCGGTGCGCACCAGGCCGAAAGTGAGGCTGCTTTCGAGCCCGTAGGAGTAGGCGAAAGCGCCGGTGGGCAAGGCCGAATCGGCGAGGTGCAGCAGGCGGGCGAGCTGGGACATGGCAGGTTGCAAGCTACGCCGGCCCGGCCGCGCCACGCGTTTGGGTCGGCGGCGGGCGTTGCCTAGGCCGGCCACCCTAGGGGCCAGCGAGCCCGCTATTGGCTTGCGCTTGACGTTGCTGAGGGCCCTAGGGGGTTAGCAAAGCCGCTAGCTGCTTAAGGGTGATTTCGGCGGTTTTGGCGGCGTAGCGGTAATTTACCAGGCGGTAGCCGGCATCCTCGAAGCTCTGCTGGGCCAGCTTCACGTCCACCAGGGTTGTGAGGCCGGCGTCGAGGCGCAACTGCACTAGCTTCAGCAGCTGGTGGGCGGTAGCGTAGCTGGCTTCGGCGGTGGCCACTAGTTTCAGTTGCTGCTCGTAGGCTTCCCAGGCTTTGAGGGCGTTGAGGCGATTGTTCTGCTCCAGGGCCAAGCGCTGCAGCTCGGCCGTTTTAGTGTTGACGCGGGCTACGTCAACCAGCCGCTTATTCACCCCGCCCGAGTAGATGGGCACGGAGATGCCCAGGCCGGCATAAGGCCCATAGCTTTGGTTGAAGAGCGTGGTGCCGACCGCGTTTTGGCTGCGGGCGAAGTTAGTGCCGGTGTTCAAACCCAGCGCGGGGTAGCGGTTGGCGCGAGCTATGCGCACCAGCAGCTCATTTACTTGCACCTGGCGCTCGGCGGCCAGCAGGGCGGGGTTGCGGGCCAGCGCGGTTTGGATGTCAACCCAGCGCAGGTCGTGGCTCACCGGAATGCTGTCTTCCAGCGCCACCGGCGTGTCCAGGTTTAGCGTGAGGGCGCGCAGCAGGTCGGCCGTGGCCTGCTGGGCGGCCAGCGCCTGCTGGCCCTGGGTTTCGAGCTGGGCATTTAGGTCGAGCTGGGCCTGAAACTTATCGGCGTTGTTGGCCAGCCCCACACTCTGGCGCGCTTCGATGAGGCGCAGCTTCTGGCGCGTCACTTCCACCGAAGCTTGCAGGGTGCGGATGTAGCGCTGCTGCTGCACCACGGCGTAGTACTTCAGGCTCACGTCGGCCAGCACGCTCTGCACCGTGGTATTGAGCTGCAGCTCGCTGATTTGCTGCAGTTCATCATAGCGCTTCCGGTTGGCCACCACGTAGCCGCCGTTGTAGAGCAGGTAGGTGCCCGCCAGGCCAAAGGTATACTGCGTCGAGCGGGCACCGACGGCATTGCGCGGGTCGCCGGTATTAAACTCCTGCCGGGTGTTGTTAATCACCACGTTGTTGCTGCCCGCCAGCGCCAGCGTGGGCAGGCCGCCCGCAAAGCCTAGGGTGTTTTGCAGGCGCTGCACCTCCACCAGGTTCTGGCCAATCTGAATGTCGAGGCTGTTTTTAAGAGCCGTTTGCAGGGCTTGGCTTAGCGTAAGCACCGGGCCGGGCCCACCCCGCCCGGCCGGCGATTCGGTGGGCGTGGCTTGCTGAGCCAGGGCGGGAAAAGCAACTGAAATCAGCGCGCAGCTGAAAAACGGGAGTTTCATGCAGGGGTGGCTACAACTGCCAGGGGATGGTCGCGCAGAATTTTGCGGGGGCTAGGCTACCAGTTCGGCTGGCTTGTGGCTGGGCACTTCGGCGTCGGCGGGGGCCGCCGGCTTCTCCTTGGCAATGAAGGTATACACCGCCGGAATAACCAACAGCGTGAGGATGAGCGAGAACATGATGCCGCCCACGATAACGGTGCCCAGCGGCTTGCGGCTGGTACTGGCGGCCCCTAGGCTCAGGGCGATGGGCAAGGCCCCCAGGGCGGTGGCTAGCGAGGTCATCAAAATGGGACGCAGGCGCTGCTGGGCAGCCAGGCGCACGGCTTCGCGCAGGGGCAGGCCAGCGTCGCGCTGGTGGTTGGCAAACTCCACAATGAGAATGCCGTTTTTGGTGACGAGGCCGATGAGCATAATCATCCCGATTTGCGAGAAGATGTTGAGCGTCTGGCCCATTACCCACAAGCTAAGCAGCGCGCCCGCCAGTGCCAGCGGCACCGTGATGAGGATGATGAGCGGGTCGCGGAAGCTCTCGAACTGCGCCGCCAGTAGCAAATAAATCAGCATCAGGGCCAGCACGAAGGCAAAGGCCGTGTTGCCCGAGCTTTCAGCAAAGTCGCGCGACGAGCCCGTGAGCGCCGTCTGGAAGCTGGTATCCAGTACCTTATCGGCAATGGCTTGCATGGCTTTCACGCCGTCGCCCACGGTTTTGCCCTCGGCCAGCTGCGCCGATAAGGTAGCCGCTTTCAGGCGGTTGAAGTGGAAGAGCGTGCTGGGGTTGGCATCCTCCACGCGCTGCACCACGGCCGAGAGCGGAATGCTCTCGCCCCGGCTGTTGGTCACGTAGAGCTGGCTGATGTCGCCGGGCTTGCCGCGCTGGCTGCGCTCCACCTGCCCAATTACCTGGTACTGGCGCCCGTCGAGCAGGAAGTAGGCCATGCGCCGGCCCCCGAAGGCACCCTGCACGGCCGCCACCACCTGCTGGGTAGTCAAGCCCAAGTCTCTGATTTTGAGACGGTCGAAGCGCAATTGTATCTCAGGTTTGTTAAACTTGAGGTTGGCATCCACGTTCTGGAAAGTAGGGTCTTGGCGGGCGGCGGCCAGAAACTTGGGCAGCGCCTCTTTTATCTTCTCCAAGTCGGTATTTTCCAGTACAAACTGCACCGGTACGCTGCTCTTGGCGCCGCTGCCCACGGCGATAGTTTGCTCCTGCACCACAAAAATGCGCGCGTCGTTGAAGCGCTTGGTGTTCTTGGTCAGGTACTTGGCAATGTCGTCTTGTGAGCGCTTACGCTCGTCGGGCGGCACCAGCCCTAGGCGCACCTGGGCGGTATTGACGCTGCCGCCCGCCGGGGTGCGCGCAAACACGAAGTCCAGCTCGGGCACCGAGTCTTGCGCGAAAGTGGCTACTTGGTCGGCCGTTTGCTGCATGGCGTCGAAGCTCATGCCCTCGGGGCCGGTCAGGGTGAGGCGCACGCTGCTGCGGTCTTCCAGCGGGGCCAGTTCGGTAGGCAGGCCGCGGCCGATGAAGTAGATAAGGCCGCCGCAGGCCAGCACCACCACCCAGGCTAGGCCCCGCACCCGCAAAAACTTGCCCACCAGCCGCCCGTAGCCACTTTCCATGCCCTGGAAGAAAGGTTCGGTGCGGTCGTAAAACTTGCCGTGCCCGCTGCCGCCATCCTTGTTTTCGCGGTGCAGCACCACGTTCAGCACCGGCGTGATGGTGAGCGACACGAAGGCCGAAATCAGCACCGCGCCCGCCACCACCACCCCAAACTCGCGGAACAGCCGCCCAGTGAAGCCTTCTAAGAAAATGACCGGCAGAAACACCACCGCCAGCGTGAGCGAGGTGGAAATAACGGCGAAGAAAATTTCCTTGCTGCCCTCCAGCGCCGCCTGCTTGATGTCCAGGCCCTCCTCCAGCTTGCGAAAGATGTTTTCCGTCACCACAATGCCGTCGTCCACCACTAGGCCCGTGGCCAGCACAATGCCCAGCAAGGTCAGAATATTGATGGTGAAGCCCGCCAGATACATAATGAAGAACGTGGCTACCAGGGAGATAGGAATGTCGATGAGCGGGCGCAGCGCCGTGAGCCAGTTGCGGAAAAAGAGGTAAATGACCACCACCACCAGCCCGAACGAGATGAGCAGGGTTTCCTCTACCTCATCAATTGAGTTCTTGACAATCTGGGTATTGTCGATGATGACGCGCATCGTGATGTCCTGCTTGTTTTCCTTCTGCACCTCGGCCAGGCGCTTATAGAATTCGTCGGCAATCTGCACGTAGTTCGAGCCCGGCTGCGGCGTAATGGCCAAGCCCACGGCCGCGGCGCCGTTCAGTTTCCAGCTTTGCTCGTAGGTTTCGGGCCCTAGGACCACCCGCGCCACGTCGCCGAGCCGCACGATGCCGTTCTTGTCCTCGCGCAGAATCAAGTCCTTGAACTGCTGCTCGGTCGAGAAGCGCGCCATCGTGCGGATGGTCAGTTCGGTGTTGCCGCCGTAGATTTTGCCGGCCGGCACCTCCACGTTCTCGGCGTTGAGCGCGTTCTGCACATCCGTAAACGACACCTGGTAGGCGTCCATCTGGGCCGGGTCGAGCCAGAGGCGCATGGCATAGCGCTGCTGCCCAAAGATGTTAATGGCCGACACCCCGTTGATGGTTTGGAAGCGCTGCTGCAAGTTGTTCTCGGCAAAGTCGCTCAGCTCCAGCAGACTCTTGGTGCGGCTCTGCACGGCCAAAATCAGGATGTTGTCGGAGTTGGCGTCCGACTTGGCCACCACCGGCGGGGCGTCAATATCCTGCGGCAGCGAGCGCACGCCCTGGCCCACCTTGTCGCGCACGTCGGAAGCCGCCGCCTCCAAATCGACCCCTAGGTTGAACTCCACCGTGATGTTGCTCGACCCTAGGGAGCTGCTGCTGGTGATGGACTTAATGCCCGGAATGCCGTTAATCTGCTTTTCGAGCGGCTCCGTTATTTGGTTCTCAATCACGTCGGCGTTGGCTCCGGTGTACGAAGTGCTCACGCTGATGATGGGCGGGTCGATGGCCGGGTAGTCGCGCAAGGCCAAAAACGAGAACCCCACCGCGCCGAAGAGTATCAGCAGCAAGTTGAGCACCGTGGCCAGCACCGGCCGCTGGAGGGATAATTCGGATATGTTCATAGGGTATATAAAGTACTAGTGGCCGTCATGCTGAGCTTGCCGAAGCATCTCTACCGGACAGTATCGCGCGGTAGAGATGCTTCGGCAGGCTCAGCATGACGGCCTATAAGTTGACTTCATTTTAATTCTTCACTAAAGCCTTCCGCACTTTCACCGGCTTGCCGGGTTGCGTAAAGAGCACACCATTAGTTACTACTGAGTCGCCTAGGGCCAAGCCGCTGGTAATGGCGATGCTGTCGCTCTGGCGGTCGCCGGTTTGCACGTTCTGCATTTTGGCCTTGCCACCTTTCACCAGCACTACCTGGTCGGCCTGGTCGCCGGGCACGATGGCGCTGGTGGGCAGTTGCACGCGCTGGCGGGCGGCGCCGGTGCTCACGCTCACGCGGGCAAAGGTGCCGGGCGTGGCCAGCACGCCGGCGGGCAGCAGGGCGCGCACCGTCAGGTTGCGGGTGGTTTGGTTGACCTGGCTTTCGAGGGCCTGCACGGTGGCCGGGTAGCGGCTACTCCCTAGGCGCACCGTTACCTGGTGGCCGGGCTGCACCAGCGCGGCATTGGCCTCGGGCAGCGTAAAGTCGACCTTCAATTTGTCGGCGGCTCGTACCGTGGTGATGATGGTGGTGGGCGTGACGTAGGCGCCGGGACTTACCTGGCGCAAGCCCACGATGCCGCTGAATGGGGCACGAATAATCGTTTTAGCCAGCAGCGCGCGGGTGTAGCTGGCGTCAGCCTCGTTGCTTTGCACCTGGCTCACGGCCAGGTCGTAGTCGGCCTGGTTGACGCCCTGCATGGACAGCAGCTTTTCGAGGCGCTGCTGCGAGAGGTGCGATACCTTGAGCAAGGCGTTGGTCTTGGCCAGCTGGGCCTGCAAGTCAGCGTCGTTGATGCGGGCTACGACGGTGCCCTTGGCGACGCGCTGGCCCTCGCGCACGTTCAAAAATGTGAGGCGGCCGCTCACTTCGGGGTGCAGCTCCACGTAGTCGTTGGCCACCACCGCCCCGTTGGCCACCACCGAATCGCCACTGGCGCTGGGGCGGGCCACCAACACGTCGACCAGCGCCGGGCCGGCGTTCTTTTTATCGCCGCCTTTGCCAGCGGCTTTATCAGTTTTGGCGTGGCAGCCGGCCCCTAGGGCCAACGTGCTGGCCACCAGCAAATAAAATGGCGCGGAAAACGAGCGCATAGGAGGGGTAACAAAAAAAGCGACTGGCTACGCGGCGGCTACTACCGCCCGCTAAGCCAGGTGCAACGAACCTGGTAAAGGTCGGGTTCCGGCCGCTAGCGTCCGCAAAGACAGCCCGCCCCGGCCGGGGTTGCGCCCACCGCGTAATTTCAGCCCATGAAAAAGCCCGCCGCCCCGCCGCCCGCCGCCCCACCCACCGAGCGCAACTTCTTCCAGGACGTACACGAAGTCGTGCGCCTCATCCCAGTGGGCCGCGTGAGCACCTACGGCGCCATTGCGCACTACCTGGGGGCTAGGCAGGGCAGCCGCGCCGTGGGCTACGCGCTCATGGCCAGCAACCTCGACGCCATTACGCACCGCCGCGAAGTGCCCGTGCCGGCCCACCGCGTCATCAACCGCCTGGGGCAGCTCACGGGCCGCCACCACTTTCCCACGCCCACCGCCATGCAGGAGCGCCTCGAAGCCGAGGGCGTGCGCGTGGAAGGCGGCGATACGGTGGCTGACTTCAAGAAGCTGTTCTGGGACCCGGCCAAGGAGCTGGCGTAGGACTGCCCGTTCTTTGTAAAAGCAAAAAAGGCTGCTGGTAATTCAGTTGCCAGCAGCCTTCGGGCCAGCGTAGCTAGCGCGGCTACTTATTCTCCTGTAAGGGAACCGAGGCGAAGTGGAAGTAGCTAACCTTCCAATTATTCTTACTGTCTTTACTGGTTACCATCAAGTAGGAGCCATTCTCTTTTGCTCCCTTTTTGTATTTGGCAGAAGGTAATATGTTCTAGGTATAAAAGCCTGAGTAATAAACTATATTGGCGTCCCCATTCTTGGTTAATGGCGTGAATTTAAAGTCGCTAATCATATTTGTGCTTCTAGCAAAGAGATTGCCTACTGTGTCTTTGCCACTCGCCCGCTCTTTTGGCGAAGCCCCGAGTACTACCACGTCGTCGGCCAGCAGGCTCCTGATTTTAACGGAATCTCGTTTCATGTTTGCCTCCAAAAACTGCTCGCCGGCGGTGGTAGAAGCCATAGAACTGGTAGAGGTGGTTTCGGCCGATGGGGTACTCGCGTTGCCGGAGCAGGCGCCGAGTAGCGTAGCTAGGGCCAAGAGGGGTAAGATGGTTTTCATGCGTTGTTGAAGGAGATAAAGTGAACAGCAAACCTAGCAGAGAACCAAGAATTTAGCTTGTTTTAAGTGGGCTAATTCTGAAAAAAAGTAGAACTACCTGCCTCGGATGCGCTACTTCGCCGCGGTGGCTGGGGCCAGCGTCACGGTCTTCGGGTCTACCGTAATCTCGGCCAGGCGCTGGGCCACGGCGGGCGTCATGCTCTGCTGGTAGCGGCCGCCCAGGTACTGGGCCAGAAATTTTTCGGCGGCCGCAATCATGGCCAGGTTATTCACGGGGCGCGCGAAGCCGTGGCCTTCGTCGGGGGCCAGTAGGTACTGCACGGGGTAGTTGCGGTCGCGCAGGGCCATCACTATCTGGTCGGCCTCGGCCTTGTTCACGCGCGGGTCGTTGGCGCCCTGCACCACCAGCAGGGGCGTTTTAATTTTGGCGGCCGCCGTGAGCGGCGACTGCCGGATGAGCTGCGCCCGGCCGGCCTCGGTGGTGGGGTCGCCCATGCGGGCGTACATCTGCTTGCGGCCGGCTTCCCAGTAGGGCGGAATGGCCTTGAGCAGGGTAAGCAGGTTGGAGGGCGCCACGATGGCCACGGCCGCCGCGTACACATCGGGCGTGAAGGCGACGCCCGCCAGCGTGGCGTAGCCCCCATACGAGCCACCCATAATGCCCACGCGCTTGGGGTCGGCCAAGCCCTGGGCCACCAGGTACTTCACGCCCCAGGTCAGGTCGTCCTGCATTTTCTGGCCCCACTCGTTATTGCCGGCTTCTAGAAACTGCTTGCCGTAGCCCGTGCTGGCCCGGAAGTTGGGCGAAAGTACCGCGTAGCCCCGGTTGGCCAAAAATTGGTGGAAGGCGTTGAACCCGTAAACATCGCGCCCCCAGGGCCCGCCGTGCGGAAAAATAACGATTGGCAAGTTCTTGGCGGCTAGCCCCTTCGGCAGCGTCAGGTAGGCAGCAATCTCCAAGCTGTCCGACGATTTGTAGCGCACCACCGTCATGGGCGCCAGGTCAGCCACGGGCAGCTCGGGGCGGGTTTGGTACTGCTCGGTCAGCTGCTTGGTTTGGCGGTCAAACAAGTAGGTGGCGCTGGGGTGCGTGGCATCAGCGGCGTTCAGCAGCCACAGGCGCTCATCCGTGGTGTGCGAGTTAGGGTAAACGTCCAGGCCGGGTAGCTTGGCTTGCACCAGCTTAAAATCCTGCTCATAGCCCTTGTCGAGCCATACGCGCCGCAGCCGGTCGTCGTCGTAGTCGATAAACAGCGGCGCGCGGGTTTTCTCCGAGATAGCCAGGCTGCCCGCATCCACGCGGTGCAGCGGGTCGGCGGCAAAGGGCTGCTCCTGGCCGGTGGCGGGGTCGAGCAGTACTATCTCCGAGCGGTCGCGGGCCGTTCCTTTGTTAGTGAGCAGGTACACGTGCTGGTTGTCTTTGGCAAAGCCCAGCACCTCGCTTTCCTCCCCGATGCTGGTGCGGTAAAACGAGCTGAGCTGGCTGCCATCTACCCGCAGCCATTCGGTGCTGCCGTCGGGGTTCGCCCGCGAGGAAAGGCGCAAGTGGTCGTCCCAGTCGAAAATATTGCCGGTAAGGCGGTCGTTGTTTTGGGCCACCAGGGTTTTCTCGCCGGTAGTCAGGTTCAGCTTATAAAGGTCGTGCCAGGCTTTGTCGCGGTCATTGAGGCCGATGTAGAGCGAGTTGGGGTCGTGCAGGGGCACGTGCGTAATGACCACGCGCACGCCCTTCAGGTTGGTGAGGTCGCGGGCGGGCGGCACCGGCTGGCCGGGGCCTAGGGGCGCGGTGGGGTCCACGGCATACAGGTTAAAGTTCTCATCGCCCCCTTTGTCCTGGGTGTAGAGCAGGTACTTGCCGTCGCGGCTCCAGAAGTAGCTGCGCACCGGGCGGGCCTGGTCGTTGGTCATGGGCCGGGCCTTGGCAAAGGGCTCGCGCAGGCCCTTCACCCAGATGTTGCGCGTGCCCTGGTAGGGCTTGATGAACGAGAGGTATTTGCCATCGGGCGAGAGCTGCCCACCCGAAATCTCGGGGTCGCCAAACAGCAACTCGCGCGCAACGAGCGGCGGCTGGGTTTGGGCCAAGGCCGGTGGCGCAAAAGCCAGTAGGGCTAGCAGTAGCCCCCAAGTAGTAGTTTTCATAAGCACAGAAAAAATGTTGAGGTACAGGCGCTAAAGTAGCGGTAGCCTCTGGTTTTTCCTATGCTTGAGCTTAGCCGGCGTTGCCCGGCCAGCAGCCCCTAGGGGGTGGTTAGCAGGTGGCAGTCCTTGTACTTCTTGCCCGAGCCACACGGGCAGGGCGAGTCGCGCCCTAGTAGTTTCTTTTGGCTGCGCAGCTGGCGCAGCCACTGGCGCGGGTCGCGGGGGCCGGGGCGGGCCTGGTAGGGGTGCTCGGGGTGCTGGTGCAGGGCCTGCGTCAGCAGCGCAAACAGCTCGGGATGGTGCGCCTGCAGCTTTTCGGGCCGCTCGAAGAAGTACTCGCTTACCACGGCAAAAAACTCGGCCTCGCTGGTGCCGCCGTAGGGGTCGATGTCGGAGTGGCCCGCGCGGATGGCGGCCAGCTCGCGGTGCAGCACCTCGGCCCAGGGCTGGCGCAGGCTGGGCGGCAGCCCGGCGCCGGGCACGCCGTCCAGCTGCCCGTCGGCCTCGTCCACGAGGTGGGCAAACTCGTGCACGCCCACGTTGCGGCCATCGGCGGCATCGCCAAAGCCCTGCACCAGCGCGGCCTTGCTCAGGCGCATGTACTGCGAGGTCTGGAAGCCCTGCACCGACCCTAGGAGCGTGCCGGCAAGGGGTTTTACTTCCTGGTCGGGCCTAGGGCCAAGCTGCCAGGCATCGGGCACAATCAGCACCTCGCGCAGGCTCGCGTACTCCCAACCGGGCAGCCCAAACACGGGTATTACGGCCGAAGCAGCGGTGAGCACGCGCGTCAAATCATCCACCTCCGTTTGGATGCCGGTGAGCTGCGTGCGGGCCAGAAAAAGCTGCATCTGCTGCTCGAAGTGGGTCTTTTCGGTAGCTGCCAGCCCGTTGTAAAACGCGACATGCGCGGCCAGCAACTGCCGCCAGGCGGTGGGGAAGGGCGCGGCCAGCGCCGCTTGGCGGCGGCGCGCATCGGCGGTGAGGTAGCGGTAGAAGGCGTAGAGCAGCGCTAGCAGTGCAGCGCCGGCCAGCAAAGAGGAGAAGGACATAGGGAAGGTGGTGGCCTGGAGTTAACAGGCCGGGCGCGCGGGCGGTTTTGGCTGGGCCGGGCCCTAGGGGCTGCCGCGCCCGAAATGGCCAATTCGCGTTTCGTGCGCACCTTTGTGCTTCACACCTTTCCTCCTGCCGCTCTCCCTAGCCCTACCTATATGAACGCCGCCGACCTCAACAAAGCCCTCGTCGCCCTCATCGAAAAGAAAGCCGAGCTGCAGCAGCTCACCTACGACGATGCCCGCTACGACGACGTGGAAGAGGCCCTGCACGACCTCGAAGACGATTTCAACGACGACTACGGCCACGACCTGGAAGAAGCCCTGGAAAAAGTGCACGCCGACCTCAAGTCCGACACCGACGTGCTGCTGCCTACGGCCTACTTGCCCGCTGCCCTCAGCCCCCTCAAGGACGATGGGGTGTGGATAGATTCGGAGAAGTACCCCGGCCGCGTGCGCTTGGTGCTGCGCCCTAATCCCGCCCGCTTTGCCCTCACCACCAGCAAGGGCGAGGTAGACGTGTGGGCCGCGGCCTAGGGGGTAATAACTTAAAAAAGGACGTCGTGCTGAGCCCATCGAAGCATTTCTACCGCGCCCCTAGGGTATCGTTCGGTAGAGATGCTTCGATGGGCTCAGCACGACGTCCTTTTTGCGTAGCCACATAGCCAAGCTCCCGAATAATTACTCCATGCCCAGCGCCCTTGCCCCCAACCTGGCGGCCCAACTAGCCGAAGTGCCCCGCGGCAACACCCAGAAAAATGTGAACCGCGCTGTGCTAACCGATTTGCTCACGCACGAGGCTGCGCGCCTGGGGCAGCCGGGCCTGCGCTGGTTGGATGCGCCCTGCGGCGAGGGCGAGTTTCTGACCCTGGTGCGGCGCTTCTTTCCGCAGGCCGACCTGAGCGGCGTCGACGTGCGCCCGGTGGCGCCCGCCGTGCCTGGAGCCCCGGTGCACTACCAGGTGGCCGACCTAAGCCGGGCCATGCCCTTTGCCGAAGCGCCACCGTTTGAGGTGCTCACCAGCATCAGCGGCATCATGTGCTTTGCCAACACGGCCCAGTTTGTGGCCGGCTGCGCCCAGCGCCTGCGGCCGGGTGGGCTGCTGCTGCTCAGCAACGACAACTGCCTGACCGTGCGCGACCGGATGTCGTATTTATTTTCGGGCCGGGTGCGGCGGTTCAAGCTGTTGTTTGAGCCTCATGAAGGCAACTTCCAGCTGGTGCAGCACCAGGAGCTTAAGCGCCTGTTCGACGTGAACGGCATTGAGTTGAAGCGGGTGGTATACACCGCCCTTTATACCGAAGACCTGCTGTATTTGCCCCTGGCGCTGCTGCTCTGGCCCTGGCAGTGGTGGCAGCTGCGGCGGGCGCGCAGCAGCACCAGCCAGGCCCTGCGGCGGCAGCTGTTTGGGTTTCAGTCGCTACTTTACCGGCACTATTTCTTCGTGGGCGAAAAAACCAGCGCCACCCAGTCCTAGGGCCTGCTGCCCGGTAAACCCCCTGGCAAGTAGGCAGCGTAGCGCAGCTGGTTGCCCTAGGGGCAGCCCCAACCGCAAGGCCACCGTAAGCAGCTGTTTTTGAAGTAGCCGCTACTTTTAGTTGGCTACTCACGTAAAGGGGCCAGCCGGCCCCCTAGTGCCGATAATTAATCATGCGTCCACTATCCTTTATTCTACCGGGCCTTTTATTGGTTGGCGCCGCTTGTCAGCGCACTGACCGGGGCAGCTCGGCGCCCCTCGTGAGCGTGGTGCCCGCCGCCCCCACCGCCCCCGATGCCCACTTGCGCGAAACCCGTTGGGTGCTGCGCCGCATTGCCAGCTTGCCCGTGGCCGATTCTACCGTGGGTGGCCAGCAGCCCTATTTGCAAATATCCGACGCCGGCACGGCCGAGGGCCAGGGTAGCTGCAACCGGTTTCGGGGCACGCTGCAGCCCGCCACCAACGATGGCGAACTGCAATTCTCGCCCCTGGCCACCACCCGCATGGCCTGCCCAACCCTGGCTACCGAAACGCTCTTTACCAAAGCCTTGCAAAGCACCCGCGCCTACCGCATCCAGGGCGATACGCTGTGGCTGTATGGCAATGCCGAGCGCACCGGCACCGCCCTGGCCCGGCTAGAGACTGCCCCGGCGCGCTAGCTCACGGCTACTTTTCGAGGGCTACGCGGGTGGGCGTTTGGCGGCCGGCCACAATGCCGCTGGCGCTGCGCGCAATGGCCGAAATCACGTCCGTCATATTCTGCACGTCTAGGCTGCTCACTTCGTCGTCCACGCTGTGGTAGAGCTTATCGTCCGGAATCTGGTCGGTGCTAATGGTGTGGGCCGGCACGCCCAGCTTGGCCAGCGTGGCGTTGTCGGAGCGGTAAAACAGGTTTTGCTCGGGGTAGGGGTCGGGCTCAAACCGGAACTCGGTGCCCTTCAGGTTGGCTTGCAGCAGCGGGCCAAAGTCCGACCGCTCGTAACCGGTAATGAACGCCGTTTTGGGCCCAAACTTGGCCGGCTTGCCAATCATCTCGATGTTGAACATGGCCGTGAGCTTGCTAGGGTCAAGCTGGCGCGAAAAGTACTGCGAGCCAAACCCGCCAATTTCCTCGGCCGTGAAAGCCACAAAAATCAGCGAGCGCGCGTTGTCGTGGCGCTTTTTAAAATACTCGGCTAGGGCCACCACGGCTGTAGTGCCGCTGGCATCGTCGTCGGCCCCGTTGGCAATCGAGTCGCCGTTCACGACCGGCTTGATAATGCCCAGGTGGTCGTAGTGGCCCGAAAAAATAACGTCCTCGGCGCGACGGGCGGCGTCGCGGCCGGGCAGGTAGCCCACCACGTTGCGCAGCGGTACACTGGCCGTGGTAGTAGTGGCCGCCACGCTAAAAGCCGGCTTGCCCGCCGGGGCTGGCGCCAGCACCCACACGCTGGAAGTAGGGCTAGGGGCCTGAGTGGCGCGCAGGCGCGGCTGCTTAAACTGCTTTACCAAGGCCTGGAACGCCGCGGCCTGCGCGGGGTCGAACAGTACCAGCGTGTTTTTCTCGGGCCGCAGCAGCTCGCGGTAGTGCGCCTGCGGCTTCTCGCCGGGCCCTAGCACCAGCACGCGCACGCTGTCGGCGGCCGTCCAATTTAGCTGCGGCTGCGTGGTGACGGCAAACGCCTGCCCGGCGGGCACGGGCGCCCCGTTGAGCGTCACGGCCAGGCTCGTCAAAACCGTGGTATAGGCCGGAAACTCCTGCATGAAGCCGGTAGCGCCCGGCAGGGGCTGCAAGCCGATGCGCTTGAACTCGCCGGCCAAGAACTCGGCCGCTTTCAGGTTGCCGGCCTGGCCGGTGGGGCGGCCCTGCATGTCGTCGGCCGCCAGGGTAGTCAGCACCCGCCGCACGGTCGCGGCCGATACCGCGGTTGTGGTTTGGGCGTGGGCCAACAAGGTGCTGGTCCCTAGGGCACTAGCCAGTAGAAAGGCGCGCATATTTTGCTGAAGAATTATCACAAAAGTTGATTATTTAGGCACGGCCCCGGCCACTAAGGGCGCCACCGCCGCCACGGCCGCCGCTAGCTCGGCCTCGGTGCCCAGGCTGCCCTTGCGCGCCTTGAGGGCGGCTAGCGCGGCGGGCTGCCCAGCCAAGGCTTGCTCCAGGCTGGCCCGCCTGGGCTTCACGGTGCTAAAATGCCCGTCGGCGGGCCAGCGCAGGTAGTAGCGAGTTTGCTCTTCCAAGGTAGCAATGGCGTTGGTTGACACGTAAGCGCCGTTTTCGGCCGCGCGCTTCACCACCTCCTTGCGCTGAAATTTGAGCAGCTGCAGCCCAGGGCTGTCGGCCAGCACCTCGCCGCAGCCGCCCCCCACGTCGGCGGGCAGCGCGGCCGCTGGGTAGCACACGAAGCGGCGCGCCGGGCGGCCGCTCTCCAGGCTGAACTCCTTCACCCGGGCCAGCGGCACCACTACCGAGTCGCCGGCCGGCCGCTTCGCGCGCAGCTCCTGGCGGTAGATATCATACTTGAGGGGCACGGTGAGCGGGGCGCCGCCCCCGTTTAGCTGCAGCGTGCCCGGCAGCCAGGCCGGCACCAAAAAAACGCTGCCCTGCATCCCCGATGTTTCGGGCGGTGCCATGGTATAGCCGTTGTTGAGGTAGCCGCTGCGCTGGTCGCGGCTGATTTCGGACATTTGCGCCGCGCCCACTAGCGGCAGCGCTACTAGCGGCAGAAGTAGCTTGATAGTCAGCATACCAAGGAATAGTTATGAAGCGGTAGCATTCCCCTAAGCCACGGTCACCACCAAGTCGTCGGCCATTACCCGCGCGCCCTCCCCTAGGGCAATGGCATTCACCGTCAGGTCCTGCGGGGCGGTGATGGTGGTTTCCATCTTCATGGCCTCGATAACGAAAAGGGGCGTGTTTTTGGCCACCTGCTGGCCGGGCTGTACCAGCACCTTGCTTAGCAGGCCTTGTAGCGGCGCGGCAATCTGCTTGGGGTTGGCGCGGTCGGCTTTTTGGTTGTGCACGGTTTTTACTTCCACCCGCTGGTCGCGCACTTCCAGGTTGCGGGTCTGGCCGTTGAGGGTGAAAAAGACCGTGCGCATCCCTTCCTCGTTCACCGGGCCAATGCTTTGCAGGCGGATGATAATCGTCTTGCCCTTGGCCAGCTCGATAAGAGTTTCCTCGCCTTCCTGGAGCCCGAAAAAGAACACTGGCGTCGGGATGCGGCTCACATCGCCGTACTGCACGCGGAACTTCCAGTAGTCGGCAAACACCTTGGGGTAGAGCAGGTTAGAGAGGAAGTCGCTGAACTGCGCGTAGGGGTGCGCTTTCTCAAACTCGGGCCAGTCCTTGTCAAAGTCAATCGGCGCGAGGTGCTCGCCCGGCCGGTCAGTAAACGGCGGCTCGCCCCTTAATACCACCTTTTGAATATCTGCTGGCCAGCCACCTAGGGGCTGCCCAATGTCGCCGCGTAGCAGCTCGCGCACGCTCTCCGGAAAGCTCAGGCTTTCGCCGCGCGCCAGCACATCTGCGGGCGTCAGGTTGTTGCTTACCATGAACAGCGACAAGTCGCCCACCACCTTCGAGGAGGGCGTGACTTTGGGAATATCGCCCAGCAGCTGGTTGGCATCGTGAAAGCGCTGCTTCACCTCCTCAAACTTATCGAGCAGCCCTAGGGCCGCCGCCTGGGGCCGCAGGTTCGAGTATTGCCCGCCGGGTATTTCGTGTTCATACACCTCGGCGGTGCTGGCCAGCAGCCCGCTCTCGAAGGGGTAGTACTGCTCGCGAATAGCTTCCCAGTAGTCGCTGAACTGGTTGAGGCTGGCTTGGTCGAACTCACGGTGGCGGGGCGAGTGGCGCAGCATTTCCACCACCGAGTTGAAGTTGGGCTGCGAGGTTAAGCCTGAAAGGCCCCCTAGGGCCACGTCAATCACGTTCACGCCCGCCTCCACGGCCTTGAGGTAGGTGGCGGGCTGCAGGCTGCTCGTGTCGTGGGTGTGCAGGTGAATGGGCAGCTTCACAGTGTCGAGCAGGGCAGGTATCAGCTCGGCCGCGGCATAGGGCTTGAGTAGTCCCGCCATATCCTTGATGCAGAGAATGTGGGCGCCCGCGTCTTCCAGCTGCTTGGCCAGCGTCAGGTAGTACTGTAGGTTGTACTTGGGCCGGCTTTTGTCCAAGATGTCGCCGGTGTAGCAGATGCTGCCTTCGGCCAGGCCGGGCGTTTGCTTGCGCACAAAGCTGATGCAGGCCTCCATGCCCTTCATCCAGTTCAGCGAGTCGAAGATGCGAAAAATGTCGATGCCTTTCTCGCTGGCTTCGGCCACGAAGCGCTCGGTCAGGTTGTCGGGGTAGGCCTTGTAGCCCACGCCGTTGGCCCCGCGTATCAGCATCTGCAGCAGGATGTTGGGCACGGCGGCCCGCAGCCGGGTGAGGCGCGCCCAGGGGTCTTCGTGCAGAAAGCGCAGGGCCACGTCAAACGTGGCGCCGCCCCACACCTCCAGCGAAAACGTCTGCGGGTGCAGCTGGGCGTAGCGGCCGGCCACCGTTAGCATGTCGCTGGTGCGCATGCGGGTGGCCAGTAAACTCTGGTGAGCGTCGCGCAGGGTGGTGTCGGTGTAGTGAATCAGCGGCTCCTGGCGCAGCCACTTGCCGAAGTTGTCGGGCCCTAGCTCCTGCAAAATCTGGCGCGTGCCGCTGGGCGTCGGCTGGCCCAGGTCGGCGGCGGGCAGCGGCACGCGGCGGAACTGCCGCTTCTCATCCACGCGGCCGGCCACGTCGGGGTTGCCGTTCACCACCACCTCGCCCACGTAGCCCAGCAGGCGCGTGGCGCGGTCGAGGCGGGTTTTTATCGTCAGTAGCTCGGGGTGGTCTTTGATGAAGTCTACCGTGGCTTCGCCAGCCTGAAACGCGGGCGTGCGCACGATATTCTGCAAAAACTGGATGTTCGTCTTCACCCCGCGCACCCGAAACTCGTCGAGCGTGCGCAGCATCTTTTGGGCCGCACCGGCCAGCGTGGGCGCCTGGGCCGACACCTTCACCAGCAGCGAATCAAAAAACGGCGAGATAATAGCACCCTGATATACCGAGCCTTGGTCGAGCCGGATGCCGAAGCCGCCCGCCGAGCGGTAGGCCACCACCGTGCCGTAGTCGGGCTTGAAGTCGTTGGCCGCGTCCTCGGTCGTGATGCGGCACTGCACCGCCACGCCCATGCGCGGCACCGTCACGCCCGGCCCTAGGCCAATCTCGGGCGACTCCAGCGGGTAACCCGAGGCGATAAAGAGCTGGGTCTTTACAATATCCACGCCCGTTATCATCTCCGTCACCGTGTGCTCGACCTGGATGCGCGGGTTCACCTCAATGAAGTAAATACGGTCCAGCTCGGGGTTCACCAAAAACTCCACCGTGCCCACGTTGTCGTAGCCCACCGCCCGGCCAATCTGCAACGCGTACGCATACAGCCGCTGGCGCAAGTCCTCGCTCAGCCCCACGGCCGGCGCCACCTCCACCACCTTCTGGAAGCGGCGCTGCACCGAGCAGTCACGCTCGTAGAGGTGCGTGAGATGGCCGTGCTGGTCGCCCACCAGCTGCACCTCAATGTGCTTGGGCTGCTCCACGAATTTCTCCAAAAACACGGTATCGTCGCCGAAGGCATTCTGGGCCTCGTTGCGGGCCTCAAAAAAGCCCTTGCGCAGCTGCTCATCGTCGCGAATGACGCGCATGCCGCGCCCGCCGCCGCCGCTGGCGGCCTTCAGCATCACGGGGTAGCCAATGCGGTGCGCCTCGCCCAGGGCCACCTCCACGTCGGTTAGGTCGGCTTCGCTGCTCTCAATCAGCGGCACACCAATTTTTTGGGCTACGGCCTTGGCGGCTACCTTGTCCCCTAGGGCCTCCATCACCTCGGGGCGCGGGCCCACAAAGATGATATTCTCCTCGCGGCAGCGCCGGGCCAGGGTGGCATTTTCGCTCAAAAACCCGTAGCCGGGGTGAATAGCGTCGGCGCCGTTCTGCTTGGCGGCCAGAATAATACCTTCAATATCGAGGTAAGGCCGTAGCGGCTCATCGTCGCGCCCAATCTGGTACGCTTCGTCGGCCTTGTAGCGGTGCAGCGAGTAGCGGTCCTCGTAGGTGTAGAGGGCCACCGTGGCAATGCCCAGCTCGGAGGCGGCGCGGAACACCCGAATGGCGATTTCGCCCCGGTTGGCCACGAGCAGCTTCGTAATTTTCATAACGCTTGCGGAAAGTGATGCGCGGCTAAGCTACGCCCCTGCCTTGCACACTTCCGAACCAGCGTGGTAAATAAACATGCTCCAGGGGCTTGCCCTAGGCTAATGGCTGGTGCTGGCCCTAGGCCGAAGCTGCCCACGGCAGCCGCTGGCGCGTGGCGGCCAGGCGCTCGGCCAGCACCCCTAGGCCGGGGTTGTGCACGCTGCCCAGGTGGGTGGTTGCAAACTCCTTGTGCGGCACGTAGCTGCCGTTGTCCACGGCCTGGCCCACCTGCTGGTAGGCATCCCGAAACGGCACGCCCTGCTGGATGAGTTGGTTGATGTTTTCAACCGAGAAAATGGCGTCGTACTTGGGTTGGTTGATGACGCCCGGCACCACTTGCAGCGCCGGCACCGCGAAGAGCAGAATATCCAGGATGTCGGCAAACTGCGTCATGGGCCGAAACAGGATTTCCTTCAGAATTTGGAAGTCGCGGTGGTAGCCGCTGGGCAGGTTGTTTATTGTCAAGATAATATCGTTGGGCAGGGCTTGCAGGCGGTTGCAGTGCGCCCGCACCAACTCAAACACGTCGGGGTTTTTCTTGTGCGGCATGATACTGGAGCCCGTCGTGAACTCCTTGGGCAGCAGCACGAAGCCTAGGTCCTGGCTGTTGTAAAGCACCAAGTCGTAGGCCAGCTTGCTGAGCGTGCCCGCCACGCCCGCGATGGCAAAGGCCAGGGTTTTCTCGGTTTTGCCGCGCAGTAGTTGGGCCCCCACGGCGCTCACCGCCACCTGCGCAAAACCCAGTTCCTGGGTGGTCTGCGCGCGGTCGATGGCGAAGCTGCTACCAAAGCCCGCGCCCGACCCTAGGGGGTTGCGGTCGGCCACGGCGCGGGCGGCTTCCAGCAGGTGCATGTCGAGCAGCAGGTGTTCGGCATACGCCCCAAACCACAGCCCGAAGCTGCTGGGCATGGCTGCCTGAAAGTGCGTGTAGCCGGGCAGCAAGTCGTTTTTATAGCGCTCGCCCTGTTGCAGCAGCAGGTCGGCCAGCGCCAGCACCTTGCCGCCAATTTGCTCGCAGTAGTCTTTAATAAATAACTGGATGGCCGTGAGCACCTGGTCGTTGCGCGAGCGGGCGGTGTGGATTTTCTTGCCCGCGTCGCCAAATTTCTCCGTCAGGTAGTACTCGATTTTTGAGTGTACGTCTTCAAACTCAGGCTCAATCTGAAACGTGCCGTTTTCAACTTGCGCCAGTAGCTCGTCCAGGCCCTGTAGCAACTGGTCTTCTTCTGCCTCAGAAATCAAACCCACGCTGGCTAGCATCTTGGCCTGGGCCTTGGAGGCCAGCAAGTCGAACGGCGCTAGATACAGGTCCAACTCGCGGTCCTGGCCCACGGTAAATTTCTCGATTTTATCGTTGACTGAAAAGCCCTTTCCCCAAATTTTCATATTTCTAGTATCGACCGTCAGACAAGCATGACAGATAGGTTTAAAACTCGAAATCAGTCAGCAGCTCGATGTAATCGGCAATGCCGGCGCGAATTTCTGATAATAAAATGTATTCGTCGGGCGCGTGCGAGCGGGCGCTGTCGCCAGGCCCCATCTTCAGGGTTGGGAAGTGCAGCAGCGCCTGGTCGGAAAGGGTAGGGGAGCCGTAGGTAGCTTTGCCCATGGCCACGGCCTTTTGCACCAGCGGGTGCCCTAGGGGCAGGCCCGACGACTGCAGGTGCGTAGAGCGCGGCGTGATGTCGGCCTGCACATTGGCGCGAATTATGGCCAGAATTTCCTCGTTGGTGTAGCACTCCGTGGGGCGCACATCCACCACGTAGCGGCATTCGTCGGGCACCACGTTGTGCTGGGTGCCGGCCTGAATTTGGGTGACCGTCATTTTTACCGGCCCCAGCAGCGCCGACACCTTAGGGAACTGGTAGCTGCGTAGCCAGGCAATATCATCCAGGGCTTTGTAGAGAGCGTTTTCGCCTTCGTTGCGGGCGGCGTGGCCAGTGCGGCCGCGCGCCACGCCATCGAGCACCAGTAAGCCTTTTTCGGCCACGGCGGCCTGCATACCCGTGGGCTCGCCTACAATGCCTAGGTCAATTTCACCCAGCGCTGGCAAGATACCTTTAATGCCGCCCGCGCCCGAAATTTCCTCCTCGGCCGTGATGGCGCAAATTAAATTAAACGCCGTGGCCTGGTCGTAGAAATGCCGAAACGTGGCCAGCAGGCTCACCGCCGCCGCGCCCGCATCGTTGCTGCCCAGGCCGGTGAGGCGGTCGCCTTCCAGCGTGGCGCCTAGGGGCGGGTAAGTCCAGGCCACACCAGGCTGCACCGTGTCGTGGTGCGAGTTGAGCAGCAGCGTGGGCCGGGTGGCATCCCATTTTTTACTTACTGCCCACACGTTGTTTCCCTGGCGCCGCGCCGCAATGCCGTGCCGCCCCAAAAAATGCTCCAGCACGTCGGCCGTGCCGGCTTCCTCGCGCGAAAATGACGAAATCTGGATAAGCTGCGTGAGCAACTCAATGGCGTCGTCGGTCAATTGGGAAATAGTTAGTGGCATGGCTAGGCAGTAAGTACCGTTTGCACCTCCGAGTTGATGTGCAGCGCGTGCCCGATGACCACCCGGTGCACACCCTGCCCCAGCGCGACAAAGGCGTTTTCCAGCTTCGGCAGCATGCCGTCGGCAATAATGCCCCGCTGCTTCAGCTCGGCGTAACTAGCCGGGTCGATTTTGGGAATTATTGAATGGTTGTCATTTACGTCGCGCAGCACGCCCAGCTTTTCAAAGCAGTAGTGCAGCGTTACCTCCCGCGAGCCGGCTAGCGCCACGGCTACGGCCGCGGCAATGGTGTCGGCGTTGGTGTTCAATAATTGCCCTAGGCCATCGTGAATAATGGGGCAGAGCACGGGCGTAATGCCGGCTTGCAGTAGTAGCAGTAGTAGCTCCTGGTTGACGCCAGCCGGCGTGAGGTCGCCCACAAAGCCGTAATCAATTTCCTGCACCGGCCGCTTCCGGCCCCGGATTACGTTGCCATCGGCCCCGCTCAGGCCTAGCGCGTTCACCCCTAGGGCCTGCAGCTGGGCCACTACTTCCTTGTTGGTTTTGCCGGCGTAAAACATCACCACTAGGTCGAGCGCGGCGGCGTCGGTTACGCGGCGACCGCCTACTAGCACCGGGGTCTGGCCGAGCTGGCGCATGAGGGCGCTGGCGCCCTTGCCGCCGCCGTGCACCAGGATTTTAGGCCCCGGCGCCCGCGCCAACAGAGCTAGGAATTGCGTCAACTCGGGCGCGTCATCGATAATGCCGCCCCCGATTTTATAAACCGTAACTGCCGTCTGCTTCATGAAGTAGGGATAGGCCGCCGCCGCCCGGCGTGCAAAAAAAACGCCCGGCCTATTGCGGGCAAAAGTAGGAACTTTTACCTTTGCAGCTCCATTATGGCCTTCGGTTTGCTAGTGCACTACTAGCTCCTGGCTAGTATCTAAATGACGCTCTTGGCTCGCACCTTCTCTCAGCTTTCTGCTCCGGCCACCCAGCGGCCCACGGAAAGCGTGCGCACGCTGACCAGCGCACTGCTGCGACGACCCTAGCCGGCCTCACCCGCCGGTTGCTGGCTTCAAGTGTCAGCCTTTGCTGGGCTAACCCTCGTACATCGGGGCTGCCCGGCCGCTTAACCGATAGAGCTCGGGTTTTCTGCCGCTAACTCGCTGGTCGCGAGGGCCGGTTAACTACGTTTCTTTCCCTTAAGTCACCCTCTTTTTTAATCATGACAATTCGGGTTGCAACGGCAGCGGATACGCACCACGCGGATTTGCTGTGCCAGTGGTATATCGAGTCGGCCAAGCAGCGGGGCACGGGCATCGCTAAGCGCGACCCGGAATACGTGCGCGAAAAAATGCGCCAAGGGAATGGAGTTATTGCGTTCGTAGACGGCGAGCTGGCTGGCTTCTGCTACATCGAAACCTTCGAGAGCGGCAAGTTCGTGGCCAATTCGGGCCTCGTGGTGAACACCGAGCTGCGCAAGCACGGCCTGGGCCGCGCCATTAAGCGCGAGGTATTTCGGCTGTCGCGTGCCAAGTATCCAGAAGCCAAGATTTTCGGTATTACCACCAGCCTGGCGGTAATGAAAATCAACAGTGATTTAGGTTATAAGCCGGTAACATTCTCGGAATTAACTACTAGCGAAGACTTTTGGAAAGGCTGCCGCAGCTGCAAAAACTTCGGTATCCTGACGGAAAATGACCGTAAAATGTGCCTCTGCACCGGCATGGTATTCGACGACTTGCACGCGCCGCTGCCCGCGATGGAGGAGGCGGACGAAGGTGCGCCCGTCACTGCCGAAGCGCTGCCGCAGCCACTCAACGCGCCGCTGTAAGGTTACAGAACCTAGCAAGTTGGCGGAGCGAATCAACTAAGCGCAGGGCAGAGTGCCATTGCACCGGCCCATACGAAGCGCAGCAGCTAGCGCTCACCTCAATTTATTTTAGACTGGCTTTTACTTAAAACAGAGTAACACTTCGTTTGACATTTTACAATGAAGAAGAAGGCGATTGTAGCATACAGCGGCGGTTTAGATACGTCGTACTGCGTGGTGAACCTCTCGCGGGAACACGACCTCGAAATTCACACTGTTATTGTGAACTCGGGTGGCTTTTCGAAAGAAGAGTTAATAGCCATCGAAAAGCGTGCCTATGAGCTGGGCTCGGTGAAGCACGAGGTGATTGACATTACCGAGCGTTTTTACCACGACTGCCTGCGCTACCTGCTGTTTGGCAACGTATTAAAAAATGATACCTACCCGCTGAGCGTGAGCGCCGAGCGCATGTTTCAGGCGCTCGCTATTGCCGAGTATGCTAAGCGCGAAAATGCGCAGTACATCGTGCACGGTAGCACTGGCGCTGGCAATGACCAAGTGCGCTTCGACGTAGCCTTCGCCGTTATTTCGCCCGATACCGAGATTATTACGCCCATCCGCGACCAGAATCTGTCGCGCCAGGCCGAGATTGAGTACCTCCAGGCCCAGGGATTCGAAATGAGCTGGGAAAAGGCAAAATACTCTATCAACCGGGGTATTTGGGGCACCAGCGTGGGCGGCGTCGAAACGCTGACTTCGCGCCAGGCTTTGCCCGAAAGCGCCTACCCCACCCAGCTCTCCAAAACCGAGCCGAGCCAGCTGGAAATCACCTTCGAACAAGGCGAGCCAGTAGCGCTAAACGGCGAGCAGATGGGCCAGGTAGCGCTGATTCAGAAAATCAACGAGTTAGCTGGCGCCTACGCCATCGGCCGCGATACGCACGTAGGCGACACGATTCTGGGCATCAAAGGTCGCGTGGGCTTCGAAGCTCCGGCGGCGCTGTTGCTCATTAAGGCGCACCATTTGCTGGAAAAGCACACGCTCTCGCGCTGGCAGCAGTTGCACAAGGAGCCGGTGGCTACTTGGTACGGCACGCTGCTGCACGAGGCGCAGTACCTCGACCCGGCCATGCGCGATTTCGAGGCCTTCTTGGTATCGTCGCAGGAGCGCGTGTCGGGCACAGTGTTCGTGGAGCTGCGGCCGTATCACTTTGAGCTGCTGGGCATCGAGTCGAAGTACGACATGATGCAGTCGAAGGTGGCGACCTATGGCGAGGAAAATAACGCTTGGGATTCGCGCGATGCGCGTGGGTTTATCAAGATTTTTGGTAATCAGTTGAAGATTCACGCTTCGCTGGAGGACTAACCGGACGTGGCGCCTCACCCCTAGCCCCCCTCCGAAAAGGAGAGAGGGACTAGTTTTAGTCTTAGCTTTTAGCCCTAGTTTTTTGCGTTTGCGCTACCTCGACTCCCCTCTCCTTTTCAGAGAGGGGGCCGGGGGGTGAGGCGCTACGGTAGCACAATGAATAAATCTATCACTGCCGGCATCGTAGGCGGCGCGGGCTACACGGCCGGCGAATTAGTGCGGCTGCTGCTGCACCACCCGCACGCCAAAATCGGCGCGGTCGTGAGTTCGACGCAGGCCGGGCAGCCGCTGCATACCGTGCACGACGACCTATTGGGCGACACGAATTTAGCTTTTACCAGTGATTTGCGGGGCGATGAAGACGTGGTTTTCCTGTGCCTAGGCCACGGCAACTCGCGCAAGTGGCTGCTCGAAACCAACCTGTCGGCCAGCACGAAAGTCATTGATTTAAGCAACGACTTTCGGCTGGCGGCCGACCGCGACGTAGCCAGCCGGCACTTCGTGTACGGCCTGCCGGAAATGAACCGCGAGCAAATCCGCACCGCCGACAGTATTGCCAATCCGGGCTGCTTTGCCTCGGCGATTCAGCTGGCGCTGCTGCCGCTGGCGGCGGCCGGGCAGCTGCACGATGCCGTGCATGTGTCGGCTATTACGGGCAGCACCGGCGCGGGCCGGAGCCTGGTCGAAACGACGGGCTACACTTGGCGCACCGGCAACATTTCGACCTATAAAACCTTCACGCACCAGCACTTGGGCGAGATTGGCGAAACGCTGGTAGGCATGCAGCCGAGCTTCGATAAGCCGGTGCGATTTATCCCCTACCGGGGCAATTTCACGCGCGGCATTTTCGCTTCAGTTTATACTACCTGCGAACTTTTAATACCAGAGGTACAAAAGTTGTACACCGATTACTACCGCGATGCGCCATTCACGATAGTATCAGACAAGGAAATTCACCTTAAGCAAGTGGTGAACACTAATAAATGCCTGCTGCACGTGACCAAGCACGACGACCAGGTGCTTATCACATCCGCGCTAGACAACCTGCTGAAAGGCGCATCGGGACAGGCTATTCAGAATATGAATTTGCTGTTTGGCTTTGAGGAAACGGCGAGCCTAGGGATAAAGGCTTCGTTTTTTTAAATTCCTTCTGATAAAACCAAGTATATGTTCACTTCTTACAACGTCTTCATTACACTGGTTTTCATTTCACCTATTTTCTTATTTTGCGCTTTTATACCCCTAATAAAGGAACTGTTAAAATACAGAAAAGCTAATACAGAAAAGCTATTGAAAACGTCAGGCTACCCTTATACATAATTGGCTTGCTTGTGTGGATACCTATCACACTACTTGACTTTTATGTCTGGTTCTTGTGCATAATAGCTTATCCAGTTTATTCGCATTACAAGTTTGACAAAAATGATTGAGCAGCCGATGTTTCTCAGCGCTTCAAGATAGCTGATAATGTAGTTGAATCACAAATGCTAATCGGCCTCACTAACCAGCAAGCTATTGAATTACTCGGCAAGTCTTATTGAGATTGGGATAATACCGACCATACTATCAGATTTGATATTGGCGAAAGACCCACGCCGGGCCTTGACCTCGACCCTGACGAATTAGTTCTTGATTTAAAAGACGGAAAAGTAGTTAAAAGCTACCTGCACGAAACCTAATCAAGCCTCACCGCTAGAATAACTCTAAAATCATGAACCTCTTCGACGTTTATCCGCTGGTGGACATCACGCCGGTGCGGGCGCTTGGCGCGACGCTTTGGGACGAGAGCGGCCAGCAATACCTGGATTTTTACGGTGGCCACGCCGTGATTTCCATCGGCCACAGCCACCCACACTACGTGCAGCGCGTGCAGGAGCAGGTGGCTAAAATCGGCTTCTATTCTAACTCGGTTAAAATCCCGATTCAGCAGGAGCTGGCCGCGAAGCTGGGCGACTTGTCGGGCTATCCCGACTACACGCTGTTTCTGTGCAACTCGGGGGCCGAGGCTAATGAGAATGCGCTGAAGCTGGCGTCGTTTCACACCGGCAAAAACCATGTTATCGCTTTCAAGGGCGCGTTTCACGGCCGCACCTCGGGCGCGGTTGCCGCTACTGACAACCCCAAAATCGTGGCGCCCTTCAACGCGGGCCACGGCGTGAGCTTCGTGCCCTACGACCTCGCGGCCGTGGCGCAGGTGATGCAGGAGCAGCCCGTGTGTGCCATTATCATCGAGCCGATTCAGGGCGTGGGTGGCGTGGTGCTGCCGACCGACGAGTTTTTGCAGGGGCTGGCGGCGCTGTGCGCGCAGCACGGCGTGGTGCTAATTGCCGACGAGGTGCAGAGCGGCTACGGTCGCAGCGGCGAGTTTTTTGCGCATCAGCACGCGGGCATTCGGCCGGGCATCATCACCACGGCCAAGGGCATGGGCAATGGTTTCCCGATTGGCGGCGTGCTGATTTCGCCCGAGTTTAAAGCGTCGTATGGCCTGCTGGGCACCACGTTTGGCGGCAACCACCTGGCTTGCGCGGCGGGCCTGGCGGTGCTCGAAGTATTGGAGCAGGAAAACCTAGTGGCCCACGCGGCCGAGTTGGGCGCGTACATTATGCAAGAATTGCGGACGCATAGCCAAGCCACGGTAGTGCGCGGACGCGGGCTGATGATAGGCGTGAAATATAATTTCTCAATCAAGGAAATCCGCGATAAGTTAGTGTTTGAACACCACATTTTCGTGGGCAATGCCAGCGACCCGGACGTATTGCGGTTGCTGCCGCCGCTGACTATTACCAAGGCCGAGGCCGACCGATTTTTGCAGGCGCTGTATACGCTGGAGCCGGCTAGGGTGGCAGTTAATAATACGGTGGTTGAGCAAGATTAAATTCTGTTCCCTTTTAAAATTCGTTTGTCATGCTGACGAAGGAGGCATCTTGCTCGCTTCGTTGAATTAATAGCCTAGCGCAATCTGACAAGATGCTTCCTTCGTCAGCATGACAAACGAATTTTAAAAGGGAACAGACAAGTAAATTAATTAAAGCGACAAACGGAGTACCACTCCGTTTTACACATACTCAACAAACGTGGAAAATACGAAGCTGGTAAAACTGGTATTAGCCGATGGCACTGAGCTGGAAGGCAAGTCTTTCGGGGCCTACACGGCAGCGTCGGGCGAGGTCGTGTTCAGCACGGCCATGACGGGCTACCCCGAAAACCTGACCGACCCCTCCTTCCGGGGCCAGATTCTGGTGCTCACCTACCCGATGGTGGGCAACTACGGCGTGCCGATGGAGCAGATTGAGCAGGATATTTCGAGCGCGCTCGAATCGAGCCAGGTGCACATTTCGGGCCTCGTGGTGTCGTATTATTCGGAAGAATACAACCACTGGAACGCCTCGCAAAGCCTGAGCGAGTGGCTGGCCGCGCACGATATTCCGGGCATCTACGACGTGGATACCCGGATGCTCACCAAGAAGCTGCGCGAAGAAGGCGCAATGCTCGGCAAAATCGTGACGCCCGACCACGACGTGCCGCTACACGACCCCAATGAGGACAACCTCGTGGCCCAGGTGAGCGTGGACGGCGTGAAGCGCTACGGCAGCGGCAAGCACAAAATCGTGCTGGTCGATTGCGGCGTGAAAAACAACATCATCCGCTGCCTGCTGGAGCGCGACGTAGAGCTAACCCGCGTCCCCTGGGACTATGATTTCAACCAACTCGACTATGACGGCCTGTTCCTGAGCAACGGCCCCGGCGACCCCACCACCTGCGAGAAAACCATCGGTCACCTGCGCACCGCGCTGGCCGGCGAGAAGCCGATTTTTGGCATCTGCCTGGGCATTCAGCTTATGGGCCTGGCCTGCGGCGGCAGCACCTACAAGCTGAAATACGGCCACCGCAGCCACAACCAGCCCGTGCGCCAAATCGGCACCAACAAGTGTTACGTGACCTCACAAAACCACGGCTTCGCGGTGGATATGCAGAACCTACCCGCCGAGTGGGAAGGATTATTTGAGAACCTGAATGACGGCACCTGCGAGGGTATCCGCCACAAAACCAAGCCGTTCTTCGCGGTGCAGTTTCACCCCGAAGCCGCCGGCGGGCCAGTAGATACGGAGTATCTGTTTGACGACTTTTTGGCTTCGGTGGAGAAGTATAAGAGTAACAAGTAACAGTCATAAACCCGTCCGTCATGCTGAGCGCAACGAAGTGGAGCCGAAGCATCTCTACCGCTTCGTTGAACACTAATCGCCACAATTATGGACGACAAGATATTTGACGCGCTAAAAGGCTTTCTTCTTCAAGTACCTGCCATTAAAGAGGGTTTTGGCACTGGAATAGACGAAAAGGGTTTATGGTGGATTAAATTTAGAATTGATATTCTGCATCCATTAGCATGGCAAGTAGTGCAGGAGCTAGGGCACGTCGTCAATTATTTGTCTTTAGATGAGAAACTACCCACTACTTTTTATCCAGCTTCTCCACCGCCTTATATGAATGGCGGGCCACAGGATTTTCTTTCGTGGGTAATTGAGAATACTGACGCAGATTTCACGCCTGATAAAATGAAGGAATGGCTGGAAGGAAGACTACCTCGTCCAGTTAGTAATGAAGCGGAATGGTTAACAGACAATGATGAAGACTAACCATTCTAAATGAAGCGGCAGAGATGCTTCGGCAAGCTCAGCATGACAGACGTTTTTTTAGCATAAAGTCTTTTCTATGTACGTCTACATCTTGACTAATCCGACCAAAACCACTCTATACATTGGCGTTACCAGTGACCTCAATCGGCGGCTCTATGAGCATAGCAGCGGGCGCGGCGACGCTAGTAAATTCAGCGGACGGTATCAGACAGATTTGTTAGTGTACTTCGAAACATCTCCCGATGCTACACAAGCCATAGCGCGAGAAAAGCAGTTGAAAGGCTGGACACGACGTAAGAAAGACGCGCTGATTGATGCCTTTAATCCCACCTGGGAAGCAATTGATTTAGAGACTTGGGCGGGTTGAAAGCAACGAAGCGGTAGAGATGCTTCGACTTCGCTGCGCTCCGCTCAGCATGACGGTTTAGTGTTGCAGCGCTTCAACATTATTTAATTTTTACACTCGCTTCCTTCTCACAGAGAAGGTTTTAAGCAACCAATGAAAGACATCAAGAAAGTACTGGTTCTCGGCTCGGGCGCTCTGAAAATCGGCGAGGCGGGCGAATTTGACTATTCCGGTTCGCAGGCGCTGAAGGCGCTGAAGGAAGAAGGCATTACGACCATCCTGATTAACCCCAATATTGCCACCGTGCAGACGTCGGACAATATTGCCGACGACGTGTACTTTCTACCCGTCACGCCGTATTTCGTCGAGGAGGTCATTAAGAAGGAAAAGCCCGACGGCATCCTGGTGGCGTTTGGGGGGCAAACGGCGCTGAATTGCGCGGTGCAGCTCTACCGGAATAATATTTTTGAGAAGTACAATCTGCGCGTGCTCGGCACGCCGGTGCAGTCGATTATCGACACTGAGGACCGGGATATTTTCATTGATAAGCTCAATGAAATCGACGTAAAAACGGCCCGTAGCCGCGCCGTGACGACGATGGACGACGCCATCGCGGCAGGCCTGGAAATTGACTTTCCGCTGATTATTCGGGCGGCGTTTGCGCTGGGCGGGTTGGGCAGCGGCTTTGCCAATAACGAGGACGAGCTGCGGGCGCTGGCCGAGCGGGCTTTTGCGACATCCGACCAGATTTTGGTGGAAGAGTCGCTGAAGGGCTGGAAGGAAGTGGAGTACGAAGTGGTGCGCGACTGCTATGATAACTGCATCACAGTCTGCAACATGGAGAACTTCGACCCCATTGGCATCCACACCGGCGAGAGCATCGTGGTGGCCCCGTCGCAGACGCTCAGCAACCGCGAGTACCACATGCTACGCCAGATTGGCATCAAGACCATCCGGCACCTGGGCATCGTGGGCGAGTGCAATATTCAGTACGCGCTCGACCCGGTGTCGGAGGATTACCGCGTGATTGAGGTGAACGCGCGGCTGTCGCGCTCGTCGGCGCTGGCTTCGAAGGCGACGGGCTACCCCCTCGCTTTTGTGGCGGCCAAGCTGGCGCTGGGCTACGGGCTGTTTGAGGTGAAAAACAGCGTGACCCAGACGACTTCGGCGCTCTTTGAGCCGGCGCTCGACTACGTGGTGGTGAAGCTGCCGCGCTGGGACCTGGGCAAATTTGACGGCGTGACCCGGCAAATTGGCTCCAGCATGAAGAGCGTGGGCGAGGTGATGGCCATCGGGCGCTCGTTTGAGGAAGCCATTCAGAAAGGCCTGCGGATGCTGGACACCGGCCGCCGCGGCTTCGTGGCCAACCGCCCCGAAGCGCCCGTGACCACCGCCGAGGTAGATAAGCTGCTGAGCGACCCCAACGAGGAGCGCATTTTCGCTATTAATCAGGCATTTGAGCTGGGCTACACGGTGGCGCAAATCCATGACCTGACCAAAATCGACCTGTGGTTTTTGCAGCGCCTGAGCACCATTTTTGAAATGGGCCAGCGGCTCCTACCCCTCGGCGACGGCACGCCCGCCGATAAGGCGCTGCTGGCCGAAGCCAAGAAGCTGGGCTTCTCGGACATGCAGCTAGCCGCCAAATTCTATGGCGAAAACGATTTACGCAACAGCGAGTTGCGCGTGCGCAACCGGCGCAAGGAGCTGGGTATTTTGCCGGTGGTGAAGCAGATTGATACCCTAGCGGCCGAGTTTCCGGCCAAGACTAACTACCTCTACCTCACCTACCACGGCACCGAAAACGACCTGGCTCCCGAAACTGAGAAGGCGGTGGCTGTGCTGGGCTCGGGCGTGTACCGCATCGGCAGCAGCGTGGAGTTTGACTGGTGCGGCGTGAACGCGGTGCAAACCGCCGCCGCCGCCGGCTACAAAACCATCGTTATCAACTACAACCCCGAAACCGTTTCGACCGACTACGACGTGAGCGACCGGCTGTATTTCGAGGAGCTGTCGTTTGAACGGGTGATGGATATTCTGGATTTTGAGCAGCCGGGCGGGGTCATTCTCTCCACGGGCGGCCAGATTCCGAACAACCTCGCCATGCGCCTGCACCAGGAAAACGTGCCGGTGCTGGGCACCTCGCCCGAGCGCATCGACGAGGCCGAAAACCGCCACAAGTTCTCCAGTATCATGGACGAATTGGGCGTGTCGCAGCCACGCTGGAGCGAGCTTTCGACGCTGGAAGGCGTGTTTGAGTTCGTGGGCAAGGTGGGTTTCCCGGTGCTCATCCGGCCGAGCTACGTGCTGTCGGGCGCGGCGATGAACGTGGTTTCCAACAAGGAAGAGCTGGAAAACTTCCTGAAAGTGGCCAAGGAAGTGAGCACCGAATACCCGGTGGTGGTGTCGGAGTTCATCGAGGAAGCCAAGGAAATCGAGCTGGACGCGGTGGCCGACCACGGCGAAATCGTGAGCTACGCCATCTCCGAGCACGTCGAGTTTGCGGGCGTGCACTCGGGCGACGCCACCATGTACTACCCGCCCCAAAAGGTGTACGTGGAGACGGTGCGCCGCCTCAAGGCCATCGCCGAGAAAATCGCCAAGCGCTACGAAATCAGCGGGCCGTTCAACATCCAGTTCCTGGGCAAAAACAACGACCTCAAGGTAATCGAGTGCAACATCCGCGCCTCGCGCAGCTTCCCCTTCGTGTCGAAAGTATCGGGCAACAACCTGATTACCAAAGCCACGAAAGTGCTGCTAGGGGTACCCGTAGACCGCGACGCCAGCGAGCTGGTGTACGATGCTAACTTCGTGGGCGTCAAGGCCTCGCAGTTCTCCTTCACCCGCCTGGCCGGCGCCGACCCGGTGCTGACCGTAGACATGTCCTCGACCGGCGAAGTCGGCTGCCTGGGCGACACCGCCCCCGAGGCGCTGCTCAAGTCGATGCTGTCGGTAGGCTACCGCATCCCCCAAAAATCGGTGCTGATTTCGGGCGGCCCCATCAACTCGAAAGTGACGCTGCTACCCGTAGCGAAGCTGCTGGCCGAGCGTGGCTTCACGATTTACGCCACGGCGGGCACGCACAAGTTCTTCGCCGATATGGGCTTGGCTTCTACCCTGCTGCACTGGCCCGACAGCCAGGAGTCGCCGAACGCGCTGGAATACCTGCGCAGCAAGCAAATCGAGCTCGTTATTAATATCCCCAAAAACCTGACGAAGGGCGAGCTGGATAACGATTATAAAATCCGCCGCACAGCAGTGGATTTTAACATTCCGCTGCTGACGAATGCGCGGTTGGCTAGCGCATTTATTAACGCATTTTGCGAGCTGGAAATGAGCGACTTGAAAATTAAGAGCTGGAATGAGTATAAGGCGGGGTAATAGCTTTTTGATACACAACTGAACGTCATGCTGAGCTTGTCGAAGCATCTCGCCCGCGCCGCTAGGGTCGCTAACCTAACGCTGAGGTAGAGATGCTTCGATAAGCTCAGCATGACGTTTTTTATAACTGATAAATGATATGAAAAACTTCCTCTCCTTCGCCGACGCGGGTGATTACAAGGCGCTCCTCAATCAAGCATTAGAAATCAAGCAAAACCCCCACGGCTACCAGCACGTGGGTAAGAATAAAACGGTGGGTTTGATATTTTTCAACCCCAGCCTGCGCACGCGCCTTAGCAGCCTAAAGGCGGCCTACAACCTAGGCGCGCAAGCCTGGGTGCTGAATGCCGGGGCTGACTCGTGGACGCTGGAAATGGCCGACGGGGCCGTAATGAACGGTACCACGCAGGAGCATATCAAAGATGCCATCGCGGTGATGAGCCAATATTGCGACGTGCTAGGGGTGCGCACGTTTCCCACGCTCAAGGACAAGGAAGCCGACTACAGCGAGGAAGTAATGAGCAAGATTCTGCAATACGCCACCGTGCCAGTTATCAGCCTCGAAAGCGCTACGCTGCACCCATTGCAGTCGTTTGCCGACCTCATTACGGTGGCGGAGACGAAGAAAAAGGAGCGCGTGAAAGTGGTGCTGACCTGGGCGCCACATGTACGCGCCCTGCCGCAGTGCGTGCCCAATTCGTTTGCCGACTGGTTTTCGGAAATTGATTGGGTTGATTTTGTCATCACCCATCCGCACGGCTACGAGCTGAACCCGAAGTTCACCAAGGGCGCGACCATCGAATACGACCAGCGCAAGGCGCTGGAAAGGGCCGACTACGTACAGGCCAAAAACTGGAGCAGCTACCGCGACTATGGCCAGGTACTCAGCAACGACCCGAGCTGGATGCTCACGCCCGAGCATATGCGCCTTACTGACGACGCCAAGTTTATCCATTGCCTGCCCGTGCGCCGTAATGTGGAAGTATCTGACGCAGTGCTTGATGCGCTGAGCTCGCTCATTATCCAGGAGGCTGGCAACCGCACGTTTTCGATGCAGACGGTGCTGCACGAGTTACTGAAGTAATTGAAAAGCTGACAAACGCTGACGCGAGTTGCCCTGCGCTGAACTCGCACTAGCCTTATGGATTCTACCATCAACATTCGCTCTATTGCGCCCGGCGATAATGCGGCCCTCGCCCGCGCAATCCGCGAAACGCTCACCGAATTTGGAGCTGCCAAACCCGGCACCGCTTACTACGATGAGGCTACCGACCACCTCTACGAGTTGTTCAGCCAAACGGCGCGCAGCGCCTACTTCGTGGCCGAACTAGAAGGCGAGGTGCTGGGCGGCGGTGGCATCTTCCCCACCGAAAATCTGCCCGCCAACACCGTGGAGCTAGTGAAGCTCTATCTACTGCCCACCGCTAGGGGTCGGGGCGTGGGCAAAGCCCTCATTGACCACTGCCTGCAAGCCGCCCGCGCCAACGGCTACGCTCGCGTGTACCTCGAAACCACCGAGGAGCTGACCCAAGCTATCCCGCTTTATGAGAAGCTGGGCTTTACTTACCTCCCGGCGGCGCTAGGCAAAAGCGGCCATTTCGGCTGCCAGATTTGGATGATTAAATCAGTTTAATTTTTCTGGGCACTTGGATTGGGTCGCCTGTTGTGCTTAGCTAGCGTTCGCTTGCGCAGTACGGCAGGCGCTTTTTTATAGTAATGCAGCCCATTATTCCCATTTTATTCGCGGCCGTAGTCGGCATGAGCCACGCCTTCGAGCCCGACCACCTGCTGGCCGTGAGCACGCTGGTTACGCGCCACGACCGGCTGGGGCCGGCGCTTAAAGATGGGCTATTTTGGGGCCTGGGTCATACCACGATGCTGGTAGTGTTCGGGTCCATCATCATCTTTAGCCGGGCCATCTGGCTGCATTCGGGCTATTTTGAAGCTATAGTGGGCGTCATGCTTATTGGGCTAGGTAGTAGCCGCTTGCTGGATAAGAACTCGTACCAATCGTTTCAGAAACCCAAACAGCAAGCGGGCTTTGCCTATACCGTGGGGCTGGTGCATGGGCTAGCGGGCAGCGGTGCGCTCGTACTGGCGGTGCTAGGCGCCATCCCGCAACCCGCGTGGGCGGTGGCTTACATCCTGGTGTTCGGCCTAGGGTCGGTGCTGGGGATGCTAGCCGCCGTAGGGCTGATGCACCTGCCCTTTACCCAACGCATGCAGCTAGGGCGCCGGCTGCGGGCTAGTGCAGTGGTGCTGTCGTCGGCGCTAAGCATGGGGTATGGCTGCTGGTTGGTGTGGACGCACGTGTAATGTAGCGTGGATTCTGCGAGTCTGCGTGCGAGCAAAGCGAGCGATTCACGCTCAATGCCATCCGGTTCCGACTGCTCGCTTTGCTCGCACGCGGACTCGCAGAATCCACGCTACAGTCTACATTCGCAACTCAACCCTAGCGCCATGCACCTCGCCCCCAAAGACCTCGACAAACTCGTGCTGCACCAGGCTGGCGTAGTGGCCCAGAAGCGCTACTCCCGCGGCCTGCGCCTCAACTACCCCGAGGCTGCCGCCCTGCTCGCCACCCAGCTACTGGAGTTTATTCGCGACGGCGAATCGGTGGCCGTGCTCATGGACAAGGGTAAGCAGCTGCTCGGCTTCGCCGACGTGCTGGAAGGCGTGGCCGAGCTGCTGCCCGAGGTGCAGGTAGAAGGCACCTTCCCCGACGGCACCAAGCTCGTGACCGTGCACCAACCCATTTGCCGCGAGCACGGCGCGCCCGAGCTGGCGCTCTACGGCAGCGGGCTGCACCGGGTGGCCCCTAGGGCCGCGCCACCCGCGCCCGCCGTGGTACCCGGCGAGTACCTGTTGGCCGACGGTGACCTGATTCTCAACGACAACCGCGAAGTAATCGAATTGGAGGTGCTCAACCGGGGCGACCGGCCGGTGCAGGTGGGCTCACACTATCCCTTCTTCGAAACCAACGCGGGGCTGGACTTCGACCGGGCGGCGGCCTTTGGCTTCCGGCTCCACATTCCGGCCGGCACGGCAGTGCGCTTCGAGCCGGGCGAGCGCAAGCGCGTGCAGCTAGTGGCGCTGGCCGGCGAGCGCCGCGTGTACGGCGGCAACGGCTGGATTGATGGCCCGCTCGATAAAGCCAGTAAGCAGCAGGCGCTGGGGAAGCTTAAGTAACTTCTTGATTATGAATCAGCACTTCGTTCCAAGAGTATACTTAAAAAACCTTGCAACAAAAGTTAAAAAAGAGTATTTTATTAACACGTTCGACAAAAAAGAGAAAAAGTGTTTCCGACCAAGTATTAAAAAATTTGCTCAGAAACTGATTTTTACACTTTGCAAAAAGACACATCAATTGAGAGACATTCTTGCTGTCGAAAAAATTTATTCCGACTCTATTGAGCCGATGTACCCTAAAGCATACGAAATTTTAACAAATAATGAAGTATTTAATATAACAAGCGAACAACGCATGGAAATACTGTTGGCAATACTACATCTTCACATGCGTAATCCCAAAATCTTAACAAGAGCTTTATCTCATCATAGCAAAGAAATTTCTAATATTTATACCGAAGCCATAACCAAGAGCAAAAAGGGATTATCTTACCTTGACGAAGACTTTAGCTTTAGAGAATGGTCTCTTAAAAGCATTATAGAATACTTCTCCGAGAACACTACAAAGGAGTTTAAAAACAAACATTTGATAACAACAAGAAATATACTTAATTTTCACCAATTTGCAAATATTGAGGTAAATATAACTAAAGGAGATTCTTTCTTTTTAACAAGTGATAATCCTCTAGGATTAGAAGATTTTATAAACAGGAAGGAAGAACCATTTTTAAAGTCTACCGAATTTGTTTTACCTCTTAATAGAAGATTTGCAGTAAAATTATACCATGATAATACACAAGAAATAAATAATATCAGACGAGGTTTTATTCCAAACGGGAACGTGAATATGATTAACGAAATAATATTTAGACAAAGTTTAAGGTTTGTATTTGGTGAAAAGAGTGATTTTGACCAGTACCATGAAACTCAAGACTTTTTAAATAAAGACTCTTTTGAATTGAGGATAGATGCGATAAAATAGGTTTTAGAATTAGTTGCATCTAAAGTAAATTCAGACACCCGAGAATCTTATGATAGCCTAAAAAATTATTATGCAAAATACTTAGAGCAGGGTTTTATGAGTCATGATGATGAGCAAGATATGTTGCATAAATTTAGAGCATTAAGTATTGCTTTTAGAAGTAAAAAAATAATTTAAGCCTTCCCCATGTCCCTACCCCTTTCCCGGCAGGCGTATGCCGCTATGTATGGCCCGACCGTGGGCGACCGGGTGCGCCTCGGCGATACCGAGTTGCTGATTGAGGTCGAGCGCGACTACTGCGTGTACGGCGAGGAATGCAAGTTTGGCGGCGGCAAAACCCTGCGTGACGGCATGGGGCAGGCGGCCGGCATCGGGCAGGCCGACGCGCTCGACCTGCTGATTACCAATGCGCTGGTACTCGACTACACCGGCGTGTACAAGGCCGATGTCGGCATCAAGGGCGGGCGCATCGTGGGTATTGGCAAGGCGGGCAATCCGCACATCATGCCCGGCGTGGATGCGCGCCTGGTGGTGGGCGTGACCACCGAAGTGGTGGCCGGCGAGGGGCACATCCTAACGGCGGGCGGCATCGACTGCCACATCCACTTCATTTGCCCGCAGCAGATAACCGAGGCGCTGGCCTCGGGCGTGACCACGATGGTGGGCGGCGGCACCGGTCCGGCCGCCGGCACCACGGCCACCACCTGCACGCCGGGCGCGTTTTATATCGAACTGATGCTCAAGGCCACCGATGCCTTCCCTATGAACTTCGGGTTTTTGGGCAAGGGCAACTCGTCGAAGCCCGAGGGGCTGGCCGAGCAGGTAGAGGCCGGGGCGCTGGGCTTTAAGCTGCACGAAGACTGGGGCACCACCCCGGCCGCGATTGATAACTGCCTGACTATCGCCGACAAGTACGACGTGCAGGTGTGCATCCACACCGATACGCTCAACGAGAGCGGCTTCGTGGAGAACTCGGTGGCGGCCTTCAAAGGGCGCACCATCCACTCGTACCACACGGAGGGCGCGGGCGGCGGGCACGCGCCCGACATTATCAAGATTTGCGGCGAGCCCAACGTCATCCCGTCGAGCACCAACCCCACGCGGCCGTTTACGGTGAACACCATCGACGAGCACCTCGACATGCTGCTCGTGTGCCACCACCTCGATAAGAATATCCCCGAGGACGTGGCCTTTGCCGAGAGCCGCATCCGTCCCGAAACCATTGCCGCCGAAGATATTTTGCACGATATGGGCGCGCTGAGCATCATCAGCAGTGACTCGCAGGCGATGGGCCGGGTGGGCGAGGTCATCACCCGCACCTGGCAAACGGCCCACAAGATGCGGCAACAGTGCGGTCCCTTGCCCGAAGACGCGGGCGCCAGCCGCCCCAACGACAATTTCCGCGCTCGCCGCTACGTGGCCAAGTACACCATCAACCCCGCCCGCACCCACGGCATGGCCGAGGAAATTGGCTCCGTCGAAATCGGCAAGCTGGCCGATTTGGTGCTCTGGAAACCGGCCCTGTTCGGCTCGCGGCCCGAGATGATACTGAAAGGCGGCGTCATCGTGCAGGCCCAGATGGGCGACCCGAACGCCTCCATCCCCACGCCGCAGCCGTCGTTTTCGCGCCCCATGTTTGGGGCGTATGGCGGGGGCGTGGGGTACTGTTCAGTGGCGTTTGTGTCGGGCGCTTCGCTGGAAACGGTGGCTGGGTACGGATTGAGCAAGCGTGTGCTACCCGTAAAAGGCTGCCGCACGGTGGGCAAGAAGGACATGGCGCTTAATGACTATTTGCCCAATATTTCGGTGGACCCGGAGACGTACCGCGTAATGGTCGATGGCGTGCACCTGACCTGCGAGCCGGCGCAGACGCTGCCGCTGACGCAGCTGTATAATTTGTTTTAAGGATAATAGCCATGGACGGCCGTGCGCGATGGCGAAACGTTTTGTGCAGTATGTTTGTACAACGAATAAGGGCACCGACCTCCCGGCCGATGCCCTTACCGAAACTACTTGAGTCAATGAGAGAGCAACAACAGGCCTGCGCTTTTTGCCACACCTTTCAGAAGCTCAAAAACAAGCGGTGCGACCCACTTATTCAATAGTTTCTTCGCGTTTTTCCATTCCATCTGGTCAGAGGTAAAGGGTTACGCAATAACCCCCACACTTCTCGAAGCCCTGACTGTTAGCGCAGCCGGGGCTTCTCTTTTTACAGAGTAGCCGTTGGCTGGGGGACTTACCAAACGCGAGTGTAGCAAAGATAGAAGCTTAAAAAGCCTCAGTAGCGTAGCTGCTGAGACTTTTTAGAATGTTTTCATCTCACCTAAGAATTAGGTATTAAAGACACTACCTCCATTGGGGTGGATGGCCTGGCCGGTGATGTAGGAAGCATCTTCCGAGGCCAGGAACACGTAGGCGGGCGCTACCTCGGAGGGTTGGCCGGCGCGCTTCATAGTGGTTTCCTGGCCGAATTTGGCGACTTTTTCGGGCTCCATGCTCGAAGGGATGAGCGGCGTCCAGATGGGGCCGGGCGCTACGGTGTTAGCCCGGATTTTCTTCTCGGCCAACTGCTGCGAGATGGAGCGGATATAGGCTGTGATGGCGCCTTTGGTGGAAGTGTAATCAACAAACTGCTGGTTGCCCTTGTAGGCATTCACCGACGAAGTAGCCACGATAGAATCGCCTTCGTACAGGTGGGGCAGGGCGGCTTTCACAACGCGCAACAAGGGGAAGAAATTGACTTGAAACGTGTCCTCAAACTGCTGGTTAGAGATGGTCGTCACATCGGTGTTTACGACCTGCTCGGCGGCATTGCTTATCACGATGTTGAGTTTGCCAAGCTGCTGCACGGTTTGGGCCACCACGTTTTCGCAGAACTGCTCGTCGCGCAGGTCGCCGGGCAGCAGTACGCACTGGCGGCCCTCCTTTTCCACCAGCTGCTTGGTTCCTCGGGCTTAAATACGATGGCCACGTCAGCGCCTTCGCGGGCGAAGTGTACGGCCACAGCCCGGCCAATGCCCGAGTCGCTACCCGTAATGAGGGCTACTTTGTCTTGCAGCTTCTCGCTGCCTTTATAATTGGGCCGGATGTACTCCGGCTCGGGGTGCATGGCGCTTTCCAGGCCGGGTGCCTAGGCTTGGTACTGCGGAGGGAAGGAACCAGGATGCGTTTCCATAGGAATATGGTTGAGGCACAAGCCAACAGTCTATGCAGGGTGACTATTGGAAAAGGCAGTGATGAGCTTAGGTGGTAGCTTGCTTAGGAGTTAAATCCGAATTGGCGGGGCCCGCGAGCAGGTGGCCGTAGGCGTCGAAGCGCGAGCCGTGGCAAGGGCAGTCCCAGCTGGTTTCCAGGTCGTTCCAGTGCACCACGCAGCCCAGGTGCGGGCAGATGGCCGAGCACTCGTGCACCTGGCCCTGGGGGTCTTTGTAGGCGGCTACCTTGCTGAGGCCGTGGCGCAGCACCGCGCCGCTACCGGGCGCAATGTCATCGGCCGAGGCCACGTCGCCGCCGGTTAGCAGGTCGGTATAATCGGCTACCACGCTGGCGTTATCGCTGGCAAACTCCTTGAGCGACTCCGGCTTGAGCGTCACGCGGCCGGGGTCATAGAGCTTTGCCCAGGGGTTTTCGTGGCCCACAATGAGGTCGCGCAGCAAAATGGCCCCTAGGGTGCCGTGCGTCATGCCCTGGCCCGAGTCGCCGGTAATGATGTACACATTCTCCGCATCCAGCGGGTTGCGCCCGATGTAGGCCAGGCCGTCGTTGGGCTCCAGCACCTGGCCCGACCAGCGGTATTCTATTTGGGTGAGTTGGGGAAAATGCTCCCGCGTCCATTCTTCGAGGCAGGCCAAGCGCTCCTGGGGGTCGTCGTGGCCTACTTTATGGTCTTCGCCGCCCACGAGGAGCAGGTCGTAGTCGGCCGCCTCGTCCACGAATTGCAGGCGGATATAGTGGTAGGGGTCGGCCGTATCCCAAAACATGGCCGTGGCTACCGAGCCTTTGGGCACGCGCCCGGCCACTACGTAGGTGCGGTAGGGCGCCTGCTTGGTATGCATCACCACCCGGTCGTTGAAGGGTGAGTTGGTGGCTACTACCACCGCCCGCGCCTGCACCGTGTGGCCTGCAGTGGTTTGCGCCCTAGGGTGCTCGCCGCCACTTACCTCCGTCACGTGCGAGCGGGTAAAGATGCGCCCGCCCTGCTGGGTAATGGCTTGGGCCAAGCCGCTGAGGTACTTGAGGATATGAAATTGTCCCTGCCGGGGAAAGCGCAGGCATGCGCCAGTTTTGAAGCCCTCGGTACCGGCATCGGCTAGCAGCTCGACATCGGCCAGGCCGGCGCGGTGGGCGGCCGCTAGCTCGTCTTTTAGCTCCTGCGGGTCGCCATTTTTCGGCAGAAAAAGAAAGCCATCGACGCGCCTAAACTCGCAGGCAATTTGCTCGTCGCCAACAATCTGCTCCACTTGGTCGATGGCGGTGCTGTGGCTGTTGGCGGCCAGGCGGGCACCTTCCTCGCCGAAAAGCTGCTCTAGCGAGGTGTAGCGCTCGTCGATGGCGTTGGAGAGCTGGGCCGTGGTGCGGCCGCTTTCGCCGCTGGCGAGGTCGCCGTCTTCGAGCAGTACCACTTGCTTGCCGGCTTTGCCAAGCAGGTAGGCCGTGGTGAGGCCCGCAATGCCGCCGCCCACTACCACCACGTCGGCGGTCAGGTTTTCAGTAAGCGGCGCGAAGGTCGGCGGCGCTGGAGCCGTGGGAAACCAACTGGATTGGGTAGCTGCAGAAGTGCGGTTGGGGTCGATGGAAGCGGCCATGCAGGACGATGAAAAGCGTTGAGCGAGTACTAAGGAAACGTACGCCCGCAACTCCTAAAACGTTAATGCGGAGCTTCCACATAGCCAAGACACCCTAGGCGCCGCGACAGCCTAGAGCAGCAGTTGCCCGGCTGTGGCTAGCGCCAAATAGGAAGCGGCATACAGGCAAACTGCCCAACGTGTGTGCCAGCCTTTAGGGCTGACTAGCTAGCAGCGCGAAGTGTACTGATTAGGCCGTAAGCGAATAGAAGCAGCCCTGCGTGCTGAACTTGGGTAGTGCCTCTGCGAGGCAGACTAGCTTCACAAAAAACAAACGACCTGCTACCAAGCTTACGTGCAGAAGGCTCCGTAAGCTTGGTAGCAGGTCGTTTGCTAGGATGAACTACCTAAGCGAGGTACTTAATCTTCGTTGTTTCGAGCGGCCTCATCGCGGTTGAGCTTGGTTAAGAAGGACTTGCTAATGGGCGTTTCAACCTCATAGCCCTTGCGGCGCTCGTTAGCAGCGGCGCTCTCGCCGGTGGCGGGTAGGGCGCGGTTCACCCAGGCCAGCACGTCGGTGGTGGTGCCGGGCAGCAGGCCGTGAAAGGCCGCCAGCAGCTTGGCCGGCAGCGACAGAATCAGCTCGGCGTCGCCGCGGCGCATGGCGTTCCAGATGCGGCGGGCGGCCTGCTCGGCGCTCATCGTGAAGCCCGGTAGCGCGTCGGCCACGGCAAACCAGGCGTACTCTTTTTCGTGCTGGCCTTTTACGTCGGCATTTTCGGCGCTGCCAGTGCGCAGCAGGCCGGGGCACACGGTCGTCACGTAAATGCCGTACTGGCTAAGCTCGGCCCGGAAGCCCTCGGACAAGCCAACCAGCGCAAACTTGCTGGCGCTGTAGGCCGAGAGGTGCGGAATGGCCACCTTGCCCCCCAGGGAAGACACGTTGATAATGCGCCCCTCGCCGCGCCGCTTCATGCCCGGCAGCACGGCCTGCATGGTATGGAAGGGTGCCCAGAAGTGCGTGTTCATGGCCTCCTCAAAATCGCGGGCGTCCATATTTTCGAGCGGGCCGCCCACAATCACGCCGGCGTTGTTTACCAGCACGTCGATGTTGCCCAGCTGCTGCTCTACCTCGGCCATTAAGCTGCTCACTTCCTGCGCGTTGGTGAGGTCGCGGGCTAGGGCCAGCACCTGGGCATCGGGGCCGCCATAGCGCAGCAAGTCGCGCCGGGCGCGGGTTAACTCCTGCTCGTCGCGGGCGCAAATGGCCACGCGGGCGCCCTCGGCCACGGCGCGGCGAGCCAGCACCAGCCCTAGGCCCCGCGAGCCGCCCGTAATGAGCACGGTGCGCCCGGCCAGGTTATACGCGCCGCGGCGGTTGCGCCACACGGAAGTAGCGATGGCGGCCGCGCTCAGGCCGGCCACCCAAAGCCACGAAGAAGACGATTTTTGGTGGGAATGCTTCATGCTCTTCTGTATGCGTTTGGGGCCCGAAAGGTTGCACGGCCCGGCGCCTCGGCCTCGGTCCGCCGGCCCGCTACTTCAGCTTATCGGCCAAAAAAGCCAGCGTTAGGGCCCAGGCTTCGGTGGCGGCGGCGGGGCTGTAGCTCGGGCGCTCGTCGCAGTTGAAGCCGTGGTCGGCGTAGGAAATGACGGTGTTGATGTAGGGCTTGCCGGCCGCGTCGACGGCGGCCACAATCTGCTCGCGCTGCTCCTTGGCAATATGCTGGTCGAGCCCACCCCAGAAAAACAGGTGCGGCGCGTGCAGCTCGGCGGCCCGGTCGGCCAGGGCGTGCAGGCCGCCGCCGTAGTACGATACGGCCGCTTGCAGCGGTAGCGCAGCATTGGCCACGAAGGCCACCCGGCCCCCTAGGCAAAAACCGATGGCCCCCACTTTATCGTTCTGCACCTGGTTTTGGCCCTGTAGCCAGTCGTAGGCCGCCTGCGCATCCTGGGCTAGGCCCTCGGGCGTAATGCCTTGGAAGTGCGGCATAGCGCTCGGAAAATCGTTGTACGAGATTTCAAGACCCGGCGCAGCGGTGCGGTGAAACAGCTCGGGCGCTACCACCACGTAGCCCGCGGCGGCCAGCCGGTCGGCCACGTTGCGAATGTGTTGGTTTACCCCAAAGGCCTCCTGAAAAAGAAGGATGCCGGGCGCCAGGTTGGTATGCGCGGGAAAGGCCGTGTAAGCGTGCATCTGGGTGCCGTCGGCCACGTTTAAAATAAGGTGGTTGGGGGTGCTCATGAGGAGGGGAGGAAAAGGTAACGCACTTTGCTGCCAGCAACAGGGGGCCGCTATCGCATGTTTTAAAGGGCCGCCGGCCGGTAGCCCTAGGGGCTCGTGGGCGCCCCAGCCTTTTTGGCTACGTAGCCCCTAGGCGCCCGTTGCGGTGCAGGCCTAGGCTGTGGTGAAGTGAGATGTTGCAGGATTGGCAGTAGTTCGCCAGGCAAAACCAATTGCGGAGGGCGACCCTGAAACTACCGATAAAAAACCGCGCTAAACTTAATTTTTACCGCAACTCCCAACTACTAAGCTGGAAATGCGCGGACGTACCGCCTAGGGGCTAAGTTGGGGCCTAGGGCCAGTGGTTGCTGAATATTTTATTTGGAATCTATCCAAATAGACATTCATCTTTGCATTAGATTTGAATTAGTCTAAATAAGAGCTAATGCGCCAACTTCTACTACCCGCTTTACTAGCCGCCACCTTGCTACCGCTGGCGAGCCAGGCCCAAACTACCACGCCGGAGCCCGCCACTGGCCGCGCGCGGCGCAGTACGGGCACTATCCGCGGGGTGATTAAAACCAGCGACGGGCAGCCCGCTGCTTTCGTGAGCGTGGGCATCCCTAGGCTCGGCAAGGGCGCCAACACGGCTGAGGATGGCACCTTCGTGCTGACGGGGGTAGAGCCGGGCGAGCACCTGCTGCAAGTATCGTTTGTGGGCCTGCAGCCGCAGCAGCAAACCGTGACGGTAGTAGCCGGGCAAGCCACCAGGGCCGATTTTGCCCTCACCGAGAGCGCCGCCGACCTGAGCGAAGTAATCGTGACGGGCACCAGCGTGATTAACCGCCCGGCCTCGGCCAGCAAGGCTGATATTGCGCCGCTCGACTTGCCCCAGAGCATTGGCGTAGTGAGCAGCACCGTTATTGCCGACCAGCAAGTAAACCGCCTTGGCGACGCGCTGCGCAACGTGAGCGGCGTGTCGCTGACCCAGCAGCGCGGCGGCGTGGCCGAAACGTTTTCGGCCCGCGGCTCTAGCATTGGCATTGGCGGCGCGGGGGGCAGCATCTTCAAAAACGGGCTGCTTTCCAACACCCAAGGCTTTCCCGACGCCAGCACCCTAGAGTCGATAGAGGTGCTGAAGGGCGCGGCGGCTCTGCTCTACGGCAACGTGTCGGGTGGTCTGATTATCAACATGGTAACCAAGAGGCCGCGCTACGAGTGGGGCGGCTCGGTGGAGATGCGCGCCGGCAGCTACGGCTTCTACAAGCCGATAATCGACGTGTACGGGCCGCTGACCAAGAACCTCGCCTTCCGGGTGGTGGGCACCTACGAAAACGCTAAGAGCTACCGCGACGTGGTGACCTCGAAGCGCTTGTACGTGAACCCCTCGCTGCTCTATAAGTTTGGCGAGAAAACTGACCTGCTGGTGCAGGGCGACTACCTGCGCTCCGATATTACGCCCGATGCGGGCGTGGGCATCGTCAACCTGAACGCCGAAGCCCAACTGCTGCCCAGCACGCCGCGCGCGCGCTACATCAACACGGCGTGGGCCTACAACGTGACCGACCAGGCCAGCGGCTCGGCAGTGCTCACCCATCGCTTCGCTGACCAGTGGCGGCTGAGCGCCATTGCGGGCGTGCAGGATACCCGCGTGCACGGCTTCGGGGCGGCCGTGCCCAACAATGCCATTGCGGCCAATGGCGACTACACCCGCACCCTAAGCGCGGTAAACACCAGTGAGCGCGACTGGAACGGCCAGCTGAACCTAAACGGCAAATTCAACACTGGCTTCCTAGGGCACCAACTGCTGGTAGGGGCCGATGCGCTGCGCATTACCAGCACCAGCGCCACCTTTAAGTACCAGGATGCTACGGGCAAGATTGGCCCGGCTTACGATAAAATCAACCTGCTTGACCGCTCGCGCTACGCCGAGCGCTTCGACGTACCCACCATCCTGGACACGGCTCGCACCACTTCGCCCTCGTACCGCTTTGGGGGCTACGCGCAGGATTTGATTACCCTCACGCCCATGCTGAAGGTGCTGGCCGGCGTGCGCTACTCGTGGCAGCAAACGCAGCAAACCAGCATCGAGAACTACGACAGGCAGCGCACGCGCCCCGGCGCGGCCCTGGATAAAGTAGACAAGGCTTGGTCGCCAAAGGGCGCGCTCATTTTCCAGCCCTTGCCCATGCTGTCGTTCTACGTCAGCTACGCCAATAACTTCCTCATTAATACCGGCACCGACATCTACCTGCAGAATTTGTCGCCCTCCATTGTTGACCAATACGAGGCGGGCTTCAAGAGCGAGCTGTTTGGCAGCCGGCTGTTTGCCAGCGCCACGGTGTACCGCTACGTCAACAACAACTTTGCCCAGATTGCGCCCCTCGACCAGTTTGGCAAGCCCAACGGCAACACCAACCTCAAGGAGCTGACCGGCGAAACGACCAGCGACGGCGTGGACATCGACGTGAGCGGCAGCTTCACGAAGAATTTCTACTTCAACACCGGCTATGCCTACAACTACGCCCGCTACACCAACGCCGGCACCACCGTGGGCAGCCCCGTGAGCGGCGAGCGCCTGACCAACAACCCTACCCACACGGCCAATGCCTCCATTTTTTATACCTTCGACCAGCCCGCCCTGCGCGGCCTCAAGCTGGGCGCCTCGGCCTTTTACACCGGCCAGCGCCTAGGGGGCAACAACAATACCGTGGGCCAAGCTGGCAACTACAGCCGCCTGGTGTCGCTGGATGGCTTCACCACCATCGACCTCTCGGCGGGCTACAGCTACGGGCACTTCTCCATCCTGGCCAAGCTCTCCAACATCACCAACCAGCTGAGCTACCTGGTGCACGACCGCTACAGCATCAATCCCATTCCGCCGCGTCAGTTCCTGACTACCGTGGCCTACCGCTTTTAACTAGTAGGTAGCATCGCAGATACTAACAGACCGTCATGCTGAGCTTGCGAAGCATCTCTACCGCTTCGTTCTACGATTTGCGGCAGAGATGCTTCGGCAAGCTCAGCATGACGGTCTGTTAGTATCTGCTACTTAATGCTCTACGCGTCGTGCCATACTTCCCAACCCAGCTTGAGGATGAACACGCTGACAACCGCCAGAAACAGTGCCCGCACGAAGCCCGTGCCGTGCCGCAGCGCCAGCCGCGTGCCCAGCCCCGCGCCTAGGGCATTGCAGGCGGCCATGGGCAGGGCCACTTCGGGCAGCACCTGCCGGGTATACACGAAGTAGCTGAGCCCGGCCACGTTGGTAGCCACGTTCACGATTTTGGCCGACGCCGAAGCCGCCACGAAGTCGTAGCCAAACAGCCCCACGAAGGCAAATAGCAGCAGGCTGCCGCTGCCCGGCCCAAAAAAACCGTCGTAAAACCCCAGGCTGGCCCCTAGGGCCGTGCCCGCCAGCAACTCGGTGCGGCCGGGCAGGCGCGGGGCGTGCAGGCGGCCAAAATCCTTGCGCCAGTAGGTGTAGGCGGCCATCAGCACCAATAGCGCCAGCACGAGGGGCTTCACCAGTTCCTTGCTGAGGCTGCTCACGGCCCTAGCCCCCAGCAGCGCAAAACAGCCCGCCACCACCGCCGTTACGGCCACCGCGCGCCAGCGCACCTGCACGCCCTGCAGCCCCCGCAGGTAGCGCGCCGCCTACACCGCCGTGCCCGCCAGGCTGGCCACCTTGCCCGTGCCCAGCACCGTGGGCACGGGCACCTGGGGCAGCAATAGCAGCAGCGCGGGCAGCTGAATGAGGCTGCCGCCACCCACCATACTATCCACGAGGCCCGCCCCTAGGGCCGCCAGGCACAGCCAGGGCAGGGTAGGGGTGAGGTCAGGCAGCGGCATAGACTAAGCTCCCTGCCCGAGTTTTGTGAGCAGCGCCACCGCGCCTCCTATACCAACCAAGAGTACGGCTACCCAAATGAGCAGCGGCTTCACCCAGCTTTTGCGCGGGTGGCTAGCCTCGTCGGGCAGGTATTTTTTCAAAAAAGACTGGTTGAGCACATACCCCCCGGCGTAGCCCAACCCGACCGCCAGGCCCGAGCTGCTGCCGGACGATGGCAGAAAGTTGGCGAGCACCAGCAGGAGCGCCACATACCCTAGGCTAACCGCCAGCGCCCGCCGACCCGCGGCGAGTTGCCCCACGCTGCGCAGCGAGTAAAAAGTGAGGATGCCACCCGCCAGAGCGCTAAACAGCATGGAAAACACCAGCACCACCCGCGGCGAATAAATGGCTGGTTTAGTCGGTATGGTTTCGAAGTCGCGGACGGTTTCCAAAGCTTGCAGCAAGAGGTTTAAGCAAAGCTAGCGGCATTCTGCTCGGTCACATCCGTTTTGAGTGGTGCGCACCCTAGGGCCGCCCGGCGCTAAAAAGGTGGTTCTTCGAAGCTGTTGCCCTTGGGCAGCGCCTGGGTGGGCTCGTTCATGCGCGAGCCCAGCCGGATGGTTTGCGGGGCGCCGTAGCTGGCCGCGTCGCCGCTGCCCGTGCCGGCCTCGTTGTCGAAGCTACTGCTAGGCAAGCCGCCGGGCGCGTACGAGCTGTCGCCGAAGCCGCTGCCCCCGTCAAAGCCGTCGAGGTCGGCAAACTTGGTGAAGCGGCCGATGAACTTGAGCTGCACCGTTTCGAGCGAGCCGTTGCGGTGTTTGGCAATAATAACCTCGCCCATGCCCTGGGTGGGGTTGCCCATCTCGTCCTCCGTAATCTTGTAGTATTCAGGTCGGTATAAGAAAACCACCATGTCGGCGTCCTGCTCGATGGAGCCCGACTCGCGCAGGTCGCTCAGCTGGGGCTTCTTGTCGCCGCCGCGCGTCTCGACCGAGCGCGAGAGCTGCGAGAGCGCCAGCACCGGCACGTTGAGCTCCTTGGCCAGGCCCTTGAGCGCCCGCGAGATGCTGGCAATTTCCTGCTCGCGGTTGCCGCCCGGCCGGCCCGGCTCGCCGCCGCTCATCAGCTGCAGGTAGTCGATGATAATCATCTGAATATCGTGCTGCGACTTGAGGCGGCGGCACTTGGCGCGCAGCTCCCGGATGCTGAGCGCGGGCGTATCGTCGATGAAGATGGGGGCTTGCGAAAGCGACGAAATTTTATGGTTGAGCTGCTGCCACTCGTAGTCGGCCAGGTTGCCCTTCTTAATCTTCTCCGAGTCCAGCTCCGCCTCGGCCGAAATCAGGCGATTCACAAGCTGTAGCGACGACATTTCCAACGAGAAAATGGCCACTGCTTTCTTAAAATCGACGGCCGCATTGCGCATGGCCGACACCACGAAGGCAGTTTTACCCATGCCTGGCCGCGCCGCAATAATCACTAGGTCAGAGGGTTGCCAGCCGCTCGTGACGCGGTCGAGGGCCGCGAAGCCGCTGGGCACGCCGGTGAGGCCGTCCTTCTGGTGCTTCTTCTCCTCCAGCTCCTTAATGGCTTTCACCATCAGGTCGGCCATGCTGTCCACGCCCTTGCGCATGTTGTCTTCCGAGATTTGGAAGATGGCTTTCTCGGTGGAGTCGAGCAGCTCAAACACGTCCATCGTGTCCTCGTAGGCGTCGCGCAGCACGTCGGAGGCGTTGCGAATCAGTTCGCGCTTGATGGCGGCCTCCAAAATCTTGCGGGCGTGCGACTCGACGTGGGCGGCCGAGTTGATGTGCATGGTGAGGCCGGCCACGTAGCCTACGCCGCCGGCCGCTTCGAGCTCGCCCATCTCGCGCAGTTCCTGCACCACCGTGAGCTGGTCGATGGGCTCCGACTTGTCAAACAAGTTGTTGATGGCCTTGTAGATGCGCTGGTGCCCTTCCTTATAAAAGCTGTGCGGCTTTAGGATGTCGATAACCGTGGTCAGGGCGTCCTTCTCTAGCATAAGAGCGCCGAGCACGGCCGCTTCCATTTCGAGGCGCTGGGGCGGCAGCTTGCCGGTGGGCGAGGCGGGCACGGGCACGCGCGTGCCGCGCACGCCCTGGAAGGCGGCGGCAGCGCGAGCGGCAGATTGCTTGAGGCGGTCGTCCATACGGTCAGACATAAGGTGGGCGGGTAGCGGAAAAGGAGCAGCGGCGTAGGGCAGGGGCGGGGGGCTAGGGCAACTGGGTAGCGGGTGGGCCGGCTGGGGCCCGCAAGCACCTGACCCTAAAAACGTTGGCAAGCTGCCCCCGTTTCACTGCTCACGTACTCAGCTACTTATCTGCCTAACGGCCGCGTCCTCACCGCTCGGGCCAAAGCCGAACTAACAAAGCTAACCAGAAAGCCGGGGAAAAGTGAAGCGTAAAAATTCCTTTTCTTTTTTGTATGGGGCCTAGGGCGCCGGGCCCCGCGCCGGGCCGGCCGGCCGTACTTTCGCGCCCCGCACTCAGTAGTTTTTGGCCCCTTGGAAAGTATTCACCTTATTGCCGTTGGCGGCAGCATTATGCACAACCTGGCGCTGGCCCTGCACCAGCGCGGCGCCCACGTAACGGGCTCCGACGACGAGGTTTTTGAGCCCGCCCGCACGCGCCTGGCCGCCGCGGGCCTGCTACCCGCCGCCGAGGGCTGGTTTCCCGAGAAGCTGCACGCCGGCCTGGGGGCCGTGATTGTGGGTATGCACGCCCGGCCCGACAACCCCGAGCTGGCCCGCGCCCAGGAGCTGGGCTTGAAAGTGTATTCCTTCCCCGAGTACATCTACGAGGCCAGTAAAGACAAGCAGCGCGTCGTCATTGGCGGCTCGCACGGCAAAACGAGCATCACGGCGCTCATTTTGCACGTGCTGCGCTACTACGGCCGGCAGTTTGACTACGCGGTGGGCGCGCAGCTGGCGGGCTTCGACCTCATGGTGCAGCTCACAAACGAGGCGCCGGTTATCATCATCGAGGGCGACGAGTACCTGGCGTCGCCGGTGGATAGGCGGCCCAAGTTTCACTTGTATCAGCACCACATTGGCGTGATTTCGGGCATCAGCTGGGACCACATCAACGTGTTTGAGACCGAGGAAATCTACCGCGAGCAGTTCCAAATCTTTGCCAACCAAACGCCCAAGGCCGGCGTGCTCATCTACGACCGCGACGACGAGCAAACCCAATTGGTGGCCGTGCCCACTAGCCCCGACGTAACCTACATCGGCTACGGGCCGCACGAGAGCGTGGTGCGCGCCGGCAAAACCTACCTGCTCACCAAGCGCGACGAGGAAGTACCCATTCAGGTGTTTGGGGCGCATAATCTGCGCAACATCTCGGCGGCCAAGGAGGTGTGCAAGCAGCTCGGCATCAAAGGCAGGGAGTTCTACCGCGCCGTGGCCACCTTCCCCGGCGCGGCGCGGCGCCTGGAGCTGGTGAAGGGCGGCGCTACCTCGGTGGTATACAAGGACTTTGCCCATGCGCCCAGCAAGCTGCGCGCTACGGCAGCCGCCCTCAAGCAGCAGTTCCCTGAGCGCCGCCTGGTGGCCTGCCTCGAGCTGCACACCTTCAGCTCGCTTAACCCCGCCTTTTTGCCCCAGTACGCGCACTGCTTCGACGCGCCCGACGTGGCCGTGGTGTACTTCAACCCCCACGTGCTCGCGCACAAGCGCCTGCCGCCCCTAGCCCCCGCGGCGGTGCAAAAGGCCTTCGCCCGGCCCGACCTGCAAGTGTTTACCGACAGCCAGGCCCTGGATGAGTTTCTGCACGCGCAAGCCTGGGCCGATACCAACCTGCTGCTCATGACGAGCGGCACCTTCGACGGGCTGGACTTAGGGCAGCTGGCAGGCGAGGTGGTAGGGGAGGCGGCGTAGGAGCCGTGAGTGTACTGATAAGCGTCTGTCATTGCGAGCCCCGCGAAATAATCGCACCCGTACGACCACTGACAGATTGTTCTGGTGCGATTGCTGCGCGGGGCTCGCAATGACAGACGGTTAAAACCACAAGTAAAAGAGCCCGGCAACAAGCTGTTGCCGGGCTCTTTTACGCTTAGCAGTCCCTAGGCCTCCTGCTTCAGCGAAGCCATGTCGATAACGTAGCGGAAGCGGACTTCCTCGTCCATCATGCCATCGTAGGCTTTATTAACATCTTGAATGTCGATAAGCTGCGTTTCGGGCAGGATGTGGTGCAGGGCGCAGAAGTCGAGCACTTCCTGCGTTTCGGCAATGCCACCGATAATCGAGCCGGCCACCGAAATGCGGTGCATGGCCAGTTTCATGTTGTTGAGCGGCGCCTTGTAGGGGCCCAGCAGGCCCACCGTCGTCAGCGAGCCGTTGCGCCGGGCCAGCGGCACGTAGTCGTTGATGTCGAACGCGTCGGGAATGGTAATGAGGATGAAGTCGAACTGGCTGGCGTGGGCTTCCATCGCCTTCGAGTCGGTCGAAATCAGCACCTCGTGGGCGCCCAGCTGCTCGGCGGCGGCTTGCTTGTCTTTATCGCGCGTGACGGCCGTGACCTGCGCGCCCATGGCGCGGGCCAGTTGCACGGCCATGTGCCCTAGGCCCCCAATGCCCACCACGGCCACGCTGCTGCCAGGGCCCACGCCCCAGTGCTTGAGGGGCGAGTAGGTGGTGACGCCGGCGCACAGGATGGGCGCGGCTGCCTTGATGTCGAGCCCCGCCGGAATGCGTAGCACGAACGACTCCTTCACCACAATGTCGGTCGAGTAGCCACCGAAGGTGTTGAAATCCTTGTTTTGGGGCTTCATGTAGCCGTTGTAGGTGGCCGTCCAGCTCACGGGGCCTTCGCAGTAGTTTTCCTCGCCGTGGGTGCAGGGCTCGCACGCGCCGCACGAGTCAATCATGCACCCCACGCCCACGATGTCGCCCACCCGAAACTTGCTGACCTCGCTGCCAACTTCTTTCACGCGGCCCAGCACCTCGTGGCCCGGCACGCAGGGGTAAATCGTGTTGTGCCAGTCGTTGCGTACCTGGTGCAGGTCGGAGTGGCACACGCCGCAGTACAGCACCTCGATGTGCACCTCATCGGGCTGGGGGCGTGGCGCTCCACCTCCATTTCGGAGAGGCTGCTGAAGATGGAGTTGTTGGCGCCGTAGGCTTTGACTTTGTAAGAATCCATGAGGCTAGGGGTTGGTGTAGGGAAAAGGAACTGGTAGAGAGAGCTCCCTTCAACGGACCTTGCCAGTGGTAGTTTGAGGGAAATCAACCAAGCTAAACTATTTAGGTTTATAATTGACTAGTAGTGAGTAAGGCAACGTCAGGGGTTATTTGTGGAAGTACCCCTAGGCCATTTTTAGCGTACTAGCAAGCGGCTGGGCGGCCGGCGAGCGCCGGTTTTTTGCCAGTCATTCCCTCCCTATTTTTATATGAGCAAGCAACAACAAGCCGCCAAGCCGCGCGTCCTCGTCACGGGTGGGGCCGGCAAGCTGGGCAAGGTGTGCGTGGCCGATTTGCAGGCCCACGGCTACGACGTATTCGTGGTAGACACGGTGCCCGCCGCCAAGGACATACCCCACATGGTCGTCGATTTGGCTGATTTTGGGCAAACGCTGGACGCGCTCTCGTCGGTAGGCAAGGAGATTTATGCCGGCGTGGCGCCCGAGGCGTTTACGGCCGTGGTGCACCTGGCGGCCTTTCCTACCCCGCGCCAGTACCCCGATGCTCATTTGTTCCAAAACAACCTGATGGGCACCTATAACGTGTTTGAGGCCGCCCGGCGCCTAGGCATCCACCACGTCATTTGGGCCAGCAGCGAAACCACCCTGGGCGAGCCCTTCGAGAACGACGCGCCCTACGCCCCCGTGGACGAGGACTACCCGCTGCGCGCCAAGAGCGCCTACGCCCTGGCCAAGGTGCTGATGGAGGAGATGGCCCGCCAGTTTTGCTACCAAACGCCCGCTATGAAGCTCATTGGCCTGCGCTTTTCGAACGTGATGGAGCCCCAGGACTACGAAAAATTTGCCGGCTACCAGGCCGACCCAGAAGAGCGCAAGTGGAACATGTGGGCCTACATCGACGCCCGCGATGGCGCCCAGGCCATCCGCAAGGCCGTGGAGTGGCCAGCCACCGGCATGCACGCCTTTATCATCGCCAACGCCGACACGGTGATGGAAAAGTCGTCGGCCGAATTGATGAAGGAGGCGCTGCCCGGCGTGGAGGTGCGCCAGGAACTGGGCGAGCACGAAACCCTGCTCTCGATTGACAAAGCGCGCCGCGTGCTGGGCTACGAGCCCACGCACACCTGGCGCGACAAAGCCAATTGGCAGTAGGCTTGTTGTTATAAGCAAAAGCCGTTTGTCATGGCCGCGTTGCGCTCGCCATGACAAACGGCATTTTCCACATCCTTCCCCACCTTTTCCACATAACCCTATGGAATTCACCCGCCTGGGCCGCACCGGCCTGCAAGTATCCAAAATTTGCCTCGGCACCATGACCTACGGCGAGCCCACCGAGCGCTGGCAGTGGGCGCTCGATGAGGAGCAGAGCCGCCCGTTCATCAAGCAAGCCCTGGAGCTGGGCATCAACTTCTTCGATACCGCCGATGTGTACTCGAATGGCAAGAGCGAAGAAGTAGTGGGCCGCGCACTGCGCGACTTTGCCAAGCGCGACGAGGTGGTGCTGGCCACCAAGGTATTTAACCCGATGGGGCCGGGCCCGAACGATAAGGGCCTCTCGCGCAAGCATATCATGAGTGCCATCGACGCCAGCTTGCAGCGCCTGGGCACCGACTACGTAGACTTATATCAAATTCACCGCTGGGACTATGACACGCCGATTGAGGAAACGCTGGAGGCGCTGCACGACGTGGTGAAGGCCGGCAAGGCGCGCTACATCGGGGCCAGCAGCATGTACAGCTGGCAGTTTGCGCAGGCCCTGTACCTGGCCGATTTGCACAACTGGACGCGCTTCGTGAGCATGCAGCCGCACTACAATCTGGTGTACCGCGAGGAGGAGCGCGAGATGTTGCCGCTGTGCCAGGACCAGGGCATCGGCGTCATTCCGTGGTCACCGCTGGCGCGGGGGCTGCTCACGGGCGGCCGTAGCAAGGCCCGCAACGAAACCAAGCGCGCCGAAACCGACGCCTTTGGCAAGAGCCTCTACAGCCGCGACGACGACTTTGCGGTGGCCGACCGGGTGCAGGAAATTGCCCAGGCGCGCAACCTGCCCGCCGCCCAAATTGCCCTGGCCTGGATGCTGAGCAAGCCCGTTATTACGGCGCCCATCGTGGGCGCCAGCAAGCCCGGCCACCTCGAAGATGCCGTAGCCGCCGTGGGCATCCAGCTGACGCCCGACGAGATAAAGCGCCTGGAAGAGCCCTACCGCGAGCACCCGGTGCTGGGCTTCTCGTAGGGGCCCTAGGGCCTAGTTGAGTAACTAGTTGCGCCTGTCATGGCGAGCCTGCGAGGCCATCGCACCGGAACAATCTGCCTAGGGTCGTTTGGGTTGCGATGGCATCGCAGGCTCACCATGACAGGTGTTTTGCTTTCTTTACGGCAATTATTTCCTCGCTCCATGCGCTACCTCATTGCCCCCTGCACCGTGTACACTGGCTCGGCCGCGCTGCCGCACCACGCGGTGCTCGTGAACGGCGACCGAATTGAGGCACTGCTGCCCGTGGTGGCTGCCCCAACTGACCTGCCCCGGCGCGATGGGCGCGGCCTGCACCTGTGCCCCGGCTTCGTAGATGTGCAGTTGTACGGCGGGGGTGGGGTGCTATTTTCAGTAGAGCCCACGGCCGATGGGCTGCGGCGCCTAGGGGCCTCGCTGCGGCGCGAGGGCACCACCAGCTTCCTGCCCACCATGCCCACCAACTCGCCCGACATGATGTGGGCGGCAGCCGCGGCCGTGCGCGCGGCGCAAGCTACCGTACCGGGCCTGCTGGGCCTGCACTTGGAGGGGCCCTACATCAACCCCGGCAAAAAGGGCGCGCACCAGGAAGCCTTCATCCAGGTGCCCACCACCGAGGGCGTAGCTGCCCTGCTGCGCGAAACCCAGGACGTGCTGCGCCTGATGACCCTAGCGCCCGAGCGCGTGCCGCCCGAAGTAGCCCAGCAGCTGCGGCGAGCGGGCGTGGTGCTGTCGGCGGGCCACTCGCTGGCTACTTTCGACCAGGCCACGGCGGCGTTTGGCAGCCACTATCGGGCCGCCACGCACCTCTTCAACGCCATGTCGGGCTTCGAGAGCCGGGCGCCCGGCTTGGTAGGCGCCACTTACGACCATCCCACGGCCGTGGCCAGCATCATCGCCGATGGCGTACACTGCGACTACGCGGCCCTGCGCATCAGCCAGCGCATCCTGGGCGAGCGCCTGTTCCTCATCACCGACGCGGTGGACAGCAGCACGCACGGCGCCTACCGCTTCCGGCGCGAGGGCAACTACTTCGTCAACGAAAACGGGACGCTGGCCGGCTCGGCCCTCACCATGCCCCAGGCCGTGGCCAACTGCGTGCGCCAGGCGGGCATTGAGCTTGAGGAGGCCCTGCGCATGGCCACGCTCTACCCGGCGCGCCTGCTGGGAATGGATGCCGAAATTGGGCAACTCAACCCCGGCTCGCGCGCCGATATGTGCCTGCTCGATGACGACTTTGCGGTAGTAGCCACCGTGCAGGGCGGCGATTGGCAGGCGTACTAATCACTAGCCACTACTTCTTCTTCTTGCCGCTGTCGTTGACGAGCAGCACGGCCAGGGCCGTGAGGGTAAGGCGCAGAGCCCATTTGGCGGCGGTGCTCATTATTGGTGCACAAATACTTGGTTGGAGGGCAGTATTTTGAGCTGGCAGTTGCCGCCCGCCGAGCCATCGCCGCAGGTAGCGCCAATAATGTGGCCGTCTTCAAAGTCGAAGAAGCAAGTGGGGCAGGCGGTGCCGGTCAGCACGTAGCGGTCGGCGTTGGGCGTGAGGTAGTAGGTGCCGTCGTCGGAGCCGCGCAGGGGCAGCGCAATAGCCCGGAAATTTCCTTCCTTCTGGCCCATGCCAATGAGGTAGTACGGCGCGCCGGCTTTGTCCTTGGGGTCGTCTACCGGCGCTTGGCGCACCATGATGCGGTCGATGGTGGTGCCGTCGCCCAGCTGCCGCATCAGGGCCGTCGAGAGGGTGGGCTGCGACGTTTTATAGGTAACCTTGCCTGCCTCGCCCACCTGCACAATCAGGCGGCTGGCGGCCGAGCCGGCCAGGGCCGCGGTGGCACTGGCAGCGGCGGCGCGGCCGCTGTAGTCGTGCGAGGGCAGCGAGCGCTCGCGGCTGCCAGTGCGGGTGGTTTCGCACGACGAGGTGCTCAGCAGCACCGCACCCGCAAGCAGGCCGGGCCGCACAAGGCTGCGCAGGCGGGGAAAAAAAGGCATGTCTATTCTGATAGCTGAGTAGAAAGGGCGAACGAAAGACAAAGAACGGACCGGCAGCCCGCAATCGAACCTAGCGAAACCCTAAAAAATAGTCCGAAAGCCCAAAAAATAACCTCCCGCGGCCACTGCCTGGGCAGCTACCGCGAGAGGTTGGGTGGGCCCGCGCCCCTAGGGCCGGGTGGCCGGCGCCGGGCTAGCGCGCCTTGTAGTACTTCAGCGCCTCGGGCAGGTCGGCCTTGATGTCGGTAATGCGTTGGGCATCGGCGGGGTGGTCGGAGAGGAAGGCAGGCGTGCCGTTCTGGCTTTGAGCCTGCATGCGCTGCCAGAAGCTGGTGGCACCTGCGGGGTTGTAGCCGGCCATAGCCATAAAAATGAGCCCTAGGTGGTCGGCCTCACTTTCCTGGCGGCGGCTGAAAGCTAACATGCCCAGTTGCGAGCCCGCGCCCACGGCGCCCAGAAAGATATTTTTGGTGGCCGTGGGGTTTTGCGATAGCGCAGTGCCTAGGGCCGTGCTGCCCAGCTGGGCCACCAGCTGGTCGCTCATGCGCTCGGCACCGTGCTTGGCCACGGCGTGCGAAATTTCGTGGCCCAGCACCACGGCCAGGCCTTCCTCGTTCTGCGTGAGGGGCAAGATGCCGGTGTACACCACCACTTTGCCGCCGGGCATGCACCAGGCGTTCACTGTCTTGGGGTCGTCGATGAGGTTAAACTCCCACTGGTAGCCGTCGAGCTGCGCGCTCTGGCCCTGCTGCTTGAAGTAGAGCTGCACGGCGTTGGCAATGCGCTGGCCCACGCGCCGCACCATGGCCGTTTGCTCGGTGTTGGTTGAGAGCTTGGCCTCGCTCAGGGTTTGCTTATACTGGGTGATGGCCAGGCTGTTCATTTCGCTGTCGCCCACCAAGCTTAGCTGGCGGCGGCCCGTGATGGGCACCGTGGCGCAGCCGGCGGCGAGTAGCAGGCTAGTGCCGAGGAGAATTTTTTGAAGCATAAAAGGCAAGATGGTTTGGTAAGGTGAGAAGGGCAAGGACCGCGCCAATGGCGCCGGAACTATACGCAACCCACCGGGGCAAATGTTTACTTTGCACGGCGGCCAGCTCCGGCCGCCCTCCCCGCCGAGCTTACCGCCCCATGAAAATTATTTGCATTGGCCGCAACTACGCCGACCACATTGCCGAGCTGCACAACGAAACGCCCGCCGCCCCAGTCATCTTTCTGAAGCCCGAGACGGCGCTTGTGCAGCGCGGCCAGCCCTTCTTCGTGCCCGATTTTTCGCAGGATGTGCACCACGAGTTGGAGCTGGTGCTGCGCGTGTGCAAAAACGGCCGCCACATCGAGGAGAACTTCGCGCACACCTACTTCGATGCCATCGGCCTAGGGGTCGATTTCACGGCCCGCGACTTGCAGAGCGAACTGAAAAAGAAGGGTTTGCCCTGGGAGCTGGCCAAGGCCTTCGACGGGTCGGCGCCCATCTCGCCCACATTCAAGCCGGTGGCCGACTTCCCCGATTTGGCCAACATCAACTTCCAACTGGAAGTAAACGGCGAACTGCGCCAGCAGGGCAATTCGGGGCTGATGCTGCACCCGTTTGCCAAGATTATCGCCTTCGTATCGCGCTACATCACCCTCAAGCAGGGCGACCTCATTTTTACCGGCACGCCCGCCGGCGTGGGGCCCGTGCAGCCCGGCGACGAGCTGCGCGGCTACCTCGAAGGCGAGCTGCTGCTGGAAGTGCCGGTGCGCTAAGTATGCCGGCCGCTGAAAGCACGCTTCGGCGCATTGCCATCGTTAGGGCCCGGCGCCCCCTTTAAACTGCCATAACCCCTAGGCTGCCCGGCCGCCCACGCCCCTAGGGGCGCTTGGCGGCGCGCGGCGGCTTCAAGCTAGTTAGTATTTTGCTGAATATCAAATTAGTGCGCTGGCTGGTGCTGCCAGCCGCGAGCAGCCTGTTATTGCTAGCCCTGAGCGCCCACGGCCAGGACGAGGGCAACGACGACACCACCACGCGCCGGCCGGCCGGCCCCATCCGGCCCGCGTCGGCGGCCGTGGCGGGCGCCTCGGCGGCGGCCGTGGCGCCGGGCTACTTCCTGTTTCCGATTGCGCCGGGGCAGCCGGGCTACCTGGCCGCCAGCATGGGCGAGCTGCGCCCCAACCACTTCCACGGCGGCCTCGACATCAAGACCGGGGGCGGCGTAAACAAGCCGGTGTTTGCCTCGGCGGCGGGCTACGTGTCGCGCCTCAAGCAGTCGTCGTTTGGCTACGGCAACGTGCTCTATATCACCCACCCCAACGGCCTGACGACGGTGTACGGCCACCTCAACAAGTTTGAGGGCCCGGTGGCGGCCGAGCTGCTGCGCCAGCAGTACGACAAGCAGACTTACGAGCTAGAGCTGTTCTTCAAGCCGGGCGAGTTTGCGGTGGCGCGCGGCCAGCAGGTGGCGCTGAGCGGCAATACCGGCGGCTCGGCCGGCCCGCACGTGCACTGGGAAGTGCGCGACGGCCAAGACCGCCAGCTGAACCCCTTGCAATGGGGCGGCTTTGCCGAAGTGCAGGACCACGCCGGGCCGGTGCTGCAGGCGCTGGCCGTGGAGCCGCTGGGCATTGCGGCGCGGGTGCGGGGGCAGTTCGAGCGGGCGCTGCTGGTGCCCAAGACGCAGCCGCTGCCCGGTGCCAGCACCACCTTTGCCGACACCGTGGCCTGCACCGGGCAGGTGGGGCTGCTGCTGCAAGGCTTCGATAGGTTCGACAATGCCTGGAACAAGAACGGCATCCAACGCGTGACCGTGCGCGTGAACGGGCAGCCTTACCACCAGCACGTTATCGACGCGGTGCCCTTTCCCAACGGCTCGCGGCAGGTCAACAACTTCGTCGATTACCTCTACCAGCGCACCGGCGGGCGCCTGCTGCAAAAGCTGTGGGTAGACGAGGGCAATGACCTGGGCTTCTATACCCCCGCCGGCGCCGGCCAGGGCCTGCTCACCGTAGAGCCGGGCCGGGTATATAGTATTGATATTGAATTGGCTGACTCGTACAACAACAAGAGCCAGGCCCACCTCACGCTGCGCGGCACCGCGCCCGCCGCCTACGCTGCCCGGCCCGGCCGCCTAGCCCCGGCCGGCGCCCCCAAGCTGCGCTACACCATCGAGCGTAATATTCTGAAGGCCATCGCGACGGCCCCTAGGCCCGACTCGGGCGCGCTGCCCGCCAACCTGCTGCTACGGCGCGGCGGCCGCCAGCTCGAGCTGCGCCCCAGCTACTCGGTGGGCGCCGAAACCACCTACCTCTATGACCTGCGCGCCGGCCTGCCCGATTCGCTGGTGCTGGGGGGCGTGCGCAAGGGGTTCGACCGGCAGGTGATGATACCCGCCGGCCAGGAAACCAGCTACACCACGCCGCACCTCAACCTGGTTTTCGGGCCCCAAACGCTGTTTGCGCCCCTCTATCTGGGCACCAGCTGGAAGCCGGCCACGGCGGCCGCCCCCGAAACCTGGGTGGTGGGCACCCCCACGGTGCCGCTCTACCTGCCCCTGCGCCTCACCCTCCAGCCCACCGCCCGCCCCGCCGACCCTAGGCGCACCGCCATTTACAGCATCACGCCCACCGGCGGCCGCGCCTACGCTGGTGGTACCTGGAACGCTGATAGTACCCAGATTTCGCTGAACACCAAGGCGTTTGGCCAATACCGCCTCTACACCGATACCAAGGCGCCCGAGGCGCGGCTGCTGAGCCGCACCGGCGGGCAGCTGCTGTTTCGGGTGGGCGACGACCTCTCGGGGCTGGCTTCGTACCGGCTGCTCATCGGCGGGCGCTTCCGGCTGCTGCGCTACGAGTACAAGAACAGCACGCTCTTTACCGTGGCCGGCGACACCCTAGGGCCTGCCCTGCGCGGCGCGGCCCAGCTGCGCCTCACCGACCAGGCTGGCAACGAGCGCGTTATCCCGCTGACGCTTTAAATTAATTTGGCCGTCCTGCTCATCTAACGTCCGCTTGTCGAAGCATTTCTGCCGCGCCGCGTTGTTCGGTAGAGCTGCTCCGACTGCGCTCAGCAGGACGTACTGCTTATTCCTACTACAAATTGCCTTCTATGCTGCCCGAACCCGGCACCCTAGCCCCCGATTTTACCGCGCCCGACCAGCACGGCCAGCCCTTTACGCTCAGCAACCTGCGCGGCCAGCGCGTGGCGCTTTACTTCTACCCCAAGGACGACACGCCCGGCTGCACTGCCCAGGCCTGCAACCTGCGCGATAACGAGGGCCAGCTGGCTGCCCAGGGCATTCAAGTGGTGGGCGTGAGCACCGACGACGCGGCCTCGCACCAGAAATTTGCCCAAAAATACGACCTGGCTTTTCCGCTCGTGGCCGATGCCGACAAGGCCATCGTGCAGGCCTACGGGGTGTGGCAGGAGAAAAAGAACTACGGCAAAACCTACTGGGGTACCGTTCGCACTACCTTCCTTATCGACGCCTACGGCTTGATTGAGAAGGTAATCAAGCGCCCCGACACCAAGGAGCACGCCGCCCAGGTGCTGAAGTAAACGCTCGCCCTGCAAAGCAAAAAAGGTGGTCATGCTCATCTGGCGTCCGCGCAAGCGAAGCATCTCTACCGCGTAAGTACTCCCAAGGTTAGAAGTTAGTAGCGCAGTAGAGATGCTTCGCCTGCACGGACGCCAGATGAGCATGACCACCTTTTTTCCTGAGTCTACCATTTATTTATCAGCAAAATCTTGCCGATGTGCTCGCTGCTGGCCATAAGCTGGTGGGCGGCCGCTGCCTCGGCTAGCGGGAAGGTGCGATAAATGATGGGTTGAAGCTGGCCGCTGGCGGCCAGGGGCCATACGCGGGCCTCTACCTCTGCGGCCAAGGCAGCTTTGTAGTCAACTGAGCGGGGGCGCAGCATGCTGCCGCTCAGGCGCAGGCGCTTGCTGATGATGTCCAGGAGATTGAGTTCGACCTGCGGGCCTTTTTGGGCGTTGAGGTACTGCAGGCGGCCGTCGGGCGCCAGCAGGCGCAGGTTTTTGGCGGTGTAGTCGCCGCCCACGATGTCGAGGATGACGTCGATTCTCTCGCCTTGCAGTGCCTGCTCAAAGTCTTCGGCGCGGTAATCGACGCAGCGGGCCGCGCCGTACTGCTCGGCGGCGCGGCACTTGTCGGGGCTGCCGGCGGTGGCCAGCGCGCGGCTGCCTAGGGCCTTGGCTAACTGCAAGAGCGTGAGGCCGATGCCGCTGGTGCCGCCGTGCACCAGCACGGTTTCGCCGGGCTGCAGGGCGGCTATTTGAAAGACGTTGGACCACACCGTGAGCACGGTTTCGGGCAGGCTGGCGGCATCTTGCACCGTCCAGCCAGCGGGGATGGGCAGGCAGTGGCGGGCGTCTACGGCGGCGTATTCGGCGTAGCCGCCCTCGGCCAGCAGGGCGCACACCTGGTCGCCTACTTGCCAGCGCGGGGCTTGGGCGCCCACTGCCACCACTTCGCCCGAAACTTCCAGGCCGGGCACCTTGCCGGCCACGGGCTCGGCGCCGTACTTGCCGGCGCGCTGGGCCAGGTCGGCGCGGTTGAGGCCCGCGGCCCGCACCCGAACAAGCACTTCGTGGGGCGCCGGCACGGGGCGGGGCCGCGCTTGCAGCTGCAGTACCTCGGGGCCGCCGGGCTGGGTGATGACGATGGCTTGCATGAGCGAAGGGTAGGGGAGCGAGGTGGGTGAACGGCCTCCTTTACGCAGAAAAGGCCCCTAGGGCCCGCCGCTGGCTCCAACCCGCACCCCGGCTAGTGAGTTATAGCTCTGTTCTCCTTTCAACAAGCGCGGCTCATTGAACGCGCAAAACGCTGTAAACATGGAAAAACTAACCGGTAAAGTGGCCCTCATAACGGGCGCGGGCAAGGGCATTGGCAAGGCCGCGGCCGAGGCGCTGGCCCGCGAGGGTGTGCACGTGGGCCTGCTGGCCCGCTCCGAAAACCAGCTGCAAAGCCTGGCCACCGAGCTGCAGGCCCTAGGGGTGCGCACCAGCGTAGCCGCCGCCGACGTGGCCAGCGAAGCCGCCGTGAACGCCGCCGTGGCGCACATTACCGGCGAGCTAGGTTCCATCGACATTCTCATTAACAACGCGGGCATCGGCACCTTCGCCAAGTTTCTGGATATGCCCGTGGCCGAGTGGGAGCGCATCATCCAGGTGAATTTGCTGGGCGTGTACTACGTGACGCGCGCCGTGCTACCGGGTATGCTGGCGCGCCAAACCGGCGACATTATCAACGTGGCTTCCACCTCGGGGCAGCGGGCCGCGGCGGGCAGCAGCGCCTACAGCGCCAGTAAGTTTGCCCTGCTGGGCCTCACCGAGGCCCTGATGCAGGAAGTGCGCAAGAGCAACATTCGGGTGAGCGCCCTCACGCCCAGCACCGTGGCTACCGAGCTGGCCATCAGCAACAACCTCACCGACGGCAACCCCGACAAGGTGATGCAGCCCGAAGACCTGGCTGAGTTTATGGTGGCCCAGCTCCAACTCAACCGCCGCATCTTCATCAAGGAAGCCGGCATGTGGAGTACGAATCCCTAGGGGTGCGTAAAGCAAAGAAGGCGGTCATGCTGAGCCTGCCGCAGCATCTCTACCACGTAAGTAATTCTAATGTCAGAAGTTAGTTGTGCGGTAGAGATGCTTCAGCAGGCTCAGCATAACCGCCTTTTCAGCCTCTTGCACGCTTATTCCGCCACGTGGAACAGCGCCTTCACGGCCGTGACGAAGAAGTTGACGCCGATGGCCAGCGTGAGGAAGCCCATGATGCGGGCCAGCGCGGCCATGCCCGGCCGGCCCATGAGGCGCGTGAGGCGCAGCGACGACACCAGGATGACGAAGGCCGCCGCCGCCACCAGCGCAAAACCCAGCACCGTGAAGGCTTTATCGGCGTAGGTGGGCCGGATGAAGCCGATGCACAGCGCCATCGAGCCTGGCCCCGAGAGCATGGGCATAGCCAGCGGCGTGAAGCTGATGTCGTCCTTCTGCTTGCTTTCTTCCAGCGCGTCGGGGCCCACGCGGTCGCGGTTGGCGCCGGGCGTCAGCAGGTCGAAGGCCGAGCGCATGAGCAAAATGCCGCCCGCAATGCGCAGGTGCTGAATGTTGATGCCGAAAAAGCTGAGGATGTAGGCGCCGCCAAAGAAGGCGACCGTCAGAATGGCCACCATGTAGGTACAGGCGCGCAGGGCCGTGCGTACCCGCTCCTGGTTGCTGTCGTCGGCCGTGAGGGTGAGAAAAACCGGCATGGCCCCGAAGGGATTTACCACCGAAAACAGCGTGGTGAAGGTGGCAAGCAGTACTTCCATGCCGCAAAGGTAGCGGCCCGGGCCAGGCTCGGAACCAATTCTGCGGCACGATTTTAGGTGCGCTCCCGAGCAGCTTCTACTTTTGCGTTGTGCCCACCTTCTTTTACTTGTGCTATGGCCTAGGGCTGCTGCTGGGCGGCGCGGGCCTGCTGGCCACCCTGCTGCCGCTGCTGCGCCAAACTGCCTGGTGGATTCGCGTATTTGACTTCCCGCGCTTGCAAATAGTGGCCGGGCTGCTTACCGGGGCTATGTTGCTGGCCCTGCCCGGCCCGGCGCTGCCCTACGCGCCCCTGGTGTGGGCGCTGCTGCTGGCGGCGGTGGGCTACCAGCTCATGCGCATCTGGCCCTACACGCCGCTGCACCGCAAGCAGGTGCTCGACGCCCATCGCGCGCCCGAGGAGGATGCCCACCATCTGAGCTTGCTGGTAACCAACGTACTAATGTACAACCGCGACGCCTCGCGCTGCCTAGGCCTCATTCGTGAGTACCGGCCCGACGTAGTGCTGGCCGTCGAAACCGACGACTGGTGGCTGAGCCAGCTGGCCGCCATCACCCGCGATTACCCGCACACCTGCCACGCCCCGCTGCCCAATACCTACGGCATGCTGGTGTTTTCGCGCCTGCCGCTAGTCGAGAAAGACATGAAGTTTCTGCTCGAAGCCGATATCCCGTCCTTCCACGGCCGAGTACGCCTAGGCAATGGTACGCTCGTCAACCTGCACTTTCTGCACCCCAAGCCGCCCGCCCCAGCTGAGTCGAAAGACAGCCTGCGCCGCGATGCCGAGCTGCTGGTGGTGGGCCGCGCTATTCAGCACCACGACGGCCCCACCATTGTGGCCGGCGACCTCAACGACGTGGCGTGGTCGCACACTTCCGAGTTGTTTCGGCGGCTGGCGCGGCTGCTCGACCCTAGGGTAGGCCGCGGCCTACTGCCCACCTTCCACGCCGACTACCAGCTGCTACGCTGGCCCCTCGACCACGTGTTTCACTCGGCCCACTTCCGGCTGCAAACCCTGCGCCGCCTGCCCCGCATGGGCTCCGACCACTTTCCTATCTACATCCGCCTCAGCTACGAGCCCCAGGGCTGGCACGAGCAGGCGCAGGAACTGGAAACCCCCGACGCCGAAGACCGCCTAGAGGCCCGCGAAAAAATAGGGGCCGCCGGCCAGCCCCAGGCCGCTGCCAGCACCCAAGCCATTAGCTAGCTTGGCGCGCCCTAGGGCCCGCCCTGGGCAAAACGCGGCTGAAGGTCTGGCTTACCCTAGGCCGCTACACAAATAAAAAAGGCTGCTGCGCAACGCGCAACAGCCTTTTTTATAAGAACTGAATAGTCTGCTGAATAGTCTACTAGTTGCTGAGGGCAGTGGTGCGGCGCTCGCGCGAAACCACGGCCTCCTTCATGGGTGGGCGGCGGCTGATGAGCACGCTAAGGCGGCCGCGGGCCGCGCGCACGACGGGACGCACGCGCAGCGTGAGGCGCTGGCGGCCGGGGTCGCCAAAGCCCAGGGCAAAGTTGCGCAGCTTGGGTAGCGCGTCGTCGCCCAGCAGCTTGTAGGTGTTCATCTCAAAGTCGAGGGGCACCCGCACCGAGTCGTGGGCAGGCAGGTCGAGGGCCTGGGCCAGCTTGCCCGAGCCCAGCAGCTTGCCATCGACGAGCACCGTGTAGTCGATGCCAGTGAGGGTAGTTTCTTCCAAGTTGGGGTTGTAGGCGCTGAGCGCGAGGCGCATTTTCAGCGGCAGGTTCTTGTTCACGTAGCCCTCAATGAGCTGGTTGCGGCGGGGCAGGTCCACATCGCTGGGCTGGTGCAGGGGCAGCACGTTGAGGCTGCCCAAGTAAGCCTCCTCCACCCCGCGCACCCGAATCCGAGGCTCGAGCCGGGAGGCTTCTTCGTGGCGGGTTTCGCTGAGTGTGCAGCTACCCAGTAGCAGCACCCAGGGCAGGGCGCCCAGCAAACGGCGAAAGGGTAGGACGGTTTTCATAGTTAGCAGGATAAAGTAGGATGGCTAGCCGGGGCCTAAGCAATACTATAAAAATCGTGCCGCCGGCCCTTATTCGACCAGCGCGGCCAAGTGCCAGTTGCACCCCGGTGCTAATCGGTTGAGGCCGCTGGCCGGCGCGCAGCTACTCGCATAATCAACTGCGCACCACCCGGCTTTAGTATCGCTGGCCGCCTAGGCCGTATTGCTTAAAAATAATTGTACTTAGAATAGGATAGAGGAGGATTGGTTAGCTAAGATAAGCGTCAGTATTCGAGCGTAGTACCGCCATCTTACTAAAAAATATAAACTCAATAAAATACCATGTTTAATGTAAAATGATGATTGTCAAGCAGAAAAGGTAAATTTTAGGATGTGTTTAACAAAGCGCGGCTAGGTTTAATTTTATTTCTTTAAACCCAAAATACAAGTATTTTTTCGGGGGTACGCGCGGCAATTACCCTAGGGGCATCCTAGAGTAGAAACTCAGGCCAAACACGACGGCGCCCAGCACCAACATTTGCAGGCCGTGCGCTTGGTCGGGGGCCGAGTAGGCGTAGGTGCGGCGCCCATCGGGCAGCGCGCGGCGGTGGAAATACAGTTGCGCCCCCACCAGTGAGCTGAATAAGCCGCCCAGCAGCGCCAGCCCGTAGCCGGCCACCAGCCAGCTACGGGGGCTGGTTTCGGGCTGGGCTAGCTCGGTGGTCAGCGCTAGCGTAGTTGCTGCAGCGTGGCCGCTGGTACCACCTGGCCGCGCCGCTACAGTGGCGGCCTAGGGTCATGTCGAGGCTGCTCCACTCGTCGGGGCGCACCAGCAGGTTGTATAGCGCGGCATTGCCGAAAGCGTAGAGATAGTGGTTGGGTGGCAGCGCAGCAGCTCGTTGACGTGCTCCTGCAGCTGCTGGGCCTGCTCAAAATCGGCGGGGCGCAGCTTCACCACGAACGTGGTAAGTGCTTGCTGGCTGGCCACCGAATGGTTGAGGGCCAGCTGGTCAGCTTTTACTGTAGTTTCGGTGGTAATGCCCCGCACCACCAGCAGCGGCTACGCCCCGGCGGCCGCCGCGAAGTCCCGAAAAGGAGTAGAAGCTACTGGCATAACCAACTGGAAGCGAGGGCCTGAGAAAGAAAGCCAAGCAAACGCAAAAAGGCTGAAAGCACACGCTTTCAGCCTTTTGCACTGGGGTTACGCTGCTAGCGTACCCTAGGGGTTATTTGCCGTCAACCTCTTCGTAGTCCACGTCGGTTACGTGGTCGCCGGCGGGCTGGCCCTGCTGGCCGTTTTGCCCACCGTCGGCGCCGGGGAAGCCCTGGCTGCCATCTGGCTGGCCTTGGGCGCCTGCGCTGGCATACATCTCCTGCGAGGCAGTTTCCCAGGCCTTGTTCAGCGCGGTCACCCCGGCGTCGATGCCGTTGAGGTCCTTGCTCTCGTGGGCTTTCTTGAGGTCGGCGAGGGCGCTTTCCACGGCGGTTTTATTGCCATCGCTCAGCTTATCGCCAAACTCCTTGAGTTGCTTTTCGGTCTGGAAAATGAGCGAATCGGCCTGGTTCACCTTCGTGATGCGCTCGGTTTCGGCCTTGTCCGATTCGGCGTTGGCAGCGGCTTCGCTGCGCATGCGCTCGATGTCGGCCTCCGAGAGGCCCGAACTGGCTTCGATGCGGATTTTCTGCTCCTTGCCCGTGCCTTTGTCCTTGGCCGTCACGTTTAGGATGCCGTTAGCGTCGATGTCGAATATCACTTCAATCTGCGGTACGCCGCGGGGCGCGGGCGGAATGCTGTCGAGGTGAAATTTGCCGATGGTGCGGTTCTGGCTGGCCAGCGGGCGCTCGCCCTGCAGCACGTGAATTTCTACCGAAGGCTGCGAGTCCGAAGCCGTCGAGAAGGTTTCCGATTTCTTGGTCGGAATGGTGGTGTTGCTTTCGATGAGCTTGGTCATTACGCCGCCCATCGTCTCAATGCCCAGCGAAAGCGGGGTCACGTCGAGCAGCAGCACGTCCTTCACCTCGCCCGTCAGCACGCCCCCCTGGATGGCGGCGCCAATGGCCACCACTTCGTCGGGATTTACGCCCTTGCTGGGCTTCTTGCCGAAGAACTTCTCTACCTCTTCCTGGATGCGCGGAATGCGGGTCGAGCCACCCACCAGAATCACCTCGTCAATCTGCGAGGCCGAGAGGCCGGCGTCTTGCAGGGCTTTCTTGCAGGGCTCCAGCGAGCGGCGCACCAACTCGTCGCTCAGCTGCTCAAATTTGGCGCGGCTTAGCTTCACTACCAGGTGCTTGGGGCCGCTGGCGGTGGCCGTGATGTAGGGCAGGTTAATCTCGGTTTCGCTGCTGCTGCTGAGTTCAATCTTAGCCTTTTCGGCGGCCTCTTTCAGGCGCTGCAGGGCTAGGGGGTCTTTGCGCAGGTTGAGGCCCTCGTTGTCGCTGGCAAACTGGTCGGCCAGGAAGTTGATAATCACCTGGTCGAAGTCGTCGCCGCCGAGGTGGGTGTCGCCGTTGGTGCTCAGCACCTCAAACACGCCGTCGCCCAGCTCCAGCACCGAAATATCGAAGGTGCCGCCGCCGAGGTCATACACGGCAATTTTCTGGTCCTTGTGCTTCTTATCGAGGCCGTAGGCGAGGGCCGCCGCCGTGGGTTCGTTGATGATGCGCTTCACGTCGAGGCCCGCGATAGCGCCGGCTTCTTTGGTGGCCTGGCGCTGGGCGTCGTTGAAGTAAGCCGGCACCGTGATAACAGCCTCGGTCACGGTGGTGCCCAGGTAGTCTTCGGCGGTCTGCTTCATCTTTTGCAGCACCATCGCCGAAATCTCCTGGGGCGTGTAGGTGCGGTCGCCAATCTTCACGGCTACCGTATTGTTGGGGCCGGGCACCACGTCGTAGGCGACGTACTCCTTCTCCTTGGACACCTCACCAAACTGGCGGCCCATGAAGCGCTTGATGCTGGCAATGGTATTCTGGGGATTGGTAACGGCCTGGCGCTTAGCCGAATCGCCTACTTTGCGCTCGCCATTCGGCAGAAACGCCACAATCGACGGCGTGGTGCGCCGGCCTTCGGAGTTCGGGATAACGACTGGCTCGTTGCCTTCCATTACGGCGACGCACGAGTTGGTGGTGCCCAAGTCAATACCGATGATTTTGCCCATGATTATAAGTGGGAGTGAAATTTAAAAAGGGGGTGGTGTCTTGGTTGATGCTATGGCTACGAGGCCGCTGCAAGCCTAGTTACAAGCCCCGTACCAGCCGCGATTTCCTGCCACTTTGGCGGGCCAGGGGGCCTAGGGGTACCAGCTGTCCGCCAGCTCGGCACACTAGGCAACTTGCCCTACGCTCCAAGCTGACGGAGTTGCAGACTGGCGGCCGGCCTAGCAACTTGTATCAATAAGATAGCCGCGCTATATTTGTCGTATAATCCATACAATCAGGAGATTAAATTATTTTCATTTCAATTTTTCTCAAAATATTTCTATTAATTTCTTTGCCATTTATTACCCATGAAATCTTTTTTATTTCCCGCATTAGTGCTGCTAGTGGCTGCCGCCGCTTGCAAAAAGGATGACAACACGCCTACGCCCTCGACGACTATGCAGGTATCGGGCAACCTGAGCGCTGCTAATTCCATTCCAACCGTGAAAGTGGCCTCGTCGGCCACTGGTCAACTAAGCGGCACCTACGATACCAGCACGAAGCTGCTGACGTACACCATCAATTTTTCGGGGCTAACCGGGCCCGCTACCATGGCGCACATACACTATGGTGATGCCAAGCACGCTGGGGACGTGGCCATTCCGCTCACGGTGGCCTCGGCCACCAGCGGCACCATTACCGGTAAAATTCCGCTGGTGATGACGACTGCTTCCGGGTCAACGCCCGCCGCCTCGCAGCCCGACTCGCTGATGAAGGGCCATATGTACGTGAACATCCACACGGATAATAACCCGGCCGGTGAAATTCGCGCCAACGTGCTGGTGAAGTAAGGCTGCCGCCAGGCAGGCTTGCCGGGCCGGTTACCGCAGGGTAGCCGGCCCGTTTTGGTTTGCGGAAAAGGGCGCAACTTTGCGCGCGCGGCCGGGTCTATGGCCGGCCACTTTTTACTTTTTATGAAGCTTCTTGCGATTGCCCTGCTGCCGGGCGGCCTGCTGCTGGCCGGCACCGCCCATGCCCAGGCGCCCACTACCCCCGCTGCTGAGCCCGCCAGCCCCTACCGCGCCTCGGCCACCAAGGTCAGCGACCTAGTGCATACCAAGCTGGCTGTGCGCTTCGACTACGCCAAGCGCTACCTCTACGGCCAGGAGTGGGTGACACTGGCGCCCCACGCGTACCCCACCGACTCGCTGCGGCTCGACGCTAAGGGCATGGATATTAAGTCAGTAGCCTTGGTAACGGGTGGCAGCCAGCAGCCCCTCAAGTTCGACTATGCCGACAAGGCGAACCTGCGCATCAACCTGGGCCGCACCTTCAAGGCCGGCGAGCAGTACGTGGTGTACCTCGACTACGTGGCCAAGCCCGACGAGCTGAAGGTGGCCGGCTCGGCCGCTATTACCGACGCCAAGGGCCTGTACTTTATCAACCCCGACAGCGCGGTGGCGGGCAAGCCGGTGCAGGTGTGGACGCAGGGCGAGACGGAAGGCTCGTCGGCCTGGTTTCCGACCATCGACCGACCCAACCAAAAAACGACCGACGAAATTGCCCTGACGGTGCCGGCCAAGTACACCACCCTTAGCAACGGCCAGCTGGTGAGCCAGGTGCCGGCCGGCCCCGGCCTGCGCACCGACACCTGGAAAATGGACCTGCCCCACTCGCCCTACTTATTTATGATGGCCGTGGGTGACTTTAAAATCTACAAGGACACCTGGCGCGGCAAGGAGGTGAGCTACTACCTCGAGCCTAAGTACGCGCCCTTCGCCAAGCAGATTTTTGGCAATACGCCCGACATGCTGGAGTTCTTCTCGACCCGCCTAGGGGTGGAATTTCCGTGGAACAAGTACGCCCAGATTGTGTGCCGCGACTACGTGAGCGGGGCCATGGAAAACACCACCGCCACGCTGCACGGCGAGCAAGTGCAGCTAACTGACCGCGAGCTGCTGGACCGCGAGTACCAGGGCGAATCGGTAATTGCCCACGAGCTGTTTCACCAGTGGTTTGGCGACTACGTGACGGCCGAGAGCTGGAGCAACCTGACGGTGAACGAGTCGATGGCCGACTTCTCGGAGGCGCTCTACGCCGAGCACAAGTACGGCCTAGACGCCGGCGACGCCCACGGCTACCGCAACCTGCAAGCCTACCTGCGCAACCCCGCCGACGCCACCAAAAACCTGGTGCGCTTCCACTACGCCGACAAGGAGGACATGTTTGACCTGGTGACCTACCAGAAGGGCGGCGCCGTGGTGCAGATGCTGCGCAACTACCTCGGCGACGACGTGTTCTTCAAGGGCCTGCAGAAGTACCTGACCGACAATAAGCTGAGCAACGGGGAAGCCCACCAGCTGCGCCTGGCCATGGAAGCCGCCTCGGGCCAGGATTTGAACTGGTTTTTCAACCAGTGGTACTTCGGCGCCGGCAACCCGGTGGTTACGATTGACTACAACTGGGATACGGCCCGCAAGGTGCAGAGCGTCAGCATCAAGCAAACGCAGGAGGGACAGCCGTTTCAGTTGCCGCTGGCCATCGACTACTACGTGGGCGGCAAGGTGCAGCGCCAGCGCGTGCTGATGACCGAAGCCAGCCAGACCTTCACCATGCCCCTAGGGGCCAAGCCCGAGCTGGTGAACGTGGACGCCGACAAGTACACGGTGTGGCAGAAAACCGATAACAAGCCCCTGGCCGAGTTTGCCTACCAGTATAGCCACGCCCCGCGCTACGTAGACCGGGCGGAGGCCCTCAAGGCGGCCCTGGCGCAGCAAACCAGCAGCCCGGCCGCCCGCGCCGTGGTGCTGGCCGCCCTCCAGGACAAGTTTTATGGCCTGCGCATTGCGGCCCTCGGCGGGTTGAAGTTGGATGATAAAACCGTGGCCAAAGCCGCCGCGCCCGCCGTGCGCCAGCTGGCCGCCGGCGAAGCCAACCCCCACGTGCGCGCCGCCGCGCTGGAAGCCCTAGGGGGGCTCAAAGACAAAAAGGATGCTAAGACCATCGAGAGCGCCCTCAAAAGCCCCTCGTACACGGTAGAAGCCGCGGCCCTGGGCGCCTTGGGTATGGTAGAACCTGCCACGGCCCTGGCCCGCGCCAAAGCCTACGAAGCCGACGAGCAGCCGGACCTAGTGCAAGCCGTGACGACCATTTACGCCCAGCAAGGTGGCGTAGCGCAGTGGCAATACATCCGCACGAAGTACGACCAGGCCACGGGCTTCAAGAAGTACAACTACCTGCGCTCGATGATAGAGATACTAACCCGCCTCGACGACCCCACCGCCTTTGGCGAGGATGTGCAGCGCCTGCAGGCCCTCGGCCTCAACCCGCAGCTGCGGGCCCAGGGCGCCGATAAGATGATGATGCAGGCTATCCAAGCCGGCGCCGCCCAGCAGAAAGGTGCCAACGCCGCCAAAAACCAAGCCACGGCCCAGGCCGCAGTGCAGGCTATCGAGGCCGGCAAGTAGCCCTAGGCGAGCCTAGCTGGTAAAAGGCCGCCGTGCTGGGTTCGCTCGGCACGGCGGCCTTTTTGGTGGTGGCGGCCCTAGGCGTGTTTTCGCAATCGACCACTTGCCAAGGCGCGGTTGCTTGGTGCCCAATAGTAATTGACCGGCGGCCAAACCAAAAAAATAAACTGGCGGCGGGGCGGCGCGCTGAACCATCTCCTAGGGTTGCGTGTCGGGGTAGCCATGCTTAAGACCACTCCGCTGGTGCTGGCCGCCTTACTGGCGGGCCGCCTCACCCCCGCCCTGGCCCAGGACACGCCCGACGAAGACAACCCCAATGCCGAGGCGCCCTTCGTGCAGCACATTCGGCCCGACCGGCCCGGCCAAACCATCTCGGCCGGCGTGCTGCGCCAGGGCCAGTTTCAGCTCGAAACCGGCTGGCAGCACTACGGCACCGCGGGCGGGGCGGGGCTAAACAGCGCCACCGCCACGCTGCGCATCGGGTTTTTCAACAGCATGGAGTTTCGCATCACCCAGGCCCGTGTGTTTGGCACGGCCGGCAGCCAAGGGGCTAGGGGCGAGGTGCCCGCGTTTCGGGCCGACTCGGTGGGCTGGGCGCCGCTCGTGGTAGGCACCAAGCTGATGCTGACGGCCGACCGCGCCGCCCGCTTCCAGGCGGCCATGCTGCTGGAAACTGCCCTGCCCGGCACCGGCCAAAACGGCCTGCGCCGCAGTACCTGGGCCCCCGGCGGCCGCCTGCTGCTCAGCCAGCAGCTGGGCCGCCGCGCCGCCCTGGAGGGCAACTTCGGCTTCAGCCAGCAGGGCCTGACGGTGGCCGACGCCCTGAGCGGGCAGTACCTGGGCTCGCTGGCCCTCACGGCGCCGCTGGGCAACCAGGCGGGCTACTTTGTGGAAGCCTATGGCCGCGGCCGCCAAGAGCTAACCACCGGCGCCACCGCCGGCCTCTATTATCGCCCCTGGACGGGCTTGCGCTTCGACGCTACCCTAGGCAAGGTGCTGGGCGGCCCAGCTACTGGCGCTACTACCGTGAGCGTGGGCCTGGCCCTGCGCCTGGGGCAGCACACCTTGGCCCAGTAATAGTGGCCCAGCAACCCGGTTGGTACTCTAGGGCGCTGGCCCGAGACCTAGCCGAGCAACTGCTCGATAGCCTGGCGGGCGCCCACCTTGGCGCTGGCCAGCGAGTTGTAGAAGTTAGTTTGCAGCACATACTGGCCGCGGGCCTCGGCAGTACCCTGGGTATAACGCTGGGTAGCAATCTGGCCGAATACGGTTTCGGCCACTACCACGCTCACTTCGCGCAGGCCGGCGGCCGTGGCGCGGGGGTTGAACTCGGCAATGAGCCAGGCCTGGGCTTTGGCCGGAATGGCGCCCATCTGGCGCACGTCGCCCACCCAGCCCCAGGGCTTGGCCGGGGTAGCGTGGGCCTCAAAGTACTCGAGGGCAAATTGCTGTAGGGCAATAAAATCGATAGCATTGGCAAACGAGTGCCACTGCGTAATAACGCACGGTACGCTGGCATCGGCCAGCACGGCGCCGTAGGACTGCGAAAAAATAGCTTGGTCAGACATGGATGAGAATAGCTATAACTAAGGTAGGCGTGGGCGGCGGCCTCATTGGAAAAATTACGGTTGTGGTGGCTTGCCGCAGCTCGGCGGGCCGGGCAATAATGGGCGCTAGCCAGTTGGCCTGCGTTCACGGCTTCACGGCTTCACGGCGTCGGGCAGGGCTTTTAGTTGCCGCCCGTCGGGCAGAACTCGGTTCTGAGACCGAGCCATCGACTAATGATTTTAAACTGATTTAAAGATAGTTGCGCAGTAGTAAGCAGGCGGTGGCTAGGCTAGCTCGCCCAGCTCGAGCCAGCGCAGGCCCTTTTCGTCTAGCTCGGACCCTAGGGCCTGCAGGCGGGCAGCCCAGGCGCCCAGGTCCTGGTGGCTGCCCTGGCCGGCATTTAGCTTAGTGGTTAGCTGCTGCTTCTCGGCTTCGAGGGCGGCCAGGTCTTTTTCTAACTGCTCATATTCGCGCTTTTCGGCGTAGCTAGCGCGCTTTTTGGCGGGCGCGGGGGCTAGGGGCGCGGCTACGGCAGGCGCGGCGGCCACTACTTTGGCGGCGGCGCGGGCGGCTTTGGCGGCTTTTTCCTCGGCCAGCAGCTCGGCTTCGGTTTCGCGCTCGGCCAGGTAGTCGCGGTAGTCGGTGTAGTTGCCGGGGAAGTTGAGCACCGCCCCGCCCGGCTCCAGCACAAACAGGTGCTCGGCCAGGTTATCGAGGAAATAGCGGTCGTGGCTCACGATGAGCAGGCAGCCCCCGAAGTGCAGCAGAAAGTCTTCCAGGATGTTGAGCGTGCTCAAATCCAGGTCGTTGGTCGGCTCATCCAGAATCAGAAAGTTCGGGTTGCGCACCAGCACCTGCAGCAGCTGCAGGCGGCGCTTCTCGCCCCCGCTCAGCTTGTTTACCAGCGTGTACTGCTGGGCTGGCGGAAACAGAAACAGCGTCAGGAACTGGCTGGCCGTGAGCACGTCGCCGTTGGCGAGCTCCACCACTTCGGCCACTTCCTTCACAATGTCAATCACGCGCTGGCTGGGGTCAAATTCCAACTCAGTTTGGGTGTAGTAGCCAAACACGGTGGTTTGGCCCACGTCGATGGTGCCGCTGTCGGGTTTTAACTTGCCCGTCAGCATGTTAAGCAGCGTGCTCTTGCCCGCGCCGTTGGGCCCCACCAGCCCAATGCGGTCCTTTTTCTTGAACACGTAGTTGAAATCGTCGAGCACCACCTTGTCGCCGAACTTCTTGCTTAGGTGCTCGGCCTCGATGATTTTGCCACCCTGGCGGGTGGTTTTCACGCTCAGCTCCAGCTGCTGCTTGCTCAGGTTGGTGCTGGCTTTCTCCTTGGTCACGTAGAAGGCGTCGATGCGGGCCTTCTGCTTGGTGCCGCGCGCCTGGGGCATGCGGCGCATCCATTCCAATTCCTTGCGGAATAGGTTGCGGGCCTTCTCTACCTCCACGGTTTCGCGCATTTCGCGGTCGGCCTTCTTCTCCACGAAGTAGGCGTAGTTGCCCTGGTAGCGGTACATCTGCCCGCGGTCCAGCTCTACCACCTCGTTGGCTACCTTGTCGAGGAAGTACCGGTCGTGGGTCACCATGAGCAGCGTGAGGCTGGGCGAGTTGAGGCGGTTTTCGAGCCACTCGATGGTGGCCAGGTCCAGGTGGTTGGTGGGCTCGTCAAGCAGCAGCACATCGGGCTCCTCGATGAGCACGCGGGCCAGGGCCACGCGCTTGCGCTGCCCGCCGCTGAGCTTGCTCACGTTGCGCTGCAGCAGCTCGCCCAGGATGCCCAGCTTGCCCAGTATCTGCTGCACCTGCGACTCGTAGTCCCAGGCGTTAAGGGCGTCCATGCGCTCCATTACTTTTTGCAGCTCGTCGGGGTCGTGGTTGGGGTCGTTCACCACGTGCTCGTAGGCCTTCACGGCGCGCAGCGTGTCGTTTTGGCTAGCGAAGATGGTTTCCTCCACCGTCAGGCTTTCGTCGAACACCGGCTGCTGGCCCAGGTACGTGACGCGGATGCCCTGGCGGCGGCTCACGCTGCCCGTATCGGGGTTTTCGAGGCCGGCCAGCACCCGCATCAGCGTCGTTTTGCCGGTGCCGTTGATGCCTACAAAGGCGATGCGCTGCCCCTGCTGCAAGCCAAAGTTGAGGTTTTGAAACAGCCAGCGGTCGGCGTAATTCTTCGAGATATTCTCGGCGGATAGCAAGTTCATAAGTACTCGCAAAGGTACGGCGAGCCAGGCCGCGAGTGGGTGCCCTAGGCCCCGGCGCGGCGCGGGGCGCACGCGCGCAACTGCGGTAGCGGCCGCCAAAGCCAGGACAGTAGGACTGGGGCCTATATTTGGAAGCCGTCTTTCTCTCCCTCATCCTCATGATAACCAGACTACTACTGTTCTGCCTGCTGCTCGCGGCCGGCAGCGCCAGCCGGTCCGCCCACGCCCAGCGGGTTAGCCCCGTTATCAGCACCCTGCCCGCGCTCACTGACTCTATTCGGCAGGTGCTGGCCAAGGAGCACATGCCCGGCCTGCTGCTGGTGCTAACCACCCGCGACTCGGTGCTGTACGCGGGCGGCCTAGGGGTAGCCAACGTCATTACCCAGCAGCCCGTTACGGCCCATACGCTGTTCCGCATTGGCTCGGTCACCAAAACGTTTGTGGCGGTGGGCCTGCTACAATTAGTAGCGCAAGGCAAGCTGCACCTCAACGACGAGGTGCGCCAGATTGCCCCGGAAATCCCCATCGACAACCCCTGGGAAGCCACCGACCCGGTGCGCGTGGTGCACCTGCTGGAGCACACCGCCGGCTTCGACGATATGCACCTCAACCACGTGTATAACCTCACCGCCACCGACCCGCGAGGTGTAGCCGGAGTGGCGGTGTTTCGACCCGAGCTGCGCTGCCGCTGGCGCCCCGGCGAGCGCATGTCGTACGCCAACCCCGGCTACGAAGTGGTGGGCTACTTGCTCGAAAAATTTAGCGGCCAGCCCTACGAGCAGTACCTGGCCCAGCACCTGCTACGGCCCCTAGGCATGCCCGACGCCACCGCCGCCCTGCGCCCGGCCGGCAACCCGCAGCTGGCCCAGGGCTACGCGTACGAAGCCGGCCAGTACCGTGCCGTGCCGCCGCTGCCCATCTACGCCGGGCCCGCCGGCTCGATGAGCGCCTCGGCAGCCGACATGGCGGCCTGGGTGCAGTTCTTTTTGCGCGACTTTCACCTGCCCAGCGGGGCGGCGCTGCTGCCGCCGGGCAGCCTGCACGAAATGGAAACCGAGCACAGCTCGCTGGCCGCCCGCGCGGGCCTGGGCGGCAGCTACGGCTTGGCTAACGCCGCCATGACTACCGGGGGCAAGGCCCTGTTTCGGGGCCACAACGGGGGCATCGGCGGCTTTATTTCGTCCTTCGCCTATTGCCAAGAACTGGGCCTAGGCTATGCCCTGTCCAACAACAGCGGCCACTCCCTGGCGAGGGTCGAGAGGCTGGTGCGGCGGTTTTTGCTGCGCCACGCGTCTGCGCTGCCCGTGCCGCCCCCCACCCCGCTGGCGCTGGCCGCCGTGGCGCCCTACCTGGGCCACTACCAAAGCGCCGCCCCGCGCCAACAGCTAGCGGCCTTTGGCGACTACTTGCTGGGCGGCTTCAACGTGGTGCAGCGCGGGTCGGTGCTCGTGGTGCAGCCCCTGCTGGGTGCCCCCGATACCCTGCTGCCCACCGGGCCCCTCACGTTTCGGCAGCGGACCAGCACGCTGCCCAGCGCCGTATTCACCCACGACCGCGACGGCAACCGGGTGTTGGTTTCGGTCGGCTCCTACGCGGTGCAAGCGGGCTTTTGGTGGTGGCTGCCCCCCACTTTGCTGGCTTTGAGCGTGCTGCTGGTGGCCACGGCCAGCCTAGCGGGCTTGGTGTGGCTGGTGTATGCCCTGCGGCGGCAGCTGCCCCCGGCCCAGGTGCTGCCGCGGGTGCTGCCGCTGCTGGCTACCCTAGCCCTGCTACTAACCGGCTGGGCCTTCGCAAGAGCGGCTACGCACCTGGAAGTCTATTCGGGTCACTTCAACCTCGCAACGGGGCTGCTCTTTGCAGGGCCGCTGGCCTTCGCCGGGTGCGTGCTGGCGGGGCTAGGGCTGCTGCTTTACCGGTTTCGCCAGTTTCGCAGCCAGCTGGCGGCTTGGTACCTGCTGCTGGCCTACGGCGGCCTGGGTTTCATAGTAGCGGTGCTCAGCAACTACGGCTGGCTGGGAATGCGGCTGTGGGGCGTTTGAGGCGGCAGGCGGGGAGTGGGGCGGCGGCGAAGTAAAGAGCAAGTAGCTGTCGGCAGCGCGGGGCCACTGCCAGCGGCTAGCAACTAGCCGCGCTTCCAGGTTAAAAATAGCGCATTTGAACGCATCACGTTGTGCCTGCCGCAGCAACTCGCCCGCAGCCCTAGGGCATCGTTTGGTAGCGATGCTTCGCCGAGCTTGGCAGGACGGGCGATTTTACAAGTGCTTGATTTGGGAACACGGCTACTGTCTTAAGTGCGTCAGGCCTACGGCGGCCTCGCGGCGCGCTAGTAGTTTTGAGTTGCTAGCCTCCAACTTGTCAGCCTACCGGCTACTCGTTGGCTACCCCTAGCGCCTTGCTCCATGCTGCTCACCATCACTACTACCCACCAGCCGGCCACCGACCTCGGCTACCTGCTGCATAAGAACCCCGCCCGCCTGCAAAGCCTGGAAATCACGGGCGGCCAGGCCCACGTATTTTACCCCGAAGCCACCACCGAGCGCTGCACCGCCGCCCTGCTGCTCGACCTCGACCCGGTGGGCTTGGTGCGCGGGCGCGGCAATGGCGAAGGCTTTGCCCTGGAGCAGTATGTGAACGACCGGCCCTACGTGGCCTCGTCGTTCTTGAGCGTGGCCTTGAGCAAGGCCTTCGGCACGGCCATGAACGGCACCTGCAAAGACCGCCCTGCCCTGCCCGCCGCGGCGCTGCCGCTGGCCATCACGGTGGCCGTGGTATCGGCGCCCGGCTCCGACTGGCCGCGCCGCCTCTTCGAGCCCCTAGGGTATGAGGTCGAGACCGAGGCTTACCTTCTCGACCCCACCCAGCCCGAGTGGGGCAACAGCCCTTACTATACCCTGCAGCTGCGCCACGACGGCCTGCGCCTGCAAGACGTGCTCACGCACCTCTACGTGCTGCTGCCGGTGCTCGACAACGACAAGCACTACTACGTAGACCAGACCGAAGCCGAAAAGCTGCTGCACCGCGGCGGCGACTGGCTGCCCCGGCACCCCGAGCGCGGCTTCATCACGCGGCGCTACCTGCGCTACCTGGCAGCAATGGTGAACCCCACACTGGCGCGCCTTCTGGAAGGTACGGAGGAAGAATTGCCGGAGCCAGAACTAAGTGCCGTAGACGCTACGAGTCCGCGAGTGGAAGGTGTGGAAAGCGGCATCTTAGAAGTGGCGAGCCAACCAGTGGTAAATGATGCGACGCGCGGACTTGCGGCCCCCACGGAGAGCGAGCCCAAGCTCTCGCTGCACGACCAGCGCCTCCAGCAGGTAGCCCACGAAATCTATCAGCTCGCTCCCAAGCGCGTGCTCGACCTAGGGTGCGGCGAGGGCAAGCTCCTGCGCCTGCTGCTGCGCCAGCCCAAAATCGAGTTTATCCGCGGCATGGATGTGTCGCGCCAGGCGCTGAGCCGGGCCGCTGCCCGGCTGCACCTCGACGAGCTATCGCCCCGCCAGCGCGCCCGCATCGAGCTGATTCAGGGGTCGCTGCTGTACCGCGACGAGCGCCTGGCCGGCTTCGATGCGGCGGCGCTGGTGGAAGTAATCGAGCACCTCGACGAAAACCGCCTGGCCGCCCTCGAAGCCGTGGTATTTGCCCAGGCGCGCCCGGCGCACGTCTTCGTCACCACGCCCAATGCCGACTACAACCAGCTCTTCGAGCAGCTCAACGCCGGCGACTTCCGCCACGACGACCACCGCTTCGAGTGGACCCGCGCCGAGTTTGCGGCCTGGGCCACCGCCGTGGCCGAGCGCCACGGGTATCAGGTGCGGGTGGTGGCAATGGGCGAGGAAGCGGAGGGCGTAGGCGCGCCGTCGCAGATGGCGGTGTTCAATTTATAGAAGCCGGCAAAAGCCCACAATTGGATTACCAGCTAAATCCTGCTCAATAATCTGTTTCTGTTGTTTGCGGTTGCGCCTACGCATTTCCGACTTAGACCTTGCTGCATATTCATTCTTGTCCGTGCAAAAATGTATTTTCCGTTCGGCCAGCCATGTTTCTTGTCGAATCATTAGGCCGTTCAGACTGCAAGTTTCGTAGCCGCAATCGTGCTTGGCATAGGTGCCAATATTTCGGTGACCTAGCTTTTTAACCGCCAGTATGCGCTGCTGATTTCGCTTTATTTCTTCCCAGACCTGGTGATTATCGGCAGGGGTAAGAGTTTGCTGGAAAGTTACCAGAGAGAAATAAGTAACGGGGTCTTTTAATTGCAAAAACTCAAAAAACTTAGGAAATTTCTCAACAGATGCATCACGAATTTCAAATTTCTGCGTGGGTGCGAGCTTCTCGTTCTCCAGTATAGAGCGAAACAGCCCTAGGTGATTGAAGTCAGTGAACTTCTTATAGTTTTCCAGCAGGTGCAAGTATTCGCTGTATGTAAGGGTATTAATCTGCCGGTCGAGTTTCATAAATTATCTAATTTATTTTTTGGTAGGTTCTGTACTATCGCATTAAATTTAAATTTTTCGAAGCCTTCTTCAAACTCTTCGCGGGCTGGTGTACCGGGCTTGCCGTATTGCTCGGTGAGGTGGCCGGCAAAAGAGGTAAAATAATTAGCTGATTTTTTCATCCTTATCATCTTCATACATTTCCACTTTTAAAATACTCAAATATCTTCCAAATTCAGTATCCTCTAAATCTGACTCTATTATTCTTCTGGCAATTTCATAATCTACTACCACAAGAGTAACATCCATTTTTCCGAAACCAAAACCGTTGCCGTCGAAATGCCCAAGTCCAGTCCAGCCCATCAATTGGTCCAGTCTTTCGCCCAATTCGTGAAGCTTTTTTAATCGAGTAGGCGACATAGTCTTGGCTTAATACTCTATTTCAAGTAGCGCTTCCGTGCTTGGTTCAGTATACCCTTCCTGACGCTTTTTAGCAACTTCCTCCTGAATAAGTGCGGTGAACTTTGCTTGGCTGGTAGCTCTGACGAATTTGACGTCGCCTCGTTCACCAACCACTCCCCAATGGATGGTAGCGCTTTTTGGCGTCCTATTCCAGGTTTCCCAATAGTGCAGAACACCGCCTTGTTTTCTGTAGAGCTTAATCACGAGTAAATTCTTATCATTGAGCGGGGTTGCCGCTCACCTGTTTCCAATGCCCCAAGATACCCTCAAGCTGCCCGAACTCTCCCTTATTCTTCTCATAGGCAGTTCGGGGGCGGGCAAGTCTACGTTTGCCCGGCGCTTGTTTAAGTCCACCGAGATAGTGTCGTCGGACGTGTGCCGGGGGCTGGTGGCCGACGATGAAAACGACCAATCGGCGAGCGGCGACGCCTTTGAGCTGCTGCACTACCTGGTGGCCAAGCGCCTGAAGCGCGGGCTGCTCACGGTGGTTGATGCCACCAACGTGCAGGCCGCAAGCCGCAAGCCGCTGGTGGCCCTGGCCCGGCAATACCACGTGCTGCCGGTGGCCATCGTGCTCGACGTGCCCGATGCCGTGGCCCACGCCCGCAACGCCCACCGGCCCGAGCGCCGCGGCATGGGCCCGCACGTGATAGCGCGCCACCGCCAAGACCTGCGCCGCAGCCTGCGCAACCTGCGCGACGAAGGCTTTCGGCACGTCTTCCACCTGCGCGGGGTGGAGGAAGTGGACGCCGTGCAGGGCATCGTGCGCGACCGGCTCTACAACAACCGCCAGGAGGAAACGGGGCCGTTCGACCTCATCGGCGACGTGCATGGCTGCTACGACGAGCTGCTAGCGCTGCTGGGCGACCTAGGTTACCAGGTCGAAGCCGAGCCGGTGGCCGACGGGCGCGACCTAGGCATCCGGGTGACGCCGCCAGCCGGGCGGCGGGCCATTTTCCTAGGTGACTTGGTGGACCGCGGGCCGGCCTCGCCGCAGGTGTTGCGGCTGGTGATGAGCATGGTGCGCAGCGGCGCGGCGCTGTGCGTGCCCGGCAACCACGACATCAAGCTGCTGCGCCACCTCAACGGCAAGAAGGTGACCGCCAACCACGGCCTGGCCGAAACGCTAACCCAATTGGCAGGCGAGTCGGACAGCTTCAAGGGGCAGGTGCGGCAGTTTCTGGATGGGCTGGTGAGCCACTACGTGCTCGACGGCGGCAAGCTGGTGGTGGCCCACGCCGGCCTCACCGAGGCGATGCAGGGCCGCGGCTCGGGCGCGGTGCGCGCCTTCGCGCTGTTTGGCGAAACGACCGGCGAAACCGACGAATTCGGCCTGCCCGTGCGCTACGAGTGGGCCCGCGAGTACCGCGGCCGGGCGATGGTGGTATTCGGCCACACGCCCGTGCCCGATGCCGAGTGGCTCAACAACACCATTGACATTGACACGGGTTGCGTGTTTGGCGGCCGCCTCACAGCCCTGCGCTACCCCGAGCGCGAGCTGGTGGCCGTGCCCGCCGCTCGCGTGTACTGCGAGCCGGCGCGCCCGCTCAACTACCGCGCCGCCCAGCTAGCGGCCGCTGGTGAGGCGGCCGCGGGCGACCGCAGCGCCCAGCACCAGCAAGACGATGTGCTCGATATTCGGGACGTCACGGGCAAGCAGTTTATCGAAACCCGGCTGCTGCGCGGCGTGACCGTGCGGGAGGAAAACGCGGTGGCGGCGCTGGAGGTAATGTCGCGCTTCGCGCTGCACCCCAAGTGGCTGCTGTACCTGCCGCCCACCATGTCGCCCACCGAAACCTCCGAGCTACCCGACCTACTGGAGCACCCGGCTGAAGCCTTCGCCTACTACCAAAAGCTGGGCGTGGAGCGCGTGGTGTGCGAGGAAAAGCACCTGGGCAGCCGCGTGGTCGTGGTGCTGGGTAAGGACGA
>JBPBPH010000079.1:0-120724 GCA_050954355.1 Janthinobacterium lividum
CGCCATTAGCGGACTACTTCTAGCGGCGCAAGCGAGATGCTTCGCAAGCTCAGCATGACCGCCTTTTTTTAGTTAGTCAGTCTGCTAAGAAATTTACTTACACAAACAGGCCTTCTACCGAGAGGTAGCGCTCGCCGGTGTCGTAGCAGAAGGTGAGCACCTTGCCGCCCTGGGGCACGTCGGCCAGCTTCTTGGCTACGGCGGCCAGCGAGGCGCCCGACGAGATGCCGCACAAAATGCCTTCTTCTCGGGCCGCCCGGCGCGTCATCTCAAACGCCTCGTCGCGGCTCACTTGTATCACGCCGTCGAGGAGGTCGGTATGCAGGTTTTCGGGGATGAAGCCCGCGCCGATGCCCTGAATGGGGTGCGGCCCCGGCGCCCCGCCGCTGATAACGGGCGATAGCTCGGGCTCGACGGCGTAGGTTTTCATGTGCGGGTAGATTGGTTTCAGCACCTGCGTCACGCCCGTGATGTGGCCGCCGGTGCCCACGCCCGTAATGTGCATGTCGAAGCCGCCCTCGGGCGCATCGGCCAGTATTTCCTGGGCCGTGGTGCGCACGTGCACCTCAATATTGGCGGGGTTGGCAAACTGCATGGGCATCCAGGCGCCGGGGGTGCTGGCCACCAGTTCCTGGGCCTTGGCAATGGCGCCCTTCATGCCGCCTTCGCGCGGGGTCAGCTCCAGGTCGGCGCCGTAGGCCTGCATCAGGCGGCGGCGCTCGATGCTCATGCTCTCGGGCATCACCAGCGTGATTTTGTAGCCCTTCACGGCCGCTACCAGGGCTAGGCCCACACCGGTGTTGCCCGAGGTAGGCTCGATGATAACGCTGTCTTTGGTAAGAATACCGTCTTTTTCGGCCTGCTCAATCATGCTCAGCGCAATGCGGTCCTTGACGGAGCCGCCGGGGTTTTGGCGCTCCAGCTTCACCCATACCTCCACATCGGGGCGCTCGGCGGCAAAGAGCTTGTTGAGTTTAACCAGCGGCGTGTGGCCGATTACATCGAGAATGCTGTTGGCTTTCATGGGAATTAAGCTGGTGGCTAGCAGGTAGTGCTGGTAGCCTAGGGGGTAAAGAATTGAAAAGGGCTATCGGCCAACGGCCAAGAGCATAAGCATCAAATGACAAACATCAGCTCGCCTTCGGGGTCGTCTTGGCGGGCCATGCGCAACTGAGCCCGGTGGTACACCCGCGAGTGCGAGGGTACGCTCTCGGTCAGCCACACGTTGCCGCCGATGATGCTGCGGGTTCCAATCACCGTGTTGCCACCCAGGATGGTGGCATTGGCATAAATAACCACGTAGTCTTCGATGGTGGGGTGACGCTTGAGGCCCTGCATGTGCTTGGCCACGCTGAGCGCCCCTAGGGTTACGCCTTGGTAAAACTGCACGTGGGCCCCAATCTGGGCCGTTTCGCCGATAACGATGCCCGTGCCGTGGTCGATGCAAAAGGCCAGCCCAATGCGGGCGCCGGGGTGAATATCGATGCCCGTTTGGCGGTGGGCGTGCTCGCTCAGCATGCGGGGCAGGCGGGGCACGCCGCGCTGGTGCAGGGCATGGGCCAGGCGATGCATAGCCGTGGCGTAAAAACCTGGGTAGGAGCTAACTATCTCGGGCAGGCCCTGCGCAGCTGGGTCGGCAGCCAGAGTAGCGGTGGCGTCTTGCAGCAGCGCCGCCCGCAACGCAGGCAGCCCCTCAAACAAGCTGGCGGCCAGCGCAGCAGGGGCTTCGGGCAGGCCCGGCACCAGGGCCAGCAGCCCGGCCAGCTCGGCCTGCAACTGGTGCAGGGTAGCGGCCACGGCATCGGCGCCACCTAGTGGCCGAATGGCCCGCTCGGGAAACAGCACGGCCAGCACCTGCTCGGCCAGCTCGCAAAAGGCTAAGCCCGGCAGCGGGGTAGCCACGGCCGCATGCGCCCAGGCCAATTGCTCGGCAAATTTTTCGGCGACGGCAGTGGACACGGCAAAATCATAAACTAGGGAAGCAAGCCGGGTGGCTGGTGGGCCCCAACCCGGCGGAGCCTGTGTAACTGCCCGGCGGTGCGAAAGGTTTTTGCGGCCACAACCACCGCCGCGCTTGGCCCGTTAGGCCCTAGGGCGGTGGGGTGGCACCCCGCTACCGCCCTGCGTTTTCCCCTCCCCTACCCCCTAGGCGATGTGCCACGTCGCTGGTTCACGGTTCTATTTTTACCACTTCATGTCTACTTCCAACGTTAGCGCCAGCAGCGCCCCACAGGGCGACCAAGGCGAAAAAAAACTGGCTGCCGGCCACCACGTATCGCTGCGCCTCTGGGAAAATGAGGAGCCCAGCGAGCCCAAGCCCGCCACCAACCGCCCCTACGAAACCGTGGGCTACGTGCTCAAAGGTCGCGCTGAGCTGCACCTAGAGGGCAACGTGCTTCCCCTAGCTCCCGGCGATTCCTACCTGGTGCCACAGGGCGCCAGCCACACCTACAAAATCCTCGAATCCTTCTCGGCCATTGAGGCTACTTCGCCCGCGCAGTAAGGCCTAGGGTCAGTAAGTTGCTAAAAGGGCGTGCCGCATAGGTACGCCCCTTTTTTATGCCCACAAATTTAAGTTTGCACGCCGTGCGGCTTGCTTTGTTAAGCAGCCGCTAGCCCGGCACTAGGCGGGTCAAGAAGTCGATGGCTCGCCGCTCGGAATAGTACTCGCCGTCGGGCCGGCCTTCGGCAAAGCCCACGTGGCCACCCGCCGCTGGCGTTTCCAAGTATAGAAACTTACTGGCTGCCGCCGCTGCGCGCGGAAAGCAGGAGGGCGGCAAGAGTGGGTCGTTGAGGGCATTTACTAGTAGCGTGGGCCGGTTGATGCCCCCTAGGTAGCGCCCCGAGGCGGCGTGCGCGTAGTAGGCATTAGCCGAAGCAAAGCCGTGCATGGGCGCCGTGTAGCGGTCGTCGAACTCCGGGAAGCCGTGCAAGTCATCGAGCCCAGTCAGGTCGAAGTGCCCCGGCAGTTGGACGGCCTTATCGCGCATTTTTTGCCGCAGCGAGGCCATAAAGCGGCGCAAATACACCCGGTTTTGCCAGCGGCTGATGTTTTCGGAGCCCGCCTTGAGGTCGGTAGGCACCGAAAACACGGCGGCGCGCTGCACCTGCGGCGGCACTTGGTCAGGCGTTTCCCCCAGGTACTTCAGCGTCACGTTGCCGCCCGCCGAGAAGCCGGTCAAAAAAATCTCCTCATAGCCTTGAGTTATAGCGTAGTCAACTACCGCCGCCAGGTCAACCGTGTCGCCCAAATGGTAGGCGCGGGGCAGGCGGTTGGGCTCGCCGCCGCAGCCCCGGTAGTTCCAGGCCAGCGCGTCGATGCCGGCCCGGTTGAAGGCCCTGGCCATGCCGCGCACGTAGGGCCGGTCGCTGCTGCCCTCCAGCCCGTGCGAGATAATGCCGAGCTGCCGGCCCGGCCCGGGGCCCGCCAGCGCCCAGTCGAGGCTAATAAAGTCGCCGTCGGGCAGCTCTAGTTGCTGGCGGCGATAGCGCACCTCAGGCACCCGGCGCAGGGTGCTAGGCAAAATAGTTTGGAGGTGGCCGTTGCGCAAGTAAACGGCCGGTCGGTAGGCAGAATGCGTAACTACGGGCATAGCATAGCTAAGATAATAGGCGCGCTTACAAACCAGCGCGGCCGCCCTAGGCCGCTGCCGCGCCAAGCCCAACAAAAAAGGTGCTTGCCGGTTGCGTATCTCCCACGTGCTTGCTACCTTTGCACTCCCAAACGCGAAAACCCGGCCTAGCGGCCGCTATTATAGAATCTCTTTCTTGCCATGGCAAACCACAAGTCGGCTATCAAGCGCATCCGCAGCAACGAGGCGAAGCGCGTACTAAACCGCTACCAGCACAAATCGACCCGCACGGCCATCAAAAAGCTGCGCGGTACCACCGATAAAACGGCCGCTCAGGACCTGTTCAAGAAAGTGTCGTCGATGCTTGACCGTTTGGCCAAGAAGAACATCATCCATAAAAACAAAGCTGCTAATAACAAAAGCAAGCTGGCAAAACTCGTCAACGCGCTCTAGCGCGAGACGAGTTCTAGCGGGGCCGAACTCTGCCGCCCCACCGTTCGGTCCCGCGCTTATCAAAAGCCCCGCCCTAATAGGCGGGGCTTTCTTGTTTATTCTAGATTTAGCATATTGTGCTGCTACGCTTACTGAAGCAAGCTAACGACACTACGAGGGCCGTTGCGGCTTAACCTGCTAAGTGGTTTCACTGTCAGGACATACACAAAAGGAGCCACCTCCTGGTGGCTCTTTTTGTTTGCAGAAGGCAGATATTGAGGAAATACGCTTGACTTAGCCAAACGTATTTCCTCAATATCTGCGCTTAAGCGATGCTTACTTTCATCATGTTAGCCGGGCCATGCTCGGTGATGGGCATGGAGCCGGCGCTCACAAAGGCATCGCCCGGCTTAAGGTGGCCGTTGCTGGTAAGTGTCTGGCTGATGTCGGCAATAGCCTCGTCGGTGTTCTCGAAACGGTCGAAGTAAAAGCAGCGCACGCCCCATACCAGGCTCAGGGCCGTGAGCAACGGGCGGTTGTCGGTGAAGATAAAGATGTCCGACTTGGGGCGGTACTTCGACAGTTGGAAAGCCGTGTAGCCTTGGTGCGTCATGCCTACCAGCGCCTTCGAGGCGGTGTTCTTCGCTAAGTGGCACGACGCCGACAGGATGCTATCGACCATGAATGTGGGCGAGTTCGGGTCGATGGGCCACCACTTATTGTAGATTTTGGAGCTTTGGCTTTCCACGCTACGCACCGTGGCTACCATCGAGCGAATTACCTCGGCCGGGTAGGCGCCCACGGCCGTTTCGGCCGACAGCATCACCGCATCAGCTCCGTCAACCACGGCGTTGGCTACGTCGCTGGTTTCGGCGCGGGTGGGGCGCGGGGCCGTTATCATGCTTTCCATCATCTGCGTGGCCACGATGACGGGCTTGCCCACGCGGTTGCACTTCTCGATAATCATCTTCTGGGCCATCGGCACCTCTTCCGAGCGCACCTCCACTCCTAGGTCACCGCGGGCCACCATGACGGCATCGGTGAGGGCGATAATTTCGTCGATATTCTTTAGGCCGTCGGGCGTTTCAATCTTGGCCACCACGCGCGCGCTTTTGCCCACCTGCGCCATTTGGTCCTTAATAAAGCGGATGTCCTCGGCGCGGCGCGCAAAGCTCAGGGCCACCCAGTCTACGCCATGCTCTAAGCCAAACTTGAGGTCGGCAATATCCTTTTCGGTCATGCTCGGGGCCGATACCTCCGAGTTGGGCAGGTTGATGCCCTTGCGGGGTTTCACGGTGCCACCATAAATCACCTCGGCCTGCACCGTCCGGTCGTTGTCGGTCGAGAGCACTTTGAGCTCCAGCTTGCCGTCGTCGAGCAAGATGCTGTCGCCAGCCTTCACGTCCTTAGCCAGCCCTAGGTAAATGGTAGCCAGACGCTTGGCGGTGGTTACTTCCTTGTCGCCGGCCACCATCTCAATCCTGTCGCCGGCCTTAATCTCTACTTGCCCACCTTCCACATCGCCCAGGCGAATCTTGGGTCCCTGCAAGTCCTGCAGCAAACCCACGTTGGTGCCCAGGTCTTGGTTGAGCTGGCGTACGAGGTTGATAACCGAGAGGTGCTCCTCGTAGGCGCCGTGCGAGAAGTTGAGGCGAAACACGTCCACGCCCTCGCGAATGAGCATGCCCAGTTTCTCGTAGGTATTAGACGCCGGCCCGACGGTGGCGACAATCTTGGTCTTGTTGAAGGCGGGGGAAGTTGGTTGCATAAGCAAAAGCAAAGCGCCGGCCAGGGTGGCGCAGCCAGATTAAAAAAAGAGATTCTCCTTGTATTTCAGGTCGTTAGGGTCTAGCTCGCTGGCGTACTGCACGGCTCCTAGGGCCGTGAGGCGGTCGAGCAGCTCGGTGCCGGCCAGCTCGCCTTCGCCGCCCTCTATGTGCAGCAAGTAGTCGTATTCGCGAATGTCGGGGGCTAGGAAGGGTTTGGCCAGGGCCGTGGGCAGCAGCGCCCGGTTGCGCAGCAGGCGCAAGGTAAGCACTTCGGTGGTGTGCAGGTAGTAGCTAAAGGCAAGGGGACCCTGCTGCACCAGGTGCAGTAAAAAATCGGGCTGCCGCCGCAGGCGCAAGCGCAGGCTGCCATTAAGCAGCCAAGCTAGGGTGTAGTCGCGGGTGCTGGATACTAGCCCATACAGCGCAAAATTGCAGGCGTAGTCAGACTCCAGCGTGAAGGTTTTCATGCGGCAGCGGTGGGCAAGGCGGGGGCGCAAATCTACGGCAAGCGGCGGCGCGGCAAAGGCCTAGCTAAGGGTGGGCACCAAAATCTTATACGTCTAGTTAGAGAGGATTTCGCGCCGCAGTTGCGAAAAGTAACGTTACTTTGCAAGCAAGTTTCCCCTAAACCACGACTGCAATGTCTGAAATCGCCGAAAAAGTAAAAGCCATCATTATCGACAAGCTGGGTGTTGAAGCCTCGGAAGTAACGCCCGAAGCCAGCTTCACCAACGACCTGGGTGCCGATTCGCTCGACACCGTGGAGTTGATTATGGAATTCGAAAAAGAATTCAACGTAAGCATTCCCGACGACCAGGCCGAAAACATCCAAACTGTTGGCCAGGCGATTAGCTACCTCGAAGAGCACGCCAAGTAGGACCGCAGATTGAACGGATTGAACGGATTGCGCGGATGCGCCCGCTACGCGGGCTGACGACGCAAATGACCGGTTGAGTTCGTTTGCCTGCGCCAGGTACCATTCCCTTCAAAACCGGCTGGCGTGCTGCCGGCCGGTTTTGCGGTTTAAGCCTACACCACTAGTTGCGTCGCTAGCCCGCGCAGTGGGCATATCCGCGACATCCATTCAATCCGTTTAATCTGCGATTTTATGTCGTCATTCCGCCGCGTTGTCGTAACCGGTATCGGGGCCATTACCCCCGTGGGTAATACCGCCGCCGCCTATTGGGAAGGCCTCAAAAATGGCGTGAGCGGGGCTGCACCCATCACGCGCTTCGACGCCACCAAGTTTAAAACCCGCTTTGCGGCCGAGGTAAAGGGCTACAACCCCGACAACTTTTTCGACCGCAAGGAGCACCGCAAGATGGATTTGTTCACGCAGTTCGGCGTGGTAGCGGCCGACGAGGCCATTGCCGACGCGGGCCTGCTCGAAGGTGTGAACAAAGACCGCGTGGGCGTCATTTGGGGCTCGGGCATCGGCGGGCTAAAGTCACTGCAGGAAGAATGCTTTCAGTTTGGCCGCGGCGACGGCACCCCGCGCTACTCGCCCTTTTTCATTCCGCGCATGATTGCTGACTCCTCGTCGGGCAATATTTCCATTAAAAACGGCTTTCGCGGACCCAACTTCGTCACGACTTCGGCCTGCGCCTCATCGTCCGATTCCATCATTACCGCCTTCAATACCATTCGCCTCGGCCTGGCCGACGTGGTGGTGACCGGCGGCTCGGAAGCGGCCATTACCGAGTCGGGCATCGGCGGCTTCAACGCGCTCAAGGCCATGAGCGAGCGCAACGATTCGCCCGCCACTGCCTCGCGGCCCTACGACAAGAACCGCGACGGCTTCGTGCTGGGCGAGGGCGGAGGCGCCATCGTGCTCGAGGCCTACGAGCATGCCAAAGCCCGTGGCGCCAAAATCTACGCCGAGCTGATTGGCGGCGGCATGTCATCGGACGCCTACCACATTACCGCCCCCGACCCCAGCGGCTCGGGCGTAGTGCTGGTGATGCAGAACGCATTGCGCGACGCCGGCATCCAGCCCGAAGACGTGGACTACATCAACACCCATGGCACCAGCACGCCCCTAGGGGATGGCGCCGAGATAAAGGCCATCGAAACCGTGTTTGGACCGGCGGCCGAACGGCTGAATATCTCCTCGACCAAGAGCATGACCGGGCACTTGCTAGGGGGTGCGGGCGGCATTGAGGCAGTGGCGGCCATCCTAGCCATTCAAGAGGGCATTGTGCCGCCCACTATCAACCTGGAAACGCCCGACCCCGACATCAACCAGCGCCTAAACTTCACGCCCAACACTGCGCAACAGCGCGCCGTGAACATCGCCATCAGCAATACGTTTGGCTTTGGCGGGCACAACACGAGCGTGGTTTTCCGCCGGTTCAAGGAGTAATTTTTTGGTTATTAGCTGTTGGCTATCAGCTTCTTTCAGAACGTCATGTTCAGCTGGCGTCCGCTTGCCGAAGCATCTCTCCCGCACCGTTAGGTATGCCCTAGGGTATGGCTCGGAAGAGATGCTTCGGCAAGCGGACGCCAGCTGAACATGACGTTCTTTTTCTACTTTACTTTTGAAAAAGCTAGCAGCTACTAGCCAATAGCTAATAACTCAAAAAAATGTCCATTCCCCTCTTTGGTACGTTTCGCCGGCTGGTAGGGGCCGACCGGCAGTTCCGGCAGGCGGTGGCGACGGTGATTGGGCAAGACCCGGTGAATGCGCGGCTGTACCGGCTGGCGTTTACGCACTCGTCGGTGGTGCGGGCTGAGCCGGGCGCCGGGCGCCACCAAAGCAACGAGCGGCTGGAGTTTCTGGGCGACGCCATCCTGGGGGCCGTGGTGGCCGAGTACCTGTTTCGCAAGTTTCCCTACGAGCAAGAGGGCTTCCTGACGGAAACCCGTTCGCGCATCGTCAACCGCGAGAGCCTGAACCACATCGCCCTCAAAATGGGCCTTGACAAGCTGGTGCAGCTCGACGCTACCCAAACCCGCGTGGCCCGCTCGCGCTCGGTAAACGGCAACGCGCTGGAGGCGCTGGTGGGCGCCGTATACCTCGACCTGGGCTACCAGGCCGCCCGCAAGTTTGTATTAAAAGGCCTGGTGAAGCCCTTTGTGGATGTAAACAACTTGGTGACTACCACCGCCAACTACAAAAGCAAGCTCATCGAGTGGGCCCAGCGCCAGGGCAAAAACCTGCGCTACGAGCTAAGCGGCAGCCCTAGGCCCGGCGGCGTCATGGAGTTCACGGCCACGGTGATGCTCGACGATGAGGCCGTGGCCACCGGCATGGGCCTCAATAAAAAGCAGGCCGAGCAGCTGGCCGCCGAGCGGGCCCTGGCGGCCCTAGGGGTGTAGCTTGTCACTTGTCATTGCGAGCTTGCGAAAACTTACCGCCAAACTACCATGCGCATCGCCGGAGCCGCCCTCAACCAGATACCTTTCGACTGGGAAAACAACCTGCGCAATATTGGCGCGGCCATCGAGCAGGCGAAGGCAGCCGGCGTGGAACTGCTGTGCCTGCCCGAGCTGTGCCTGACGGGCTACGGCTGCGAGGATTTATTTTTGAGCGACTGGCTACCGGCGGCGGCCCTAGGCCACTTGCAGCAGCTAAGGCCCTTAACCACGGGTATTTGCGTGGTGGTAGGCTTGCCGGTGCGGCTGGCGCACCGCACCTACAACACGGCCGCCGTGCTGCGCGATGGGCAAGTGCTGGGCTTCGCGGCCAAGCAGTTTCTGGCCAACGATGGGGTGCACTACGAGCCGCGCTTCTTCGTGCCCTGGCCGGCGGGCGAAACCACGACGGTAGCGTACGAGGGCGAGCGCTGGCCGCTGGGCGACCTCACCTTTGAGCACCTAGGGGTGCGGTTTGGCTTCGAGATATGCGAGGACGCCTGGCGGCCCGACGACGTGCGCCCGGCCTGCCGGCTGCAAGGCAAAGTCGATTTGATTGTGAACCCGAGCGCCAGCCACTTCGCCATGAGCAAGACCGACTTGCGCTACCAGCTGGTGCTCAAGGGCTCGCGCACGTTTGCTTGCACCTACCTCTACACCAATTTGCTGGGCAACGAGGCCGGCCGCATTATCTACGATGGGGAAATACTGGTGGCCCGCAACGGCCACCTGCTGCGGCGCAACCAGCTGCTAAGCTTCAAGGAAGTGACCCTAGAATGGGTGGATGTGGACTTTACGGAGACCGTGCCGCTGGCCGACTTCATCGTACCGCTGCCCGCGCCCGACGAATATAAGGAGCTAAACCAGGCCATGAGCCTGGGGCTGTTTGACTACCTGCGCAAGGCCCGCAGCCGGGGCTTCGTACTGAGTTTGAGCGGCGGGGCCGACTCGTGCTTTTGCGCCGTGGGCGTGGCTGAGATGGTGCGCCTAGGAGTGGCCGAGCTGGGCGAAGCCGAGTTTAAGCGCCGCCTAGGGGCCTTTGACCCGGCCAAGGCCGCGGTAGTGCAAACCGGCGCGGGCGGCCCGGCCAAGCAGCAGACCGAGCCCAACCCCACTGCGCCGCAGCTCACGGCCAACCAGCAGCTCGTGCGCCAGTTGCTGACCTGCGCCTACCAAGGCACGGTAAATTCTTCGGACGACACCTTTACCTCGGCCCAGGAGCTGGCCGACAGCCTAGGGGCGCGCTTCCTGCACTGGACGATTGACGATGAGGTGAGCGGCTACGTGGGCAAGATTGAGCAAGCGCTTGAACGCGAGCTGACCTGGCAAACCGACGATTTGGCTTTGCAAAATATTCAGGCGCGGGTGCGGGCCCCCGCCATCTGGCTGCTGGCCAACGTGCAAAACTGCCTGCTCATCACCACCAGCAACCGCTCGGAGGCTAGCGTGGGCTACTGCACTATGGACGGCGACACGGCCGGCAGCATCTCCCCCATTGCGGGCGTGGACAAAGACTTTGTGAAAAAGTGGCTGCGCTGGGCCGAAACCGAGTTGGGCTACGCCGCCCTGCACCACGTAAATGCCCTGCAGCCCACCGCCGAGCTGCGCCCGCTGGCCGACAAGCAAACCGACGAGCGCGACCTGATGCCCTACCCGTTGCTCAACCGCATCGAGCGGCTGGCGTTTTACGACCGCCTGGCGCCGGCCGCCGTGCTAGCCCAGCTGGTGGCCGAAAGCCCAGCGCTTGACGCCGAGCAACTGCGCACCTACGTGCGCCGCTTCTACCAGCTGTGGAGCCGCAACCAGTGGAAGCGCGAGCGCTACGCCCCCAGCTTTCACCTAGACGACTACAACGTGGACCCGCGCTCGTGGCTGCGCTTCCCCATCTTGAGCGGCGGCTTTGGCGCGGAACTGGCGGGGCTGTAGGGGGTTTTTGGAAAGTATAGCCGGTAGCCGTCAGTATTTTATAAATAAACGCTGGCGGGAGCGCAAGTTTTTGCTCGGGTTGGCGCCTAACCTTTCGTAGCGCTGCTATCCGCGCTAAGTTGCCGCGGCTACGCGCAATTATTTGCCTTACCTGCTGTTATGGCGCTCTGCCTACCGCTGCCCCTTTCCGCCGAGCTACCCCGCTACGCGCCCCTAAGCGCGCCCGATGCCGAGCTGGTAGCTCAGCTGCAGCGGGGCAGCGAAACCGCGTTCCGGCTGCTAGTGGAGCGCTACCAGCACCGCGTGTACCGCATCGCGCTTTCGCTGCTGCGCTCGCCCACCGAGGCGGAGGATGTGGCGCAGGAAGTATTTGTGGAGGTGTACCAAACGATTGGCGGCTTTCGGGGCGAGGCAGCCCTAGGCACGTGGCTTTACCGGCTGGCTACCTCGCGGGCCATTCGGCACCGGCGCTGGGCCAGCGCCAAAAAGCGGTTGGCGCACGTTACCAGCCTGCTAGGGCTCGACAACCAGGTACTGCACGAGCCCCCCGACCACGCGCACCCGCAGGCCCTACTAGAGGGCGAGCAGCAGTTGCAGCAATTGCTCGCCCATATTGGCCGGCTGCCCACCAAGCAGCAACTGGCGTTTGTGCTGCGCCACGAACACGAGCTAAGCTACGAGGATATTGCCGCCGTGCTGTCTACCAGCGTGGCGGCGGTAGAGTCACTCCTATTTCGGGCCCGGCAAACGCTGCGCCATTCCTTACACCTTTCCTTCCGCCATGCCTAATCCTATCTGGCGCCCCGGCTCCGACGAGGAACTGGACGACCTGCTACGCCGCTTGCGGGAGCGGCCAACTGCCTCGCCGCCGCCTTTTTTTTACGGCCGGGTTCGTGCCCGGCTGGCACGTAGCGCCCAGGCGTCGCTTTTTTGGCTGCCCTACGGGCTGCGGCGGCCCGCCTACGCGGCCCTGCTAGGCGTGCTGATACTAGCCGTTAGCGGCGACGGGGCCACTACCACTGCCAGCCGCCGACCGGCCTACCCGGTGCACTACGCATTGCCGTAGCGGCTTGCCTGCTTTTATCTGGGTAGCGGCGCTCGCACCAGGCTTAGGCGAGTTGAGAGCCCGCCGTACTTTTGAAGTCATTCCCTCTTTTTGTTGCATATGCATTCTTTGCTCGCTTTTATTACCTGGAACGCCGACCCCATTATTGCCCACTTGGGGCCGCTGCTGCTGCGTTGGTACGGCGTGCTGTTTGCCCTAGGCTTCGTGATTGGCTCTTTTGTGCTTACCCACATCTACCGCAGCGAGGGCGTGCGGCCGTATTGGGTCGATGTCATTACCTTTTACATGGTGGTGGGCACGGTGCTAGGGGCGCGCCTAGGACACGTTTTCTTCTACGATTGGGATAAGTATAAGGACCACCCGCTCGATATTTTTAAGATTTGGGAAGGCGGCCTGGCCTCGCACGGCGCTACCATCGGCATTTTGCTGGCGGTGTTCATTTTCAGCTACCGCAATAAGTTCGACTACCTGTGGGTGCTCGACCGCATCGTGATTACGGTGGCCATTGGCGGCGCCTGCATCCGCATCGGCAACCTAATGAACTCGGAAATTGTGGGCAAGCCGACCGATGTGCCGTGGGCCTTCGTGTTTCCGCGCGATACCGAGCACTTGCAGCCCGTGCAGCACCCGCTGCCGGCCGGGGCGGTGCAGGTAGCCGCCGAGCGTGTCACGTATGCCGATGGCACCGACGGCTACCGCCTGCTGCCTGCGGGTACGCCCGCCCCCCCCGATGCGCCCATGGCCGTGCCACGCCACCCTACTCAGATTTACGAGTCCCTATTTTGCGTATTTCTGCTGGTGCTGCTCTACGGGCTCTGGAACAAGTACAAGGACCACACGCCGCGCGGGCTGCTTTTTGGGCTGTTTGTGGTCCTGCTCTTTAGCTTCCGCGTTGCCGTCGAGTATCTCAAGGAAAACCAGGTGACCAAGGAAGGCGGCATCATTGCCGAGTACCACCTCAATATTGGGCAGCTGCTCAGTATTCCATTTATTCTCATTGGCATTTGGGTGCTGCTGCGCGCCGGTAAAGACCCTAACAATCGCTACGGCTACGCCCCGCACGAAATAGATGAGCCGGCCGAGGTAAAGAACTAAGGCAACCATGCCTACCTCATAAGCGCACAAAAAAGCGCTTTTTGCCAAGCAATGCTGCTTTATATCTCCAACTCATACACCGCGCCCTGCTCGGTCGTAATGAGCAGCGTGTTGGCATCCTGGAAGGCGGCGCCCTCGGTTTGGCCAGCGCCTTGCAGGCTGATGCGCCGCGGCGTAGCTCTGAGAATAGCGTCCCAGGTGGCGCCTTCCAGGATGAATAGCTCCTGGCGGGCCAGCAGCACTAGGCGGTGGCCGTCGGGGGCCAGGGTGGCGTCGGTTACTTCGCCGGGCAGGGCCAGCTTGGTTATTAGCTTGGCGGTGTAGATGCCGGGCGTTTCGGGCACGCTGTACACCTTGCAGGTACTTTCGGCGCCCCGGTCTTTCGTGAACAAATACACTTGGCCGTCGTGCCAGAGGCTGGCTTCGCAGTCGAAGTTGCGCGCTTTCTTGGACGGGGGAAACTCGGTTTGGTCGGGGTATTTGAAGGCAATGCGGCCCACCTGGCTAGGGTTTGCGGGTTGGAAGCGCAGAATGGCCAGGTCGCGGCGGGCATTCTCGTTGTTGCCGCAGTCGCCCATATAGTAGTTGCCGCTGGCGTCGCGGCTCAGGCTTTCCCAGTCGTGGTTGGGCACCCCTAGGGTAAAGTTATCCAGCTCGTGCCCCGTGCCGTCGATACGAAATACGGTGGGCGTAGTGCCATCATCGCCGAAGGTGAAGTAGCTGCCCGCCTGCGGGGCCGCGCACAGCCCCGAGCTTTCGCGGACGTTATCGGGCAGCTTGCCCACCTGGCGCAGGCCGCTGGGCAGGGCTTGGGTTGCGTCCTCTTCAAGGCCCTTGTTTTTCTTCTTCTTGTGGTCGCCTTTCTTGCCCTTTTTGCCACCGTGGTCCTGGGCAGGAGTTTGGGCGGTGGCGGGGGCGTCGGCAGTGGTGGCGGGCGAGCAGGCGGCCGAAAGCCCGGTAATAAGCAGGAGCAGCAGCGGTAGTTTCATGGCTGCCTTGTACGCGGATGCCACCCTAGGCAGTTAAGCTTAGGGTATAAAAAACCAATTTTACGGCACCGGGTCGTGGCCGTGGCCGCCCCAAGGGTGGCAGCGGGCGAGGCGCCGCAGCGCCAGCCGGCCCCCGCGCCAAGCGCCGTACTTACCGATAGCCTCGGCAGCGTAGGCCGAGCAGGTGGGCGTGTAGCGGCAGCTCGGCGGGGTGAGCGGCGAGATAAGCAACTGGTAAAAGCGCACAAGCAGCAGCAGCAAGCGGCGGAGCATGGACAAAAAAGGTCGAACGGCGCAGTAAAGTTCGGCGCGCCAACTGCTAGGCTGCCGAGGCAGCTTTGACGCTCTAAGGGCCGCCGCTCATGTTTAAACCAATGGTGCAGCTTCTTAGCTTGGCGTAGGTATGGTTTACGTGCTAGCCAGCAGTATATTTCGCTCCATATTGCTCGGGTATGCCTATGGCTAATTATTTACGAATAGCGGTTTATTTACTTCTAGTCGCACCCGTGGCTGCCCGTGCCCAAGGCGGCGGGCCGGCCACCCACGGGGCGCGGGCCCAGGCGCTGGGTGGCGCGGCTACCACGCTGGCCGGCGAGGTATGGGCGGCGGCCAACAATGCGGCCGGCCTGGGCACCCTCAGCCAGCCCACCGCCGGCGCCTACCTCGAAAATCGCTACCTCATTCCGAGCCTGAACGTGGTGGCTGCCGCCGTGGCGGTGCCCCTAGGGGTGGTGGCGCCCGAAACAGCCGGGCAGCCCGCCCGCGCCAGCCGGGGCGTGATGGCCGCCGAGGGCCAGCGCTTCGGCGGGGCTTTGTACAATGAGGTGCGCCTGGGCGCGGCCTACGGCTACCGGCTGGGCGTCATCAACATCGGCGGGCGCTTGGATATGCTGCAAGTGAGTTTGCAGGACCTAGGTAGCCGCCGGGCGCTGGTGGGCTCGCTGGGCGGGCAGGCCGAACTGCTGCCGGGGCGCCTCACCTTCGGTGCCTACCTCTACAACCTGACGCAGGCCCGGCTAGCCAACTACCAGGACGAGCGCGTGCCCACGGTGCTGCGCGCCGGCTTGGCTTACCGCCCCAGCCAGCAGGTGCTGCTGCTGGCCGAAGCCGAGAAGGACGTAGAGCGCGCCGCCGGCTTGCGCGCGGGCATCGAGTACCTGCCGGCGCCAGCCGTGGCCCTGCGCCTGGGCTACGCCAGCCTCAGCGAGCAGGCTACGGCCGGCGTGGGCGTGCGGGCCGGCGGCTTTCATTTCGACTACGCGGCGGGCTGGCACACGGTGCTGGGGCTCAGCCAGTTTCTGAGCGTTAGCTGGCAGTGGCAGCGGCCGGCCGCACCCGTTGCCGAATGAGGTGGCTGCTTGCCTTTTCAGCGGCCGGTACCCCTAGGGGCGCCGTGGGCCGGCCGGCCCGCTGGGTACGGAGCCGCCTGGGCTGGCGCTGGCTGGTGGCCCTAGGGCTGCCGTTGGTGCTTAGCAGCCCGGCGGCGCAGGCCCAAAGCTACCCGCGCCAGGCGCCCGACTTCGACCGGCTGGCGCAGGAGCTGTTTGCCGAAATTCAGACTGACCAAATTCCCTACGAGGACCTGTACGGCACGCTGCTCAACCTCTACCAGTCGCCGCTGAACCTGAATACGGCCACGCCCGAAGAACTGCGCGCCCTGCCGCTACTGGCCGAAAAGCAGGTGCAGGCCCTGCTGCGCTATCGCCAGGCCAACGGCCCGCTGCTGAGCGTATATGAGCTGCAAGCGGTGCCCGACTGGGACGTGCGCACCATTGCGCGGGTGGCGCCCTTCGTGGTGGTAGAGGCCCCTAGCCCCAACGCGGCGCGCGGCCCACTGTGGCAACGCATCAAAAGCGAAGAGAATAATTCCCTATTGCTGCGCTACCGGCGCGTGCTGCAGCAGCAAAAAGGCTACTCGCCAGTCGATACCTTTCAGGGCCGGCCCACGCTGCGCTACCTGGGCTCGGCCGATGCCTGGGCGCTGCGCTACCGGGTGGCGCACGCCCACGATTTCAGCCTGGGCCTCACGGCCGAGAAAGACGCGGGCGAGCCGCTGGTGTGGCAGCCGGGGCGCGGCCAGTACGGGCCCGACTTCGTGTCGGCCCACGCGGTGTTTTACGACCAGGGCCGGCTGAAAGCCCTGGCGCTGGGCGACTACCAGCTCCAGTTTGGGCAGGGGCTCTTGCTGTCGTCGGGGCTGGCGCTGGGCAAGGGCGCCGAAACCATTGCCACCCTGCGGCGCGCCTCGCTGGGCGTGCGCCCCTACACGGCGCTGCTCGAAAACACGTTTTTTCGGGGTGCGGCGGCCACCTACCAGCTGGCGCCCGGCTGGGAATTTACCGCCTTTGCCTCGCGCAAGAGCTTGGATGCCAGCGCCCGGCAAGCCACCGACTCGCTGGCGCAGTTCGGCGAGTTTAGCAGCAGCCTGCTGCTGACGGGGCTGCACCGCACGGCCAGCGAGCTGGCCAACCGCCAGCGCCTAAGCGAAACCGTGGGCGGCGGCCACCTGGGCTACACCAGCCCCGACGGCAACCTGGCCCTAGGGGCCACGGCCGTGGCTACGCACTACGGCAGTGCTTTCCAGAAGCGCCCCGAGCCGTATAATCTGTACGAGTTCAGCGGGCAGACTAACTTGGTGCTGGGCCTGCACTACAGCTATGGCTACCACAATTTGCTGCTCTTTGGCGAAAGCGGGCGCAGCAGCGGGGGCGGCCTGGGCACCCTCCACGGCTTAGTGGCCAGCCTGGGGCCTAGGGTAGATGCGGCCGTGCTGTTGCGCCACTACAGCCCCGATTTCCACACCTTCTACGGCAACGCGCTAAGCGAGAACACGCGCACCATCAACGAGAATGGCGTATACGTGGGCCTCAAAGTGCGACCCCTAAACCGTTGGGAGCTAAGCGCCTACTTCGACCAGTTTAGCTTTCCCTGGCTGCGCTACCGCGTCAGCGCCCCCAGCCAAGGGCGCGACTTGCTGGCCCGCGTATCCTTTACGCCCACCAAAACCAGCTTGCTCTACGTGCTTTACCGGGCGCGGCTGAAGCCGCTCGACCTGACTGCCAGCCAAAGCGGCCGGCCCCTGCCGCTACCGGGCCAACAGTTGCGCCACTCGCTGCTGCTCTTTGCCGATGCGCAGCCCACGGCTACCGTAGGCTTGCGCACGCGTCTGCAAGCCAGCTTCTTGCGCGATGACGACAACCTAGCCTGGCAGCGCGGCTACGTGCTCAGCCAGGATGTGCAGGTGCAGCCCCGGCGCGGCCTGCTGCTGTCGGCCCGCTACGCCGTGTTCGACACCGATGACTACGACACGCGCCAATACATTTTTGAGCAGGACGTACTGTACGCGGTGTCTATTCCGGCGCTCTACGGGCAGGGCACGCGTACCTACGCCCTAGCCCAACTTACGCTCAATAAGCACTTTACGCTGTGGCTGCGCTACGCCGACACGCGCTACCGCCACCAAAGTACCGTGGGCTCGGGGCTGGAGCAGATACAGGGCTCGGCCCGCTCGGAGGTGACGGCGCAGGTGCGGTATCGGCTGTAATTAGCTAAAAATAAGCTTTCTAGGTCAGCAAAAATTCGTTTGTCATTGCGAAGCAATAGCAACCTAGGACCCCTAGGCGGATTATTCTAATGCGATTGCTTCGCAGGCTCGCAATGACAAACGGGTTTGTCCGTAGCATGACGCCTACTTAGGCGTCATGCTTGATTATCACTAGCTGAGTGTGGTCGGCTTGGTTGACTTTGCGGCGGAAATCCTGGTACTCGGGGTACTTGGCGGCGGGTAGGGGCGTGCTGCCGGTGGGGCGGCGCAGCTCCAGCTGGCGCACATACTGCAGGGTACCGTCGGGCAGGGTGGCGCAGGTGCTGCGGTAAGTGCCGTAGGCGGTGCTCAGCTCGGTAGGCGCGGGCAAATTGTCGATTTTGAAGCCGGTGGGCAGGTGCAGGCGCACGGTATCTTGGTAGAGAGCGGCAGGCGGCAGGGCCAGCGGCAGCTCGCGGGCGCCTACCTGGGCAGGCAGCGCGGCCAGGCGGCCCAGCAAGTTAGGCTCGAGCAGCAGGCGCTGGCCGGCCGGCGTGGCCAGGCCGGGCAATTCTAGCCCTAGGGTTTCATTCACGCTGGGCAGCGCGCCGGCGGCCGGGCCCGCAGCCAAGCGCAGGCTAGTAATAGTGAAGTGACTTAGGGGCAGGCGGTTGGAGATGTAGCGCTTTTGCTGCTCGGGGTCGCCCTCGTGCAGCAGCTGGGCATATATATCCTGGGCCAGCCCTACGCGGCTGGTGCGCACCGTGGCTTTGGCGCCACCATCGGCCGTTAGCCAGAGGTCGGTGCGGCGCTGCTGGCGGTTGGCCTGGGCGGCGTAGCGCGGGGTAGCCACCAGCCGGCCGCCTTCGGGCGTGAGCAGCAGGGCGTGGCGGTTGCCGGTGAAGGCGCCCATGTAGCCGAAGGTTTCGGTTTGGCTGGTGCATTCCAGCCACACGGTATCGGCCGGGGTGCTCCCGTGGGCGGCCAGCGGCATGCACAGAATAACGTGGTTGAACTGGCTGCTAGGGAAACCTTGGCGCACGTCGGCGTGGCCGGCGCCGGCACCCACTAGGGCCACGTAGGCTGGCAGGCCGGCTGCTTTCAACAGGGCGCAGGTGTAGTTGCTCAGGGCTTTGCAGTCGCCGTAGCCGCCGCTTACTACGCTGCTGGCGGGTGCCGTTTGCCAGCCGCCTAGGCCCAGCTGCACCGAAATGTAGCGGGTGGTGCTCTGCAGGTATTCGTATACCTTCTGGGCCCGCGCGCGCGGGTTGGGGGCTTCTACCAGCAGCTGGGCCATTTTGGCGGCGAGGGCGGGCGGCAGCTGGTCGCGGCCCTCACCCAGCTGGTACACCCACTGCCCTAGGCTTTGCCACGACGCCAACGACCCTTTATAGCCCTGCACCTCGAAGGTGGCGGGGGCCAGCCACACGGCTGGCAGCAGCGTGCTCAACGGCGGCGCCAGCGGCTCCTCGTCCACGGCCGGGTGGGCGGGCAGCTGCCAGCGGTAGGTGGTTTGCGAGCCCGCCACCACGGGGGCGCTGGCCGCGCCGGGCGGCAGCAGCTGCTCATCGTAGCGCAGGGGCAGGCTGGTGGGCGTAGTTACTTGCAGCGTAGCGCCTTCCAGCGACACATTCTCCTCATCCTGGGGCTGCCAGCTGGGGTAAAACAGGGTGTTTTCCGATACTATCTCGTAGTCAAACTCCACCGTGTAGGGGCCGCTGGGCTGGCGCAGGTCGGCGTAGCGCACGCGCACGTCGGTCATGAAGCTGCCGCCCGCGCTGCCCATGCCCTGGTCGTGCACTTCGGCCGGGCGCAGCTGGTGCATCAGCAGCCCGTTGGCGTCGTACACGGCCCCGCGCAGGTAGCTAATGCGCTTGAGGGCGCTGTAGTCCAGCATTTGCTGCCCGTAGGTATCGCTGCCCGCGCCGTCGAGCACGGTTATTACTTTGTGCACGGTGCTCACTAGCTGGCTGGCCGACTTCACCGTTACTACCTCGTCGTAGGCCCGCACCACAGCGTGGGCATTTTCGCGCAGGGCGGGCGCAATGGTGGCCACCGGGTACTTGGGCGCCGGCGCGGCCAGCAGGGCTAGGATAGTGAAAAGCATAGAATAGTTGATTTTTATGTAAAGGCAGTCATTCCGAGCTAGCGAGGAATATTACCCACGCCGCTAGCCACTCGTTCGGGTGTCGTTTCACGATGCAGGCGAGATTCCTCGCAGGCCCAGAATGACCACCCTTTTATTACTTCAGTTACCCCGCCTTTTTCACCACCAGCGCCTCGGCCTGCTTGGCCAGCATCTGGCGGTAGAGCTCGCGCAGGGCGTGGTACTCTTCGGGGCTATACACGGCTTTGTCAAGGGTGAGGCGGCTGATAAGCTGCACGGTACCAGGCGTGGGACTGCTAGCCGCGTATACGTAGCGCCCACCCTGGCCCGGCAACGCCAGCGCGGCCGGCTTGGGCAATTCGGCCACGTAGCCGGGCGGCAGGGTCAGCGTCAGGCTGATGGTTTCCTGCTGGGCCATGCCAAAATCGACGGGAAAGCTGCGCGTGGCCAGCCGAAACGGGTTGCGGCCTTCGCCAAAAACGGCCAGCGGACTCACAAAAAGCTCTTGGGCAGCGCCGGGCGTGGTGGCGGTCTGGCGCAGGGTGTAGGCCAGCCCTAGGGGCTGCGCGCAGCTGGCAGTGCCGCTGAAGGTGTAGCTGGGCACCTCGCAGCTGGGGTGCTGGCTGGCCAGCTCGGCCACGTACTTCTTCTCACCTAGGCCGGCCAGCTTTTCGCGGGCCTCCAGGCCGCCGTAGCCGCCGTACTCCTCGCGCACCTGGCTGCTGAGGTTGCCTTGCGCGTCGAGGGTCATCTTCACGTCCTGAAAATGCACGTAGCTCGTGCCGGGGCTCAGGTTCACCCAGCGGCCCTCGCCTTGGGCGGGCACTGTGTGGCCCAGGCTGGTGAGGCAGTGCGGCGGCAGCACGCCGGCGGGCAGCAGCGGCTCGGTGGCATCGAGCAGCAGCTCCTTGCTCTCGGGCAGTTCCACCAGGGCCAGCACGTAGTTGAACTGGTCGAGCTGCGGGTACTCCTGGGTTACCTTGCCGTGGGCACGGGTGCTCAGGATAACGGGCTGGGCCGCTAGGCCCGCCTGGCGCAGGGCCGCAATGAGCAGCAGGTTCACGTCGGCCGAGGTGCCGCGGTGCTGCTCCCAGGTGCGCTTGAGGGCGGTGCCGGTGAAAAGGCGCGGCGCGTCGTCGTACTTCACGGTTTGCAGCACCAGCTCGCGCACGGCGGCGGCGCGGGCGGCAGGGTCGGGGTAGCGCAACACTAGGGGCTGCACGGCGGGCTGCAGAAAGTCGGCCCGCGCCAGCACCTGGCCAAACTCTTCGTGGCGGCGCAGCAGGTCGTTCATCTTGGCCCAGGTTTCGGTCAGGTCGCGGTAGGGCTCGTCGGGCCACTGGGTGCCGGCCAGCTCGCAGTCCATCCGGGCTAAATAGTCGGTGGCAGTGGTGATGTAGGGCTCGGCGCGCACGGGCGGGGCGTCGCGCACCACCCAGCGGTGGTCTTCGGTGTTGACGCCCACGTTGGAAGTGCCGCCGTCGAGGCTGCCGCCCGGCCCCACGTGGCGGGTCAGGCTCAGTTGCACCGAGCCGGCGCCTTCCTCGTTTACGGCCAGGGGCTGGTAGCCGTGGTACAAGAACTTGTAGCGATACAGGCGCGGCAGGCTGGTGCGGTACTCGCTCCAGCGCGTCGGAATATCGCGCTGGAACGTCCAGTCGGGGCAGTCGCTCAGGAAGGACGACGTGACCGTGTAAGCATACTCTACCACGGCGCCTTCCTGCACGGCCGGCAACGTGAATTTCTGAATATCTACCCGGTCAGTGCGCTTCTCGCCGAAGACATTGGCGGCTTCCAGTTTGGTTTTGACCATTTTACCGTCGGCGCCGCGCACGTAAGTGAAGCCCCGCAGATTGCTCAGCTTCTCGGCGTCGCCCTCGCGGTGGTACAGCGGCACCTCCACGGTGGCGTAGTCGTAGCCGGCTTTCTTGAGAATTTTCAGCCGCACCACTCGGTCGTGCATGATGCGCATTTCGCCGGTAGGGCTGCCAAAGCGCGTGGTGCCATAGTCGCACAGCACCACGGCGGCCGCGCCGCTGTCGGCCACAAAGTTCTTGGCCTCAAAATCGGCCGGGTCGGGCTGCCCAAACCTGATGGGCGCCGGCTGCTTCGACTGGGCCAGCGCCGGCCCGGCCAGCAGCAGCCCTAGGGCCGCGGGTGCCGCCCACCGCTGCCAAGGCGTCAGTAGAGTTGTTTTCACCGCGGGGCTTTACTGCTTTTTGATAACCATAGCCTCGGCCTGCTTGGCCAGGGCCAGGCGATAAAACTCGCGCAGGCCCGCGTACTCCTGGGCGCCATACACGGGCTTGGCCAGGCTAAGGCGGCTAATGAGCTGCACGGTATTGGGCGTGGGGCTGCTGGCGGCAAACACATAACTGCCGCCCTGGTCGGGCAAACTCACGTTGGCGGCCTTGGGCAGCTCGGCCACGTAGCCGGGCGGCAGGGTTAGGTTGATAACAACCACGTCCTGCGTGGGAGCCCCAAAATCGACCGGGAACTTGCGGCTCTCGTTGTCGAACGGGTTGCGGTTTTCGCAAAACGAGGCCAGTGGCCTGAGGTACAGCTCCTGCGCGGTGCCGGCGGTGCTGGCGGCCTGGTGCACCTCGTAGCTTAGGCTCAAGGGCTGGCTTACGTCGGCTACGGCCGCAAACTTGTAGCTGGGCACTTCCCAGTTGCTGTGCTGGCTGGTTAGCTCGGTCACGTACTTTTTCTCGCCCAGCTCGGTGAGCTTGCTGCGGGCGCGCACGCCCGAGTAGCCGCCGTGCTGCTCCTGCACCTGGCTGGTGATGTTGCCCTGGGCATCTACCGTCATGGCCACCTGCTGGTAGTGGCTATGGCGCTGGGCGGGCACCAGGTCCACCCAGCGGCCTTCGCCCTCGGCCGCGGGCACCACCAGGCGGCCCACCTGGTTGAGGCAGCGCTGGGGCAGCACGCCGGCGGGCAGCAGCGGCTCGGTGGCATCGAGCAGCAGCTCCTTTTTGTCGGGCAGCGGCACCAGGGCCACCACGTAGTTGTACTGCTCCAGCAGCGGCGAGCTCACGCTGACGCGGCCGTGGGTGCGGGTGCTCAGCAGCACCGGCTGGGCCGCCAGGCCCGCCTGGCGCAGGGCGGCAATGAGCAGCAGGTTCACGTCGGCCGAGGTGCCGCGGTGCTGCTCCCAGGTGTGCTTGCCCGAGCCGCTGCCCACCGCGCGGTTGCTGCCGTCGTACTTCACGTTGCGCAGCACCAGCTCGCGCACGGCGGCGGCGCGGGCGGCCAGGTCGGCGTGCTGGGCTACCAACTGCTGCACCTGTTCTTTCAAAAAGCCGCCCCGGTCGAGCACCCCACCAAAGTCGTCGCTGCTTAGCAGGCTGGAATTAATCTTGGTCCAATCGCCCAGTACGTTGCGGTAGGTGCCGCCCAAGCGCTCGCCGGCCAGCTCGAAGTCGATGCGGGCCACGTAGTCGTCGGGGGTCGTCATGTAGGGCTCTTCGCGCAGGGCCGGCACGTTGCGCATGGCCCAGTAGTAGTTCGTGACGCGGGCACTGATGGCTTGGGCTTCGGTGGAGGTATGCGCCACCCCGCCCCCTATAAAGGCTGACCCCTGGCTCACGTTTTGCACCCGCTCGGTGGCCATATACTGCGCCATGCCATCCTCTTTCTGGTTGATGGCCAGCGGCTCGTAGCCCTGCATCAGCATCTTGTAGTCGAAGTACTCCGGAATGCTGGCCTTATACTCGCTCCAGCGCGTAGGGATGTCGCGTTGAAACGCCCAGGGCTGCAAGTGAAAAAAGAAATCCGACGTCACGGCGTAGGTATACTCAATCACGGCGCCCTCGCGCACGCCGGGCAACGTGAACTTGCGCACCCGTGTGGTCTTGGTGCGCTCCTCGGTAAACATGTTGGCGCTTTCGAGCTTCACCTTCTCCAGCTTGCCACCCACCATGTTGTAAGTAAAGCCTTTGAGGCTGGTAATCTTCTCCTCGTCACCGTCGTGGTGGTAGAGCGGTATCTCCACGGTGGCGTAGTCATAGCCCGATTTCTTGAGAATCTTGATGCGCGTGGTACGCTCGGTATCCATCTTGAAGCTGAGCCCATCGACGCGGAAGCGAGTGGCGCCCACGTCGGCGAGTACTATCGCGGCAGCGGCGCTGTCGCCCACAAAGTTCTTGGCCTCAAAATCGGCCGGCGCGGGCTGCCCAAACTTGATAACGACGGGCTGCACCGGCGCCTGCTGGGCGGCCGCGGGCCGGGTAGCCCCTAGGGCCAGGCAGCCCGAAATAGCCAGCCCATAAAAGCGTAGCAGTTTGTTCATAGAACAGAAAAAAGTGGGTTAAAGAAAGAGTGGCTAACGTAGTGCTTAACTGCGAGTAAATGTATATCGCGTTCCGTTAATTATCACCAATTATTCATCAACTTTACACCACTTCTTCGGGCGCCGCTACGGCCATGGCGGCGGCCGCCACGTCGCTTTCGGGCCGGGCGGCGGGCGGCGCTTGCACCCCCAGCAGCAGGTAACCGATGGCCGCCAGCACGCTGGCCAAACTCAGGGCGTGCACGTAGGGCAAGCGGCCGGGTTGGTTGTCAAAAATCCAGCCCGCCAGCAGCGCTCCTAGGCCAATGCCTACCTCCAAGGCGATGTACATGGTGGCAATGCCGCGGCCGCGCCGGGTGGGGTCGCTCAGGTCCACCGTCCAGGCATAGAGCGTGGGCGAGTTGAGCCCGGTGCCCAAGCCAAAAATGACGGCGCCCACCAAAAATACCGGCACCGACGGCGACCACACCAGCACCGCCAGCCCCAGGGCTAGCACCGCCGCCGACCAGCGCAGCACCGGCACCCGCCCGTGGGTGTCCGATACCTTGCCCGCCACCAGCCGCACCGCCAGCGACGAGGCCGTGTAGCAGATGTAGAACAGCCCCTTGGTGGGCCCGGCCAGCCCCAGCAGCTGGCTTTGGTCGGGAATGACGGTGAGCACCGCCCCATAAGGGAGCAGGCAGAGCAGCGTAGTAATGGCCGGCGCCGCCACCCGCGGCTCCAGTAGCTCGTTGGCTTTCAGCTTTAGCAGCGCGAAGCTAAAGCGCCGGCGCTGCCCTAGGGGCAGGGTTTCGGTGAGGGTGCCCTGCACCAGCACCGACAGCAAAGCCAGGCCCGCCGAGCAGTAAAACATGGTATTGAGCGAGAAGTGCTCGGCCACCCACGAGCCCGCGGCCGGGCCGGCGGCCATGCCCAGGCTGCCCGTTACGCCCAGCAAACCCATGGCCTCACCCCGCTTGCCGGCTGGCACGATGTCGGCCACGAAGGCGGCCGTGCCCGTGGGCTTGAAGCCCGTGCTGAACCCGTGCAGCAGCCGCAGCAGCAGGAAGCTGCCCACCCCTAGGGCCCACGGGTAAGCCAGCCCGCACAGCACGCACACCACCGAGCCCAGCACCATTACCGGAATGCGCCCTACGGTGTCGGAGAGCTTGCCCGAAAACGGCCGCGAAATGGCCGCCGTGAGCGTAAACAGCGCAATAATGAAGCCTTTGTACTCGCCGCCCCCTAGGTGGGTGAGGTGCGCCGGCAACTCGGGCAGCAATAGGTTGAAGGACGCAAAAAACAGAAACGACGACAGGCACATCAGCCAGAAGCCGCACGAATAAGAACCAAGCATAAGTACTGGCAAAGGTCAGGTGTGGGAAATAAGTAGATGGATGAATGAGTAGATGAGCATGACCGCCTGTTTTCCTCATTCATCCATTCTATTACTGCACCTGCCAAAATGGCCCCTCTCCTACCCCGGCCCCAAATGTGTCCTAGAGCTACTCTATGCCTTCAGTATCAGAATTATTCGGTAAGATTTCGGCCAAAAACCCCAACGGCCGCGGCGGCCCCGACAAGCCCGCCGTGAGCGTGCGCGAGCGGGCGGCGGCCCTGCGCCACCTGCCCGCCTTTTTAAAGCTCATCTGGGAAACCTCGCCTGCCCTCACCCTGGGCAACATCGTGCTGCGTTTGCTGCGGGCGGCCGTGCCGCTGGCCTTGCTCTACGTGGGCCGGCTCATCATTGATGATGTGGTGGCCTTGACCAAGCTGCCGGCCGCCGGCCGGGCCCTAGGGCCGGTGTTTGGGCTGGTAGCGCTGGAGTTTGGGCTGGTGCTGCTCACCGATGCCCTGGGGCGCGCCGTAGCCTTGCTCGACTCGCTGCTCGGCGACTTGTTTGCCAACGTGAGCTCGGTGCGGCTCATGCGCCACGCCGCCGAGCTCGACCTCGACCAGTTTGAGGACAGCAACTTCTACGACAAGCTGGAGCGCGCCCGCCGCCAAACGCTCTCGCGCTCGGTGCTCATGAGCCAGGTGCTGGCCCAGGGCCAGGACGTGGTGACGCTGGTGCTGCTGGCCGGCGGCCTGGTGGCGTTTCAGCCCTGGCTGCTGGGGCTGCTGCTGCTGGCCGTGGTGCCCGCCTTTCTGGGCGAAAGCCACTTCAACGAGCGCAGCTACTCGCTCTCGCACTCCTGGACGCCCGAGCGCCGCGAGCTGGACTACCTGCGCCAAACCGGCGCCAGCGACGACACGGCCAAGGAGGTAAAAATCTTTGGTTTATCCGACTTTCTGATTGCCCGGTTCGAAACGCTTTCTGACCAGTTTTACCGCCAAAACAAGGCCCTGGCGCTGCGCCGCGCTGGCTGGGGCACGGTGTTCGCCGCCGTGGGGGCGGCCGGCTACTACGGCGCCTACCTCTACATCATTCAGCAGGCGGCGGTGGGCGTCATTTCCATCGGCCAGCTCACGTTTCTGGCCGGCTCGTTTGCCCGCCTGCGCGCGCTGCTCGAAGGTATCCTCAGCCGCTTCAGCCAGGTGGCCGATGGGGCGCTGTACTTGCAGGATTTCTTCGATTTCTTTCAGATTCAGCCCCTTATCGTGCGGCCCACCCTAGGGCAGGCGGTGCGCCCCTTCCCGCGGCCCATCCGCCAGGGCTTCACCTTCGAAGACGTGGGCTTTAAGTACAAGAGCGCCGAGAAGTGGGCCTTGCGCCACCTCAGCTTTGAGCTGCAGGCGGGCGAAAAGCTGGCGCTGGTGGGCGAGAACGGCGCCGGCAAGACTACGCTCGTCAAGCTGCTGGCCCGCCTCTACGACCCCAGCGAGGGCCGCATCCTGCTCGATGGCTACGACCTGCGCGAGTACGACCCCGCCGAGCTGCGCCAGGAAATTGGCGTCATCTTCCAAGATTTCGTGCGCTTCCAGCTGCCGGCCGGCCAAAACCTGGCCGTGGGCCGCATCGAGGAACGCCAAAACCAGCCCCGCATCGAGCAGGCCGCCCACCAAAGCCTGGCCGACTCGGTGATTGCCAAGCTGCCCCTGGGCTACGACCAGATGATTGGCCGGCGCTTCAACGGTGGCGTGGACCTGAGCGGCGGCGAGTGGCAAAAAATAGCCCTAGGGCGCGCCTACATGCGCGAGGCCCAGCTGCTCATCCTCGACGAGCCCACTGCCGCCCTCGACGCCCGCGCCGAGTACGAGGTGTTTGAGCGCTTTAAGGAGCTGACCCAGGGCAAAACCGCCGTGCTTATCTCGCACCGCTTCAGCACCGTGCGCATGGCCGACCGCATCCTAGTTATCGAGCACGGCCGCGTGCAGGAAATCGGCTCGCACGAGGAGCTTTTGGCCAAGGACGGGCGCTACGCCGAGCTGTTTGCCCTGCAAGCAGCTGGGTATCGCTAGGGTGCCTGGGCCGCAAAAGCCCCTACCTTGCGGCTAATAGCCCAGCTTAGCAGCTGGCTCTTTTATTGCCACCTAAATGCCCGAATTTACTGCGCTCGACAAGGCTCGCTTGTATTTGCTGTACCGTCTCAGTTCGCTGGCGCCGCCCGTGCATCGGCCACCAGTGCTGCGGGTCGTCATTATTCGGCACGGCGAGAAGCCTGCCGAGGGCGATAATCTGTCGTGCGCCGGCCTCAACCGGGCGCTGGCTTTACCGGCGGTACTCAACCGGCTGTTGCCCACGCCGCCCAATTTCACCTACGTGCCCATCATCGGCACCAATGATGACAGCACCAGCCAAGCCCGTATGTTCCAAACCGTGACGCCCTACGCCGTGCAGCACAACCTGTGCGTGAATAGCAACTATGCGGTAGAGAACGCCGCGGGCCTGGCTCAAGAACTGCGCCGCCAGCGCGGCACGGCCCTCCTAGTATGGGAGCACAACGCGATTCCTGAAATTACCAAGCAGCTGGGTATTAAAGATGAATTGGAATGGCCCGACGAGGACTTCGACAGCATCTGGCTTATCGAGTTCAGCGGTGGCGGCGCCAAGGGCAAGGCTAAGCGTCCCTTCCTCACCCGCAGCCGCGAGCATATCTACCCAGCGGCCGCTTGCCTGTTTTAAAGGTCAGGGCCTAGGGGAAGAAAGGCTGGTTTATTGGGCTAGGCCGGTACTTGCCAAGTGGGCCAATCTAGTATTTTGCGGGCTAAAGCCACCCTCTATGCAGCCCACCCTGTCTACCAAGCCCCACTACCCCATCCTGGACGGCCTGCGCGGCGTAGCGGCGCTATTGGTTGTAGCATTTCACCTGCTGGAAGCCCACGCTACTAGCCACCAAGACCAGCTGATTAACCACGGCTACCTGGCGGTTGATTTTTTCTTTTTACTGTCGGGCTTCGTCATTGGCTACGCCTACGATGACCGGTGGGTGAAGATGAGCAGCGGCAGCTTTTTTCGGCGCCGGCTGGTGCGGCTGCAGCCGATGGTGGCCTTTGGCATGGTAGTGGGGGGCGCTGGGCTACTACTTCCAGGTTTCGGCGCTGTGGCCGGCCATCAGCCAAACGCCGGTTTGGAAAATGCTGCTGGTCATGGCCCTAGGGTGCCTGATGCTACCCATGCCGCTTTCGATGGACATCCGGGGCTGGCAGGAAACCTACCCCCTCAATGGGCCCGGCTGGTCGCTATTTTTCGAGTATATCGTCAATATTCTGTACGCCGTGCTGGTGCGCAAATTCTCGAAGCTGGCCCTAGGGATCCTGGTGGCGCTGTCGGCGGCGGCCCTGCTGCACCTCACCCTAGCACGGCCCGAAGGCGACGTGGTGGGCGGGTGGGCACTCGAGCCGGTGCAGCTGCACATTGGTTTTACTAGGGTCATGTACCCGTTTTTCGCGGGCTTGCTTCTGTACCGCACCAGCAAGCCCGGCCGGGTCAACAACGCTTTTTTTTGGAGCAGCCTGCTGGTAATCGTGGTGCTGGCTATGCCGCGCCTGGGGGGCCTAGCCCGCCCCTGGGTAAATGGTTTGTACGAGTCGCTCAGCATCATCCTGGTATTTCCGCTCATCATCCTGCTCGGGGCCAGCGGCGAACTCGTAGTGCCCTACACCAAGAAGCTGTGCAAGTTTTTGGGCGACATTTCGTACCCTATCTACATCACCCACTACCCCCTGATTTATATTTATACGGCCTGGGTGTACAACCATAAGGTGCCGCTCAGGGCAGGCTGGCCGTTTGCGATGCTCACTTTTTTTAGTGCCATCGCGCTCGCCTACGCCGCCCTAAAATTCTACGACGAGCCAGCTAGGGCCTGGCTCCAAAAAAAGCTGGCGGCCCCGGCTGCGCAAAGCCACCAGCCGGGCGTGGCGGTGCCCTAGCCGCTGGCGGCCCCTTTCTGGCAGCTTCGTGGGCAATTGCACCCCTAGGGGGTTAGCTTGAATAAACCTTATAAGTTGAACAGTAAGGTACTTATGCAGTAAACTATGTAACTTAGGGGGAATTCATTGAAATTTCCACGTTACCGTTTATGAAACCCACTACTGTCCTGTTTTTTTGTTTGTGCAGCTTAGCGTTCCTTTCAGGCTGCCTCACTTCCCGCGAAGCGCGGGTCGAATCTAACTACAGCTACCGGGGCCGCTTCCGGCACTACCGCACCTATGGTTTTTTGGGTGGCGAGGGCCTCATGGCCGACAGCACCCGCCTATCGCTGTCGCTGCGCGAGGCTATCAAGCAGCGGCTGCGGCTGCAGGGCTATCGCCTGGCCCGCCGCAACCCCGACCTAATGGTGAGCGTGCGCGTGTTTGAGGGCGACATGCACTTTCCTGGCTTCGTGCAGGAAGACCTGCACTCGTGGGTGAAGTACAACGATGCCGAAGACGAGGAAACCCCCGAGGAAACCCGCCATGGCTACCAGCCCAAGCGGATGCTGCTGCTCGACGGCACGCTTATGGTAACGCTCATCGATGCCCATACCGACAACGCCATTTGGAACGGCTACGCCTCGGGCGTGACCGTGCCCGAGGGCCCGCGGGGTGAGTACGTGCTGGTGCGCTCGGTGCGCTCCATCTTCGACCGCTACCGCATCTTCACCGAGAACTACCTGCAGGGCAATCAGCAGCCGGATGGGGCCATGAACGGGGAGCCCGATGCCCCTAGCTTCCCCTCCGACCAGCACTAAGGCGTGGTCCTTTCGGCTCCGGTTTTTTTACCCAACCGGGCGCTGGTGTACCTTTGCCTGTCCCGCTTACCGGGGCTTTCTGCTAACTAGCTGACTTATATGCTACTCGTTGACAACGTCGCGTACCAGCCCAGTGATTATCTGCCCATCGTTATCCAGTTTGGGCTAGCCATAGCTTTCGTGGCCTTCGCCATGATTGTCTCGCACCTCGTGGGCCCGCGCCGCAAAAGCCGCGTGAAGGACGAGGCCTTTGAGTGCGGCATTGAGAGCGTGGGCAATGCTCGTACTCCCATTTCGGTGAAGTACTTCCTCACGGCCATTCTGTTCGTGCTCTTCGACGTGGAAGTGATTTTCATGTATCCCTGGGCCGTCAATTTCCGGCAGCTGGGCCTAGCGGGTATCGTTGAGATGTTCATCTTCATGGCACTGCTACTAGCCGGCTTCGGCTACGTCATCAAAAAAGGCATCCTACGCTGGAATGAGGCTCCTTCGGCGCAAACTTTCGCGCCTTCGCAGGCGTTGCAGAAGCAGCCTGTTGAGGTTGGCCAAGCTGCCTGACAATTATCAGTCATCAATTATCAAGCAATAGCGCGAAAAGCCTGTTTTGGCACTTTTCAGCCTCTGCATTGTTAATTGAAGTGATAATTGATAACTGTTAATTGATAATTAAGAATGGATACCCGCGTTCCTGAAATTAAAACCGTTGCCGCTCCCGATGGCGTGGAAGGTGCCGGCTTCTTTGCTACCTCGCTCGAGAAGGTGGTGGGCATTGCTCGCGCTAACTCGCTTTGGCCCCTACCGTTTGCTACTTCGTGCTGCGGCATCGAGTTCATGGCTACCATGGGTGCCCACTATGACATCTCACGCTTTGGCTCGGAGCGCCCCAGCTTCTCGCCCCGGCAGGCCGATTTGCTGATGGTGATGGGCACCATCGCTAAGAAGATGGCTCCTATAGTGAAGCAGGTGTACGAACAGATGGCTGAGCCCCGCTGGGTGCTGGCTATGGGCGCCTGCGCCTCGTCGGGCGGCATCTTCGATAGCTACTCGGTGCTGCAAGGCATCGACCGCATTATTCCGGTCGATGTATACATCCCCGGCTGCCCTCCGCGCCCCGAGCAGGTGCTCGACGGCCTGATGCGCGTACAGGACTTGGCCAAAAATGAAAGCCTGCGCCGCCGCAACTCGCCCGAGTATCAAGAACTGCTGGCTTCTTATAACATTAAATAACTTTTTGTCTGCTTAGTTAGAACGTCATGCTAGGTTTGCCGAAGTATCTATACCGCTTCGCCTGGCCAATGTCGTTCTGTAGAGATGCTTCGGCAAGCTCAGCATGACGTTCTTAGCTGCAGAAATGGCTGACCCTACCAAAGAAGAATCGCCCGCCGCCCAGGCCGCAGCTGCTGCCCTAGACCCTACTGCGCAGCAAAATGCGCAGGTGCTAACCTTGCTGCACAAGTTATTCGGCGAGGCCACCTTTACCGATGTCGCTGAGCCTTACGGCCTGCTGACGGTGACCACCAAGCGTGAGCATATTCACAATATCGTAGCTGGCTTGCAGCAGGACCAAGAGCTGAAATTTCACTTCTTGACCACAATGTGCGGTATTCACTACCCCGACCACCTCAACCAGGAGTTAGGGATGATTTACCACCTGCACAGTTTGGTGCACAACATTCGGCTGCGCATCAAAATTTTCTTCCCCATTGCCGACCCGGTAGTGCCTACGCTGTCTGATATCTACGCCGCCGCCAACTGGATGGAGCGCGAGGCCTATGATTTCTACGGCGTTATTTTTACGGGCCACCCCAATTTGCTGCGCATCTTGAACGTGGAAGACATGGACTACCACCCTATGCGCAAGGAATACCCCCTAGAAGACGGCACTCGCGAGGACAAAACGGATTTGTTTTTCGGGCGCTAAGAATAGCTACTATAGTGTCATGCTGGCGAAGGAAGCATCTTATCACGGCTGCTTTCGTCGGCAAACAGCTACCCGAGTAGCGCGAGCCTGATAAGATGCTTCGCAAACTCAGTATGACAGTGATTTACAATGGCAGTGAATGACGCCCTCGCCGGCACCCACAAGATTATCGAGGAAGCCCGCGAGCAGCAGGGCGGGCAGCTGGTGCCCACGCTCAACGACTTCTCGCAGGAACTCACTACCCTCAACCTAGGGCCTACCCACCCGGCTACGCACGGTATTTTCCAGAACATCCTGCAAATGGATGGCGAGCGGATTATTTCGGGCGTATCCACGATTGGCTACATCCACCGGGCGTTTGAGAAGATTGCCGAGCGGCGGCCCTTCTACCAGATTACGCCCCTCACCGACCGCATGAACTACTGCTCCAGCCCTATTAATAATATAGGCTGGCACTTGACGGTAGAAAAGCTCCTAGGGGTGCAGGTGCCCAAAAGGGCCCAGTACATGCGCGTGATTATGATGGAGCTGGCCCGCATTGCCGACCACCTCATCTGCAACTCCATTCTGGGGGTTGACACGGGCGCGTTTACCGGTTTCCTGTACGTATTTCAGGAGCGCGAGAAGATTTACGAAATTTACGAAGAGGTGTGCGGCTCGCGCCTAACCACCAACATGGGCCGCGTGGGTGGCATGGAGCGCGATTTCTCGCCCGTAGCCATCGAAAAGCTGCGCAAGTGGCTCAAGGAGTTTCCGGCCGTAATGCGCGAGTTCGAGTCCATGTTTACGCGCAACCGCATTTTCATGGACCGCATCAGCAACGTGGGGCCTATCTCGGCCGAGCGGGCGCTTAATTACGGCTTTACGGGACCTAACCTGCGGGCCGCGGGCGTTGACTACGATGTGCGCGTGATGAATCCGTACTCATCCTACGAGGATTTTGAGTTCGATATTCCGGTGGGTACCAACGGCGATACCTACGACCGCTTTATCGTGCGCAACGAGGAAATCTGGCAGAGTTTGCGCATCATCAACCAAGCGTTGGACAACCTACCTGAAGGTCCCTTCCACGCTGACGCGCCGCACTACTACCTGCCTCCCAAGCAGGCCGTGTACAAGAACATGGAGGCGCTGATTTATCACTTCAAAATCATTATGGGCGAGATTGACGCGCCCGTAGGAGAAGTGTACCAATCGGTGGAAGGGGGCAATGGCGAGCTGGGGTTTTACTTGATTTCGGACGGCGGGCGCACACCCTACCGGCTGCACTTCCGCCGGCCATGCTTTATTTACTACCAGGCGTATCCCGAAATGGTAGTGGGCACCAGCCTCTCGGATGCGATTGTGATTTTGAGTTCGATGAACGTGATTGCCGGCGAGCTAGACGCCTAGCCCTCGCCGCTTAGAAAACCTATGGAGCCGACTACCGCCAAGTTGCAATTTTCGCCCGCTGCCCAAGCCGAAATAAAGCGCTTACTGATGCACTACCCCGACGACCGCCGTAAGTCGGCCCTGCTGCCGGTACTGCACATTGCTCAGGCCGAATTTGGCGGCTGGGTAAGCCCCGAGGTGCAGGACTTGGTGGCCGAAGCCCTAGGCCTCCACCCGATTGAGGTGTATGAAGTAAGCACATTCTACACTATGTTCAACCTTAAGCCGGTAGGTAAGCACGTCATCGAAATCTGCCGCACCGGCCCCTGCATGCTGCGTGGCTCTGACGAGCTGACGGCCCAATTAGAGCGCCTAACGGGCGCGCAAGTGGGCGGTAACTCGCCTGATGGCAACTTCACGCTGAAAGAAGTGGAGTGCCTGGCGGCTTGCGGCTTTGCCCCCGTGGTGCAGGTGCGCGAGCAGTACTACGAGTCGCTCGACACGCCCGCGGCAGTGGATGCCATGCTGCGTGAGTTGCGCGGCATGGTGCACCGGCCTATTTTACCCTGGGAGGAAACAGGCTTGCCGACTTCGTTACAAAATAATTAATTACTACTATGGCTGAGCCGGATAAGGACTTGCCGCTGGTAGTAGCGGAGATATTGATTGAGATGCACGGCATGAATGGCCGGCTTACAAACGTTGAAAAACGACTGGAAAATGTCGAGAACATTTTGGTGCAAGCAGTTGATAACATTCAACAGTTAAGCAAGGCTGTTAATCGCACGGCTGAAGTAGTGCTATCACAACAGCAGGGATTTAACCGCCGCTTCGATGAGCAACAAACTAAGAGCGACCAGCAGTTTAAAGAGCAACTAGCCAAGAGCGACCAGCGCTTCGAACAGCACCAACAGCAGTTTGACCAGCAACAACGAGCATTTAATCAGCGCTTCGAGCAATTACAACAGGCTGACCGTGAGCATTCTCAACGCTTGGAAAGGACCATTGCAAGTATTGACAACCGCTTTGAACGCCTAGAAAACCGCTAATACTATGGGACGCAAGCTATTAACCGAACACGTCAACGTTGAAGGCATCGAAACCTTCAAGGTATACCGCCAGCACGGCGGCTACCGAGCCGTAGAAAAGGCCTTAAAAATGACGCCTGACGAAGTGGTGGAAGAAGTGAAGAAGTCGGGCCTGCGCGGGCGGGGCGGGGCCGGCTTTCCTACGGGCTTGAAGTGGAGCTTTCTGGCCAAGCCCGAGGGCGTGCCGCGTTACCTGGTGTGCAACGCCGATGAAAGCGAGCCAGGCACTTTTAAGGACCGCTACCTAATGTCAAAGCTGCCGCACCTGCTCATTGAGGGCATGATTGCTGGCAGCTATGCCCTAGGGGCGCGCACGAGCTACATATACATTAGGGGCGAGTTGCTGTATGTGCTGCGCATTCTGGAGAAAGCCATTGCAGAGGCCTATGCCAACGGTTTCCTGGGCGAGAACATTCAAGGCTCGGGCTACTCATTAGATTTGCACGTGCATCCGGGGGGCGGCGCTTACATCTGCGGCGAAGAAACGGCGCTGCTGGAATCGCTAGAAGGCAAGCGCGGCAACCCGCGCAATAAACCGCCGTTTCCGGCCGTGCAGGGCCTCTACGCCCGCCCCACGGTAGTAAATAATGTGGAAAGCATCGCGACTGTAGTGCCAATCTTGAACCTAGGGGGCGACGAGTACGCCAAGATTGGCCTAGGCAAGAGCACAGGTACCAAGCTCTTTTCGGCTTGCGGTCACCTCAATAAGCCTGGTATCTACGAACTGGAGTTGGGTGTGCCAGTAGAGGAATTTATCTACTCTGACGAGTACTGCGGCGGTATCTGGAAAGGCCGGGAGCTGAAAGCTGTGGTGGCTGGTGGCTCTTCGGTGCCGATTCTGCCCAAGGAGTTGATTCTTAAAACCGCAACCGGCGAAAACCGGCTAATGACGTACGAGTCGCTCAGTGATGGGGGCTTTGTGACGGGCACCATGCTCGGGTCGGGCGGCTTCATTGCGATGGACGAGACGACGTGCATCGTGAAGAATACCTGGAACTTCTCGCGCTTCTACCACCACGAAAGCTGCGGGCAGTGCTCGCCCTGCCGCGAAGGCACCGGCTGGCTCGAAAAGGTGCTGCACCGCCTCGAACATGGTCACGGCTCGATGCACGACATCGACTTGATTGTGAGCGTAGCCAAGCAAATTGAGGGCAATACCATCTGCCCTCTAGGCGAAGCCGCTGCTTGGCCGGTAGCCGCGGCCGTGCGCCACTTCCGCGACGAGTTTGAGTGGCACGTGACGCACCCCAAGGAAGCCACCGCGCCGGGCGCAGCCTTTCGCGGCAGCTTGGTACTGGCGTAGTTTCAATTATCAGTTATCAATCAACAATTATCAGCACTCAGCGAACCTCCGCGTAAATCTCCGTGCCTTCTGCGGGAAATACCTTTGGTCTGGCACTGCCTAATTGCTAGTAAGAATGGCTAAAATAACTTTCGACGGAATTGAGGTAGAAGTGCCCGACGGCACCACGATTCTCAACGCGGCCCGCCAAATTGGCGGCAGCGTGGTACCGCCCGCCATGTGCTACTATACGCCTCTGAAAGGCAGCGGTGGTAAGTGCCGCGCCTGCTTGGTGCGCGTGGCGGCCGGCTCGGCCAAAGACCCGCGCCCCATGCCCAAGCTGGTAGCCTCGTGCATCACGCCGGTGCAAGACGGTATGGTAGTAGAAAACACTACCAACCAGCAGGTACTGGATGTGCGTAAAGGCATCGTAGAGATGCTGCTCATTAACCACCCGCTCGACTGCCCGGTGTGCGACCAAGCCGGCGAGTGCGACTTGCAAAACTTCGCCTTCGAGCACGGCGTGAGCACCACGCGCTATGAGGAAGAGCGCCGCACGTTCGAGAAAATCGACATCGGCCCTTACATTCAGCTGCACATGACGCGCTGCATCCTGTGCTACCGCTGCGTGTACACCGCCAACCAGGTGACCGACAACCGTGTGCACGGCGTGCTAGGCCGCGGCGATGCTGCCGAAATTGGCACTTACATCGAGAACTCGCTTGATAATGACTTTATCGGCAACGTGATTGACGTATGCCCGGTGGGCGCGCTCACCGACAAAACCTGGCGCTTTAAGTCGCGCGTGTGGTTTACCAAGCCCGTGAATGCCCACCGCGACTGCTCGCACGAGAAGTGCGGCGGCCAAGTGACGCTCTGGTATAAAGGCAAGGACGTGCTGCGCGTAACGGCCCGCAAAGACGAGTACAACGAAGTAAAAGAGTGGATTTGCAACGAGTGTCGCTTCGAGAAAAAGGAAACGGCCGACTGGATTTTGGAAGGCCCGGCCCACATCGACCGCTCATCGGTTATTGCTCAAAACCACTACGAGCTACCCGTTATTAACGCCCAGATTATCGCCGACCTGCCCGAAAGCACCGTGCGCGAGCTGGCTCAAAACCCACCGCTGAAGTTAGGCGGCTTTAATGGGTAAGCAACAATAAATGAGTACGTCATGCTACGCGAGCGAACCATGACAAACGATTCTTAACTATGACTCTCGAAACCCTAGGCTGGCAAGGCCTCGTCATCCTGGTAGTATTCGGCCTCTCGCTGCTGATTGCCACCTACTGCACCTACGCCGAGCGCGTTATCGCGGCCTTTCTGCAAGACCGTGTGGGCCCCGACCGGGCCGGTCCCTACGGCTTGGCGCAGCCCCTGGCCGATGCCGTGAAGATGTTTACGAAGGAAGAATTCTTTCCCGGCGGCGCTAACAAGGCCTTGTTCGTATTTGGCCCCTGCCTAGCCATGGTCACGGCCCTAATGTCGTCGGCCGTTATCCCGTTCGGCAATTTCCTAAAATTTGGCACCACGGTGGTCATGCTGCAAGGCATCGAAATCAACGTGGGCATGCTCTACATCTTTGGCGTAGTGGCCCTAGGGGTATACGGCATCATGATTGGCGGCTGGGCTTCCAATAATAAGTTTTCGCTGCTGGGTGCCATCAGGGCCGCTTCGCAAAATATCAGCTACGAGCTGGCCATGGGTTTGTCGCTCATCGCGGTGCTTATGATGTCGGGCACGCTGTCGCTACGCGAAATCACGCTGCAGCAATCGGTGCCGGGCGAGTGGCACTTCTGGAATGTGGTGAAGCAGCCCCTAGGGTTCATCATTTTCATCGTGTGCGCCTTTGCCGAAACTAACCGTACGCCTTTCGACTTGCCCGAGTGCGAAACCGAGCTGGTAGGCGGCTACCACACCGAATACAGCTCTATGAAGCTGGGCCTGTACCTTTTTGCTGAGTACATTAACGTATTTGTAGCTTCGGCCGTGATGAGCGTGCTGTACTTCGGCGGTTTCAACTTCCCGTTTCAATACGAACTCAGTGAGTGGCTGCACGCTTCGCGCGGCATGTCGCTGGATGCGGCGCAGAACATCATCTCTATTCTAGGCGCAGTGGGGTTCTTTTTGAAGATTTTTGCCTTTATCTTCTTCTTTATGTGGGTGCGCTGGACGCTACCCCGTTTCCGCTACGACCAACTGATGCGCCTGGGCTGGACCATCCTTATCCCGCTGGCTATCTTCAACATCCTGCTCACGGGCGGCCTTATCTTCACCGGCGTCATCCCCGAGGTGAAGCAGTGGTGGCTGGCCTCGGGCATGGCCGTGCGCTAATCTGACTACCCCTTATGCAATCGCTAAGCAAACGCGCTAAAGTACTAGAAAAGAAGCCGATGACGCTCGCCGAGCGCGCGTATCTGCCCGCTATTTTCCAGGGCTTGAGCATTACCATGCGGCACTTCTTTATGAAGAAGGCCACCATTCGTTATCCCGAGGAAACGCGCCCGTTCTCGCCCGTATTTCGCGGCCTGCACGTGCTAAAACGCGATGAACAAGGCCGCGAGCGCTGTACGGCCTGCGGCCTGTGCGCCGTAGCCTGCCCCGCCGAAGCTATTACGATGATAGCCGGCGAGCGCAAAAAGGGTGAGCAAAATCTTTACCGCGAAGAGAAATACGCCGTCAGCTACGAGATTAATATGCTGCGCTGCATCTTCTGCGGTCTTTGTGAGGAGGCGTGTCCGAAAGCCGCCATCTACTTACAAGCCGATAAAATGGCCCCGCCGCGCTACGAGCGCGACGAATTCATCTACGGCAAGGACCGCTTGGTAGAGCCCGCCGACCCAGACAAGCGCTCGCAACGGGGCATTCAGCTCACGCCCGAGCAAGCCAGCCAGCTCAAATCTAAGCTGCAAACGGCGTAAATCCTGTTGCGCGGACTCCGTAGTCCGCGACTACTCTACTTTCGTGAGCTATCAAGCCCGCGTACCTGCCATGTCTCTCTTTCTCTTTCTGTCGTTTGTAGCCCTGCTGAGTGCCCTAGGGGTGGTGCTGGCCAAAAACCCAGTGCACAGCGTGCTATTCCTAATTCTCACGTTTTTCACGCTGTCGGCTCACTACCTGCTGCTCAATGCGCAGTTTCTGGCCGCCGTAAATATCATCGTGTACGCGGGGGCCATCATGGTGCTCTTCCTATTCGTGATTATGTTTTTGAACCTCAATGAGGACACGGAACCGCACAAGCCCGCGCTAGCCCAGATTTCGGCCGCTATTGCGGGAGGCTTGCTACTACTTATTATGGTAGCGGCGCTGCACAACGTGCAGCCCGCGGGCTACAACCCCGCCACGTTCGACTCGCAAGTGGGCATGGTGAATCGCCTAGGGCTGGTGCTCTTCAAAGAGTACTCGCTGCCCTTCGAGCTAGCTTCCATTCTGTTGCTTACTGCCTTGGTTGGTTCGGTAATGCTAGGCAAGCGCGAAACGGGCGAGCGGAATTTTTAATTCTCGTTTCTTTACAAACGAAAGCAGCTCCTGATGCATCAGGAGCTGCTTTCGTTTGTAATAAGTGAAAGCCTACTTTATTACCACGTCGGTCTTGATGCTTAATTCTTTCAGCTGTGCCCCCGAAATGGGCGAGGGCGAATCAATCATTACGTCGCGGCCGGAGTTGTTTTTGGGGAAGGCGATGAAGTCGCGGATGCTGTCGGCGCCGCCGAAAAGCGAGCACAGGCGGTCGAAGCCGAAAGCGATACCGCCGTGGGGCGGCGCGCCGTACTCAAAAGCGTCGAGCAGGAAGCCAAACTGGGCCTGGGCTTCCTCGGGCGAGAAGCCTAGGAGCGAGAACATGCGGGCCTGCACCGCGCGGTCATGAATGCGAATGGAGCCACCACCCACCTCTACCCCATTGATAACCAAATCGTAGGCGTTGGCGCGGGCCTGGCCAATGGTGGCGGGGTTATCGAGCAAGTGTAGGTCCTCGGGCTTGGGTGAGGTGAAGGGGTGGTGCATGGCAAAATAGCGGCCCTCCTCTTCGAGGTACTCCAGCAGCGGAAAGTTGACGACCCACAACGGCGCGAAGGTTTCCTTGTCGCGCAGGCCTAGGCGCTGGCCCATCTCGAGGCGAAGCTCGCTCAGGGCCTTGCGGGTTTTGTCGGCTGGGCCGGCTAAAATGAGCAGCAAATCGCCGGGCTTGGCAGCAAAGGCCACTTTCCACTTCTGCAGCTCCTCGGGCGAGTAGAACTTATCGACCGATGATTTTACGCTGCCATCGGGCTCCACGCGGGCATATACCAGGCCGGTAGCGCCCAGCTGCGGCTTTTTCACGAAGTTGGTCAGCTCGTCGAGCTGCTTGCGGGTGTAGGTGGCGCAGTTGAAAGCGTTGATGCCTACTACCAGCTCGGCGCTATCAAAAACCGGGAAGCCCTGGCCTTGCACCACATCGTTCAGCTCCACAAACTTCAGGTCGAAGCGCACGTCGGGCTTGTCGTTGCCATACCAGCGCATGGCGTCGGCGTATTCCATGCGGGGCACGGCGGGGAAGTCTAGTCCCTTGATTTCTTTAAAAAGGTAGCGCACCAGGCCCTCGAAGGTGTTGAGGATGTCTTCCTGCTCTACAAACGCCATTTCGCAATCAATCTGCGTGAACTCGGGCTGTCGGTCGGCACGCAGGTCTTCGTCGCGGAAGCACTTCACAATCTGGAAGTAGCGGTCGAAGCCCGACACCATTAGCAACTGCTTAAACGTTTGGGGCGATTGGGGCAGGGCGTAGAACTCGCCGGGGTTCATGCGCGAGGGCACCACGAAGTCGCGAGCGCCTTCGGGCGTGCTCTTGATGAGCACGGGGGTTTCGACCTCGATAAAATCCTGGCCGTCGAGGTAGCGGCGCACGGCCTGGGCCATGCGGTGGCGCAGCAGCAGGTTGTTGCGCACGGGCGTGCGGCGCAGGTCGAGGTAGCGGTAGCGCATGCGCAGGTCCTCGCCGCCGTCGGTGTCGTCTTCGATGAGGAAGGGCGGCAGCTTGGCGGGGTTGAGCACGTCTATTTTGGCCACGCGCACCTCAATGTCGCCGGTGGGCAGGTGCGGGTTCTTGGAATAGCGCTCGGCCACCTGGCCCGTTACGCTGACGACGTACTCGCGGCCCAATTCGCGGGCCTGCGCGCGCACGGCGTCGCTTTCCACACCTTCTTCGAGGGCCAGCTGGGTAATACCGTAGCGGTCGCGCAAGTCAATCCAGAGAATGCCGCCCTTGTCGCGGGTGCGCTGCACCCAGCCCACGAGCGTGACGGTTTGATTTATATTTTCTTGGCGAAGCTCGCCGTTGGTGTGCGTCCTTAACATCGCAGATTTAACGGATTTAACGGATTGCGCGGATACGCCTGCTGCGCAGGCTAACGACGCAGATGGTTTGGGATTGGGCGCGGGGCACAAAATTGGGCGAAGGTACTTCGTTTTTTGGGGTTCGAAAGTTTGGTATGGAGTATGCAAGGGGAGAAAGTGAAAAGCGGCCGCGTTTACTTCTTAACCGTCTGCGTCGTCAGCCTGTGCAGCAGGCGTATCCGCGCAATCCGTTAAATCCGTTAAATCTGCGATGATGAAACTCCTTCCTACCCTGGCCCTAGGGGCCACCCTGCTGACGGCCGGCGCGGCCCAGGCCCAAACTAAAATCAAGTCTAAAACCAAGGCAGACAGCGGCGTAGAGCTCAAAACTAAAGGCGAGGTACCCGCCGTGACGCTCGACGGTCCCATCAAGCGCGTCGAAACGCTGTCGGGCATCGACATCTACCCTAAGCCTAATTCGAATAGCGTGCTGCTGAGCTTTACCCAGCAGTTCACCAAGCCCGGCACGCTGGTCATGACCGACTATAAGGACAAAGTGGTGTACCAGCAGGCGCTTGACCCGGCCAGCAACACCGGCGCCCCCGTGGACCTAGGACACATTCAGGCCGGCACGTATCTCATTGAGGCTAAGATAGCCAACTACGTATACTGGAAAAAAGTCCGCATTCGCTACCCCTCGCCGCGGCGCTAATCTACCATTGCCTACCCCGGCCCGGCTACCCAGCCGGGCCGTACTTTTGCCGGGCCTATGAAACTTCTACTTTCGCTTTGCTTGCTGGCCCTCACCAGCTTTGCTCCGCCCAAAATCAAGCTAACCACTACCAAGCTGGCGCCCGGCCTGGCCGTGGGCGTGCCCCAGGGCTTTGCGCCGCTGCCCGACGAAGGCATTGCGGTGAAGTTTCCGGCGGCGCGCAAGCCCCTGGCCGTATTTAGCGACCCTAGCGGGCGCATCGACTACAGCATTTCGGCGCGGCCCACCACCTTTGGGCCCGATTATCCTATTTTGCTGGCCATGTACAAGGCCAGCGTGCAGCGTCTTTACACCAAAGTAGATTTCCTAACCCAGGAAACGCGCAAGGTGAACGGCCGCGAGTTCGCGGTGCTGGAGTTTGTATCGACCCTGAGCGACAACCGCCGCACGGTGCAGCAGGTCGCCATCCGCAAGTATGAGTACATTGAATACGCCGTAGAAGGACAACAGCTGTACATTTTCTCGTTTTCGGCCCCGGCCGAGGAGCAAATTAAGTGGCGGCCCGTAGCCCAGGCCACGATGGGCGCCGTGGAGCTGAAGTAGCCCCTGCAGAACGCCATGCTCACCGACGAGTATTTCATGCGCCAGGCCCTAGGCGAGGCGCGGCGGGCGCGGGCGGCGGGCGAAATTCCGATTGGGGCGGTGGTAGTGCTGGCGGGCGACATTATTGGGCGGGGCTACAACCAAACCGAGCAGCTGCGCGACGTAACGGCCCACGCCGAAATGCTGGCCATTACGGCCGCTGCCAACCGCTTAGGCAACAAGTACCTCACCCACTGCACCTTGTACGTAACCGTGGAGCCCTGCGTGATGTGCGCCGGGGCCAGCGCCTGGGCCCAGGTGGGCCGGCTGGTATTTGGAGCCGCCGAGCCCCGCACTGGCTACCGCCGCCACGCCCTAGGGCTGCTACACCCGCGCACCCAGGCCCTAGGGGGCGTGTGCGCCGACGAGTGCGCGGCGCTCATGCAGGAATTTTTCGCTCAGAAGCGCAAGCTAGGGTAACGGCCAGCCCCAGCTATGGAATAGCGCTAACGGCCTAGCAGCTATTGGGTACTCGCCTATCAGTTAACCTGAGCCGTAACCTCAACCGCCGGTTGGGGGTTAATAGCAGGACCACATTGGTTTTACTTTAATTCATCTGCACCATGGCTTTCGAACTGCCCAAGCTGCCGTATTCTTACGACGCCCTCGAACCCACGTTTGACGCGCAAACCCAGGAAATTCACCACACCAAGCACCATCAGGCCTACGTTACCAACCTCAACGCCGCCATTGCCGGCACCGAGTTTGAAAACCAGAGCCTCGAAGAGATTCTGCACAACATTGCCAAGGCTACCCCAGCCATCCGCAACAACGGCGGCGGCCACTGGAACCACTCGCTGTGGTGGACCATCCTGAGTGCCAACGGCGGCGGGCAGCCCACTGGCGCCGTGGCCGAGGCCATCGGCAAGTCGTTTGGCGGCTACGATAAATTTAAGGAAGAGTTTGCCAAGGCCGCTACCACGCGCTTCGGCTCGGGCTGGGCGTGGCTGTGCAAGCAGCACGACGGCTCGCTGAAAATCTGCTCGACGCCCAACCAAGACAATCCCCTAATGCCCGACGCCGGCTGCCAGGGCATGCCCATTCTGGGCCTCGACGTGTGGGAGCACGCCTACTACCTCAAGTACCAAAACAAGCGCCCCGACTACATCGCGGCCTTCTTCAACCTCATCAATTGGGATGAGGTAAATAAGCGCTTCGCGGCGGCCCAGTAAGCCCTAGGCCCCGCTAATATTTAAAGGCCCGCTTGCCCCGTGCAAGCGGGCCTTTTGTTGTGTAAGGCTCACCCCGCCCAAGCTGGCTACGACCAACTGGCTCCTGGCAAGAAGTTTTTGTATCTTTATCTTTCGCAGCAAAAGCGCCTTGTTTTCCTTTTAAGCCGAGCCCCATGAGTATTAAGTTGCGCCTCACCATCCTGAGTTTTCTGCAGTTTTTCATCTGGGGCGCGTGGCTGATTACGATTGGCGCGTACTGGTTTCAAACCAAGCACTGGTCGGGGGCGCAGTTCGGAGCCATTTTCTCCACCATGGGCATCGCGTCCATCTTCATGCCCTCGCTCATGGGCATTGTGGCCGATAAGTGGGTGAACGCCGAGAAGCTCTACGGCGTGCTGCATTTGCTAGGGGGTATCACGCTGTGTACCATTCCCTTAGTTACCGACCCTAACATGTTCTTCTGGGTCATCCTGCTGAACATGGTTTTCTACATGCCTACGCTGGCGCTGTCCATTGCCGTGTCGTACTCGGCCCTGAAAAGCCAGGGCCTGGACGTGGTGAAAGATTACCCGCCCATCCGGGTGTGGGGCACCATCGGCTTCATCGCGGCCATGTGGGCGGTCACGTTCCTAGGGTTCGAGAAGTCGGCCAACCAGTTTTACGTGGCGGCCGGCGCCGCGCTGCTGCTGGGCGCCTACGCCTTCACGCTGCCCAAGTGCCCGCCGCCCTCGCGCGACACGCCGGGCCGCTCGCTGGTCGATGCCCTGGGGCTGAAGTCGTTTGCCCTGCTGCGCGACCGCACGCTAGCTACCTTCTTCGCCTTCGCCCTGCTGCTTGGGGCCGCCCTGCAACTCACCAATGCCTACGGCGACACTTTTTTGCACGATTTCGACAAGATACCCGCCTACCGCGACACGCTTTCGGTGCAGCACCCAGCCTTTATTATGTCGATTTCGCAGATTTCGGAAACGCTGTTTATTCTGGCCATTCCCTTCTTTCTGCGGCGCTTCGGCATCAAGCAGGTCATGCTGTTTAGCATGGTGGCCTGGGTGCTGCGTTTTGGCTTGCTGGCCTACGGCAACCCCGGCTCAGGCCTCTGGATGGTTATTCTCTCGTGCATCGTGTACGGCATGGCCTTCGATTTTTTCAACATCTCGGGCTCGCTCTTCGTCGAAACTCAAACCCAGCCCGACATTCGGGCCAGCGCCCAGGGCCTGTTTATGATGATGACCAACGGCTTCGGCGCCGTGCTGGGCAGCTCCATCAGTGGCCTGGTCATCCAGCATTACTTCACCGATACCAGCGGCAATAAGGACTGGCCTGGCATCTGGCTGGCCTTTGCGGCCTATGCGCTAGTCATTGCGGTGCTCTTCGTGTTCCTATTCAAGCACAAGCACATAGCGCAAACTACCGACGGCGATGAGCGAATCCTAGCGGAGCCAGTAGCGCACGCCGCCTAAGCTCGGCAGTATAAAAAAAGCACAAGAGTTCCGTAATGCTCAGTAAGCTAAGCACAAAAATACCCGACTGATAATCAGCCGGGTATTTGTTTTTCAAGCTACAAGCTCGCTGTCAACCTCGCGCAAATACGCTTGCCAATGGCAAGCGTATTTGCTAAATCCGTTTAATCCGCTACGGCTATGATTTAAAGAAAAACTCGCCCTCAAGCTGGGCATTCTCATCTGAGTCGGAGCCGTGCACGGCGTTGGCCTCAATGCTCTTCGCGAATTTTTTGCGGATAGTGCCTTCGGCGGCCTGGGCGGGATTAGTGGCGCCGATGAGGGTGCGGAAGTCAGCCACGGCGTTGTCTTTCTCCAAAATAACGGCTACGATGGGGCCGCTCGACATGTACTTTACCAAGTCTTGGTAGAAGGGGCGCTCCTTGTGCACGGCGTAGAACTCGCCGGCGCGCTCGGGGGTGAGAGTTACTTTTTGAAGCTCCACGAGGCGGAAGCCGCCGTGTTCTATCATGGCCAGAATGTCGCCAATGTGCTGGTCAGCCACGGCGTCGGGCTTAATCATCGTGAAAGTGCGGTTCGTTGCCATGCTTTTTTTAAGAGGTAAAAGGGGGAATTGATGGGCTTGGGGCCGCAAAGGTAGGCTAGGCGGCCGGCCGGCAACTTAGTGATAGGCGAACCTTACGCCTCGGGTTGGCTGTTGAAACCCAATTCATGCCGAACTTTGCCGGCCCGTTTTTATCGCCGGCCGAGCGCCGGCCCTTGTTTAGTTTGCATTCGTAGGTCAGTCACGCTGTCGATGTTTCCTTCCGTAGCCGAGTTGCAGAGCCTATTGGCCGAGCCCAAACAGATTTTTATTACCACCCACCACAAGCCCGACGCCGACGCGCTAGGCTCGTCGCTGGCCTGGGCCACCTACCTCAAGAAGAAGGGCCACTCCGTCACGGTTGTGACGCCCTCCGACTACCCAGCTTTCCTAAATTGGATGGCGGGCAACGACGAGGTGGTAGTGTACGAGCCGCGCCACAACGACCGGCAGGTGCGCGACCTGGTGCAGCGGGCCGACTTGCTTTTCTGCCTCGACTTCAACTGCCTAGGGCGCATCAACGAGCTGGGCGAGTACGTGCGCACGGCCCCTGGCTACAAAGTGCTCATCGACCACCACCAGCGCCCCGAGCACTTCGCCAACCTGGCATACTCCGACGTGCAAGCGGCCGCCACGGCCGAGCTGATTTTTGAGATTATCCGCGCCCTCGGCGACCAAGAGCTAATTGACCGCGGCATGGGCGAGGCGCTCTACGCGGGCATTATGACCGATACGGGCTCGTTTCGGCACCCTAGTACCTCGCGCAACGTGCACCTCATCATTGCCGAGCTGCTCAACGTGGGCATCGACCTGGCCGCCGTACACCGCCGCATCTACGACTCGCACTCCGAAATTCGGCTGCGCTTCCTAGGGTATATCTTGAAGGATAAGTTGGTGGTGCGGCGCGAGTTCAACACCGCCTATATTGCCGTGACGCAGCAGGAGCTGCGCGAGTATGAAAGCAAAACCGGCGACACTGAAGGCTTGGTCAACTACGCGCTCAGCATTGAGGGCATCGTGCTGGCGGCCGTGTTTATCGACCGCGGCTCGGCGGTGAAGATTTCCTTCCGCTCGGTGGGCGACTTTTCGGTGGCCGATTTTTCGCGCGCGCACTTCGAGGGCGGTGGGCACCACAACGCCTCGGGCGGGGTGAGCTACCAGCCGCTCGACGCTACGGTGGAGCGCTTCATCGGGCTGCTGCCGCAGTACCAGGCCCGGCTGGTAAGCACCTCGCTGCTTGAGCCAGTGCCCGGGGTGGTTGCGCCGCCGGTAGCCTAACTTTGATTTTAAATGCGGAAGAGGTGAAAGATGCGGCACTTGTCTTTTCATCTTCCACCTTTACACCTCCTTCGCATTGCTCACATTTCATTTTCAATCTGTTTTCATGCTGTTTTCTTTCCGGCCCGGCGTGGCCCGGCAGCTGGCCCTGGCGGCCGGTGCGCTTAGCATTGCTTCCCTTGTTTCCTCGTGCAATGGCGGCGCCGACTTTTCCAAAACCAAGTCGGGCATCGAGTACAAGCTCTTCAAGAAAGACGGTGGCAAGTACACGTCCCGCACGGTAACCAATGGCGAAGACCCCACCTTTAAGGACCGCCAGGGCAAGTTTTTGTTGGCCCACGTTACCTACCTCACCGGCAAGGACTCGGTGCTGCAAAGCTCGCGCCAGCAGCTGCAGAACCACCCCGTGCCCCTGCCCCTGATGGCGGCCGCCCGCAAGGGCGGCCAGGAAGAAGCCCTGGCCCTGGTGCAGCCCGGCGACAGCGCCGTGTTCCGCTTCCGCGCCGACTCACTGTTCAAAGGCCGCCCGGTGCCGCCCGAGCTCAAGCGCGGCGGCAGCGTGCTGGTGATGCAGGTGGTGGGCGTGAAGGTGATTGACCAGGCCGCGGCCATGGCCATGCAGCAAGAGCTGCAGCAAATTGCGATGGCCGAGCAGCAGCGCCAGATGCGCGCCTACGCCGCCGACCAGGATAAGAAGGACGAGGTAACGCTGCAAGACTACATCAAGAAAAACAACCTGACGGCCGCCAAGAAAAGCGATACCGGCAGCGGCGTGTACATCCTGACCACCCAGCCCGGCACCGGCTCCAACGCCAAGGCCGGCCAGCTGGCCACCGTAAAATACCGCGGCACGCTGCTCGACGGCAAGGAGTTTGACTCGAGCGCCAAGCACCCCGGCCAGCCCGACTTCTCGTTCGCCGTGGGCCGCGGCCAGGTTATTCCGGGCTGGGACGATGCCCTGACGCAGCTCAGCAAGGGCGCCAAAGCTACCGTTCTGGTGCCCTCATCGCTGGCCTACGGTAAGGCCGGCTCGCCGCCCGCCATTCCGGCCAACTCACCGCTGCGCTTCGATATTGAAGTAGTCGATATTAAGGACGCCCCCAAGATGCCGGCGGGCGCCATGGGCCCGGCCGCCCAGGCGCCGGCCATGGCCCCGGCTGGCCGCTAGCCCGCGCCTAGCCCCCCTTTAGTGCCGCCACGCCGCTTTGGCGTGGCGGTTTTTTTTCCTCGTAACCCTCACGCGATGAAGCGTTCTTTGCTTGCTTTTTTTTCGGTGGCAGCCCTAGGGGGTGCCCTCCGCACCCAGGCCCAACAAGCCCCCGCCGCCGGCTTCGAGCGCCTGCCCAGCGGCACCGAATACCAATTGTTTCGGCGGGCGGCGGGCGGTGGCTACCAGCGCCGCCCCCTGGTGGTACCCGCCGACTCGGCCTTCAGCACCCGCCAAGGCAAGTTTTTGATGGCCCACGTGGCCTACCTCACCGGGCGCGACTCGGTGCTGCAAAGCTCGCGGCAGCAGCTGAAGAACCAGCCGGTGCCCGTGCCACTGCAGCCCGTGCAGCGCAAGGGCGGGCCCGAGGAGGCCATGGCGCTGCTGCTACCCGGCGACAGCGCCGTGTTCCGCTTCCGCGCCGACTCGCTGTTTAAGGGCCGCCCGGTGCCGGCCGAGCTCAAGCGTGGCGGCAACGTGCTGGTGCTGCACGTAACGGCCGTAGGGCTCGTAACGCAGGCCCAGGCCATGGCCGCCATGCAGCAGATTCAGCAGCAGGCCCAAGTGGAGCAGGAGCGCCAGGCCAAGGCCCACGCCGCCACCCAGCTGCCCAAGGACAACGCCGCCATTCAGGCTTATTTACAGCAAAATAAGCTGGCTGCCACGGCCAAGAAAACCCCCGGCGGCACCTGGTACATTATCACCAAGCGCGGCACCGGGCCGCTGCCCACCACCGGCGAAACGGTGAGCGTGAAGTACCGCGGCACGGTGCTGGCCACCGGCAAGGAGTTCGACTCGAGCGACAAGCACGGGGGTAAGCCCTTCGATTTCAAGCTAGGTGCGGGCCAGGTTATTCCGGGCTGGGACCAGGGCATTGCCGCGCTGCCCAAGGGTAGCACAGCCACCCTGCTCATTCCCTCGTCGCTGGCCTACGGCGAGCGCGGCGCGGGCGCCGATATTCCGGCCGATGCCCCGCTGCGCTTCGACGTGGAGTTGATGTCGGTCAAGCCGGCTGCCCACAGCACTGCCAGCAAGGGCAAGCCCGCCGTTAAAAGCAAGGCCAGCTCCGCTACCAAAAAGAAGTAAGTCACGCGCTGGCTCTTCGCTTTTAGGGCCCACACAGAAAAACGCCAGGCTGCAGCAGCCTGGCGTTTTTTGTGTGGGTAAAGCTGCTTGTGCCCTAGGGGGCGGCTGCTACCGACCTTTCAAGTCGTCGTTGCCGGCTTTTCGGTGGGCGCGCCCTTCACCTTCCTGGCCGAAGCGGTAGTTGAAGCTGAGGCGGAAGGAGCGCTGGTAGGTGCGGTATTCGGTGCGCTCGTCGAGGAAGGCCGTGGTAGTATTGCTGCGGTTGGGGAAGGAATCGGTAAAGGGGTTGGCTAGGTTGAGGGTCAAATCGGCCTGGTCGCCGAGCACCGTCTTTTTTACCCCTAGGGCGTAGTAGAGGCTGGCTGGGCCCTGGCCCTGCAGGGTAGGCGCGGGCAGGGTTGCCGCCAGCGAGGCCTGCGCCGTGAGCTGGCGAGTGAAGTGGTAGGAAGTATCTACGTTCATGCCGGCCGAGAAGCCGCGGCGCAGCAGCTCCCGGTCGGGGCTCAGGAATACTACGTACTGCGCGTTGGGCCCGCCGCTCAGCTCCCAGCGCGGCGTAAATTTGGCCGTGCCGTAGAGGGTGAGCTGGTAGTAGGTGGTGGCCGCCACGTTGGCAAAGGTTTGGGCCGTGACGCCCGGCGTGCCGGTGGGCAGGCGCAGCGCCTCAATGGCGTGGCCGGTGTGGCGCACCGCGCCCGTGAGCAGCACCGTAGCGCGGCCAACGCCGGTGTTGTAGCTGGCCTCGTAGGCATCGGTTAGCTCGGCGGCCAGGTCGGGGTTGCCGTAGGTGATATTTTGCGGGTTCGAGCGGTCCACAAACGGGTTGAGGTAGTCGATGTAGGGGCGCGTGATGCGCCGGCTGTAAGCCAGGCGCAGGCCGCTGGTGTCGCTGAAGGCGTAGCGCAGGCTGGCATTGGGCAGCGGCGAGTAATAGCTGCGGGGCGGCAGGCTGCCGCCGTCCCCCAGTTCGGCGCTGAAAGCGGTGCGCTCCAGCCGCGCCCCTAGTGTGGCCGTCAGCGCTTTACTCAGCGTAGTGGCGTAGCTGGCGTAGGCGGCCTGCACCTGCTGCCGGTAGCTGTAGTCGGTGCCCCGGCCCGGCAAGGCCGCCAGCCCTAGGCCCTGCCCCGGCGCCGAGCCCTCCACCACGGCCACCGAGCCAGTGCGCCTAAAAATGGCCTTCAGCCCCAGCTCTAGGGTACTTTTGGGGCCGCAGGGCTGGGTATAATCCGTTTGGGTGGTGATTTCCTGGCTGGGCGTGCGGCCCTGGCTGCGCTCGCGGTAGCTGGCCGGGGCGGGCGCCAGCGCCGTGGCGGAGTTGTCGTATTGCGCATAGCTGTAGCCCGCCGTGCCGGCCGTGGCGGCGTACTGGCCCAGCACGCTCCATTCGCGCCGGGCCTGGGCGAAGGTGCGGGTGTAGGTGCCGGTTAGCTCGGTGCCAAAGCTGCCGGTCTGCTCGGTAGTAGCGCGGGTAAAAAACTGGTTTAAAGCGACATTTGGCGAAACCAACTCACTCAGCAAGTCGCGCTGGCCCTGGGCCTGGTAGCCGCTGAGGGCCGCCCGCAGCGAGAGGCTGTGGTGCGGGGCCGGGTCGTAGTCGAGCCCTAGGGAGGCATTGTACCAAGTGCCGGTGTTCTGGCGGCGGCCGCTCTGCGTGAGCGTGTCGGCCGGGACTGGGCCCGTGAATTCCAGGCGGTGGCGCGTCAGGTAGTCGGGCTCGTACCAGCCGCCGGCGCCGGCCAGTAACGTGGCGCCCACCTTGCCGCGCTTCAGGCCCAGCGCCGCCGTGGTTTCGCTGGCCCGGTTGCCGCCGCTAGCCCCGGCGCGCCCGTTGAGCTGCCGGCCCACCGCCTTTTTGAGCACGATATTGATGAGGCCCGCCGTGCCTTCGCCGTCGTCTTTGGCCGAGGGCGTGGTCACCACCTCCACGCGCGCTATTTGGTCGGCCGGCAGGGCCTTCAGCGCCTGGGTTAGGTTTTGGGTGAGCGCGGGGGCGGGCTTGTTGTTAATCAACATCCTGAAGTTGCCCGAGCCGCGCAGCGTCACGCTGCCCAGGTTATCTACGGCCAGCAAAGGGGTATGGCGCAGCACATCCTGGGCCGTGCCGCCGGCATTGCCCACATCCTGCGCAGCGTGGTACACCAAGTGGTCGGGGCGCACCTCTATTAGCGGCCGGGTGCCTACCACCACCGCTTCGGCCAACTGCTGGGGCGCGGGCGCCAGCAGAATGGGCGGCAGCGCCAGCGGCTCCGTTCCAACGGTTACTGCTTGGCGGTGAGTAGTATAGCCCACTATGCTCACTTGCAAGCGCCGGGGGCCCGCCGCCAGCTTGGCCAGCACGAAGCGGCCCTGCGCATCGGTGGTGGCGCTGGCCACGGGCGGGCTAGCCGGCGCTCCCAGCAGCACTACCGTGGCAAACGCTACCGGCTGGTGGCTCATCGAGTCGCGCACGGTGCCCATGACGGAACCGCCTAGGCCTTGCGCCGCGGTTAGGTGGGCGCCCAGCAGCCCCAGCAGCAGGCTAACCACGTAAGGAAGACAGCGTTGGCGGCGGTTCATGGCGGGGGCAGCAGGTGAGGACCTACAGAAGCGCCGCGCCCTCTAGGGGTTGCACGGCCGCGGGGCCCCAGGCACCGCGCGGGCGCCCAGGGGCTCCTCAGCCCGCCAGCACCTCGCTCAGCACGTCCAGCGATTTTATTTCGCCGAAGCTCTCGATGTGCAGCTGGTAGTAGCGAATGAGCACGGCCAGCAGCTCGCGGCGCACATGGCCATTGGGGATGGTGCTGGTGGCGGGGGCGTGCAGCAGCTGGTCGAAGTACTGGTCGAACTCGCGCAGGCGCAGGTGCTGGGGGCCGCTGCTGTAGCCGCTGCCGGCGGCGGGGCCAGCCATTACCAGTTGGTCCGTCAGCTCGGCGCCGCTGGTGATGCCGAAGCCCAGGTAGCCGGCCAAGTGCAGCAAAAAGAGCAGCGCAAAGTTTTCCATGCCTACTTCCTGCTCGTCGAAGGCTAGAATGGAATCGTGCAGAAAGCGGAACAGAGGCAGGTTCTCTTCTTCCTCACGCACTGCCTTGCTCAGCACCTCGCTCAAGAAAAGCGCCACGCTGCTTTTGCGCACGTCGTAGGGCAAGGAGCGGAACGGCTCAGCACAGCGAAACTCGGAGAGGCGGGTGAGGTCGGAGCCCTGGCGCGGCACGTAGGCCACCAGCTCTAGCAGCGTGAGGGGCTGAAACAAGGCGATGCGGCCCGGCGGCTTGGCCTTGCGCACGCCATTGACGAGGTAGCTCTGCACGCCGCGCTGCTCGGTATACACGCGGGCGATAATGCTGGTTTCGCGGTACTTGAGGTAGCTAAAAACGAGGCCGCGGGTTTTGATGAGCATAGGGACTAGAATACTAATGGAGAAATAATGCAGAACGTCATGCTGACGAAGGAAGCATCTCTACTGCGCGAGTAACTCTAACTCTTAAGGGTTAGTTACGCGGTAGAGATGCTTCCTTCGTCAGCATGACGTTCTGCATTATTTCAACTAGCGCCCTTCGCTACTTACTCAGCACCGCCACCTTGCTTACGCAGGTATTCTGACCCTGGGCATCGGAGCTGAGCACCAGATACACGCCCGAGCGCACGCGCTGGCCCTGGGCATCGGTGAGGTTCCAGGTGACGGTGCCGCCGGCGGCGGTGGTGCTGTACACGAGGTGGCCGGCCACGTCGGTGATTTTTACCTGCGCGTTATCCACCACGCCCCGGATGCCCACGGTGCCCGCAAACTCGGGCCGCACGGGGTTGGGAAATACCTGGGCGCAGCTGGGCTTGCCCTCGGTGAGGCTGGCCGAGCCTTGGTAGCTCACCACGCCCGCGTCGGTAGCCACGAATACCTCGCCGGTCTTATCGTTCACGGCCACATCGTTAATCGTATTGCTGGGCAGGGGGCTGTTGGCGGTGGTGAAGTGCAGCAGTGCCTCGCTAGCGGTGGCGTTGAAGAGCCACAGGCCGTTGGGGGTGCCAAACCACTTGCGGTTGGCTCCGTCGATGGCAATGCAGCTCACAATCTCGTTGTAGAGCGTCGGAAACAGCCCGTTGCCGCTCTGAGCCACCGGCTTGGCGAAGGTGGGCTGGGCCACGGCGCCCACCAGGGGGCTAGGGTCGCTCACGTAGGCCACGCCCTCGGCGGTGCCCACCCAAATGGCGCCGGCGCGGTCGCGGGCCACGCAGTAGAGCGAGTTATTGGGCAGGCCGTTGGCGGTGCCGAAGGTGAACGCTTGGCGGCTGGTGGTGTCGTAGGCCATCAGCCCGGTGCCCTCCTTGCGCGACTGCGTGGCCCAGGGGTTGCCAAAGGCATCGACCACCACGCGGTCGAGGTTTTGGAGGCCAAACGCATAATTAGCTGTTTTCCATTTATTTGCGCCAGGCTCGAAGCGCAACAGCCCCGACACGTTGGCGCGCTGGTGGCGATTCACCACCCACAGGTAGCGCCCGTTGGGGTCGGGCGCCACGTCGGTCACGCGCACGTAGTCGAGGTTGGCGGCGTCGGGGTCGAGGCTGCTGCGCAGCGGCGAATTGGCCGGCGAACCATAGGTATAGCGCTGAAACTGGCCGGGGCCCTGCCAGGCCAGCAGGCCGTTGCCGTAGCTGGCCAGGTAGAGCGTGCCGTCGGCCGTGCGGGTGCCGCGCGACAGGTCGAGCAGATTGGGGAAGTCGGTGGCCGAGTAATTAGCGCTCGTGTAGTTGGTCCACTGCCCGCCGCGGTACTCGTAAAAGCCCTCGCGCCGACCCTGCTGCACCCCGCTGCTGCCCCCGTAGCCGCCCGAGAGCACATCGATCGTGCTGGTGGCCGCGTCGGCCACCAGGCCAAAAGCGAGCGCCGTGGCCGGGCCGTTGGGCTGAATAACTTCGGGGTTGGCCGTAGCGCCGGGGCCGAAGCGCAGCAGCCCTAGGGTGTAGCTGGCCACAAACAGGGTGCCATCGGCTTCGAGCAGGGCATCCGTTACTACCGGGCCCGTGCTGGCCGTGGGCAGCACATCTACCAGCCGGCCGGTGGGGGCATCGAAGCGGCGCAGCGGGTTGTTTTCGAAGGCCACCAGCAGCTGGCCGCCGCTGGTGCGCAGGCGGCGCGCCACGGGGCCGTAGCTACCGGCCACGAAGCGCCAGCTGCGGGCCGCGCCCGTGCCGGCCAGGTAGCTCACCCCGTAGTAGCTGTTGGCGGCCAGCAGGTGGCCGCGGTACACGGCCAGGTTAGGATATACCTGCTTGGCATTCTGCGGGTTGGGCACCTCCTGCACCCAGCTTTTGTAGTCCAGCAAATTGACCGCTGCGCTCAGGCGCCCGCGCAAAATACCAGCCGAGGTAGCCACGAAGATGGTGTCGTGCAGCACGGCCGTGGCGTAGGCCGTCACGGCCGCGCCGCCCGGCCCAATGGCGCCGTAGGTGTCGCGCACCTCGCGCTTGGCCAGGTCGAGCACCACCACCCCTAGGCTGGTACCGATGTAGGCCAGGCCGTTGAAAATCTGCGCCTGGTTGATGCTCTTTGCGGTTTGCGTTTGCTTGCGCAGCAGGTCAGTTACATTGCGCACCGTGCCGTCGGCGCCCAGCAAATCAATGTTGCCGCTGGCGTACACGACCACCAACTGGGCCGAGGCCGAGTCGTAGGCCAGCGCCTGCACGCCCACGTCGCTCAGCCCATCGCGGCGCGAGAGCAAGCGCGTGGCATCGAGCGCCTTATCGTAGTAGTAGAAGGACGACTCGTCGGCCACGTACAGCCGGTCGCCGGCCTGGGCCAGCAGCAGCGGGTGGCGGGCCGGCAGATGCAGCTGCCAGTCGCCGTAGGCCGCGCCCTGGGCCCGCCCCCCCCAGGCGTGGCCGAGCAGCAACCAAAAAAGTACCCAGGCGGAAAGCTGACGCATAAGCAGGCGGCAAGGTAAAAAGCAAGAAAAGCGGCGCTAAGCTAACGCCGCCGCCGGCCGCTTAGTGCGGGGGCGGCCCAGGGCCGGCGCGCAGCCCCTAGGGCCCGCGGGCCACTAAAGGCCCGAAACGCCCTGCCGGGCTGAGTCGCGCAGGTGCGGGGCGGCCTCGCCGGCCAAAAAGCAGGGGCGGCAGCGGGCCTCGTAGGCTTCGGTTTCGCCCAGCAGCACCTGGCTGGCGCTGGGCACGGTGCGGTACGAGTAGGCCGCCAGCTCGCCGCAGCACACGCACACGGCGTGCACCTTGGTCACGAACTCGGCCGTGGCCAGCAGCGCCGGCATGGGGCCGAAGGGGTGGCCGCGAAAATCCATGTCCAGGCCCGCCACTATCACGCGGGTGCCGCCGTCGGCCAGCTGGCGGCACACGTCTACCAGCGACTCGTCGAAGAACTGGGCCTCGTCGATGCCCACCACGTCGGTACTGCCACCGGCCAGCAGCAGGATTTCGCCGGGCAGCTGCACGGGCGTGCTGCGGATGCTGGTGTGGTTGTGGCTCACCACATCCTGGGCGTGGTAGCGGGTGTCGAGGGCAGGCTTAAAAATCTCGACCCGCTGGCGCGCAATGCGGGCGCGGGTGAGGCGCCGAATCAGCTCCTCGGTTTTGCCCGAAAACATGGAGCCGCAGATTACTTCGAGCCAGCCGCGGCGGCGGGGCCCATCAGGGAAGCGGCGGGGGCTAGGGTGAGGCTCGGTAAACAACGCAGGTATCTTTCAAGTAATTAGCACGGCGAGCGGGCCTGCCCGCCCACTCTTAACAACCGCCAGCGGTCGTAAATTTCACTGGTAAAGTACGGGCCGCCGGGTGGATAGTGTGCCCCCTAGGGCAGCAACACCACGCTAACCTGCTCGCCCGCGGCGGTATAGGTCAGGCGCAGGCAGCTACCCACGCGCAGACGCTCGTATAACTCCTTTTCTGCCTGTACCCGAAAATTATCACCCGGCAGCAGCCGCACCCAGCACTTGGAAAACAGGTGGTCTTTCTCACGCACCTCAAATTCGCCTATCAGCCGGTAGCCGGGCGGCCCGTAGCGCCAGGGCCGCCAGACGCTGCGGAATAGGTGGCTGCCGCTCACCAGCAGCGTCATACATGTTCCAAACCATAGGCCCATCGGCTCGTGTGGTGGGCGACGAGCGGGTATTATTGAAATAAAAACTGCTCCAACTACCATCCAGAAAATTGCTAGCGCTAGTCGTTTTAGCGCCTCTTGTCCAGTCAGGCGCAGTTCTTGGTAAGGCTCGCGCCGGAACAGCGCATTAAAATCGGCGGGCAGGGGAAAGCCATTGAGTGAATTAAGATTGAGGAGAGCTGGCAATTATGGCTTAGCTCCCACTACATCGCCCCCTAGGGGCAGCAGGCGCGCTTGGCAGGCGAGGCGCTCGTCGGGACGCAGGCGGCCGGCGGCCTGGTAGCGTCGCTCGGGCTCGGTGAGGGGCGCGAGCGCCTCGGCGCCGGCCAGCACCCGCAGGCAGCAGGTGGTGCAGCGACCCTTGGCGCCGCAGGCGTGCCACCAGTCGTGGCCAGCGGCCTGAATGGCGGCCAGCAGCGTAGCGCCGGGCAGCATCGGTAGCGACGAGCCGTCTAGGCCCTCAATGGTCAGCAGGGGCATTTTATGGCTAACTTGGGCAGCAAAACCGGCCCCATAGGCCGGCCTTGCCATGCCCGACAAATATAGCCTTGCCAAGTGCGAGCAGTACGGCCGCCGGCTGGCCGCGCGCCTGTGTCAGCAGCACTTCGGCCCGCAGCCCACCGCTACGCTCGACGGCCCGGCGCTGCTGAAACTGACGCCCCTGCGCCAGCTTAACTTACTGGTGCTGCACCAGTTGCTAGGCCGCTGGCAGCACGAAGCCACCCAGCTGCGCAGTCCCTACTTCGACTTTGAGGCGGCGCCCGTGCGCGAGACCCTCGGGCAGTTCATGAACGTGCTCTCGCGCCACATCAGCGTGGGGCAGCGGGCCCTAGAGCCGCTGCTCACCCAGGCCATTGCCTACACCCTGCTGCTGGCCACCGACGCTGGGGCCGCCTTCGCGCACCTGCTGCTGCCGCCCGCCAGCCCCGCCGAGCCCGACGCCGCCGTGCCCCTGCCCTACCTGCGCGAGCGCCTGCGCTACCTCGAGCTGGGCAAAGGCTTTTTTGAGGGCTTCGTGAACAGCCTGCCCACCGGCAACGCGCCGCTCAGCCGCGCGTTTCTGGTGCAGCGCCTCGACCTTTACCGCGCCACCCACTACAAGGAGCTGCCCCCCCTAGCCCCCCTGGTGGCCGAGCTTAGCGCCCTGCTACCCCTCACCGAGGCCGACCTCTGGGACGATGGCCCCAGCAAAATGGCCCTGGCCAAGCCGGCGCCCACCCCGCCGCCGCCCGCCGCGGCGCCCACGGCCCCCGAAGCTAAGCCGGCGCCGGCCGCGCCAGCTACCTCGGTAGCGCCAGCGCCGGCCGCTGTGGCGTTGGCGTTCACTGATGCGCCCTTTTCCGCGCCAGCGCCAGCGGTAGTGGCCGCGCCGGTCCCACAAGTGGCTGAGCCAGCTACCGCCGCGCCAGCGCCGCCACCGGCCGCTACCCCAGCCCCGGCGCCAGTCCCGGTCGCCACTCCGGCCGCGCCAAGCCCGCCGGCTGAGGCCAAGCCCGCGGCGCCCCCGGTAGGGGTGCCCTCGTTTGCACCGATGGCGGAGCCGGCCGGCGGCGTGCCGCTCTACGAAAAGCTGAAAGCTACCCAGCCCACCGGCGCCCACCTGGCCGACACACTGCGCGGCACGACAACCGGCACCGCGCCCAGCCTGGCCGAGCGCGGGGCGCCCAAAGTCGGCAGCCTGCGCGAGGCCATTTCCATTAACCAGCGCTATAGCTTCATCAACGAGCTATTTAATGGCGAAAACGCGGAGTACCACGCCGCCATCGAGCACCTAGACCAGCTGCCCACCGTGGAGGCCGCACTAACCTACGTGCAGCAGGAGCTGGCCCCGCGCCACGACTGGGCCCGCCGCGAAGAGCACGTAACCCGGCTGCGCAAGCTCATCGAGCGCAAGTTTGGCCAGGGCAGTTGAGCATCACCCCGCGCCCGCTACTGCCTAGGCTGCGGCGCTGGCTGCTGCCCTGGGCCCTAGGGCTGGCGGCGCTGCTCAACGGGGCCTACCCCACCTACCGGCACTACGATTTTTCGCACTCACCCGACACGCGCAGCTACCTGCGCCTGGCCGCCGGCCGCTTCGATAGCGTGAGCGTAACGCGCCGCTACCGGCTGCTAGTGCCCCTAGCGGCGGGGGCGCTGGCCCGGCCCCTGGTAGCGCTGGGCAGCCCAGCCACCCAGCCGGGCACCCCCGCCGGCGAGGGAGCACGCCGCCTAGCTTTCTACTTGATTAACTGCGCTTTGCTGGCCGCGGCCGCGGCGGCGTGGTTTCGGGCGGCGCGGCTGGCGGGGGCCGGGGCGGGCTTGGCAGCGGTGGCCCTGCTGGGCGGGCTCAGCAGCCGCTGGGCGGGCTACGCGGCGGGCCTGCCCCTCACCGACAGCCTGTACTGGCTGGTGCTGGCCCTAGCCTACTACGCCGGGCGGCGCGGGCCGGGGGCGGGCTGGGCAGTAGCCGCCGCCTTGCTGCTGGGGCCGCTGGCCAAGGAGTCGTTTGTATTCGTGCTGCCCTGGCTGGCGTGGTACGGCCGCCCGGCGCTGCCTTGGCGCGGCCAGGCCTTGGCGCTGGCCGGGGGCCTAGGGGCCCTGCTACTCACCCACCGCTGGGTAGACAATGCGGCGGGCGCCGCGCCCACGGCGGCGGTAGGCAACGCGCTGGCACACTTCGACAACCTCCACTACTCGCTGGGCAAGCTGGCCACGGCCAAGGGCCTGGCTGAGGCCGCCAGCAGTTTCGGGCTGCTGTGGGGACCGGTGCTGGGGGCGCTGGCCTGGCCGGGTGGGCGCCGGGCCCTGGCCCCAGTGCTGCGCGCGGCCGAGGGATGGTGGCTACTTATTGTTTTGGTACACATGCTTTTATCAGGCGATTTAGGCCGCATGGGTTACCTGGCGGCGCCGGTATTTACGGGCGCCCTGGCCCTGGCCCTGGGCTGGCTGCGCCGCTGCTGGGCGGCGGGCAGCGCCAGCTTCGAGAGGTAATACGGCCCTAGGAAGGTGGGCAGCACCGCCACGCGCCGGGCCCCGAAGCCGCCTAGCAGCGGCGCGGCCGGGTCGCCCAGCGTCAGGCGGGCCCGGTCGAGGGGGCGCGGGCCGCCCAGCGCATCGGTGTACACGGCTGCGCCGCTGGCTAGCCGGCGGCGCAGCCACGCCCGAAAGCGGGCCGAGTCTTGCCCCACCAGCCCCAGCACCCGCGCCGGGGCCGCTGACTGCCCGGTGTAGTAGTGCAGTTGATTGCGCAAGGGATTAGGGTCGAGCAAGATAAACCAGGCGGCCGGCTGCCGCCGCACTGCCGCCCGCAAGGCCGGCCCCGCCGCAGTGAAGGCCAGCAGGTGGGCGGGCACTAGCCCCGCGGCCAGGTTCCAGAGCAGCAAAGCCACGCCCAGCACCGCCACGCGCCGGGCCGGCCAGGCGCGCAGCCCGCCGGCCAGTGCCAGCGCCGCCAGCGCTGGCAGCATCACCATAAACTCCGCATTGCCCGCCGACAGCACCGCGAAACCCAGCTGCAGGGCGGCAATCAGCCCGTGCGTGCGGCGCACGCGGCCCGCCGCGGCCCACGCCGACGCATCTACCGGGCCAGCTGTTGCTAGCTCATATTTTTGATTATCAGTTTTATAGCTACTAGAAGCAGCCTGGGTGCTCCTCGGCTGTGGCCTAGCCCCCACCATAGCCCACGTGGCCAGCGCCAGGCTGCCGGCAGCCGCTGCCCCCAGCGGCAGCGGCCAGCGGTGCAGCAGCGGCAGCAGGTTGCCGTGCACTTGCCCTAGGGTGCGCACCAAGTTGATGGGCGTGAGCAGCCAGCCGCGGCCGCCCAGTCCCACCCGCGCTCCGCCCGTGAGGTAGTCGTGCAAGGCAAAGCGCACCACCCCTAGGGGCCCACCGCCGGGCGGTGCGGCCAGCCAGTAAGCCAGTGGCACCAGCAGCGCGGGCGCGACATACGCTAGCGCGGCGCCTAGGGCTAGCCGGCTGCGCCAGGGTTGCAGCCCCAGCAGCAAACCCAGCCACCACCACACCAGCATCTGGTGCAGCAGGCAAGCCAGCGCGGCCAGCAAACCCGCCAACGGCAGCCAGCCCCAGCGCGAACTACTATACTGATTACCAAAAATATCTGGTAGTATTTTTGCGCTTTCAAGAGGTGCGCGGTCTAGGGTGGCGGCGCGGCCAAAGGGCGCGCGGCCCAGGGCCTGCGCCCACGCCAGGCTAGCCCCCAGCGCGGCCAGCAACGGCTGGATGTAGGCCTCGTTTTCGACGGCGAAGCGCAGCATACCGAAGGTGCTGCCCACGGCCAGCAGCCAGGCGGGTACCGCCGCCGGCCGCGCGCCAGCCCGGCGCAGCAGCGGCCCCAGCAGCAGCAGACAGCCCCCGTAAGCCAGCGAGTTGAGGGCCTGCAACCAAGGCAGCGCGGCATTGCCGGCCGGAGCGGGACCGGTGGCGTGTACCAGGCGCAGCCACAGCCAGCCCACGCCGTTGTAGAGCAGGTGGTGGGGCTGCCACAGCTCGTGGCCCCAGCGGGCGCAGGCGGCGTAGTACCAGGCATCTCCGGTGGGATTATGGGTGGGCAGGGCCAGGCACAATGCCGTGAGCACAGCCACCACGGCCAACTCGGGGCCACGCCAAAGCGCGAAGTGCGGGGGCGAATAGCGAACGAAACTAGCCATGCGGCGCGCAAGCTACGCGGCGCGCGGGCACCTACGCACACGCCACTCTACCGCGGCGCCCTAGGCCCTAGGCTTGGCCAAAGGCTTGAGCACTTGCCGCCTCGGCTACGCCCGCCTATACGCTACGCAGCGCCAGCGCCCAAGTATCCAGGGCGAGCGGGCGCGGGTAGCTACCCAACCGCGCAGCACCGGCGCTATTATTCAGTAGCTAAGCGCGTTTTGCAAAAGCAACCCCGCTACCCGGCCCTCAATGGTTCCTAGGGCTAGCCCCAGCAGTGGGAGCCAGGCGGACGGATGGTCAGCTCCTGCACCTGCCCTACCGCCAGCGGCCCGGCTGGCAGCGGCCGGGCGCAAAGGCGGCCGAAGTGCCCTAAGTTATAGGCTGCCTGCACGTAGTGGTCGGCATCGGGCAACACGTAGTGGCTCGTGCGCAGGGCGTAGCCGTAGGCCAGCAGGTGCGCTAGCAGCAACCCTAGGCGCATAGCGGCGGGCGTTACAGCTTTATTGCCAACTACCTTATTGACCATGTTTTTTGATGAACAGTAGCGTAGTCAAGCCATTGTTACCGGGCCCAAAGGTGCTTTGCAGCGTATAGCCTTCTTGGTATAACTTTTGAAAAAGCGTATAATAGCCTTCACTGCTAGCTTGCAGCCGCTTATCAAAACCTCCACTGTCAAACGCTACTTTTTCATTTTTGCCCTCTCCACGCGTAATGATGGCATTTATGGAAGCTCCGCTGTCAAAAATCCGCACCACAACGATGTCGGCAGGCGCGGTTTGCGCTTGCGCTCGGCAAGCCAGGGCCAGCAGCAGAGCACCTAGGAAAAGCAGCTTTTTCATGCTGGCTAAGGTACAGCGGCGCTACTGGGCGGGCGCGGGCCACGCGGACCTACCGCAGTAAATCCTGCTTGCGGTGGGCATCGAGGGCTAGCAGGGCGAAGAGCAGGATGGTGAACGACCACAGCGACGAGCCACCGTAGCTGAAGAAGGGCAGCGGAATGCCCACCACTGGCATCAAGCCCATCGTCATGCCCAGGTTCACGGTAAAGTGCACAAACAGAATGCTGGCCACGCAGTAGCCGTAGGTGCGGCCAAACACCGATTTTTGGCGCTCGGCCACCAGCAAGATGCGCCAGAGCAGCGCCATGTAGAGCCCGATTACTAGCGTGCTGCCTGCCCAGCCCCACTCCTCACCCACGGTGCAGAAGATGAAGTCGGTGCTTTGCTCGGGCACGAAGTCGAACTTGGTTTGGGTGCCGTTGAGAAAACCCTTGCCTACCCAGCCGCCCGACCCTAGGGCTATCTTGCTCTGGGTCACGTTCCAGCCCTTGCCCAGCGGGTCTTTGCCGGGGTCAATGAGCATTTCGATGCGCTGGCGCTGGTGGGGCTGCAGCACGTGGTTGAAGAAGAAATCGACCCCAAACACCATGCCTATTACCGCCGCCCAAGTGCTCAAACTCAGGATGAGGTGATGGCGCCAGAGCTTGGCGTTCAGCAAGAAAGCCACGGCCAGCACCACCGTAAAGCCGCTCACCAACCACAGCTTGGGCACCAGCAGCGCCAGCAGCAGAATGACGCCGCCTGCCGCCAGCAGCAGTAGAATAAGCGGCGACATGCCCTCGCGGAAATACGCCAGCAGCAGGGCCGCAAACACCAGCGCCTGCCCCGTCTCGTTGCTGGCCAAAATGAGCGCTACCGGCACCAGCGTGAGGCCGGCCAGCACGGCCTGGTCGCGCCAGTTTTGCTGCCGCAAATTGATGCTGGCCATGAAGCGCGAGGCGGCCAGCGCCGTAGTAAACTTGGCAAACTCGGCTGGCTGCAAGCGCACCGGCCCAAACTCTAGCCACGAGCGCGAGCCGGCAATGGGCCGGGCAACGACGAGCGTGACGAGCAGCAGCCCAAGCATGGCAAAGTACATGACGTAAGCCAGCGTATCGTAGGCCTTATAATCGACCACTAGCAGGATGACAATGAGCACGACGGACGTGCCCATCCACAGCAGTTGCTTAAACCAGTTGAAGGCCATGAGCTGCGCGAAGCCTAGGTTGGCCAGCGGGTTGGCGGGCGCATCGGGCGAGTAGCTGGCCGCGTACACCGCCACCCAGCCTAGGCCCACCAGCACCAGGTAGAGCAGAATAAGTGGCCAGTCGATGCTACGCGAAGAGCGGGAAGGAGTCAAGGGTTAATGAGCAATTACCAATGAGCAATTAGCAACAAGCAATTATCAGTTTAGAGCTTGGCTTACTATAAAATCAAGCTGTGCTGGCTATCAGCAGCTGCTCCGAGTGCTACCTGCTCACTGTTAATTACTTATTGGTAACTAATAATTGAACTAGTGGTGGCCGCGGGCGTTCAGGTTACCATACATAATCCAGTCCTCCCAGCGCTTGCGGTAAGGCGCTACGTGGCCGCGCAGGTAGTGTTCCATGATGAGGCCGGCGCAGGGCGCGGCGGCGGTGCCTCCGAAGCCCGAGTTCTCGATGAACACGGCCACAGCAATCTTCGGATTGTTGGCGGGGGCGAAGGCGGCGAAAGTGGAGTGGTCGGGGCCGTGGGCATTTTGCACGGTGCCAGTTTTGCCGGCCACCGAAATACCATATTGGGCCAGGCTGGCAAACTCGCCCGTGCCGCCCCGCCCATCTACCACGGCCTGCATGCCGGGGATGACGTACTTAAACAAACTCGTGTCGATGGCCGTGTAGTGGCGCTCCCGAAACTGGGTTAGCGGCTGGCTCACGGCCCCAATGCCGCGTACAAAGTGCGGGGCGTAGTAGTAGCCGTGGTTGGCGATGGTGGCCAGCACGTTGGCCATTTGCAGGCCCGTAAGGCCGATTTCGCCCTGCCCGATGCTGAGCGAGTACACCGTTTTGTAGTTCCAGCGGTGGTAGCCCAGGCGCTGGTCGTAGTAGTCGGGCGAGGGAATGAGGCCGCGCTTTTCCTGGCTCATGTCCACGCCCAGCTTTTCGCCCAGCCCGAAGCTCTTCACCATCTTTTGCCACTGCCCCATGCCCAGGCGCGCATCCTCGAAGCCATTGCGCGACTGCCCGCGCAGCACCGCCGCCCGCATTACCTGGTAGAAGTAGGGGTTGCAGCTTTGCTTGATGGCAATGTTCACATTGCTAGGGTATTCGTGACGGTGGGTGCAGTGGATGAGCTTCTGGTTGCACGGGAAGCCAGTGGCGGGCGTCACCACGCCCAGCTGCAGGGCCACCAGCTCGTTTACCAGCTTAAACACCGAGCCGGGCGGGTAGGTCGCCATCAGGGGGCGGTCGAAGAGCGGGCGGTTGGGGTTGCGCAGCAAGTCCATGTAGCGGTTGCCCATGCCCTGGCCCGTAAGCGCCTGCGGCTCGTAGTGCGGGGCCGACACAAAGCACAGAATCTCGCCCGTTTTGGGGTCGAGGGCCACGATGGAGCCGCGGCGGCCGGCCAGCAGCTTCTCGCCGTAGGCCTGCAAGCCGGCGTCGATGCTCAAGTGTAAGTCCTGCCCCGCCACCGACAGCGTATCGTACTGCCCGCCGTGGAAGGCGCCCTTGTCCACGCCCCGCACATTTACCAGGCGGTACTGCACGCCCCGCTGGCCCATGAGCGTGGGCTCGTAGTATGACTCCAGGCCCGAAATGCCCACGTTGTCGCCCGGCTGGTAGTGGGCAAACTTGCTGGCTTCGAGCAGCTTGGGGGTTATCGAGCCCACGTACCCTAGGGCGTGGGCCAAGTTCTCGGTCTTGTAGGTGCGGGCCATGCGCGCCTGAATGCGGAAGCCCGGAAAGTCGGCCAGCCGGTCGTCGATGGCGGCCAGCTCGGGCGTGCTCAGGTTTTGGATGAGCGGCGAGGGCCGGTTGCGCGAGTAGATTTTGGCGGCCCGCAGCCCCAGGCGCAAGTCCTCGATGGGCATTTGCGTGAGCTGGCAGAACCGCGCCGAGTCGAGGCGCTTCACCTCGCGCGGCACCACTACTAGGTCAAACACCGGCGTGTTGGTCACGAGTATCGAGTCGTGCCGGTCGTAAATCTGGCCGCGGTACGGAATCTGCACCTGCCGCTGCAGGGTATTGCGGTCGGCGGCAGCCTTATACGAGTCGTCGAGCACCTGCAAGTAAAATAACCGCCCGGCAAACAGTCCCCCCACCAGCAAAAAAATCGCCAGCACCACGTAGCGCCGGCCTTCCAAGTATTGCATACTTCAAAGTTACGAATGGGTAATGGGAGTAATGAGTGTAGAACTTCCTTCCCGCCCCAAGGCCCCTAGGCCCGCGTACCTTTGCACCTTATGCCCGACCTGCCGCCCCTCGCCTCGCCCACCGCCGACACGGCCTTTGCCGGCCTCATCTCGGTGGTAGCCCCGCTCTACAACGAAGCCGACACCGTGGCCCAGCTGGTAGCCCGCGTGGCCACCGTGATGCAGGCCCACGGCTACCGCTACGAGCTGCTGCTGGTGAACGACGGCAGCCGCGACGACAGCTGGCGCCGGATGCAGGAGCTAGCCCAGCGCGAGCCCAACTTGGTGGTTATCGACCTGGCCGGCAACTACGGCCAAACCATTGGGCTGCGCGCCGGCTTTGCCCAGGCCCAGGGCGAGGTCATTATTGCTATGGACGGCGACTTGCAGCACGACCCGGCCTACATTCCGCAGTTTATCAGCCTGATAAACGCGGGCTACGACATGGTGGGCGGCGCCAAGGCCAAGCGGCCCGAGGGCGCCGTGGCCACGGCGCTGGCCACCACGGCGCACGGCATCATCCGGCGCTTGTCGGGGGTGCAGCTGCGCTACTTCGGCGCCACTTACAAGGCCTACCGCAGCTACCTGCTCAAAAACGTGGAGATGCTCGGCGATGCCCACCGCTTCCTAGGGGCGCTGGTGGCGCGCAAGGGCCTGCGCTACTGCGAGTTTCCGATTGAGATTCACGAGCGGCAGTTTGGGCAAAGCAACTACAAGATTAGCAAGCTCTTCTACGTCATTCTGGATTTGTTTATCCTGCGCTTCTTCATCGTGCACGGGCGCAAGCCGTTCCGGCTCTTTGGGCTGGCGGGGCTGCTGTGCCTGCTGGTGGGAGGCGTCATTGCGGGGCAGTTTTTGGTGCGCTCGCTCTTTTTCGGGCTCAATATCGAGGCGCGCTACCCCCTGGAGTTTATTTTCAGTTTGTTTCTGCTGATGGCGGGCATCTTCCTGTTGTGCTTTGGCGTGCTGGCTGAAATCGGCATGTACAACTATTACTCGCGCCCCTCGCGTAAGCCCTACACCGTGCGGCAAATGGCCGCTTCGGCAGTGCACGAGCCAGTGGCCTAGGCAGTACTCTCAATCATACTTGTCGGTGTGAGCGCAGCGCAGCAAGCGCACCGAAAGCATATTTGAACGACTTATTTTGGTGCGCTTGCTACGCTGCGCTCGCAGTGACGGTTTATTTAGTGGTTTACACTGATGCTTAAGAGGCTCATTATTAACTGCGACGATTTTGGCTGGGACGCGCCCGCCACCCAGGCCATTCTGGAGCTGGGCGCAGCCAGGCAGGTGAGCAGCACCACCGTAATGGCCAACTTTGCCAGCGACGCCGACTTGCGGGCGCTGGCTGGGCTAGCCGCGCCGGCTTTCTCGGTGGGCCTGCACCTCACGTTGAATGCTGGCGCGCCGCTCACGGCCGCTTCGCGGGTGCCGTCACTGGTTGATGCAACTGGTCAGTTTTATCCATCCAGCCAGCTGTGGCAGCGCTACCTGCGCGGCCAGGTGCGCCGCGACGAGCTAAAAACCGAGGTAGCTGCTCAGCTGCGCCGGCTAACTCAGGCCGGCCTAGCCCCCACCCACGCCGACAGCCACCAGCACCTGCACCAGTACCCGCTGCTCGGCCCCACGCTGCTCGGTATTTTGCGCGAGTTGGGCGTGCGGCGGGTGCGGCGCCTCACGGCCGCTGGCCGGCGCGACGGGCGCGGGCTGGTGCTGCGCGCCTTTGCTTGCAGCAGCCGCCGGGCCCTAGGGGCCTTTACCACGCCAGAAGCGCTGGTCAGCACCTTCTCGACCGAACCCGCCAGCGCCACGGGCTTTCGGCGGGGCGTGGCGGCGGCGTTTGCGCGGGCAACTACCGTGGAGTTTATGAGCCACCCCGGCCTGAGCGAGCGAGTAGGCTCGCCACTGATGCGGATGCCCGAATACGAGTTTTGGCGTGGCGGGCAGGCGCGGGAAATCTTGCGCGAGCTGGGCGGCGAGTTGGTAAGCTACGCGGCGGTGTGAGGGTAAATTATTGCCAATGCTGCTTAGCCCTATTCCTTTGCCCTAAGCCATTACATCTACCCTATACTTTATAAGCAACTACCCATCCCCTCCTGGTAGTTTAAATTAGAGCAGTTTCACAAGCAGTATACAGCTAGTATAGACACTTGTCTTTGCGAGCCTACGAAGCAAGCGCACCCGAACGACTCGTTCTAGGGCGCTTGCTTCGTAGGCTCGCAAGGATAAATGTACACTGACCCTAAATCCGCTCTAAGATGAGGTTGTACTTATCAATCACGAGCTTAATACAGGCAGTATGCATCAGCAAGTTTTTGCTAAAAGAGCAGGATTTGTGCACCAGCATACCACACCACTGGCGTAAGGGGCAGTTGTTAGCTTCGACGCGACTAGTTTGTCCTTCACTTTTAGAACAAGGGCGATGCGGCCAGCGGGGCAACAACTGGGCGTAGGCGTCCCACAAGTCGATAAACGACTAGCAATGGCGGCGGTAGCGATGCAGTAGCGCTTGCCCTAATCGCTGGACGGTTTGCGCACTGCGGTCCCCGTTTACCCACGCGACGAGGCGCCGACTCGCGCGCTCAACGGCGAGCCACCGCCATATTTTACGGGATTTGCTACCCACAAGCGTCCGCATTGCATCTGGCTCAAGTGCCTCCCACCGTTTCTGCTGTGCTTTCCGGCGGCGTAGTTGGAGCAATGGCGGCGCCGGTAAGGCCGCTTTTTTTACCAGTTTCGCCACGGTCACTCGTGCTACACCGATGGCCCGCACGATGCTGCGTTGTGCATGGCATTCCACTAACAGCTTTTCGACTGGGGCATGCTGCGCTGCTTTTGCCGCCGCTGCTGGCGTAAACCGGGCTTGATAACCACAATCTTTGCCTTGCTACTCAGCGTGGCCCTGGCTACTACTGTTGCGCCGGATGGCTTCACTGCCACACTTGGCGCATAGGCGTTGGGTATGGACCATAGGGTTTTACACGCTTATAACCGCTAGGCAGACCGCCGCCGAAAATAAAATAGTTTATTATTATTTGTTTAAAAAATTACATTTTAATAATTTAAATTAATGAACTGATTTTATTTCATATAAATGTTAAAACATTTTTTTTGATTCTCTCTATAAAAATCTTATTTAACGGGTTTTTGAAGCAAATTTAATTATATATAATTTATAATAAACGTGCTATTTTACAGCTAGTTATGATTATGCATTAATCTATAAATTATGTATGGATTAGTAGGCACTAAAAAACAATTATATCAGGGGTAAAAAAGCTAATAAAATAACTAAAAAAAATTAGAAATTCCTTTAGAAATTTGCAGAGTAATCCTTCTTTTTTTATATTCAAAACACCCTACTTTTCTTGAAAACATTCTACCATACGTGGCGCCAAGCATGCCTGGCGTTACTAAGCGCAACTGTGCTCAGTGCTTGCGAAAAAGCACAGGAAGATACTGGGCCGCTCGGCACTACGGTGAGTCAGGACGTCAAGGCTAGCACCTCGCCAATGGACTTTATCGGCCCAGCAGGCGGCAGCAGCACCGTTAATCAGTCCGACGCCCAGGCTTTTAATCAACCGTCGCCGGCTCTAATGGGCACGGATGTCGCCTACCACATTACTGGTCAGGGCAACTTCGAGCAAGCTCTCACCCTGCAGCAACTCATCCCGCTCTGGAACAACAACAAGTGCAGTGGGTGCCACGTGAGCGGAGGCCGGAGCCCGCTGAATACCGACCCGCAAGTGCCGCAGTTGCTGTTTCGAGTGAGCGTGCCGGGAGTAGCCGACGACGGGGGCCCTAACCCGGTGCCGGGCATTGGAGGGCAGATTCAGCCCTTTGCCGTCGTTGATGGGGCGGGGACGGTAGGCATTGGGCCAGAAGGTACGGTGAGCACGACGTACGTAGAGCAACTGCAATCCTTTGTCGATGGTCAGACTTACAGCTTGCGCACGCCTACGTACACGCCGTCGGTTACTATGCCGGCTGGCACTATGCTTTCACCCCGCATCGGCCCGCAGATAGCTGGCTTGGGCCTACTCGAAGCAGTAGCTGAACAGGATATTGTGGCCCTGGCTGATCCTTATGACCTGGACCACGACGGTATTACAGGTCGGCCTAACCGCGTGTGGGATGCAGCGGCGCAGCAAACTGTATTAGGCCGTTTTGGCTGGAAGGCCAACCAGCCTAACTTATTGCAGCAAGCTGCCGCTGCTTTTAATGGAGACTTGGGCATTACCAGCCCGTTTTTCCCGCTAGAGTCTAACGTGCCCGGCGGAGGGCGTAATAAGACAGGCCCCGGCGTGAAGCTACCCTCAGGAGGCCTGTCGAGTTTGACGGCCGCCGCTATTACCCTTAAAAACAGTGCGTCATCAACTACGCCAACCGATATTGACATCAACACGCTATTTTCCACGGCCTTTTATACGGGTACCCTAGGGGTGCCCGCTACGCGTAACTCCAGCGACCCGCAGGTGAAGGCAGGCCAGGCGCTATTTGTAGCGGCCAAGTGTGCGGCATGCCACACCCCGGTGCTGCATACCTCCTCGGCAGCTCCTTACGGCCTGGGTGGCCAAACTATCCACCCTTATACCGACCTGTTACTGCACGATATGGGTCCCAACCTGGCCGATAATCGCCCGGACTTTCTGGCCACGGGCAATGAGTGGCGCACTCCTCCCCTATGGGGCCTAGGGCTGAGTGCTATCACCAGCAACCACACTAACTACCTACACGATGGCCGCGCCCGCAACGTGCTGGAAGCCGTGATGTGGCACGGGGGGGAAGGTGACTTCTCTCGTCGTTACGTGGCGCAACTCTCGCAAACTGACCGCGACGCACTGGTAGCTTTTGTCAAATCTCTGTAGGCTACTCAGCTAGTTTATCCCTTCCCGAAAAGCGTCGACTACGCCTTTGTTGCTGGTTACCTACGGTGGTGGCCAGCAACAAAGAGGAATTGTTGCCTCGTGCTACCCTTAGCTTTATTCTCTTAACCCTTTCATTTTTAGATATTATGCACCTTTCTACCTATTTTTTTCGGTTGCCCCGCCTTTCGGTTCTGCTGCTAACCAGCTGCCTGCTCCTGACTGTAGCACTGAGCGGCTGCCAAAAGAAAGAGGATACCGTAACGCCCACTCCCACGCTCACACCGCCCGCTGTGCAGTTAGCCAGCGATGCGAAGCTAGGCTCTTTCCTCACCGATGGGCAGGGCAATACGCTCTACTACTTCACGCTGGATGTGGCCGGGTCCAACAGTTGCGGGGCGGCGGCCTGCGCCGCCCAGTGGCCGGTGTTTTATACGCCTACCATTACCGTAGGGACCGGATTGAACGCAGCGGACTTTACGACCGGCAAAACGGCCGGGGGACAAAACCAGACGCTATATAAGGGCTGGCCTTTGTACTACTACGCGGCCCCCGCAGGCAACCAGAACGTGCGCGAGCAATCCGGCGAAACTCTCGGCAACGGCAGCGGCAGCGTGTGGTACGTGGTGCACCCCGACTATACCGTAATGGTAGCCTATGCCTCCATCACCAATCAGGATACCCATAAAGTTAGTACCAAGTCTTATTTAATTGACCCGCAAGGCCGGACGCTTTATACCTTCAGCGAGGACGCTGCCCACCCGGCTGCGCAGCCTACTAACTGTACAGGCGGCTGCATTGATGCGTGGCCAATTTTCTACCAGGCAAATATGAAAGCTCCTTCTTGTTTGAAAGCAAGCGACTTTGGCACCATCACGCGCACAGATGGGCCTAATGGCAGCAAGCGCCTGCAGACTACTTATAAGGGTATGCCGCTCTACTACTTTATAGCCGATAATGCGGTGCGCGGCAAGGTCGAAGGAGAAGAGGGCGAATGGGCAGTAGCCATGCCTTAACCGGCGAGTGCCGCCCGGCACTCGTTTCTTATAGGGGAGTTATAGGCGCTCAAACAGCCCGGAAACGCAGGTTTTTCGAGTTGTTTGAGTGCCTATGAACGGCCGTGAGCGACAATTGCTCTGCGCTTTGGGTGGACGCATTCTTCCAGCGAATTGACGAGCATATTGGCACTGGGAAGCGTTCCGGAACCACTTAACTCGCGATTTTTCTGTGTTGCGCTAAGCTACTAGCCGGTATCCAAACCAATTTTTCCGCGGCGACTGCGCTACCTGACCCCGACCTAGCGGCAACGTAGCCAGCGCTACCAACTCAGCTCGTCGAGCGGCCCGGCTGAGGTGGGCCGCTCGGGCACCGTGCCGTTGGGGCAGGCCCAGGGCTGCAGCGGGGCCAGCGGCAAGGCTAGCAGCCGGGCTACGGTTTGGCGGGCCGGCTTGGGGTAAGCGAGCACGCCGATGGTGAGCGGCACGTTCAGGCGCAGGGTACGGTGCAGACGGTCCCAGATGGTGAGCACGACGCCGAAGTTGCTTTGGGTTTCGCGGTGCACCACCGAGTGGTGGATGCCGTGGGTGCGCGGCGTAACGACCAGCCAAACCAGCCGGCGCTCCACGGCCAGCGGCAGCCGCTAGTTGCTGTGGTGAAAAGCCTTGCCCACCTCAAACGCCGCCTCGTAGGCCAGCACCGTGACCGGCCGGATGCCCACCAGCGCCGGTAGCCCCGCCCGGTACGGAATACTGGCCAGCATCTCGCCAAAGTGGAAGCGCCAGGCCGTGGTAATGTCGATGTCGAGGTCGTTGTGCTGCACTTGGTGCAGCCGCCACAGCCAGGGCGCGTGCAGCAGCCGGTGCCAGCTATGGGCCAGGTAGTCAAGCACCAGCACTTCCAGGCCGAGGCGCAGGGGAGCCAGCAGGCAGGCCAGCTGCCGGGCCGGGTAGCGCGGGGAAGCCAGCTGCGCCAGGCCCAACATGGCAGGCAGCAGCGTGAGGCGCGCGGCGGGCAGTGCGGGGCCGGCCAGCAGCGCGTTGCGCCGCCAGCGCTCCCGGCGCGGGCGGGTGCGCCGCGGCGGGCGGCGGGTTTCGAGCAGTAGCAGCCCTAGGCCCAGCAGGGCCAGGGCCGGCGCAGCCCAGCGGTCGAAGCGCTTGAGCAAAGGGGGCGAAACAGGAAAAAGCGGCATGGCAGACGGGTACTAGTTTAGAGAAAAGCAGTACGCAATTGCCAGCTGGGCAGCCCGTCGATTTCGAGCTTTTAACTACTTGGCGCAACGTGCCCCGCGTCCCAGCGTGCCTACGCGGCCCTGGAGCGGCAGTTTAAGCAGGCGTTGCTCAAAGACCACGGCTTGGTGTCCAACAACCTGTTCGCCATCACCAACTTACCGGTGATTCGCTTTCTCGATTACCTCGTGGAGTTGGGCAACTACGCAGGCTAGATGGAAAAGCTGGTGAACGCCTTCAACCCCGCGGCGGCCGGCGTGATGTGCCGCGACACCCTCTCGGTGGGCTGGGACAGCGGCCTTTACGACTGCGACTTCAACCAGATGCTCGACCTGCACGTGGCCAGCACCAGCCTTACTTCCAGCTAGCTGCTGGAGGCAGCAGCAACTCGCTTCACAACTCCTGGTGCCTAGGCTACGTCTAGGGGACGCATGTTTTACCTAGTTGACCACTCCCCCCGCGCAATGCTCTGGCTTTATGAAATTCCCACCTGGTTGCTGGCCCTGCTGGTAGTGGGTGGCACCGTATTATTGGCACTGGGGGGCCTGCGCCTGATTCATCGGCGCCTCAATGGCAGTGCCGTCGCGGCGCTTATCGACAACGGTACAGTAGGCTGGTTTTTCTCTGGGGTCACGGTGCTCTACGGCCTCACCCTAGGGCTGCTCACGGTTGCCACCTGGCAGAACTACACGGCTGCCGCTGGCATCGCCTCGCAGGAAGCGGCCTCGCTGGCCGTGCTCTACCGCGACCTAAGCGGCTACCCGCTTAGCGTGGGCCAGCCTTTGCAACAGCAGCTACGCACCTACGCGACCAACATTGTGCAGCAATCCTGGCCGGCCCAGCGCCGGGGCCTGGCCAACGACCAGGAACGTATCCTGCTCACTCGCTTCCAGGCCCAACTGCTGCACACGGAAGTTTCTTCCTTGAGCCAGCAAGTGCTCCATGGGCAGGCCATCGAGACCTTTAACAAACTGGTGGAGCTGCGCCGCCAGCGCATTGAGAGCATCAGCGTCAGTGTGCCCGGCGTGCTGTGGGCGGCGGTGCTCAGCGGGGCGTTGATTACGATTGCCTTTTCGTACGGCTTCGTTGTGGTCAGCCTACGGCTGCACGCCGTGCTCACCGGGCTGCTGGCGCTGATGGTGGGGGTGATGGTCTTTGTAATTGCGGCCCTCGACCACCCCTACCTGGGTGAGGTCAGCGTGACACCCGATGCGTACCAGGTGGTGCTGGATAAAGTCATGGCGCCTACCCCGTGAGTGGCTTACCAAGCAACGATGCAGGCAGAAAATAGGGTTAAAGAAAAGCCCCGCCGGTGAGCGAGGCTTTTAAATAAAGTTGGTTATCAGAGCGCAGAAAGCAATTAGCGCCCAACCTACGAGCTGCTTTAGAAAGCGGATTGTTACCGCCTAAAAAGCCCCGCTACTCGTCAGTAGCGGGGCTTTGCTTTATTCCGTGCTTCTCTGCCACTGCACCGTGAGCACCGTTGGGCAGCTCGGGCCCACTAGCCAGGTCTGGCAGGTCGTCTGGCGCGGGCACCAGGATAGCTCGACTCCTTGTCACGGATTGGCTAATTTTCCGTTTTATTACGCCTCGACGCCGTCGTGCTAAGCAGCTGGCGCTTGGCCGATAGCGGCTGTTACCGACTGCTTTTGATACGGCTCAAGTGCACTGTACTGATGCCTAGATACGAGGCAATGTAGTGCTGGGGCACCCGTTGCACTACCTGCGGCTGGGTGGCTAGCAACTGCTGGTAGCGCTGCTTCGGCGTGTCGCGGATGAAGGCTACGCAATGCTCAAGGTAGTGACGGGTACGCTCAAACATCAAGCCAGCTAGCTGTTCGCGCAGTTCGGCCCGCTCGCCCCATTCACGCAGCAGCTGGTAGGCATCTTCGCGGGCTATCGCCCACACCACGCAGGGCTCTATCGTCTCGATGGCGCATAGACTAGGCGTGTGCTGGTGAAAGCTTTCGAGAGACGAGACCACTTGCTGTTCAAAGAAAAATTGAAACGTCAGGTCCTTACCCTGCCTGTTTAGCCACACCCGCAGGCAGCCTTTTTCAATGAGAAACGCGCGTTTGGCTACCTCGCCTTCCCGCAGCAGCAGCGTGCGGGCGGGCACTTCTAGCCGGGTAAAATAGGGGGCATAACGCTGCCAGTGGTCGGCAGAAAAGGACAGGCGGGCACGCAGCCATTCCAGCATAAGAACGGAAGATTTAAAGCAAGAGGCTGCAACCTACCTCAGCGCCCCGGCTTTGCCTCCGCCCGGGCCTGGCGCTGGTGGTAGCAGGTGTAGGAGGCAGCCAGTACGCCCAGCAAGACTACTATCCCCGTAATGGAGCGCAGGGGTTCGCCCGTAGCTAGATGCGCTACCGCGGCTGAGCCGAGCAGGATGACAAAGCCGGCGTAGGTCCATTCCTTTAGGCGCGGACCCACGGGCGTGAGCAGAGCCAGCACCCCTAGGGTTTTAGCCAGGGCTAGTTCCAGGCGAAAGTAATCGGGAAAGCCCAGGCGCTGGCATTCGACCCGCACGGCCTCCTGCGTCAGGTAGGCGAAAGCCGATTTTGCCATAAAGAGGGTTAGTAGGCCCGTGGCCAGCCAGTAGGCCACCGTGAGTTGCTGCTTGGTCAAGGTCATGGTCATGGTAGAAAAGGATGAAAGGGACGCCACTGTGCTTATATCAACACGACCAGCCGTTTGCCAGCGGGCACCGCCAGCTCCCAGAGGCGCTCGACTTCGGGTAGGTGAGTGGTTACCACTTCCAGCCGTAAGCGGCCCTCGGCCGCCCATTGCAGCGCTTCGGGCAGCATCGTGGTAAACAGGTGCCCTACCTGCTCCCGCGGCCAACTGCCCAGCCCCGAGCCGGAAAGCTGCACATCGACACTGCGCAGCAGCGCGCCCGAGAGCGTGATGTTGTCGCCGGCCATAGTGCCGACGGAAACAAACCGGACGCGGTGGGTAAACGCGCCGGTGCCGCGCAGGGCGAGCAGCAGCAGCTCGGCCGAATGCCCCCAGACGTAATCTATAAGTACGTCGATGGGCGTCGCGGCCTGTACCGCGCGCAGGTGGTCTAGCAAGGCATCGTCGGGCTGCTGCAGGGAGATAACCTCATCGGCGCCTAGGGCGCGCAAAGCCTGGAGCGACTCGGGGTTGCGGCCGGTGGCAATGACTCGCCCCGCCCCGTAGAGCTTGGCTAGCTGCACGGCCACGCGGCCGGTAACGCCAGTAGCCCCGTTGATGAGTACGGTTTCACCCGGTTGCAGGGCGGCCCGGAAGCGCAGGGCCATGCCGGCGCCAATCACGGCGTTCGGGAGGGCGGCCGCCACGGCATCGTCGAGGCCAGCCGGCAGCTTCACCAACCGGCGCCGGTCGATGAGGGCCCGCTCGGCTAGGGTGCCGCCGCTGCCCAGGGCGTAAACGCGGGTGCCGTCGGCGAGCGTCCCGACGGCGTCGCCCCCGATGATGCGGGCCACCTCAGCCGGCGCGCCAGTGCTGGAATAGTACGTCCCGGTGGCCTGGCTTTTATCGAGGTGCTTGACGGCAGCGGCAGTGACGGTAAGCAGCAGGTGGTCTTGGTCGGGCGCGACGGGCTCGGGAACGTCAGTGTACTGCGGGAGCCCTCCTTTGGAATATAGAATGGCGGCTTTCATGGTCGTAAGGCGTGTAGGTGGTGGTTGAGCAAGCAAAATTGCGCCCCACCTCGGCCGCCGAACGATAACATTTGTTATGAAATAGGCGCGCCCGTGAGCCCGCACCGCAATCTGAGCTAAGCGCCCATCACCCACGTGGTGCATGGGTAAAACCTACGGCAACTTCCCCGACCGCTTCAGGCTGGGATGATATAGTAAAAATAGGCAGTGAGCTATGATAATCTGCTTTGGAAGTCGCGTTCAAACTAGGGGGCGATTGGTAGCCCAAAGCGGAGCGCCGACGATTGAGAGGAAAGTGGACGTATTCCTAAATTAAGAGACAAGTCTATTATCTGCTTTTACCCACGCTCCCACCAGGCTTACCAAGGCCGTGATGACGTAAAATAGCACGCTCACGCTCACGGCCACCGGGGCACTGAGGGCGAAGAGCTTAGCGCCGTACAAGAACGTTAATTCCCTGGTACCCAAGCCACCCACCGCGAGCGGCAGCACCGCCGCCACCGACGAAGCCAGAAACACCAGCAGGTAGGGCAGCACCGGGCCACCCGCCGCCCCTAGGGCCGCCAGCAGCGCCCAAGCCTGCAGCACCTGCGCCCCCTGCACGCCCACCGCCTGCCACGAGGTGCGCCCAAACGCCCCCCGAAACTCGCCAAAAGCCCAGCGCCCCAGCCCGTAGCTGAGCGCCACGACCAGCGGCAGCAGCCCTAGGGGTACCGCCCGCCACCAGGGCGGCAGCGCGCCGGCGCCGGCCACGCGCAGCTCGGCGGTGGGCACGGCGGCCAGCAGCGCCAGCAGCAGCACCAGCAGCGCCGCCAGGCCACTGAGCCGATCGAGTAGCAAGGCGCGGAAGATGAGCGCCCGCCGCCCCGGAAACCGCCGGCCCAGCAAATACACCTTGTAGCCATCGCCCCCAATACCGCCCGGCAAAAACAGGTTGTAAAACATACCCAGCCAGTACAGCCGCAGGTTGTAGCCCTCACTAAGCCCTAGGCCCACCGCCCGAAAAAAGCGGTTGAGCCGCACCGACGACAGCAGCTTGGACGCGATAAAGAGCCCCGCCGCCAGCGCCAGCCAACCTGGCCGCGCGCCGCGCAGGGTGCGGCCCAGCCCCGGTAGGTCGAGGTGCCGCGCCACCAGCCCCAGCGCCCCGGCCATAAACGCCAGCTTGAGTAGCAGCGCCGCGGGGCGCCGCCAGGCAGCAGGAGCGGAAGTTGACTCGTTGTCGGTAGAAACCATGGAGAAAGCGCCCTAGGCTGCGGCTGTGGGCGTGAGACTGGCGGCGCGCGGCGGCCGGCTGGGGTGAGCAGCACGGCGCGAGCAACTAATCAGGCCGTAGCTTGGTATTACGGAAACTCGACTACTTGAAAGACCAGGTTCCGGTCGATGGTGAACTCGTCGAGCAGGCGGTAGTGCTGGCCCACCAGCTGCCCGGCTTCGGCCAGGTAGAGGGTGCCGGCGCGGGGCGGCAGCGGGCCGGTAGCCAGTGTCTGGCCCCGCTCGCGGGCAATATAGTAGGCCTCCACGTTGTCGAGCTGGGCGCCGGGCCATAGCAGCAGCGGGCGGCCCTTGGTTTCGCGGCCCACGCGCAGGGCGGCGGCGCGGTAGGCTACCTCGGGCGAAGTGGCCAGGCGGGCCGGAAACACGTAGATATCGAAGCTCAGCCGCAGCAGCAGCAAGAAGTAGCTCAGCAGCAGCAGGCGGTAGTCGGGCATTCGGTAGAATAAATACGCCAGCCCGGCCAGCCCGGCGCTCAGCAGCAGCCCCGGCAGCCAGTAGGTGGGCACGCCCCGCAGCTGCCCGGCTAGCCCCGCGCCCGCGGCCCCCAAAGCCGGCGCGGCCGCCTTGAGGGCGGGCACCAGCGGCGCCAGCGCGGTGAGGGCCAGCAGCAGCAGTAGCGTGGCATCGAGCCAGCGCGCGGGCCAGGCGCCGGCCACCTGCGCGGGCTGGTAGAGTGGCACGACCACCGTGAGCCCTAAGGGTACCAGCATAAACAAATAGCGCGGAATGGTGGCCGGCGAAAGCCAGTACACCGGCAGCACCGCCAAAAACAGCAGGGCGTTGTAGCGCAAAAATGGCTGTTGCCACACCGCTTGCCGCGCCCGGCGCGTGAGGAGCAGCAGCCCCAGCAGCGTCCAGGGCAGGAAGTGGCGAATAAAATCGAAGGGAAACAGCAGCACGTAGCGCACCGAGTCGGCCAGGGGCTGGGCGGCCACCGTGCGCTGGCTCGACTGGTCCCAGAGGGTAGCTAGGGCCGTTTCGAGCGAGTTTTGGCGGCTATACAGCAGGAAGTAGGTGCCCAGCACGCCCAGCAGCACCGCCCCGCCCAGCACGTGCGGCCAGCTAAACAGGCGCCGCACCTGCCGGGTAGCCAGGCAATATACCCCTAGGGCCAGCGCCTGAAACACGAGCGAGGGTAGGCCCTTGAGCAGGAAGCCCACCGCTGTGAGCGCATACGTAAGCACGAACAGCTGCACCCAGCGCCCGCGCTGCCCCATGTGCCACACCGCCATAAACACCAGCCAGGTTAGCCCCGCGTGCCAGAGGTCGATGAGGCCCAAAAACGAGTCGTAGAACAGCACCCGGCCGGTGGTGGCAAACGCCAGCGCCACCGTGAAAGCTAGCCGGCTGCCCAGCTGCGGCCGCAGCACCTGCCAAATGGCCCCCGAGTACAGCAGCAGCGCCACCACGGTGGGCAGGCGCACTATCCACTCGTCCTGGCGGCCCGTGAGGCGGTAGAGCGCCACCAGCAGCCAGTTGAAAAGCGGGGGCTTGTTGTAGTAGGGAAAGCCTTGGAGCGTGGGCGCAAAAAACTGCCCCGAGTAGTGCATTTCCAGCGATACCAGCGCCCGAATGGGCTCATCGACCAGTAGCGGCTGCCAGCCCAGGTGCAGCAGCAGCGCCGGCAGGGCCACTACCAGCGTGAGCAGCAGCACTAGCCCCGGCCGCTGGCCCAACCACTCAAAAACCCGCTGCGCCAACGTTTCTGCCACAAGTAGTGTTAAGTATATCCACCCCCGCCGCCCGGTACTAGGGCCGGCAAAGGTACGCCAGCGGGCCGCGCCCAGCCGGTTGCTTCCTTGCTGCCGCTTAGCCGGGCGGCCCGGGCGCGGGGCCCGCCCTATTTTTGACTTATGCCCGCTACGACCACCTCCCCCGACCGCCTCGCCCAAACCCTGCTGCGCCACGGCCTGCGCCAAACTCCCGTGCGCCGCGCCGTGCTGGCCGCCGTGTCGGGCAAGGGCTACGCCCTCACCGGCGCCGAGATTGAGCAGGAAATTGGCGCCGATGTAGACCGTATCACGCTCTACCGCACCCTCAAGAGCTTCGAACAGCAGGGCCTCATCCACCGCGTCATCGATGATACCGACGTGCTGCGCTACGCGGCCTGCTCCATCGAGTGCTCGGCGGCGGCACACTTCGACAACCATGTGCACTTCAAGTGCACCGACTGCGGCCATACTTATTGCCTTAGCCAGGTAGCCATTCCGGCGGTGCAGCTGCCCGGCGGCTTTCAGGCTCAGCGGCGCGACTTTTTGCTCTCGGGCACCTGCCACCTGTGCCAGGTTTAGAGGCCTAGGGGCTTAAAACAAAAAAGGCCGCTAGCAACTGCTAGCGGCCTTTTTTGATGAGAAAGTGGAGAATATCGGAGTCGAACCGATGACCTCTTGCATGCCATGCAAGCGCTCTAGCCAGCTGAGCTAATCCCCCTTTTTTAGTGGTACCAGCCCGCCATTTGCGTTTTGGTTGTGCAAAAGTACGGCGCCTTTTGGCTTACGCAAGCCCTAGGCGGCATTTTCCTGCTAAGTCTCCCGCAATCAGGCTAAAAAAAATGGGCGGGGAATACCCCCCGCCCATTTTTGGCAGTTTCTTGGTACAGCCAACTTAGTTGAAGTTGTAGCGCAAGCCAATCTGCATGTAGTAGGTCGAAGCCGTGGTAACGGTGTTCACGAACGACTGCTGGATGGGTGCCCCACCGTAGGTGTTCAGGCGGAAGGTCGGCTTCACGGTGCCACCTTCTACCAGGCTAGCCACGTTGGTGGGCACCAGGATGGCGCCGTTGCTCACGATGGGCTGCTGGAAAACACCCCAGTTGCGGTTGAGCAGGTTGCCGAAGTTGAACACGTCAAACGTGAACTGTAGGGCGTTGCGCGTCTTGCCCGACACGAAGATGTCCTGGGCGGCGCGGAAGTCTACCTGGTGGCGCCAGGGCAGCGTAGCGCCGTTGCGCTCGGCGTACCCGCCGCGGTGCTTGCTCAGGTAAGGATCCTGGTCAACGAACTGCTGGAACAGCGTATTCTGCTGAGCTGCCGTAATAAAGTTCGGGGCTGCGGCAGTGCCGTAGTTGAAGTCCGAAAACGTAATATCGTTGGCGTTCTGCGGAATGTAAATCAGGTCGTTGGTTTGGCCATCGCGGTTGAAGTCCGAACTGTAGATGTACGAGTAGCGGCCCTGAATCGACCCCGAGTAGAAGAACGAGATGGTGGTGCCCAGGTGGCCTAAGTACTCCTTGCGGTAGGTAAGCGAAGCCACGATGCGGTCGGGGGCTACGTAGTTGGCGTAGCTCAGGGCTGGGTTATTGGCGTTGTTCACCGTGTAGGTACCCGACCAGGTGTTGAGCAGTTGGTCGCCGCTGCCGTCGAACAGTACGCGGGCATCGGAGCGGGTGTAAGCCAGCGACGCCTGCAGGCCGCTGCTAAATGACTTCTGCAGCTGGGCCGTGGCCGACCAGTAGTAGCCTTTGTAGCCGTTGGAGAGCACGATTGGGTTGAAGGCACCGGCCGCTACGGGCGTACCGTTGATGGTCTTAGGCGTAAAATCGTTGCCGTAAAGCGGGCTGGTGAATTTCGAGCCTACCGCGTTGGGGTAGAAATCGCGGTTGTCGGAGAAGCCCGGCTGGCCAGCGTTGGTCCCGGCCAGCGAGCGGGGGTTTACCAGGTTGTAGTTCTGGCCGTAGGCCACAATGAGGTCGCGGTTGTAGGTGCCTTCCAGCGTACCTACGATGCCGCCCGGCAGTTTCGCGTCAAGCGCCAAGGCACTCTTCCACGCCTGCGGGTTGCGGAAGTTGGGGTCGGTAGCGCTAGCGGTGCTCGGCACAATGGTGCCAGCGGCCGGCACTACATCGGGGCGGTGCGCAGCGGGGTCGGCACTGAAGGGCAGTAAGCCGAAGGGCTGCGCAGCGGTAGGAGCGATAAAGCCTGGTAGCGCGCCAAACGCCGAAGCGGGGCTTACCATGTTGTTGCCGCTGCCAATAGTCGAGGCCTGCTGCGTCACCTGAATCATGCCGGCGTCGCCCGACTGGGCCACAATCCACACGGTGGGCACCTTGCCCGTGAAAATGCCCGAGCCGCCGCGCAGCTGCAAGCTACGGTCGCCTTTCACGTCCCAGTTGAAGCCAATGCGCGGCGAGAATAGCACGCGGTTAGTAGGCAGCACCCCGGTGTCGATGTGGCGGCCGTCGGTTAGCGCGCGCGAGGCAATCAGCGGGTTGGTTTGGATTTCCTGCACGTTCAGGTACGAGTTCAGCTCGGCTCGCAGGCCGTAGGTGAGGCGAAACTTCTCGCTGATGCTGTACTCATCCTGCACGTAGGCCGAATATTGGGCCGTTTTGAAGCGAGGAAATGCCTGCTGGAAACCCGGCAGTAGCGAGTAGGTGGTGGCAAAGTCGACGGGGTTAGCCCGGTTAGCTGGGTTAGGGTCACTTTGACTTGCAAAGTCGGCCCAGCTGTTATAGGTGTAGTAGCTGGTACCGAAACGCTGGAAGCCATTTTTGGTAGTTTGCAGGTCGAACTGCACGCCGCCGGTGAGCGTGTGCTTGCCAAACGTGCCCGACAGGAAATCTACGGCCGAGTAGGTTTCTACCTGGCGCAGGTTGCCAAAGGTGAAGGGCTCGTAGCCAAACGAGGTAAGGGGATTGCCATAAGTACTAAATCCACCCGCCGTATTGCGATTTTGGCTGCCGTCCAAGATATCCACGAACGGAAAGATGGAGCTGTTCGAGCTGCGCGGGTCGTTCTGGTTGGTGTAGGTCAGGCGCAGGGTATTGAACAGGCGCGTGCCTAGGGTCGAGTTCAGCTCCAGGGCGCCCGAGTAGAAGTTATAGTCCTGGAAATAGTTGGAATTGGCAAAGGGCAGCGCAAACAAGCTCGTGCGGGTTTGCGGGAAGCTAGCCAGCGGGCTGCGCGAGGTGCTTACCTGAATGGGGTTGTGGCTGTTTACCTGGTTGTAGCGAATGCTCAGGTGGTTTTTGTTGTTAATGTTCCAGTCGATGCGGCCCAGGTAGCGGCTGTTCGTGTTTTGGAAATTGTAGCTCTGGTAAGGGCCGGTGGCGTACCCGTAGGTGCTTTGCAGGTAGCTGCTGTAGCTGTCTAGTTGAGACGCGGTAGGCTTAACAATGTTACTGGCCGAGCCATAAGAACCCGCGCCGCTAGTCTGGCCGTTCGAGGTAATGTTCTGCGGGCCCGGGATGTCTTCCGTCGAACGCTCGTAGCTCAAGAAAAAGAACAGCTTGTCCTTAATAATGGGGCCGCCCACGCGCGCGCCGTAGGTGCGCACCGTCGAGGGGTTGATGGTGAACTGGTCGGACGCCACGTTCTTACCAATGTAGTTTTGGTTACGGTAGAAGGTGTAGAGCGAGCCCTGCACGGTGTTAGAGCCCGAGCGCGTTACCGCGTTTACGGCGCTGCCTACGAAGCCCGACTGGCGCACGTCGAAGGGCGCAATGTTTACCGTTAGTTCTTCCAGGGCATCAAGCGAGATGGGCGAGCCGTTGGCCGGTAGGTTGCCCCCAATGCCGAAGTTGTTGTTGAAGTCCGAGCCGTCTACCGTGATGTTGTTCTGGCGGTAGTTGCCACCGCCAATGGCCCCCGTTGAGATGGGCGACGCCTGGGGCGTGAGGCGCAGAAAGTCGTTCAGGCTGCGCGTGATGGTAGGCAGGCGCTGCAACTGCTCGGTGCTGATATTAGTAACCGGGCCCGTGCGCTCGGCATTGAGTACCGAGCGGGGGTTGTTGCCCACCACCACGGCTTCGGCCAGCTGGGTCGAGGCATCGCCCAGCTTCACGTCGATGCGCTGGGTCTGGCCTACCGTCAGCACCACGTTGCTGCGGTTGAAATCTTGGTAGCCCACGAAGGTCACCTTCAAAGTGTAGGGGCCACCCACCCGCATGTTCTGGATGTAGAAGCGGCCGTCGGCGTTGGTAGGCGCCACGTACTGGGTGCCAGTAGGCGTGTGCACCGCAATGACGGTAGCGCCCGGCAGCTCCCCGCCTTTGGCGTCGGTAACCGTGCCCGCAATCGACGACGTAGTGGTGCCTTGCGCCCAGCCGCTGTGGGCTAGGCCCACCGACAGCACTAAGAGTAATAAGTGGCGTAAAACTTTCTGAATCATACAGAAAATGGTTAGTGGAAGATGTATTCTTAATTAAAACCAGGACAAAATTACGGTGATTTCCTAAGTCACTGGGCTTTTGCTAGGCCCAGGGTAGCTGCTACGCCATCGGCCAAGAACCGCGCCGAGACAACCTAAAGGGCTTATCTACACATTGTAATATTGCTTGAGTCAGGTTATTAGCTTGCTAATAGCGGCGCTAGCTTGAGCCGATCAGGTTACTTTAGAGAGGTTCAAATAATTGTACAATTCCAAATTTTTCGCTCCTTCATCCAACTGGCGCTGGTTGGGTACTCCTAGGCCCCTGCCATAAAAAAAGGGCAGGAATGGCTTCCTACCCTTTTCAGTACGCTTAGCCCCTAGGGGCGCTAAGGCGGTTAGTTGAACAAGTAGCGCAGGCCAATCTGGGCCTGCCAGCGCGAATTCAGCGTCGTCACGTCGTTGCGGAACGGCGTGCTCAGGGTCGTGGCGGGCGTCACGGTCGAGTTGCTGCCGGATACGGTGCGCGTGGGGTTGGCCACGTAGGTGAACTGGTACGTGGGCTGGCCGGCGGCATTGTAGCCTTGGAAAGCCAGCGGCGAGGCCGTGTACTGGAACTGGTAAAGGCCCCAGTTGCGGTTAATTAGGTTGCCGATGTTGAAGATGTCGAGGCTGAACTGCAGCGAGTTTTTGTTGCTGCCAATGTTGGTGAAAATGTCCTGCAGCAGGCGGAAGTCGACGCGGTGCTGCCAGGGCAGCGTGGCGCCGTTGCGGGCCGCGAACTCACCACGGTGCTTGCTCAGGTAAGGGTCGGCGTCGATGTAGTTGTTGAGGTCGGTGGCCTGCTGGGCGGCCGTGTACACCCGCACGTCGCTGGTGCCCGCAAAGTAGGTGCGGTCGGTCAGCACCACGTCGCTGGCGTTGCGCGGGATGTACATCAGGTCGTTGCCCGATACGCCGTCGCCATTCATGTCGCCGCTGTAGGTATAGGAGTAGCGGCCGGCCGGGGCGCCCTCGTAAAACATCGAGAAGGTGGTGCCCAGGTGCTCGAGGTAGTTTACCCGGTACGAGAGCGAGCCAATTACGCGGTGCTGAATCAGGTACTGCGAGTAGCCGAGGTCTTCGGCGTTCGGGTCGCCCGATACGGGGCGGCCGGCCCAGCTCGACTGGGCAATCGAGCCGCCGTCGTTTACTGAGCGCGAGTCGGAGTAGGTGTAGGCCGCCATGGCGTAGAGGCCGTTGCTGAACGTCTTTTGCAGCTGCGCCGTGATGCTGTACGAATAGCCCTGGTTGGTGTTGTTGAGCAGAATAGCGTCCGTAATGGTAGGGTTAGCCACGGTCGGCGTCGCGTTGGCTACGCCGTTGGTATTCTGGCCGTAGATGCGGTTGTAGGGGTTGGTATTCACGGCAGCGCTCGCGGCGCTGGCGCGGGTATAGAAAATCGGGCGGCGGTCGCCGGCGCTCGCATCACCCGGAATGGCGGCCACGGCGCTGTTAGTCGAGTACGGCAGGTTGATGTTCTGGAAGTACACCGCGTTCAGGTCCTTGGTGTACAGGCCTTCGAGCGTAAATACTACCCCGCCGCCCAGCTGCTTGTCGAGGGCCAGGTTACTGCGCCACACTTGCGGAAACTTGAAGTCGCGGGCCGTAACGGCGATGTTGTACGAGGTATTGGCGCCGCCAGCGGCGAGGGCCGTGCGGTACTGGTCTACGTTGGGGCTGAAGGTGTAGGGCTGAGCGGACGCGCCTTGAAAGTCGATGGAGCCAAACTGCACGCCGTTGTTGCTGGCCTGGTTGGAAATCCACACGTAGGGCACGCGGCCGGTGAAGACGCCCGTGCCGCCGCGCAGCTGCGTCTGGCGGTCGTCGTTCACGTCCCAGTTGAAGCCCACGCGGGGCGAGAACAGCACCGTGCGGCGCGGCAACTGGCTGGTGTTAATCTGGTTGCCGCCCCGAAAGCCCGTCAGCGCCGCCAGCGCCGTGTTCTGCGCGATGGTGGAGTAGATGATGGGCAGGTCGCCGCGCACGCCGTAGGTCACCTTGAAGTTGCTGGTAGGCGAGTACTCATCCTGGATGTACAAGCCAATCTGGGCGGCGTTGGTGGTGGCGAACGGAAACGAGCCGTCGGCCAGGGCCGAGTAGCGCAGCTGGTAGCGCTGGGCCGAGCGCAGGCCTTCGGTGGCGGTGCGGGGCGTGAGCTGGCCGTTCTGGTAGTCGTAGCCGTAAGCCGCCCCCGTGGTGGCTGCCGAGGCGTAAAAGTCTTGCAGCGAGTTATATACGTAGGCGCCGTAGTACTGCGGCGCGAAGCCGTTGCTGTACTTATACAGTTCGTTGTAGGTACCAATGGTCACGTTGTGCTTGCCCAGGAAAGCCGTGAAGTTGTCGCCCAGCTGGTAAGTGTCGGTGTTCAGGATGTTGAAGGCCGAAAACGGCTCGTAGCCGAACGAAGTCAGCGTTTGGGCAGCCGTTACGCGGGCGCCCACGGCGCTCAGGCCCGTAGTGGTGTTGCCAATATCCACCAACGGAAACAGCGGAATATCGCCGCCGCCCGCGCCCTGGCGGTAGTCGCGGTTGGCCAGGTAGCCCGCCGTCAGGTTGTTGGAGAACTTGCCGCCCCCTAGGGTGCTGTTGAGCTCGGCAATGAACGAATTAATGTTGTTGTTGATGCGGTAGTAGGAGCTCAGGTAAGGCAGGCCAAAAAGCGTCTGCGAGCGGCTGGCACTGTTATTTACGGCACCCGAGTTGCTGGGCGGCACGTCGCGGTACGACTTCAGGTAGTTGTACTTGATGTTGAAGCGGTGGTTGCTGCTGATGTTCCAGTCCAGCTTGGCCGTAATCTTGTCGCTGTTCTGCGCTAGCGGATAGCTCTGATAGGGGCCGGGGTTGTAGCCATAATTGGTGGTCAGGAAGTTGGAGAGCGTAGTCAGGTCCGAGCCCGACACCTGCGAAATCGACTGGCCATCGGTGGGCGCGGCGGCGGTGGCGGCCGTATAGTTGCCGGTGGGCGGGTCGTTGCGCAACTCGCGCTCGGCGTTCAGGAAAAAAAACAGCTTGTCCTTGATGATGGGGCCGCCCACGCGGAAGCCGAAGTTCTTCAGGTTGAAGTTGGCCAGCGTGTTGTTGGCGTCACCGATGCGGCTGCCCACGTATTTCTGGTCGCGATAAAAGCCATAGATAGAGGCCGATACCTGGTTGGAGCCCGAGCGGGTCACGGCATTCACGCCGGCCCCGGTGAAGGAGCCCTGGCGCACGTCGTAGGGCGCGATGCTCACCTGAATCTGGTCAATGGCATCGAGCGAGATGGGCTGGGCGTTGGCCTGGCCCCCGATGGTGCCCGCTAGGCCAAACGAGTTATTAAACAGCGCCCCATCGATGGTGACGTTGTTATACAGATTGTTGCGGCCACCAAAGCCACCGCCCGCGCTGGCTTGCGGCGTCAGGCGCGTGTAGTCGGCAAACGAGCGGTTGATGGTGGGGAGGCGCTCAATCTGGGCGCGCTGAATGGTGGTGGCCGCGCCCGTGCGGTCGGCGTTGATAACCGGGTTTTGGTTGCCCACTACCGTTACCTCAGCCAGCTGCGACGAGCTTTCTCCCAGCTTGGCGTCGAGGCGGAAGTTTTCGGCCAGGGTGAGGTTGATGCCGGTGCGGGTAAAATCGGTGTAGCCCACGAAGGTCACCTTCACGGTGTAGGGCCCGCCCACCCGCATGTTCTGGATGTTGAAGCGGCCGTCGGCGTTGGTAGGGGCCACGTACTGCGTGTTGGTGGGCGTGTGCACCGCGATAACCGTGGCGCCCGGCAGGGCCCCACCCTTGGCGTCGGTGATGGTGCCGCTCATGGCGGCGGTGGTGGCGCCCTGGCCCCAGCCCAGTTGGGCCGAGCCTAGGGCCAGTAGCACTAACAGAAGGCTGCGTAGTAATTTATGAACCATAACAGAGCGATTTTGCTGAAAAATGATGCGTTCAGCGACCCCGCAAAATTACGGCCCATACTTCTTCCGCTATGTTACGCTTGTATTAACAAGTCAATAAGTAGCATTTATTTAAGGACGGGCTTTAGCTACTCTTCATTTCAGGACCTAGGTTCTTACAGCCGGGGCCGCACCGCCCGAATAAAGCGGCTGAGGTAATAGTCTAGCTCAAAGGCGTTTTCAACTACCCCTAGCGAAGAAGAAGCGTGAATAAACTCCACCCCATCGGCATCTACCACCGTTACCATGCCCACGTGCGTAATGGTGCTGGCCCCCGGCGAGGGCCCAAAGAAGAGCAGGTCGCCGGGGCGCAGCTCGGTGGGCTTGATGGGGTCGCCCCACACGGCCTGCTCGTTGGACGAGCGCGGAATGGCGATGCCGGCCTCGGCAAACGAGAGCTGCAGCAGCCCCGAGCAGTCGAGGCCGCTGCGGGTGGTGCCGCCGTAGAGGTAGGGCGTGCCCTGGTACGAGCGCGCCGATTCGATGACGCTGGCCAGCGCGCCGCTGGCGCTGGTCGGCCGGGCCATGCGCTGCTTCACCACCGTTTTGCTGGGGGCCGCGCCGGGGCTGCTGGCCTTGGTTTTGGACTTGACTACCACCGGAGCGCGGCTGGCCCCTAGGCGGCCGGGGCGGGCGCTGCTGCGCGCGGGGTAGCGATAGCTCGTGCGCTGGTTGAGCTGGCGCTGGCAGCTGGCGCCCAGCACCAACAGCACCAGCAGCAGCGGCCAGGCGGCGCGGAGCAGCCGGGCGGACCCTAGGGAGTAGTTGCGGGCCGGGCCGGGGTAGTTTTGCGCTGGCATCATCAGGCTTACCTTCGTTGATTCGCGCCCCACTAACTGCAAATATAGCCCGGCAGTATGCTTGGGGATGATTTTAGCAGCGTCAGCTATCTTATTATCCACTCGGTTGTCATTGCGAGCTGGCGAAGCAATCGCACCAGCACGATGCCCTAGGTCGATTGTTCTGAGGCGATTGCTTCGCCAGCTCGCAATGACAACCGAGTGGGCATAGGCCTGCTATAATTAAGCAACTTAAAAATCGCATTACCATGAACTTCTCTCCCCTTACCGCCGAGCTGGTGGTGGCCTTTGAAGGCATTGTAGGCCTAGGCCACGTGCTAACGGCGGCCCGCACCGAAGCCCTGGTGTACGAAGCCTACGGCCGCGACCACACCGAAGATTTTTTGTTTCCGCCCGACGTGGTGCTGCGGCCCGGCACCACGGAGGAAGTGAGCGCCATTATGCGCCTCTGCCACGCGCACCGCGTGCCCGTGACGGCGCGGGGCGCGGGCACCGGCCTAAGCGGCGCGGCGCTGCCCGTGCACCAGGGCGTGCTGCTGAGCATGGAGCGCTTCAACAAGATTCTGCAGATTGACGAGCAAAGCCTGCAAGCCACCGTGGAGCCGGGCGTAGTGACGGAGGCGTTCCAAAACGCGGTGCAGGCCGTGGGCTTGTTCTATCCGCCCGACCCGGCCAGCAAGGGCTCGTGCTTTCTGGGGGGCAACTTGAGCCAAAGCAGCGGCGGCCCCAAGGCCGTGAAGTACGGCACCACCCGCGACTACGTGCTGAACCTGGAGGTGGTGCTGCCCACCGGCGAGGTTATCTGGACCGGCGCCAACACCCTCAAGTACGCCACCGGCTACAACCTCACCCAGCTCATGGTGGGCTCGGAAGGCACCCTAGGCATCATCACCAAGGCCGTGTTCCGGCTCCTACCCTACCCGCAGCATAATATCCTGATGCTGGTGCCCTTCCGGCAGGAGGCGCAGGCGGCGGCAGCGGTATCAGCGGTGTTTCGGGCGGGCATTATCCCCTCGGGCATGGAGTTTATGGAGCGCGAGGCCATCGCCTGGTCGTCGGACTACCTCAAAATCCCGCTCACGCTGCCCGCCGATATTACTGCCCACCTGCTGATTGAGCTGGACGGCCAGGACCTGGACCAACTATACAAGGAGGCCGAAAAAGTGTACGAGGTGCTGGAAACCTACGACGTGGGCGAAATCTTGCTGGCCGACACCGCCGCCCAAAAAGATGACCTGTGGAAAATCCGGCGCAACATTGGCAATTCGGTACGCTACAACTCAGTATATAAGGAGGAAGACACGGTGGTGCCCCGCGCCGAGTTGCCTACCCTGCTGCGCGGCGTCAAGGAAATTGGGGCCCGCTACGGCTTCAAGAGCGTGTGCTACGGCCACGCTGGCGACGGCAACCTGCACGTCAACATCATTCGCGGCGACTTGAGCGAGGAGCAGTGGACGACCGGCCTGCGCGCGCCGATATCGGAGATTTTCGCCCTCTGCGTGCGCCTAGGGGGTACCATCTCGGGCGAGCACGGCATCGGGCTGGTGCAGAAGCCCTACCTGCACATCGCCCTCAAGGACGCCAACCTGAACCTGATGCGCGGCATCAAGCAGGTATTTGACCCGCACGGCATCCTGAACCCCGGCAAGATTTTCTAGAACTTGGCGTTAAAAAAGCCCGTCATGCTGAGCGCAGCCGAAGCATCTCTCCCGCGTAACTAATCCCAACGGCAGAAATTACTTACGCGGGGGAGATGCTTCGGCTGCGCTCAGCATGACGGGCTTTTTGCTTTTATAAGGCACTAGCCCTAGGCCCTCGCCGCCAGCACCACCCAGTATACCACCGCCAGCTCCTCGGCCGAGAAGCGCTGCAACTGCGGGTGCACCGGGGGCCTAGGGCCTTGCAGCAGCAAAAGGCCGGGCGCGTCGCTTACCGAGCGCTGCCACACGATGGGCAGGCCCGCTTGGGCAAACAGGGCCTGGTACTGCGGCAGGCGCAGGCGGTTTTGGTACATAAAGCGGTTGCCAGCCAGCAGGCGCCAGGTTAGCGGGCCGTGGCGCAAGAAGTGCACCGCCGTGCGCCCAGGGTCGTCGTGGGCGAAATGGTCGCTCAGGTCTACCAGGTGCACCAGGTGGCCGCCGGGGCGCAGCACGCGCCGGGCCTCGGCCAGCAGGCTGGCCAGCGTGGCGGCGGGCACGTGCTCGAGTACGTTGGTCGAGTAGTGATAATCGACGCTGGCAGTGGGCAGGTTCGGCAGGCGGGTAGCATCGGCGGGCGCGGCGTAGCGAATGGGCACCGCCGCCCACAGCTCGGTTAGCGAGCGGCAGCCGGCCAGCAGCTGCGCCTTGCGCGCCAGCTCGGCCCCAGGCACCCAGGGGAAGAGGGCGGGCAGCTCGGCGGCGTGCCGGCCAATATAGGCGAGCAGCTCCAGCACCAGCTCTTCCTTTAGGTAGCAATGCAAATCGACGGTGACCACCTCGGCGGCGCCGGCCAGCCACAGCCCTAGGGGCGTGCCCAGCACCCAGCCCGTGCCCACCTCCAAAAAGCGCCGCTCCAGGGGCAGGCCCTGCTGGCGCAGCACCGCAGCAATCTCGGCCGCCTTTTCTAAGTGCCGGTGGTAATTGACTTGCCGCAGGGCTCCGAAGCGCCGCTGCAGGTGGTAGTACAGCGGCTGGCCCAGCGGCCGGGGCAGCAGCGCCACCGCGTTTTGCACGGCGGCTTTTAGCAGGTAGTGCACGGCGCAGTGAGGTTTTGGCAGAAAAAATCTCTGAGAACCGTCATGCTGAGAAGTACTCAGTACCCGATGGCGGCCACGAAAGTGGGTGCTTTACGGTGCTTGGTGGCTTGCTCGTAGGCATAGCCCAGGGCTAGCAACTCGGCCTCTTGGTAGGGCGCGCCCACCAGCGACAGGCCGATGGGCAGGCCGTGCACGTAGCCCATGGGCAGCGTGAGGTGCGGGTAGCCGGCCATGGCCGCCGCGCCCGCGTAGCCGGGGCCGGTGTTGTACTCGCCGTTTACGAGGTCGATGCAGGCGGCCGGGCCGGTGGTAATGGCCACAATGGCCCCTAGGCCCCCGTCGGTTTTGAGGGCCGCATCGAGCGCCTGGCGGCTGGTGTCCAGCACCTTGCGTAACGACGCCTTGTACTTCTCGCTGCCCAGGCCGTCGGTTTTCTCGGCTTGCTCCAGGGTTTCCTGCTGGAAGTAGGGCATGGCCTGCGCAGCGTGGGCCTTATTAAAGGCGATGACGTCGGCCAGGGTTTTCACGGGCGCCTTGGTGCCGGCCAGGTACTTGTTCACGCCGTCCTTAAACTCGTAGAGCAGCACGTCGAACTCGGCCTCGCCGATGGGTTGGGTGGCGGTGCGCACGTCTACCTCCGTAATGGTAGCACCTTGTTTTTTAAGCACTTCCACGGCCTGGCGCAGCAGCTCGCCGCCGGGCGTTTGGCTGGCCAGGTGGCTTTTTTCTACGCCCAGCTTTTGGCCTTTCAGGGCATCGGGGCGCAGCAGGCGGGTGTAGTCGAGGGGCGTTTTAGGGGCGGCGGGGGCTAGGGTGGCAGTGTCGGCCGGGTCGGGTCCCACCATGCCACCTAATAAAATCGCGGCGTCGCGCACGGTGCGGGCCATGGGGCCGGCCGTGTCCTGGGTAGCCGAAATGGGGATAATGCCCGTGCGGCTCACGAGGCCCACGGTGGGCTTGAGGCCCACCAGCCCGTTGCACGAGCTGGGCGACACGATGGAGCCGTTGGTTTCGGTGCCCACGGCGGCCGCGCACAAGCTGGCTGAGGCCGCCGAGCCCGAGCCGGCGCTGCTGCCGCTGGGCGTGCGGCTCAGCACGTAGGGGTTATGAGTTTGGCCGCCGCGGCTGCTCCAGCCGCTTACCGAGTGCGACGAGCGGAAGTTGGCCCACTCGCTGAGGTTGGTTTTGCCCAGAATGAGGGCGCCCGCCGCCCGCAGGCGCTGCGCTACCCAGGCATCTTTGGTGGCGCGGTGCGGCACCAGGGCCAGCGCCCCGGCGGTGGTTTGCATCTGGTCGCCGGTGTCAATATTGTCTTTCAGCAAGATGGGGATGCCGTGCAGCGGGCCGCGCACCTTGCCGGCCTTGCGCTCCTGGTCCAGCGTGTCGGCCAGGGCCAGGGCGTCGGGGTTGGTTTCGAGCACCGCGCGCAGGCTGGGGCCGGCCTGGTTAATTTCGGCAATGCGGGCCAGGTACTGCTGGCAGAGGGCGCGGCTGGTGGTGCGCCCGCTTTTCAGCTGCTCTTGCAAGTCGGCCAGCGATACCTCGCTCAACGCGAAGGGCTTGGGCGGCGCCGTAGCTGGCAAAGTGGGCGCCGTAGCGGCGGCAGAAGTTGGGGCAGCCAGGGCGGGCGCGGTGGCTAGCGGCAGCAGGGCGGCGGCCAGCGCGGCCTGGCTGCCGCCCTGCAAAAAGGAGCGTCGTTGCATGGGAAGTAGAAGTAGGCGTTAAGAAACTGGGGTGGTGCATGGCAAGGACCTCAAAGAAAGCGGGTAAACTGCTCGCCGCCGCTTATTTATTTCCAAAGAATAGTGCTACTACCGCCCAGCTAGGCCCTAGGGGGGAGGCGCCCCGCCAAGCGCCACCGCTGGCCAACCCCCGCCAACGCCGGGGCGTATAGGCTACGGGCCGGCTTCCGGCCGCTCGCTCACCTTCATTTCGCCACCTCCGCCATGTCTGATAGCCCCGAATACCCCGGCACCAACTCCATCGCCGGCAACACCACCAGCCCGTCGGTGGCCGATACCAAGATGGGCATTGACGTGCAGAACACGCTCACTAACAGCAACACGCAGGCGCCCGATGCGCAGGCGCAGCCCGAGGGCGGCGCGGCCACCACCAGCCAGGAGCTAACCACTGACCCGAACGCCGCCGTGCCTAATGGCGCACAGCCCGACTACGCCGCGGGCACCGACGCCGCACCCGCGCCGTCCAGCCAGTCGGGCCAGCCCGATGTGTACGGCGGCAACTTTGGCAACGACGTGCAGCCTACCTTCAACGACCCCAACCGCGTGGCCAACCAGCAATCGACGCTAAACCGCGGGGCCTTTGGCGAGCAGGGGCACCTAGGGGCTACCCACGGCGGCTACGGCAACCAGTTTCGCGAGTTTGACACCGCCGCCGAGCGCCCTGCTGCCGAACCCACGGAAGAGAAATACTACGGCGAGGGCGCCAGCCGGCCCGGCCCGCAGCACAATGCCTACCGCGACTACGACGGCCAGGACACCAACCCCGCCGAGCAGGGCCACGCCGTGCGCGACACGCCCGCGCCGCCGGTGCACAACGCCGAGCAGCCCACGCTGGCCGATGGCCGCGGCAACAGCCACGATACCCGCAACCTACCCAGCCGTGGCGGCCCCGACGCGGCCTTTCAGAACGATAATGGCGCGCCCACGGTAGGCCCCGCCTATGCTGCCGACTACGGCAGCACGTCGGGCGTGCACCTGCCCGCTGGCACCCCCAGCAACCACCTCGACATGGGCCCCAACGGCCACGGCGAGGTTGAGGACCAGCACTCCTCGCGCGGCGGCTACGACAACCAGGGCGCCCAAGGCGGCCGCGCCCACGATAGCCAACCCGGCGCCGCCGGCGGCGCGCCGGCCCCCGTCGATGCCCCCAACGCGCCCCAGGGCGAGGGCTATGGCTACGGCCACGAGCGCAGCGAGCAAGCCAAGCCAGGCAACCCCGATACCGGCGACTCGCGCAGTGGCTTCGGGCCCGGCGGGTCAAAAGAGGGCAACGCCAGCGAGGGCTACGGCTCGAAAGGCGGCTCGTATGACGATGAGAACCCCGGCGCCCAAACGCCTGCCTACGACGACTTCACCAAGCAAGACAAAGCCCAGAACTACGGCCAGGAAGCCCGCCAGGAGAACCGCCCCGCCGATGGCGACCAGCCCCAGGATAGCGACTACGGCCCTACCCCTCGCCGCAACGCTGGCCGCGATAAGTAAGCGATTAGGTAGTGAGGTAAGAAGAACGTCCTGCTTCGGCAAGCGGATGCCAGATGAGCAGGACGTTCTTTTTACCTCACTACCTACCGATGAATGCGCATGTCGATGTCGTACTTGTAGCGCGCCCAGGGGCATCGCAGAATGGCAGAGCCTTGTCGTACGAGTCGGTGACGTAGAAAGTGGTGTAGTTAAAGATTTGGGAGGTGCTAGCCAGCCCTAAATTGAGCGAAAGGCCGTACCCTTGAGGGTGATGGGCAGCACGTTGCTAGCCCACTAGCCACCGCTCGCCGCTCGCCGCTTACAGCATCATAACCATCTTTAGCCACGCTGAAGGCCGTGGCTTTGGCCGTGTAGTCGAGATTGCTTGGCTTGATGCTGACTACGTGCTCATCGGTAAACGGGTAGAAGTACACTATAACGGGCTGGCCCAAGGGCGGCCCAGCCGGAATGCAGAAGCTGCACGCGCGAATGGCAGCAGTAGCAACCCTGTTAATTGCAGTTGATTTGGCAGCGCGTATAACAATTTAGCCATCTTGCTTGACTATAGCAGTAGGCTGAAGCCTAGGGCGCGCCCGCATTCCAACCCCCGCCGTAATATTACAAGCTAAACCGCTCCGCAATAGCTATTTTTGCCCCGCATGAGTGCTTCCGCGCGCGATACCACCGAGTTTTTCGACCAGCTTACCAACCAGGTATTGGCCCTGCGCGTGCTGTCGCACCGCCACCTGCGGCCCCTTACCTCCGAGCAACTCAACCGCCGGCCTGGCTACGATAGCTGGAGCGCCGCCCAGTGCCTGGAGCACCTAAACCTGGTGGGCGGCTACTTTCTGCCTGCCCTTAAAACCCGCTTGCGCCTGGCCCACACCAAGGGCTCGGCTGCCAGCCAGCGGGTGCGTAGCGGCTGGCTAGGGCGCTACGTCACGCGCAGCGCTAAGCAATACAACGGGCTAGGCGACAACCTTTTGCGCCTGCCCAAACAATATGCCCCCACCGGCACCCGCCTCACCGGCACCGTGGTAGAGGCCTTCAACCGCCAGCTCGACGAGCTGCTGCGCCTGCTGCTGCTGGCCCGCCAGGTCGATGCTGGGGCCGTGCGCGTGCCCAACCCCCTCTACCCCTGGCTGCGCCTACGCCTCACCGACGTGTTAGAGGCCCTGGTGGCCCATGCCCAGCGCTACGTAAAGCAAGCTGAGCAAATAGCAAAGGCCACCGCTGAGCGGTAGCTGAGTAAGTGAAAAGGGCGCTGCCGACATTCCAACTGGATTGCGGCAGCGCCCTTTTCACTTACTCAGCTACTCATTTACCGCTACTCCTGGTAGATTACCTGCGTCAGCGTCTGGCCCACGACTTTCATCGTTTTGCGGTCGATGATGCTCATATTGTCGGCCGTGGTGTGGTGGTAGGCGGGGAAGTATGCCTCGCCGTAGGCCGGGTGGTCATAGATGTCCACGGTGGGCACGCCGGCCTGGTTGGTATATACGTGGTCGTCGAGAATGGCGCCGGTGTCCTTGAACAAGAAGTAGTTGGAGTACCCTAGGCGGGCGGCCATATTCCAGATTTTATCCACCGCTGAGCGAGCGTTTTGCAGCGAGGTGCCCTCGCGGGTGAAGTGCCCGTCCTTGGCGCCCACCATGTCGAGCAGCACGCCGTACTCGGCCTTGTAGCCGGCCGGCAGCAGGTGCTTGGCCCAGTACTGCGAGCCCAGGCACCACGAGTCGCCGCTGGCCAGCTGGTTTTTAATGTTGGCCTGGGTATCAGCCTCGTAGCCCCAATCCTCGGCGTCAAATAGAATAACGTCGACGCCCACGTTGGGAGCCAGGCTGTCTTTCTGCATACTCAGCTGGCGCACAATTTCGAGGGCCGTAGCGGCGGCGCTGGCCCCGTCCGAGGCGCCGTCCATCGGCTTGTTCTTCTTGGCGCCCGCGTCGGCATCGGCGAAGGGGCGAGTGTCCCAGTGCGCAAAAATGGCTACCCGGCGCGCCGCCTCGGGCTGGTACTGGGCCACAATGTTGCGGGCGCTGATGTTGGTGCCGTCAAACGTCATGGCCTGGAAGGGCTGCTCGCGCACGCTCAGGCCAAAGCGCTTGAGCGTGGCTACCAGGTAGTTGCCGCAGGCCACGTGCGCCTTGCTGTTGGGCACCCTAGGGCCAAACGCCACCTGCCGGGCCGTGTAGGCATAGGCCGAATCAGCGTTGAAGGCGGGTGCTTTGCGCAGCTTTTCTTCGGCGGGCGCGCTGGCCTGCTCGGCGGGCTTGTTGTTGGGGCAGGCGGTGAGGGCGAACGCGCCGCCCAGGGCCAGCAGCGGCAGCAACTTGGAGAAACGCATGAGGTTATTTTTTCTTTTATAATTCGCAAGAACGTCATGCTTTGCGCAACTCAGCATGACGTTCAATTAATCAGCCGTTTACTGCTTACTCCTCGCTGTAGGCCCACTCCACGCCGGTTTTGGTGTCTTTTATCACAATGCCCTGCTCCTTGAGCGCGGCCCGAATCTGGTCCACTTTGTCATAAGCCTTGCCAGCCTTGGCCTCTTGATAGAACCCTAGGGCCAGGGCCAGCAGCTCCTCGGCGCTGGCGCGGGGCTCGTCGCGCAGGCCTAGAATGTCTACCACCACGGTGCGGTAAGTGGCCAGCGCCGCTTGCAGAGCGGCGGGGCTGAGGTCGGCCAAAGTGGCGGGATTAGCGGCCAGCGTGTTCAGGCGCTTCAGCAAATCGAATAGCGCGGCCAGCACGCGGGGCGTGTTTAGGTCGTCGTTGAGAAACTCGAACGGCTTGGCGGCCAGGTTGCGCAGCTGCTGGCTGGCCGAGGGCGGGCCGGGCTGAGTGGGCGCGGGCTCGGGCGTCAGGTCTAGGCCTTTGCCCGCCAGCTCCTCCCCTAGCTTATCGAGCAGGCGCAGGCCGTTCATGAGCTTGCGGTAGCCTTTGCGGGCGGCTTGCAGGGCGTCGTCGCTCAGGTCGATGGGCGAGCGGTACTGGGCTTGTAGAAAGAAAAAGCGCAGCGTCATGGGCGAGTAAGCCTGCGAGAGCGCGGCGCTGCTGCCAGTAAAGAACTCGTTGAGCGTGATGAAATTGCCCAGCGACTTGCTCATCTTCTGGCCGTTCACGGTCAGCATGTTGTTGTGCAGCCAGAAGCGGGCGCCGGTGCTGGGCGTGGCGCTGGCCTCGTTCTGGGCAATTTCGCACTCGTGGTGCGGAAACATCAAATCGAGCCCGCCGCCGTGAATATCGAAGCTGGCGCCCAAATACTTGCGGCTCATGGCCGAGCACTCGAGGTGCCAGCCGGGGAAGCCTTCGCCCCAGGGCGAGGGCCAACGCATAATGTGCGCGGGGCTCGCCTTTTTCCACAAGGCAAAGTCGACGGGCGAGCGCTTTTCCTCCTGCCCAGCCAGGTCCCTAGGGCCGGCGCCGGCCAAAAGCTCTTCCACTACCCGGCCCGAGAGGCGGCCGTATTGCCCACCCTCAGCATTATAGCGGTTCACGTCGAAGTAGATGGAGCCAGCGGCTTCGTAGGCCAGGCCTTTGCTGAGAATCTCTTGGGTCAGCCCGATTTGCTCGGTGATGTGGCCGCTGGCCTGGGGCTCGATGTCGGGCGGCAGGCACCCAAGGGCCGCCAGCGCCTGGTGGTAGCGCACGGTGTAGTGCTGGGCCACCTGCATGGGTTCGAGCTGCTTGGCGCGGGCGGCTTTGGCGAGCTTGTCTTCGCCGGTGTCGGCGTCGCTTTCGAGGTGGCCCACATCGGTGATGTTGCGCACGTAGCGCACCTGGTAGCTCAAGTGGCGCAGGTAGCGCGTGAGCACGTCGAACACGATGGGCCCGCGGGCGTTGCCCAGGTGGGCATCGTTGTAGACGGTGGGCCCGCACAGGTAGAGCCCCACCAGCGGCGGGTGCAGCGGCTCGAAAGCCTCCTTGGTGCGGGTAAGGGTATTATAAAGCGTTAAAGCCATGAGAATTAATGAGCAATCAATAACGAGCTGTTATCAATTGCAGCGAGGTCGGCACTACGGAACGCCGAAGCAGGCGCAAAGTTCGGAAGTAACGGCTGACAAAGAACGTCATTCTGAGCCTGCACGAAACCTTGCTTGCGTCGTTTGATGATGCTCGGACGATACGGGCGAGATTCCGCGCAGACTCAGAATGACGTTCTTTGCCTATCTACTCATTACTCGTCAGCCTATACGCCGCCTCCACCGGGTAGTGGTCGGAATACGGAATTTCGTGGTGGATGCGGCAGGCCAGCACCTGCCACTCGGGGCCGGCAAACTGCTGGTCGATGCGCAGCAGCGGGGGCAGGTGGCCGTGGTAGGTGTTGCCCACGCCAAAACCCACGGTGGCCCAGGCGTTTTGCAGCGGGTCGGCCAGGCGCTGGTAGGCGTAGGAGTAGGGCAGGTCGTTGAGGTCGCCGGCCAGCAGCACCGGGTAGGGCGAGCGGGCGATGTGGGCCAGCAGCGTATCGGCCTGCCAGGCGCGGGCGGCCGCCCCGCGCACAAAGCGGCGCAGCAGGCCGCGGCCCTTACTTGCGAAACCCGCCCTGGAAGAGCCGGCGGCCACCAAATCACTCTCTTCCAGGCTCATGCTTTGCAGGTGGGCATTGAAGATGCGCACGGTATCGCGCGGGCCGGGCCCCACCACGTCCACCCACATGGCGTGGTTTTGGGTGAGGCGGCCGAAGGTAATTTCGCCCCGCCCCACGATGGGCCGGCGCGAGAAGATGGCCAGCCCAAACTCGGCTCCGGCGCTGTTGGTCAGGCTTTTCGACACGAATACCTGCCGGCCCACCGCCGGCCCCAGGCGCTCGCCCACCCGAAATAGGCGGCCATCGGCCGACTTGACGCCCGCCGGCTCCTGGTAGTACTCCTGCAGGCACAGCACGTCGGCGGGGCTGGCGGCCAGCCAGGCAATAAACTTGCCGGGGGCCGCCGGGTCGGGCTTGCGCAACTGCGCATACACGTTGAAAATCCGCACGTTGGCTGATAGTAGGCGCAGCTCGGCGGCACGGCGCTGGGGGGCGGGACCATCGGCTACGGGCGTGCCGGCGTAGTGGTTCAGGCGCGCTTGCAAGCCCGCCCAATGCAGCGGCAACCCGCGCTGCACCTGGGGCCAGGCTAGCGCTAGCGCCGACAGCGGCAGCAGCGCTATGCGCCGCCGGCGCAACGCCCAGTACAGCGCCAAAAGGGCCGTGAGCAGCAGCAGCGGCGGCACGGTCAGCGCCAGCAGCGGGGCTAGCGCCAGCTGCCTGGCCGGCACCCGCTCGGCCCCAATGGCCAGCAGCAAAGCCAGCAGCACCAGCCAGGCAAAACGATAAGCAAACAAGCGGCGCATAGGTGAGAGTCTTAGGGCAGAACTGGCGGCGGCCACGGGCGGCGGCGTAGCCGATGGCTGACTGGGTCGCGCCCGCTGGCCCTTGGCCGGGCGCCGGGGCCTAGGGGTGGAAAGCAGGCAGGAGCGCGGGAGCTACGCGCCGCACCTGAAATGGGGCCGCGTGGCTGGCCCGCCTTAGCCGGCCCAAAAATACGCCGCCGCCCGCCGGGCATTGTAGCGGCCCGGCGTAGCTTTACCTATCGCCTTATGTGCTTGCTATGAAACTAATTTTTTACTGCTTTATCCTACTATTTGGGCTAGCTGCCACGGGCCGCGCCCAGCCCCGCGTAGCCGCCCTGCCGCCCGAGGGCGACCAATCGCTGGAGTTTGTGCAGAACCGGGGGCAGTGGCCGGCCGGCGTGCGCTACGGGGCGGCCGTGCCGGGCGGGCACTTGTACCTGGAAAGCAGCGCCTTGCGCTACGTGCTGCTGCAACCCCTGCCCCACCCGCACGACCCCAGTGCCGCCGCGCCAGCCAGCGCCCGCGGTGCCGGCGAAACCCTGCGAGGCCACCAGCTCTGGGTGCGCTTTGAGGGGGCTAGGGCCAGCGCGCCGCTGCAAGCCGCGCAGGCCACCACCGGCGCCCACAACTACCTGAGCGGCAACGACCCCGCCCGCTGGGCCCCGGCCGCCGCCGGCTACCGCCAGGTAAGCTACCAGCAGCCCTGGCCGGGCATCGACGTGCGGCTGTACGAAAACGCCACCCAGCACCTGGAATACGACGTGGAGCTGGCCGCTGGCGCCGACCCTGGGCGGGTGCGCCTGCGCTACGAGGGCGCCACCAGCCTGCGCATGAGCGCCGACGGCCAGCTGCACGTGGGCACCACCGTGGGCGACCTCACCGAGCTGCACCCGCAGGCCTACCAAACCGACCCCACCAGCGGCGAGCGCCAGCCAGTGGCCTGCGCCTATCGGCTTGACCCCGAAGAGAATATCGTGTCGTTTGCGCTGGGCACCTACGACCACGCCCGGCCGCTGGTCATTGACCCCACGGTTATTTTCTCGACCTACTCGGGCGCGCTGGGCAGCAATTGGGGCTTCACGGCTACTTACGACAACGACGGCAACATGTACTCAGGCGGCATCGTGCTCAACGACGGCTTTGCGCTGCCTAGCTTCCCCACCACCGGCGGCGCCTTCCAAACTACGTTTGGCGGCGTTATCGACATCGCGCTCATCAAGTATAACCCGGCCGTGAACGGGGCCGCCTCGCGGGTGTGGGCCACCTACCTGGGCGGCGACCGGGCCGATTTTCCGAGTAGCCTGGTAGTAAACGCGGCTAATGAGCTGATTGTGCTGGGCAGCACGGCCTCGACCAACTACCCTACCACGCGCGGGGCGGTGCAGCGCAGCTTCAAAGGCGGCACGTCGGTGCAGCCGTTTGGCGACACGGGCTACCCCTACGAAGTGACGAACGGCACCGACATCGTAGTGAGCCGGCTGGCGGCTAATGGTGCCTCGCTGCTGGCCTCGACCTACCTGGGCGGCAGCGCCAACGACGGCATTGCCGCCTACGTGGCCACTTCCGCCACCCGCCAGCTGCCCCAGAACTACGGCGACGCCCTGCGCGGCGACGTGCTGACCGATGCCCAGGGCAACGTGTACCTGGCGTCGGTATCGGCCTCCACCGACTTCCCCGTCACGGCCGGCAGCTTCGGCAACGCCTACCGCGGCGGCAACTCCGACGCCGTGCTCTGCAAGCTCAGCCCCGACCTCAGCAGCCTGACGTGGAGCGGCCTGCTGGGCGGGCCCGCCGCCGACGCGGCCTACTCGCTGCAGCTCGATGCCGCTGGCAACGTGTACGCGGCGGGCGGCACGCTCAGCCCCAGCCTGCCGGGCACGGCGGGCGCCTACCAGTCCACCAACCAGGGCGGCGTCGATGGCTTCGTGGCGCGCATCGCGGCCAATGGCAGCGCCGTGCAGCGGGCCACCTTCGTGGGCACTGCGGCCTACGACCAGGCGTTTTTTGTGCAGCTCGGGGCCGATGGCGGGGTGTATTTGCTGGGCCAGACCCTAGGCGCCTGGCCCGTGACGGCGGGCACCTACCGCAACGCGGGCAGCCGGCAGTTTATCAGCAAGCTCAGCCCCGAGCTGAACGCGCTGCAAGTGAGCACCGTGTTTGGCAGCGGGCGCAGCACGATTGATATTTCGCCCACCGCCTTTTTGGTGGACCAGTGCGACCGGGTGTACGCCTGCGGCTGGGGCGGGCAGGTAAACCAGGCGGCCTACACCTACGCCGGCTACGCCTCGCAAAATGGCTACACCGACGGGCTGCCCACCACGCCCAACGCCGTGCGCACCACGCCCGACACCCCCGGCCAGGGCTCCGATTTTTACTTGGTGCAGCTCTCGGCCGGCCTCGGCAGCTTGGTATACGGCACCTACTACGGCAACGCCACCCCCTACTCGACCGGCGACCACGTGGACGGCGGCACCTCGCGCTTCGACCCTCGGGGCGTGGTGTACGCGGCGGTGTGCTCGTGCTTTAGCGGCACGGGCTTTCCGGTGCCGCCGGGGGCCTACACCTACTCGGCCATCAACGGCTCAAAAAGCACCAACGGCCAGCCGCTGTGCAACAACGCGGCCTTTAAAATCAACTTCGAGCCCACCGTAGCCACCGTGGGCAGCGACCGCACGGTGTGCACCAACAACGGCCCGGTAGCGCTAAACGGCACGCCCAATGGCGGCACTTGGAGCGGGCCGGGCGTGTCGGGATCGGTGGCGGCGGGCTTCGTGTTTACGCCCGCCCCGGCGCTGGTGGGCGTGCAAACCCTTACGTACACCCTTACTGGCGTGACGACGGCCTGCACCGTGACGGCCCGGCAGGTGATTACGGTGGCGCCCGTGCAGCAGGCTGCCCTAGCCCCGCTGCCGCAGGATACCTACTGCCTGCAGGCCGGGGTGGTGCCGCCCACAGTGGCGCTGCAAGGCAGCCCGGCGGGGGGCGTGTTTAGCGGGCCGGGCGTGGTAGGCAGCGTGTTTTCGCCGGCCGCGGCGGGGGCGGGCATCTTCACCATTACCTACACCGTGGGGGCCGCTACGCCCTGCCCCAGCTCGGCCACCCGGCAGGTGGCGGTGCTGGGCGCCACGGCCGGGGCCGACTTCGCGCTGTGCTCGAACAGCGGCCCGGTAGCGCTGCCCAGCGGCCAGCCCGCAGGCGGCACCTGGAGCGGGCCCGGCGTGTCGGGCTCGGCCCGCACCGGCTACACCTTCACCCCCGACCCCACCCTAGGCAGCGTGCGCCAAACCCTCACCTACTCGGTGCCCACCGCCAACGGCACCTGCGAGGCCACCGCCCAGGTGCTGGTAACGGTGTCGGCCCCGCCCCAGGCGGTGGTGCAGCCCCTAGGGGCGGTGTGCGCCACCAACGGCCCAGTGGCGCTGAGCGGTGGCAGCCCCGCGGGCGGCACTTGGAGCGGGCCGGGCGTGTCGGGCTCGGTGGCGGCGGGCTTCGTGTTCACGCCCGCGGCGGTGCTGGTGGGCGTGCAAACCCTTACGTACACGGTGCTGGCGGGCTCAGTATGCGCCAACCTGGCTAGCCAGGCCACCACTACCATTCAGGTGCAGCCCGCCTTCGTAGCTGTGGCGCCGCCCGATACGGTGCTGTGCCCCGGCAGCACGCGCCCATTCAGCTTGCGCGCCTTGCCGGCCGGCGGCACCTGGAGCGGCGCGGGCGTGTCGGGCTCGGTAGCAGCCGGCTTCGTGTTTACGCCCGCAGCGGCGGCGGGCGTCTACTCGCTTACTTACCAAGTGGGTACCGCTTCGCCCTGCCCCTCGCAAACTACGCGCCGCGTGACGCTGCTGGCGGCGCCTACCCTAGCCCCCAGCCTGGTGCCGGGTACCTGCACGCCCAGCAGCGTGGCGCCGCTGGTGGTGCACTACCGCCAGGATGCCGCCACCCTGCCCGCCGGCGCGGTCGTGACCTGGTACTTCGGCGACGACAGCACCGCCGTGACGGGTTTCGACGTGACGCACACCTACCGCGCGGCCGGCACCTTTCGGCCCCGCCTGGTGGTGAGCTTCAACCAGAACCGCTGCGCGCAGCCGCTCGGCCTGCCGCCGGTGGTGGTGCAGGCCATGCTGATTCCCAACGTGTTCACGCCCAACGGCGACGGCCAGAACGACCGTTTTGCGCCGCGCCTGGGCGGCTGCGCCCCCCGCCTGCAAGTGTTTTCGCGCTGGGGCCAGCAGGTGTACGAAGCCGCCGCCTACCAGAACACTTGGGACGGCGCTGGCCTGGCCCCCGGCATCTACTACTACCTGCTCACGCCCCCCGATGGTTCGCCCGCCATCAAGGGGTGGGTGGAAATGGTGAAAAATTAGTGGGTAGTGAGTAGTAATTAACGTAAAGCCGTTTGTCATTGCGAGCAGCGCGAAGCAATCGTATCAGCACAACTTGCCCTAGGGTCATTTGGGTTGCGATTGCTTCGCGCTGCTCGCAATGACAAACGGCTTTACGTTAATTACTACTCACTTCCGCCCCAGCCAGCTTTCGGGGTTGAGGTTGGCCGAGTTGCGCCATACTTGGAACTGCACCTGGGCGGTGCCGTCGGCGTCGGTGGCGGCGGTGCCCAGGGGCTCGCGGGCGCTTACCTGCTGGCCCTCGTGCACGCTCACGCCGCGCAGCTTGGCATACACCGTGAAGTATTCGCCGTGCTGCACCATCACGATGGTGTTCATGCCCGGCACCTGGGCCACGGTGAGCACCCGGCCGGGCGCTACGGCCCGCACCGCCTCGCCCTCGTTGGTTTGGATGTCTACCCCGCGGTTGTCTACCGTTACGTGCCGCAGCACCGGGTGCGGGTGCCGCCCAAAATGCTGGGCCACGAAGCCGTGCGCCACCGGCCAGGGCAGCCGCCCGCGGTTGTCGGCAAAGTTGGCCGATACGGCGGCGGTTTCGGGCGTGAGGGCCACGCGGCGGGCGTTGCGGTCGGCGCTGGTTTCTTCGGGGTTGTCATTGTCGGGGCTGGCGCTGGGGTCGTCGCTACTAGCTTCGGCGGCCGGCGTGGCAGCGGCTTCGCGGCGGGTACGGCGCGCGGCGGCGGTGCGGGCCTCGGCGCGGCGGCGGGCCGCGGCAGCGGCCAGGCGGGCAGCCCGGGCGGCGCGGGCAATTTCCTCGCGCACGCGCTGGGCAATCAGCTCGTCGAGGCGCGCCACAGCCTGCTGGCGCTGGGCTAGCTCCTCGCGCAGGCCCTGCTCCTGCTGGCTCAGCTGCTGCACCACCTCGTCCTGCTGCGTTTTCAGGCCCTGTAGGTTGCGGCTTTCTAGCAGCTGGGTGCGCAGCAGGTGCTGCTGGCGCTGGCGCTGGCGCGTGAGGCCGTCGAGCTGCTGCCCTAGTTGCTGCTGGGCCACTATAATGCGCAGCGCCTGCTGCTGGCGCTGCTCGGTGTACTGGTGCACGTAGCGCAGGCGCTGCACAAACTGGTTGAACGACTCGGCCGCGAACAGAAACAGGAGCTGGTTGAAGCCGCTGCTGGTTTTGGAGGCCGTGTAGAGCAGCCGCCCGTACTCGGCCTTGAGGCGCGCCAGCTGCTCGGTGGTGCTCAGCACCTGCTGGGTGGTGCGGTGCACGTGGCTCTCGATGCCCGTGAGCTGGGTCGAGATGTTTTGAATCCGGCCCTGCTTCACCGTCAGCTTCTCCTTAATGACGCTGAGCTGCCCTAGGGTGGCCTGCTTCTTCTGGGTGGTTTGGGTCAGCACCTCCCCCGCCTCGGCAATGCGGGTGAGGTTGGCCTGGCGCTCGCGCTCCAGCTGGTTTTTGCTTTTAGTCGCGGTCCGCTCGCGGCGGCTGGCGCGGCCCCGGCGCGGGGAGTCTTTGGCCGCGCGGTTTTGGTGGCCCTTGGCCGGACGGGTGGCCCTAGGGGCCTGGGTGCGGCTTTTGGCGGGCGCCGTGGCTTTGCCCTTGCCTTTGGCCGGGCGGCGGTGCTGCGCGGCGACGGGCCCAGCTAGCAGCAGCGCCAGCAGCAGCAGGCCCCAGTAGTGGCGCAAAGAAGTGAAAGGTAGCGAAACGGGCACGGAGCAAAAGCGGCGCAGCAACCGCCGCGCAAAGTAACGCACGGCGGGGCAGGCCGGAGCCGCTTGGTAGTCGCCAAGGCCAAGAGCCCTTAGCGACCTCGGCTGCTAAAGTCAGATTCTCTGAAAACTAAAAATGGGCCCAGCATCGCCACCACGCGGCTTTTGGCCCGCCCGAAGCAGGCTAGGCGGCCGGGGCCGACGTCAGATTGCCGCGCCTATTGGGTTGCGGCGGCGGTGGCTGGGGCGGAGGTTTGCAGCCGTTAGGGACCTGTTGCCTGCCCATCGTGGCCCCGTTCATTGACAAGACTTAAGCTGCTGCTTTCACTAAATTTATCACGATGACTTGGTGGATATTATCATCATAAAATTTAACCTCTTAATTATTAAAGTATTACCATTTACTTTCTGTACATTTCGTGAACCTAATCCCACCCTTTCTTCATGAGACAATTCGCGCTGACAATCCTGTCGCTGGCTGCCGCGTGCTTAACGCAATGTCATCATAGTGACCCTGGTCCCACCAAGCCCGAAGACCAGCTACCACCCGCCACCCAGACAGGGGCCGGCACTTTCGGCTGCCTCATCAACGGCCAGCCTTGGACCCCCGCTGGCTATGATGGCCATCCCAACTTTATTACGACTTACGATGCTGGATATGCAGGGGGGCCCTACAATTGAAGTGTTATCGCTACACCAGTAGCAGTACTTTTCAAAGCATAACCTTCGGCGCAGCTAATGTGAAGCAAACCGGCACGTATTTATTCTCTAATACTGGTCCCAATGGATTAATCTACTTCGATACCAATTTGAAGTCGCCCTGCAATATGATAAGCAGTGATAACGCCGAAATATACTTAGATGGAATATTGGCCATTACCCGCTTTGACCGCTCACAGGGCATTGTCTCCGGCACATTCGCTTTCAAGCTTTATAAACAGGGTTGTGATACGCTGAAGATTACGCAAGGCCGCTTTGACTACACCCTTTAATTCCTTTTCCCATGAAAAAGCTCTACTTTTTACTTCTATTCTACTGCTTATGGCTACCCACCCTGTAAGCCCAGCAGCCTCTAGGCCCCCTCTGCGCCAAAAAGCCGGCCGACCACCCCTAGGGTAATCGGCCGGCTTTTTTTAGTGGCAACGAGCACGCGCTACTTCTTACCCACTCGCGTTTCCTTCTTGTAGCCGCTGGGGATGCTGAAGGGGAAATCGAGGCGGCCGGCGCCTACTTCTACCTTCTGGTAGTTGAGGGTGGCCGTGGTGCTTTCGCCCCCGGCGGCCTGCTGGCCTAGCACGGTGGTGGTGAAGGCAAAGGGCAGCGGCGAGCCGGTGGGCGCCTGAAAATCAGCGTAGCCCACGGTGAGGCTGCGCTGGGCGCTACCCTCACTCACCTTTAATTGCTGCAGGCGGCCGGTGCTCTGGCTCACTAGCTGCTCTAGTATTAGGGGCGCCTGGGGGTATGTTACGCTCTGGTTGTCACCCTCTTGCCTCACTACTGGCAGGGCGCCCTTGGGGGCGGGCTGGTAGTCGCCCAGCAAAATGGTTTGCATCTGCTGGTAGCTCACGGGCACGTTCAGCAGCTGGCTCAGGTAGGCGTAGTCGCCGGCGAAGTAGGTTTTTTGCAGGCGGTTGACCACCCGCACCGAGTCGGGCGTGAGCAGGGCGCGCACACCCTCAATGCCCAGCAGCGAGCCCGACAGCCAGATAGCCGAGTCGCGGTTGATGCGCAGCGCGAAATTGGCCGACTGGTCGGTGCTTTGGCGCTTGAAGTGCACCTTGCCGCGCCCGCTTAGGTACTTGAAGTTGGTATTGGCGGTTTTCACGCCGGCGGGCGTCGTTACGGGCTGGGCTACGGGCGTGGAGGTGCCGGCCGAAACGGAGCCGGTTTTGACGTTGGCGGCGCGGTGGCAGCTGGCCAGCGCCAGCCCGGCCAGCAGCAGGGCTACTTTGTTCATGCGAAAGAAAGTGTTAGAACTGAAACAGGCGCTTATACGGAAGGAAAGGCTAGGCTGACTAGGGGACGCGCGCGCAGTCGTAGAAAAGAACGTCATGCTGAGCGCAGCCGAAGCATCTCTGCCACGCCGTTGGCAGCATCCTAGGCGGCGTGGCAGTGATGCTTCGGCTGCGCTCAGCATGACGTTCTTTTTGCTGCTTAGTTATCCTAGGCCCCCTACTCCACCAGCTTCTGCTCCTTGATTTTGCGGTCGAGCAGCGGCGAGGTGCCGGGGCCGGCCTTGCGGGCGCGCTGCCAGGCGGCCACCGCGCCACTGTGTTCGCCTAGCTGCCAGAGCACGTCGCCGTAGTGCTCCAGGATGCTAGGGTCTTTGGTGGCTTTAAGGGCGTGCTCCAGGTTTTCCTTGGCGCCAGCGTAGTTTTTTTGCTTGTAAAGTATCCAGGCATAGGTATCAAGGTAAGTGTCATTGTCGGGAAACTTGGCCACCGTGCGGCCCGACATTTCCTTGGCCTTATCCAGCTTTTCGTTGCGCAAACTCAGGTAGTAGCTGTAGTTGTTGAGCACGCCGTAGTTGGCGGGGTCGGCGGCCAGGGCGGCGTCGTAGGCGGCGTCCGACTTGGCGTACTCCTTCAGCTCGTTGTACACCTCGCCCAGCTGCGCGTCGAACTGGCTTTGCTGGTCGGTGCTGCCGGCGGCCAGGCGGCGGCCGTGCTCCAGGGCCTGCACCGCCTGCTGCGGCTGGTGCTTGAGCGAGTAGCCCACGCCGTTGAAAAACCACAGCGGCGCCTGGTTGGGGAACACCTCCAGCGCCGCGTCAGTGTGGCGCACCAGCGAGTCGGGCTGGTTGAGCTCGGCATCGAGCACGGCCAGCTGCTGCCATAGCTGATACTTGCTTTTGTCGTAGCGCAGGGCGTGCAGGTAGCTGTCGCGGGCCTCGCGCCGCCGGCCGGCCGTGGCCTGAATGTCGCCGGCCATGCTGTAGGCCTTGGCCTCGTGGGGGTGGCTGCGCACGGTGAGGGCGGCCAGGTCGAGGGCCAGCGGGGCCACCTTGGGGTCAGGCAGCTGCTTGAGGTAGCCCACCAGGATGCGCATGGCCTGGTCTACGTCCAGCGCGGGGTTTTCGAGGGCCAGGCGCAACTGCTTCTCCATCTCGGGCTGCTGCTGCTGCTGGCGGTAGATGTCGGCCAGCACCAGGTGGGCCTGCGGCGCCTGGGGGTCGAGGCGCAGGGCCTGCTCGGCGGCGCGCTGGGCGTCGGGCAGGCGGTTGTTGGCGGCGTACATCTCGGCCTGGGCCAGCACGTAGCGCGGCTCGGTGGGATTCGAGGCAATCAGGTTTTCGCCCTCCTTCAGGGCTAGGGGCAGGTTGTTCTGGCGCAGGTATATCTGCTGCTTCTTAAACGAAATCTCGTCCAGCGCCCCAAACTGCGCCTGGGCCTTGTCGAGCGTACTCAGCGCCTCAGGCAGCTTGTTTTGGGCGATGTAGAGGTCGGCCAGCTGAAACAAATAGCTGCCCGAGTTGGGCACCTGCTGCACCAAACTGGCGTAGGTGGCGGTGGCAGCGTCGTACTGCTTCTGGCTGGCCTGGGCCTGAGCCAGTAGCAGGTAGTAGTAGGGGTTTTTACCGTCGAGGTGCACGGCGGCCTCGGCGTAGTTGGTGGCGTCGCGCAAATTGCCGCTCAGCAGGTTAGCCTCGGCCAGCTTGTAGTTCACGGCCGCGTTTTCGGGCATCAGGGTGTAGGCGCGCAGCAGGCGCTCCAGGGCCTTGGTGTAGTCTTCCAAGATGACATATTTCACCCCGTCCACGTACAGCGCCTCGGCCAGCTCGCGCTCCTTGGGTGAAAGCACGGCGGCGGCCGTTTTCTTGGCGTCGTAGGCAACCTTTTGGGCCAGCTCGCGCCGCTCCTTGCGGCTCAGCTTCACGGGCTTGCGTGGCACGCTGGCCGTGTCGGGCCGGCCGGCCGTTTGGGCCCAGCCAGCCGTGGCCAGTAGCATCCACATCCCTAATAGCACCTTACGCATAGCAGCTTGCCGAGCAGTGGCCCGGCGCACGAAAAATAGTTAAAACAACCCGGCGCCCGGCGCTGGCCCTTATCCCTAGGCTTCACCCAGGCAAAAAGCCTAAGGAAAGTAACCAACCACGCCGCCTATCTACTTCAATGCAAAAGCGGCGCGGCCCCGCCAAGAGCCGCGCCGCCTGCTAACGCAAGTTAAGACCGTTTTATCACACCTTAAGCACGTTGAAATCGCCCAGGCTCAAATCCAGCGGGTGGCCATTCACGATGGCGCTGTTGCCCACCATCGAATTGGTAATGTTGGCGCTGTTGACGGTGGCCGCGCCCTGCACGATGGAGTTGGTAATGCGCGAATCGGTGATGCGCACGCCGGCGCTGATGCTCACGTGCGGCCCCACTACCGAGTTGGTGATGGTGACGCCCTCGCCCACGTACACCGGCTCGATGAGCACCGAATGCTCCAGGCGCAGCGACGCCGACACCAGTTCCTCACCGCGCTCCTGGAGGTACTCCAGGTAGCGCTGGTTGGTGTACACGGTGGCGTCTTTGTTACCGCAGTCGAGCCACTCGGTTACCTGGCCGGGCACGAAGATGGTGCCCTTGTTTTTCATGTTTTCCAGGGCGTTGGTGAGCTGGTACTCGCCCTTGTCCTTGATGTCGTGGTCGAGCAAATACTGCAGTTCCTCGCGCAGGTAAGCGCCGTCCTGGAAGTAGTAGATGCCGATGATGGCCAGGTCCGAGACGAAGGTTTCGGGCTTTTCCACGAAGTCGGTAATCTGGCCGGCATCGTCGAGCTTCACCACGCCAAAGGGCCTAGGGTCATCCACGCGCTGCACCCAGATAGTGCCCGGCACCGAGCTATCGAGCTTAAAATCAGCCTTGAACAGCGTATCGGCGAAGGCCACCACCAGCGGACCCGTCAGCGAGTTCTGGGCGCACAGAATGGCGTGGGCAGTCCCGAGGGGCTCGTCTTGGTAATAGATGGAACCCTTCGCGCCTACCGACTCGGCAATGGCCACCAGGCTTTTCTCGACCGCCGACCCGAAGCGCCCAATAATGAAGGCTACCTCGTCCACCGGCTCGCCGCACACGCGGGCAATGTCCTCCACGAGGCGCTGCACGATGGGCTTGCCGGCAATCGGAATCAGGGGCTTGGGCACGGTGAGCGTGTGGGGGCGCATGCGCTTGCCCATGCCCGCCATGGGAACGATGATTTTCATAGGGTGCTTGGTTGGGAATTGGGGAAAGATGCTAGCAATACTGCTAGTGGGGTATTTAGTTGCTGGGGCCCTAGCCGGTGGCGCGGCAAGAAGCTGGCCCGGAGAAAGCAGGCACAAAGATGAACGACCCCGTCCATACTCCAATAGCTGGCTTATTCGCCGCGCAGCAGCTCAGCCAGGGTAGTGGGGTCGGCATTGCCGCCGGTGAGCACCAGCACGGTGTGCTGGCTGGGGGGCAGGCTGGCGCGGTGGCGCAGCAGGGCCGCCAGCGGCAGCGCGGCCGTAGGCTCCACCACCAGACGCGCCTCCAGCAGCAGGCGGCGGGCGGCGGCGCGCAGCTCGGCCTCGCTCACGGTCACGATGTCGTCGGCGTACTGGCGCAGGTGGGCCAGGGTCAACTCGCTGACGGAGAGCGTGCGCACGCCATCGGCCAGGGTGCGACTAGTGTGCGCGGCGGGCCACTCTACCACCCGCCCGCTACGGTACGAGGCCTGGGCATCGGCGGCCAGTTCGGGCTCGACGCCAATGACTTTCACGCTGGGCTTGAGCAGCTTGAGGGCGGCGGCCATGCCGCCCAGCAGGCCGCCGCCGCCCACCGGGGCCAGCACCAACTCCACCGTGGGCAGGGCTTCGAATATCTCCAGGCCCACCGTGCCCTGGCCAGCAATCACGTAGACATCGTCGAAGGGCGGCACCAGCACCGGCGGGGCGGGCGCGGCGGCTAGCAGGCGGGCGGCTACTTCTTCGCGCTTCTCGTGGGCGGGGTCGTAGAGCACTACTTCGGCCCCTAGGGCCCTCGTAGAGGCTATTTTCACCTGGGGCGCGTTGGTGGGCATCACGATGGTGGCACGTAGCCCCAGCTGCCGCGCCGCGTAGGCCACGCCCTGCGCGTGGTTGCCGCTGCTGTAGGCCAGCACGCCGCGCGCGCGCTCGGCGGGCAGCAGCGCCACCAGGCGGTTGCCGGCCCCCCGAATTTTGAAGGAGCCGATGGGCTGCAAGCTTTCGGGCTTGAGGTACACGCTTTCACCCGGCAGCTCGGGCAGCTCGAAGGGCAGCAGCGGCGTGATGCGAGCCAGCCCGCGCAGCCGCGCGCGGGCCTGCTCTATATCGGCTAGGGTCACGAGGTTCATGGGGCGAAAGTAGGGGCGGCAAGCCAACTCCCTAGGGCCGCCCGGCAGCCACAACCGCGCGCCGGGCTTCCGCGTTAGCCAGCGCACCGCTTACTTTGTCTTTATGAACTACTTCAATCAAGCCGAATCCGACATTCGCCTCCTATTCGATAACATTGCCCTGGGCTTCACGGGCGACAACAGCGCGGCCGGCCCGCACCTGCAGGCTTGGCTCGATGCCCTGCACGGCCAAAACAGCAACGCCCTGCGCCCCGTCACGGAGGAGCTGCAGGCCCTTGGCGAAGCCATTAACCGCAACGACGCGGCCGCCATGGGCAAGGCCTTCATCACCCTGGGCAATCTCACCAGCCAGGCGGCCCTGGGCCTGCACAGCTTCGCGGGCATGGGCGATAAGCTGCGCGAGCTGAGCCAGAAACTAGCTTCGGCCGGCGGCAACATGCTCATTATCGCCCAGCACCAGGGCCAGACCCACGCGCCCACCGAGCACTAAGCTTACTACCCGGCAGCCTAACCAAGCCGGGCCAGCCTTGCCAGCGCATTGCTTAGCAATGACGCGTTGGCGAGGCTGGCCCGGCCTTTTTGGGCGGCTGGCCCCTAGGGAGGCTAGCGCCCGGTGCTGCCGTAGCCGCCGGCGCCGCGAGCGGTTTCAGTCAGGGTTTCGGCGGGCGCCCACTCAATAGTTTCGTGGCGGGCTACTACCAGCTGGGCCACGCGCTCGCCATCCTGCACCTCAAAGGGCTGGTTAGAAAGGTTGACCAGCAGCACGTTAATTTCGCCCCGGTAGTCGGCGTCGATGGTGCCGGGGCTGTTGACGATGCCAATGCCGTGCTGGAAGGCCAGGCCGCTGCGGGGCCGCACCTGCGCCTCGTAGCCCGCAGGCAGCGCCAAACTCAGGCCCGTGGGAATGAGCGCCCGCTCGAGCGGCCCTAGGGTGACGGAGCTGCCCGGCAGGTTGGCGCGCAAGTCGAGGCCGGCCGACTGCGCCGTTTGGTAGGCCGGCAGCGGGTGCCGCGAGGCGTTGAGGATGGGGATAGTCAGCATGACGTTCTAAACTTTTACCTAGTGATTTACAGCGCCGCCAGCTCGCTGCGCACGAAGTCGGCTAGCTGCTGCAGATACTCGGTGCTGAAGTCGAAGCGGATGCCGGCCGCCGCGTACACCTCGCCAATGGGCACGGTATAGCCCAGGGCCAGTGCCCGCTGGTAGCTGGCCAGGGCCGCGGCGGGGTCTTGCCGAAAGTTGCGCCACACGGCGATGGCGCCGAGCTGGGCCATGGCGTACTCGATGTAGTAAAAAGGCACTTCGTAGAGGTGCAACTGCTTCTGCCACAGGTAGGGCAGGTAGGCTTCCAGGCCTTGCCAGTTCACGCTGCGCTGGTTGAACTCCTGAAAAATCTGCGTCCAGCGGGCGTGGCGCTCGGCCTCGGTGTGGGTAGGGTGCTCGTACACCCAGTGCTGAAACTTGTCGATGGTAGCCACCCAAGGAAAGGTTTCGAGCACGCCTTCGAGGTGAATCTGCTTGGCCCGGCGCAGGTCGGCGAGGTTCGTGAAAAACACGTCCCAGTGGTCCATGCTCATTAGCTCCATACTCATCGAGGCCAGCTCGGCCACCTCGCTCGGCGGGTGCTTGTCGGCCCCTAGGGGCAGGCGCCGCGTGAGGAAGGAGTGCACGGCGTGGCCGCCCTCGTGCAACATGGTCACCACGTCGCGCAGGCCGCTAGTGGCGTTCATGAAGATGAATGGCACGCCCGTTTCGTCGAGCGGATAATTGTAGCCGCCGGGGGCCTTGCCTTTGCGGCTCTCCAGGTCGAGGTGGCCCATTTGGCGCATGGTGGCCAGGCAGTCGCCCAAAAAAGGGTCGAGGCGCTGAAAGACGGTTATCGTTTTTTCCAGCAGCTCGGCGCCGGTGCTGAACGGGTGCAGCGGCGGCTGGCCGCTGGGGTCCACGTCGAGGTCCCAGGGGCGCAGGCTGGCCAGCCCTAGGGTCTGGCGGCGCTGCTGATCAAACTCGCTCGTCAGCCCTACCACCGTGGCTCCAATGGCCGAGTGAAAGTCGAAGCAATCCTCGGCCGTGTAGTCGAAGCGGCCGAGCGCAGCAAACATGTAGTCGCGAAAGTTGGCAAAGCCCGCGTTCAGCGCCACCTGGTGGCGCAGCTGCACCAGCTCGGTATACAGCTCGTCGAGCGACTGGCTGTCTTGCTGGCGGCGCTCCTGCACGGCACGCCAAGCTTGCTCGCGCACGGCGCGGCTGGGGCTTTTCAGCAAGTCGGCGGCGCGGGGCAGCGTCAGCTCCTCACCGTTGAGCGTTACGGTCATGCCGCCCACGGTGGCCGCATACTGCTGCTGCTTGGTCGAAATATCGGTTTTGAGGGCAATGTTTTCCTCGCGGTAGATTTCCGATGCTCGGCGCACCGAGCGCAGAAACACGCCGTAGCGGCTTGGGTTGAGCCCGGCCAGGAAGGGCGAGCGCAGCAGCTTCTCGTTGAGGGCGTGGTCGTAGGGCGCCATCAGAGGCTCGATTTCCTGCACAAAAAACTGAAACCCTTCGGCGTGGGCGGCGTCCTGAGTGTCGCACGTCATGCGGATGTAGCGCCAGGCCAGGTCCTCGCTCAGGGCTGCTTCCAGCTCCGAGCGGTCGAGTAGCCAGCGCTCCAGGGCGGCGGCATCGGGCACGGCGCGGTGCTGCAGCTCCTGGCAAAAAGGCTCCAGCGCCGCCCAGTCAGTTACCCGAAAATCCTCGGGCAAGTAGTGGCGGGGCGCGCGGGTGGTATCGGTGGCCAGCGAGGCGGGGGGGGCGTCAAGCTCGGAGAAAACCATAACTTACAATTTACGGCACTAGTACTAGCAGGTAACAAGCCCAGTTTACTGAAAGCTTGGCTCATTCAGCAAATTTCCGGCAATTTACTGAAGCTCAACCTATTTCAATCACTACATCGGCGGTCAGCGGGTGGGCCACGCACGTGAGCACGTAGCCCTTGGCCAGCTCGGCATCCGAAAGGCCTTCGCGCTCGTCGAGGTGCACCTTGCCGCTTAGGCACTTGCCGCGGCAGGCGGTGCACAAGCCCGCCTGGCACGAGTAGGGCAGGTCGATATCGAGGTCGAGGGCCGCGTCGAGAATTGTTTTGCTCGGGGGAACCTCAAAAACGTAGTCGCTGCCCTCGTATTGCACCTTCACCGAGCGGGTTTTGACGGTGCCATCGGCGCCGCCGGCCAGGGCATCACCGTGCTGGTCGCCGGCCTCGGCCACGTCGGCAGCAGCCACGAAGCTCTCGCGCCGAATGCGGCCGGCGGGCACGTTGAGCAGCTCCAGGGCGGCCTGGGTTTCGGTCATCAGCCCTTCGGGCCCGCAGATATAGTACTCGGCCTGCGGAGCCGGAAACTGGTGGCGGTGCTCCAGCACGCGCAGCAGCGTGGTGCGGTTGAGGCGGCCGGTGTGCTGGTGGGCGCCGGCGGCCCCTAGGGGCTGGCTATACACGTACTCTACCTGCAGGCGGCCGCCGCTGCCGGCCTCCAAGGCGGCGAGCTGCTGCTTGAAAATGACCGTATTCTCGTTGCGGTTGCCGTAAATAAGCAGCACGTGGCTGCGGGGCTCCTGGGCCAGCACGGCCTTGAGCATGCTCATGAGCGGCGTGATGCCCGAGCCGGCCCCGATGAGCACCAGCGAGCGCGCCGCGCCGGGGCTGGGCTTCACCACGAAGTTGCCGAGCGGCGGCAGCACCTCGTATTGCTGCCCAACTTGCACGTTATCAAACAAATAATTGCTAACCAAACCGCCCAACACCCGCTTTACGGTAACGGACAGGCGCGGGGCCTCGGCGGGCGTGCTGCTGAGCGAGTAGGCACGGCGCTCGGGCCGGCCACCAGCCGGGCCGCAGGGCACCAGCAGCGTCAGGAACTGCCCCGGCTGGCTGGCTACGGGCTGCCGGTCGGGCCGCTCGAGGTGAATGGTAACGGTATCAGGGGTTTCCTGGGTAAGCGCAACGACTTGCAGCGTCAGGTACGACGACATAACTAGAACTAACTGGTAGAAGGCAGAATAGAGAATGATTGAGTTGGCCCGCGGCCTAGCCACTAGCACCGCTGGTGCCGCTCGGCCCTGGGGCTGCTGGGCTAGCCAAGGGCCCTAGGGCCACCCCGCGGCTGCGCAAAGGTACGGTAACGCTGGCGGCGGCTTTGGGCCCTAAGGGCTTTTAACTCGCTGGCCCTAGCTTCGTTCCCTGATGCCCGAATTTTCTACCCTGCTGGCCCGGCACCGGGCTGCCCTGGCCCCGCTGCTGCCGGGCCGGCCGCTCGCCGGCCCCGGCGTGGCCCACCTCGATTTTACGGCCGCCAACCCCCGCCTAGCCCATCCCGAGCAGCTGCGCGACACGGCCGCGTTTGCGGGCGTGGTGCAGGCTATGCTGGCCGAGCAGCACGCCACCACCGGCGTAGGCGGCTACCTCGAAAACCGCGTTATCTACCGCCGCAGCCCGCATTTCGACGCCGCCACCGAACCGCGCTCCCTGCACCTGGGCCTCGACGTGTGGGTGCCCGCCGGCACGCCCATAGCCGCGCCGCTGCCCGGTATTATGCACAGCCTGGCCGACAACAATAACTTCGGCGACTATGGCCCCACCGTCATTCTGGAACATGAACTGGAAGGCCAGGCGTTTTTCAGCCTCTACGGCCACCTGAGTTGCCCCGACTTGCCGCCCCTAGCCCCCGGCCAGCGCCTAAAGGCCGGCGAGGTATTCGCCCACGTAGGCCCCTACCCCGAAAACGGCGACTGGCCCCCGCACCTGCACTTCCAGCTCATCACCGACCTGCAGGGCCGCTGGGGCGACTTTCCGGGCGTAGCGCCCCCTAGCGAGCGGGACTACTGGGCGGCGCTGTGTTTGGACCCGTGGCTGCTGGTCAGGGCATAAGCAATAAAGAACGTCATGCTGAGCGCAGCCGAAGCATCTCTACCGCGTAACTAAACCCTGACGTATAGGATTACTCACGCGCTAGAGATGCTTCGGCTGCGTTCAGCATGACGCTTTTCCACAAGAAGTTACCTTACTTCTCGCGCTCGACGGTGTAGTTTATTAGTGCCTCCAGCGAGTGGCGGGCTGCCGACTCGGGAAACTCGTGCAGAATGGTGAGAGCTTCGTCGCGAAAGCGGTACATGGCCTGGATGGCGTAGTCAAGGCCGCCCGATTCCTTAACGAACGCAATGACCTGCTGCACCCGGTCGCGGTGGCCGGCGTTGTTTTTCACGTTGAAGATGACGCGGCGCTTTTCGAGCCAGCTGGCTTGCTGCAAAGAATAAATGAGCGGCAGCGTCATCTTCTTTTCTTTGATGTCGATGCCCACCGGCTTGCCAATTTCGGCAGTGCCGTAGTCGAATAGGTCATCTTTTATTTGGAAGGCCATGCCTACTTTTTCGCCAAACAGACGGGCGCGCTCCACGGTGGCGCGGTCGGCCCCGCTGGCGGCAGCGCCCACGGCGGTGCAGGAAGCGATGAGCGAGGCGGTTTTCTGGCGAATGATGTCGAAGTACACGTCCTCGGTGATGTCGAGGCGGCGGGCTTTCTCAATTTGCAGCAGCTCGCCTTCGCTGAGCTCACGCACGGCGCGGTTCACGATTTTGAGCAGGTCGAAGTCGTCGTTTTCCAGCGCCAGCTGCAGGCCGCGGCTCAGCAGGTAGTCGCCCACTAGCACGGCTATCTTGTTCTTCCAAAGCGCGTTAATCGAAAAGAAACCTCGGCGGTAGTTGCTTTCGTCTACCACATCGTCGTGCACCAGCGTGGCCGTGTGCAGCAACTCGATGAGGGCAGCGCCCCGAAACACGGCCTCGGGCAGCGGGGCGGCGGGATTTTGGGCGGTGGCGCGGGCCGTGAGAAACACGAACATGGGCCGCACCTGCTTGCCCTTGCGCCGCACGATGTAGCCCATAATCTTGTCGAGCAGCAGCACCTTGGTTTGCATCGACTGCCGGAACTTGTCCTCGAACTCGGCCATTTCGGTGGCAATGGGGGCCTGAATGCGGTCGAGGGAAGAAGCCATGCGGGCAAGAAAACTGGCGCAATGATACGGCAGCCGGCCGGTACGGCGTTAACCGGGGCCTAGGGGCCTAGGGCTGCCCACCCCCTTGCTACCCGCCTTGCCTTACTTTGCTCGCATGATTACTCACGTGGAGTTTACGCTCATCGGCCCCGTTCACGGCCGGCCCTTTGCCGCCGATGCTACCTACCAGGCCACCGGCCAGCGCCAGCCAGTGGTGGTTTTCCTGCACGGCTTCAAGGGGTTTAAGGACTGGGGGCACTTCGGGCTGCTGGCCGATTTCTTCGCTGAGCAGGGCTTCGTATTCATCAAGCTCAACCTCTCGCACAACGGCGTAGTAGTGGGCGGCACCGGCGACTTGGAGGACCTGGAAGCCTTTGGCCGCAACAATTTTTGCCTGGAGCTCGACGATTTGGGCACGCTGCTCGACGCCCTGCACGCGCCGGGCGCCACGCCCCTGCCCCCCACCCTGCTCAACCTGGAGCGCCTCTACCTTATTGGCCATAGCCGCGGCGGGGCTCTGGTGCTGCTCAAGGCCAGCGAAGACCCTAGGGTGCGGGCCGTGGCTACCTGGGCCGCCGTGGCCGACCTGCATCCGCGCTGGCCCGCCGCGGTGCTGGCCGAGTGGCAGCGCACGGGGGTGCTGCACGTGCCCAACGTGCGCACCGGCCAGCAGCTACCGCTGTATTACCAGCTGGCCGAAAACTACTTCGCCCACCTGCCCCGCCTCGACCTACCCGCCCGGCTGCCCAGCCTGCACCAGCCGCTGTTGCTGGTGCACGGCGAGTTCGATGAAACAGTACCCCTAGCGGCTGCGTATCAGCTTAAAAATCAAAAGCCTGACGCCGAACTACTCGTCCTGAGCGACGCGCCTCATAACTTTGGTGGCGCGCACCCCTGGCTGGCGGCGCAGCCACCCGCCCCGGCCCGCGCCGCGGCCGAGCGCACGGCGGCATTTTTTGCTGGCCTGGCCTGAGCGATTGCTGCCATAGTACTGGCTACTAGGTAGGTGATGCCACGTTTACTAAGGCTTTTTGCGCTAAGCTACCCTAGGGCTTGGGTGCCAGTTAACCGGCTGGTACTTGGCGCCGCAGGTTACGTTGATTATTCCCCCACTCTTTTCCTTCTTGGCTATGTCATCAACCCTAGCTTACTTGCTGCTGGGCAGCAACCTTGGCGACCGCGCCGCGCACTTGGCGGCGGGCCGCCAGCACCTGCTGGCCACCGCCGGCGACCTAATAACCGAGTCGGCCATTTACGAAACGGCCGCCTGGGGCACCGAAAACCAGCCCGCTTTTCTCAACCAGGTGCTGGCTTTCGAGACTTACCTGCCGGCCCAGGCGCTGCTGGCCGTATGCCTGGCCGCCGAGCAGCAGCAGGGCCGCGTGCGCCTGGAGCGCTGGGGCGCCCGCTCGCTCGATGTGGATGTGCTGCTTTTCGGCGCTACCATCATGCAAACGCCTTTCCTGACGGTGCCCCACCCGGCCCTGCCTGACCGACGCTTTGCCCTGCTGCCGCTGGCCGAAATAGCCCCGCACCTGCGCCACCCCCAGCTGGGCCAAACCATTGCCACGCTGCTGCAAGAGTGCCCCGATACCTTGCCCGCCTGGCGCTGGCTCGACGGCGTGGCCGAGCCGCTAATACCCGCCGAACCCCTAACGGCCGCACGCTAGCCGGCGGGCCTTCATTTAGATATAAGGTGTACTCAGGTGTTGGTAGAACGTCCTGCTTCGGCTGCGCTCAGCAGGACGGGTTTTTACAAGTTGTAAATTGTTCCTACCTCGTGGCCTAGGTCACTGAGCCCGCCGTGGCGGCCGGCTCAATCTTCTTGACCAGCCCCTGCAGCACCTTACCAGGGCCACATTCCAGAAAGGTGGTGGCGCCGTCGCGGAACATAGCCTGCACGCTCTGCGTCCAGCGCACGGGGGCGGTGAGCTGAGCCAGCAGGTTGGCTTTGATTTCGGCTGGGTCGCGGTGCGGCGCGGCGTCTACGTTCTGATACACCGGGCATTGGGCGGGCCGGAAAGTGGTTTTTTCGATGGCTTCGGCCAGCGCCGCCTGGGCCGACTGCATGAGGGGCGAGTGGAAGGCGCCGCCCACTGGCAGCGGCAGGGCGCGCTTGGCGCCGGCGGCTTTCAGCACTTCGCAGGCCTTAGCCACGCCGGCTGCCGAGCCCGAAATCACCAGCTGGCCCGGGCAGTTGTAATTGGCTGCCACCACCACGTCGCCCGCGGCGGCTATTTGCTGGCAGCCCTGCTCCACGGCCTCGTCCGAGAGGCCGAGGATGGCGGCCATGGTGCCGGGCTGCTCCTGGCAGGCGGCTTGCATGGCCTGGGCGCGCTGGGCCACTAGGGGCAGCGCCTCGGCAAAGGAAAGCACTCCCGCTGCCACCAGCGCCGAGAACTCGCCCAGCGAGTGGCCGGCTACCATGCTGGGCCGCAGGTCGGGCTGGGCCATGAACTGCGCCACCGAGTGCACAAACACCGCCGGCTGGGTCACGTCGGTGCGGCGTAAATCGTCCTCGCTGCCCTCAAACATGATTTTGGTCAGGTCGAAGCCCAGAATGTCGTTGGCTTGCAGCAGCAAGGCGCGGGCGGCTTCGCTCTGCGCGTGCAGCTCGCGGGCCATGCCCGGAAACTGCGAGCCCTGACCCGGAAAAACCAGGGCCGTAGTGGTGGTAGTAGTGGAAGGGTGGGAGGGCGTCAAAATAACTGCTTAGCGCGGCCCGCAACCGCTGCGGGCCGGGCAAAATAACGGCAAAAAAGCCACCCCAGGGCTGGGGTGGCTTTTGCAACTGAGGTAGGCCTAGGGCTAGCGAATAATCTCGACCCAGCCCTTATACACGCGCTTGGTGCTGTTGGAGTCAGCAAACTGCACCTCGGCCAGGTAGTAGTAGATGCCGTCGGCCA
>JBPBPH010000060.1:0-108216 GCA_050954355.1 Janthinobacterium lividum
GCAGCGCCCCTACTCATTTATTCACTTACTCCTTTAAAGCACGGCACCCATCGAGTGAGTATCCACATTGCTCGCCTCGTAGTCTTCGCCGTCGCCTTCGCCATCTTCGCCCATGCTGGGGGCGACTACTTTGCGCACGTTGCGGGCGCAGTCTTCGTCGCGGTGGTTGCGGCCCACCGTAAACTCTACCCAGTCGCCCTCTCGCAGGTCGTTGAAGTCGCCTTCGGCCAGGTCAGCGTAGCTGAAGAACAGATTGTTGGGGGGCATTATTACGAAACCAAAACCGTTTTTCAGGTTCTTGATGGTGCTAATGCCGATGGTGCCAACCGGCCCAGCTGCCGTGGGGCCGGTGGGCCGGGTAAGGCGGGGTGCTCCTAGGCCCGCGGCTGGCGCGGCGGTGGCCGGGGCGGCAAAATTACCGGGGCTGCTGGGCCCAGGCGCAAAGGCCGCCGGCTCGCCCTGGCTCACAAACATGTTTTCCACCACTTCGTCTTGCTCCTGCAGGCCGCGGTCAATCACGGCGTGCATGGCCACGGGGTAGGTGGCCTGCTCCAGCAAGTGCTGCGAGGCGCGCGTCACGCGGGTTTCGCCCTTAAAATCTTCGTACTTGAAATCCCAGTTGAGCAGCATCACGCGGGTGCCCACGGTGTTGAGCTTGCGAATGAGGGGCACGTAGTCCGAGTCGCCGGCGATAAGCACTACCACGTCGAGGGTTTTGTGCAGGGCCATTTCCAGGGCTTCGAGGCTCAGCCACACGTCGATGCCTTTTTCCTGCAGGCGGCCGTCGCGGGTTTTTAGGGGCATGTAGTGCGTGCACACCCCTAGGTTCATCAGGATATCGTCGAGCAGGCGGTCGTGGAAGAGGCGGTCTTTATCGCGGGCCTCGGTGGCCGAGAGGCGGCCCCGGAAGAAGTGGGAAGTAGTGATTTGCGCCAGGCGCACGTCAACGTCTTCTTCTTCGGCCACTTGGTGGCGGATAAATTCGTGCAGCCCTTCGAGGCTGATGCGGGCCTTCCGCTCGTGCTGGAAATAATAATAATCACTGATTTTCAGAAAATAGTTGCCGTCGTAAAATACGCCGACCCGGATAAGCGGGCTATTCATCTGGTTCATAAATGCGGTAATGTTAAAGAGTGGGGGAGGAGGAGGTAAAGGCCGGATGGTAGCATATAGCAAAGCGCCAGCCCGCACCGGTTGCGGGGGCGCACAAGGGTAGGGGCCAGCAAAAAAGGGGTAACCGGGCAGCAGACCAGGCGTTGTTTATAGTTAGTTATAGGTCACGCTAGTATACTTCCCCCGCACACATACTCTTGCTTCGCTGCGAAGCTAAGGCCCGGCAAGCGAATACGCAACCCCTTCATTTCAAAACCTTAGGCTAGCGCGGCCAATCACCAGCCCCAGCACCAGCAGTCCGTAAGCCAGGCAAATGCTGGCCTCCACCACATTGCCCAGCTTAGAGCCCGTGCTAAGCAGCGGAATCTTGAATGAGAAGTTGGTGAGCGGCAGCAGCCAGCGCACCCCCGATTTGGTGAGCGTGTCGGCCACCAAATGCGAGGCGTAGCCGGCTCCTGCGTAGTGCGCCACGCCGTGCCAGCCCAAGTCGCGGTTGGCCAGGTAGCCGATGTACGTCCAGAGCCCGGTGGCCCAGATGGTGTGCGTCCAGGAGCGGTGCGTGGTAAACGGCGCCAGCGACACAAATGTGCCCAATAAACTAAGCCACAGCGCCTGCGCGTAAAGGCCCGACAGCACCGTGCCCAGCCCCGTAAAGAGCAGCGCCAGCTTGCGGGCCGAGCCGCCCTGCAGGGCCACGCCCACCAGCCCAAAGGCCAGGGCTGCCACGTAGCTCAGGCGCTGGTCGGCTCCCGGCTTTAGCAAGAAGTAGGTGTAGGCGGCCAGCCCGAGGCCCGTGAGGCCGAAGGCCCAGCGCACGTAGCCCTGCGAAAAGGCGAGCCGCTGCGTGAGGCGGCTTTCGGGGTGGTCGAGGTCGGGGGCCAGGGCCGAGAAGCCGGCCAGTGCAATGCCGGGCAGCGAGAACGGTACGCCGGGCACTAGCCCTGCTACCGCCACGCCCGTAATGAGGCCAATAGCCAAGTGAGCCGAACCGCGCAACTTACTGGGGCCTCTCCAAGTTATTGAGCCGGTTTTCGTGGCTCTTAAGCTGGTCGGCATGGTCGAGCAGCCGGTTTAGGAAAGGCTCCAGCAATTTAAACATAGCTGCGCCAATGCGGTCGGGCATAGTTTGCATATCCTCACGCAAGGCGCGCAGCTCCGAGCGTACCTCGTGCAGCTCAATAATTAGCTCGGAGACTACTTCGGGCAGGTCACGCGGATTCATAGGTTGCAAGTTTTAGCGCCTAAATATACGTTCTCCCTACAGCTAGCAGCTAGTTACTCAGCAGCGGCGGCATGGGTTACTCGATGGGGGAGGCGAAGCGTGTGGCCCAACGGGCAGCTACCGCATTAGACACAACCCGAAGCCGTAGCCCGGCACCGACTCGGACCGAACTACTGCTTAGAATGCCTCAGTTAGCACTTGGCTTTTGGCGTGGTTCCTGAATGAAAGCTGCTCAAAAACCTAACCTAAGCTACGCCCCGGAAACCTTCGCCCCGCCGATACTGTATGGGTTTAGCGCCTAGCCCGACCGGAATCATCTCCCGGCCGGGCTGGCTGTTTTTTAGCTGACCGATACCCAATCGCTTGTGCAAGTAGCTGATTTTCTGCGTTTATATCGCCTAGAGCCCGAAGTGCAAACCCTGGCTGCCCGCCTGCTGGCCGCCGCCCAGCCCGCCGACGCCAGCCGCCCGGCCGACGAAGCCGCCCAGGGCGGCGAGCTACGCCTACACTTGCGCGGGCTGGTGGGCAGCCAAGACGCCGTAGTGGCCGCCGCCGCCCTACACCCCCAGCACCCCAACGTGTTTGTGCTGCACGACCGCGACGAGGCGGCCCTCTTCATGGCCGACCTGCGCCACTTGCTGCCCGAGGGACCCGAGGCGCTGCTGTTTCCTAGCTCCTACAAGCGGCCCTACGAGTTCGACGAAACCGAGAACGCCAACGTGCTGATGCGGGCTGAGGTGCTGAACCAAGTGAACGCCAGCCGCCGCGCCGAGGTAGCTGCCCTAGGGGTCGCGCCGCTGGTAGTAACCTACCCCGAGGCGCTGAGCGAGAAGGTGATAAATCGCCAAAGCCTGGTGCAAAACACGTTTTCGGCTAAGGTAGGCGACAAACTCGACGTGAATTTCCTGGGGGAGCTGCTAGGGCAGTACGACTTCGAAAAGAGTGATTTTGTGTATGAGGCGGGGCAATACGCGGTGCGCGGCGGCATTGTGGATGTGTTCAGCTACGCCAACGAACTGCCCTACCGGCTGGAGCTGTTTGGCGACGAGATTGAAAGCATTCGCACGTTCAATCCCGAAACCCAGCTTTCGGTAGAGCCGCGCCCGAGCGTGAGCATTATTCCCAATGTGCAAACCAAGCTGCTGCAAGAGCGGCGCGAGTCGTTTTTGGAGTTTTTGCCGCGCACTACTTGCTTGTGGGTGAAGGACCTGCGCCAGGTACTAGACGTGGTAACCAACTTGTTTGACAAGGCGGAAAGCAATTTCCAGAAGGTGCTGGATGAGGCCGGCGGCATGCAGATTGTGTCGCGCCCCGCCGACTTGTTTGAGGCCGGCAAGGGTCTCAAAAAGTGCCTGGACGAGTTTGCGGTAGTGGAGTTTGGCAAGCGATTTCACTTCCGCAACGCCCAAGAGCTGCAGTTTACGGCCAAGCCTCAGCCGAGCTTCAACAAGGACTTTGAGCGGCTGCTGAAGAACATTCGGGAGAATAAGACGCGGGATTTTACTACTATCATCGCCGCCGACTCGGTGCGGCAGGCCGACCGGCTGCGCACGATTTTTGACGAGCTAGACCCCAACGTGCAGTTTCAGCACCTGCTCATTGCCCTGCGCGAGGGCTACGTGGATGAGCAGCTGGGCCTGGCGGTGTACACTGACCATCAGCTGTTTGAGCGCTACTACCGGGCCCAGGAAACCCGCAAGTTCTCGAAGAAAAAAGCCCTGACCCTGCGCGAGCTGAAAACCCTGCAGCCCGGCGACTACGTGACGCACCAGGACTACGGCATTGCGCGCTTTGCGGGGCTGACGCAAATTGACCTCAACGGGCAGGTGCAGGAAGCCATCCGCCTGATTTACCGCGACGACGACGTGCTGACGGTGAGCATCCACGCGCTGCATAAGATTGCCAAGTACAGCGGCGCCGAGGGCGCGCCGCCCACCATGAGCAAGCTGGGCTCGCCGGAGTGGGAGAACAAGAAAAAGTCGATTAAGAAAAAGGTCAAGGACATTGCCGCCGACCTTATCCGGCTGTATGCCAAGCGCAAGCAGGCGCCGGGCTTTGCGTTTCCGAAGGACGATTTTATGCAGGCCGAGCTAGAATCGAGCTTTATTTGGGAGGACACGCCCGACCAGGCCAAGGCTACCGAGGACGTGAAGCATGACATGCAGCAGCCCCACCCGATGGACCGGCTGGTGTGCGGCGACGTGGGCTTTGGCAAGACGGAGGTGGCCATTCGGGCGGCGTTTAAGGCGGCGGCGGGCGGCAAGCAGGTGGCCGTGCTGGTGCCTACCACCATTTTGGCCATGCAGCACTACAAAACCTTTCGGGACCGGCTGGCCAACCTGCCGGTGACAGTGGAGTTTATCAACCGCTTCAAAACCGCCAAGCAAATCAAGGAAACCACCGCGCGCGTGGCCGCCGGCAAAACCGACATCCTGATTGGCACCCACGCGCTGACCAATAAGAACATCAAGTTTAAGGACCTAGGGCTGCTCATTATCGACGAGGAGCAGAAGTTTGGGGTGAAAACCAAGGATAAGCTCAAGGAGCTGAAGGTGAACGTGGATACGCTCACGCTTTCGGCCACGCCGATACCGCGCACCCTGCACTTTTCGCTGATGGGCGCCCGCGACTTGAGCGTGATTGCCACGCCGCCGCCCAACCGCCAGCCGGTGCAAACCGAGCTGCACGTGTTTGACGAAATCCTGATTCGGGATGCGGTGGCGCGGGAGCTGAAGCGCGGTGGGCAGGTATTTTTCGTGCACAACCGCATCAGCGACATTGTGGAAATGGCAGCCACTATTCTGCGCCTCGTGCCCAACGCCCGCGTGGCCGTGGCCCACGGCCAAATGGAAGGCTCGGAGCTGGAAAAGCGCATGATGAAGTTTGTGGAGGGCGAATACGACGTGCTGGTGAGCACCAACATCATCGAGAGCGGGCTCGACATTGCCAACGCAAACACCATCATCATCAACCGGGCGCACATGGCGGGCCTCTCGGACCTGCACCAGATGCGGGGCCGCGTGGGCCGCTCGAACCGCAAGGCCTATTGCTACCTGCTAACGCCGCCCGTGGCCGGCCTGCCCTCCGATGCGCGCAAGCGCCTGAGCACCTTGGAGGAGTTTTCGGACCTAGGGGCCGGCTTCAACGTGGCCATGCGCGACCTCGACATTCGGGGTGCCGGCAACTTGCTGGGCGGCGAGCAGTCGGGCTTCATCAACGACCTAGGCTACGAGGCCTACCACCAGGTGCTGGACGAGGCAGTGCAGGAATTAAAGGAAACCGAGTTTAAGGACCTTTTCTTGGGCGAGGGCCTAGGGGGCACCAGCCAGCAGGCGCTGCAACGGGCGGCGGGTGCGCTCGCCAACCTAGAGTGCCAGATGGAAACCGACCTTTCGGTCTTGATACCAGATACGTATGTAAGCAACGTGTCAGAGCGCTTGCAATTCTACGCCAAGCTCGACCGCGCCCAGAAGCCTGCTGAGTTGGAGAAGCTAGTAGCCAGCATGACCGACCGCTTCGGCCCGCTGCCCGAACCGGTGCAGCAGCTGGTCGATATTGTGAAGCTGCGCTGGCAGGCCAGCCACCTGGGCTTCGAGAAGTTGACACTGAAGCGCGATACGCTGCGCGCCTACCTGCCCGCCGGGCCGGGCCGCGAGGCTTATTTCCAGGGTGAGGGCTTTGGGCGCATCCTCAACTTTGTGCAAATCCACCCGCGCACGGCCCGCATGAAGGAGCAGAAAGACAAGCTGCAAATCACCATCGACAGCATCACGAGCGTAGACAAAGCGCGCCGCTTACTGGCCGAGCTGGGCGCCGAGGAGGCAGTAGCGGCCTAGGGGTATCTTAGCGAAAAAAACGCACAAACATGGATAACCAAAAACGTTTCGACCAGATAGAAAGTATGCTGGTGGATTTGCTGCGCAAGCAAGACCAGCAGAGTGAACAGCTGGAGCGCATTCTGCGCACTCTTAAGGAGCATAGAGAAGCCATCAACAGCCTAGGTGAGCTGCTGAACGGCCACACGGACGTGCTGAACGGCCACACCGGCATACTCAACAGCCACACCGGCATACTCAGTAGTCACACAGATAGCTTGCAGCGCCAGGAGCTGCGCCTGGATGCCATCGGCGAGCAGATAGGCGATGTGGTTACCATTCTAAAGCTCTCGGAAGCCCGCCACACCGAAACCGAGCGGCGGCAAGATGCTATGCTGGCCGAGCTAACGCGGGTGGGCCAGCGCTCCGACGCGGCCGTAGAGGGCCTACGCATCCTGCTGCAGCGCCAGCAAACGACCGATACGCGCCTCGACAGCACCGTGCAAACCCAACTGCAACTGATGCAGCTTATGCGCCTGGATGCCGATACGGTGGCGGAGCTGGCCCGGCGCTTTCCGGCGCTCGAAGGCCAGGAGCCGCGCATCCAGCGCCTCGAAGACCAGGTGTTTCGGGCCGCCAGCTAGTCGTTGTTATCCACCAAAAAGCCCGCCCTGCATCGCGCAGGGCGGGCTTTTTGGTGCAGTGGGCCCTAGGGGCTATTTCGGCGCTACGTACAGCTGCTGGGTGCCACGGCCAGGGTCGCCGGCTAGGCTCAGGCCCTCCACGGTGACCTGGAAATTGCCGCTGCCGTCGGCCGTAAAGAAGTACACGTCGGTGGTGCCGCTGGCGTCGGTGGCTACCTCGGGGTTCCAGAAGATGGTGAGGCGGCGCGGGTCGGAGGTAGGCGCGTTCATCACGGGCGCGCCGTAGCGGGGCATATAAAACTCGCGGGTTTGGTAAAAGCCGGGCAGCTTCACGGTGACCAGGCCGGGCGTGGGCGTGGTGCTTTTATCGTGGTAGTTTTTGTTGCCGCGCTTGGTGTACACGGCAATGACGCCCCCGCCCGAGTTGGCCCCAAAAATGGCCGCCTCGGTGCCCTTAAACACTTCCACCGCTTCCACGTCGTTCGACTGGATGGTGTTAATGGCATCGGCATCGACCCGCATGCCGTCGAGCAAAAACAGCGAAGTAGGCTGGTTGCGGATGGAAATGGTTTGGTTGGGCGGCGTGCCGCTGATGGCCAGGCCTGCCACCCGGCCCTGCAGCAGCGAAAAGATGGGAATGCCCGACTGCGCCGACGGCATATTGGCAAAGTCGATGATGGTATTGGCCACCACGCCGGGGTAAAGACGGCGCGAGTCGTCGGCGGGCACCTGCAGTTTCTTAGCCGTCACGGCCACGTTGCCGAGCTGGATATTGCGCGAGATGCCGCCGTCGGGCAGTAGCTGGCGCTCCTGCACCTGCTGCTGGCGGCTGCGGCGCAGGTAGTCGGCCACGCCGGGCGTAGTGGCCGGCGCGGGCAGCAGCGGCAAGGGCGGGCCCACCACGCTAGGCCCCACATCGGGCCGGATGGTGACGTTGCTGCCGCCCCCTGCCCCGCGCCGCGCCTGCAGCGTCACCACCGACGTGTCCTGGCCCGAGAAGCCCGAAAAGCTGAAGCGTCCGGTGGCGCCAGTGGTGGTGGTAAGGAAGTTGTGCGCCGGCTTGGTTTGGATGAACGTGAGTTGGCTGCCCGGCAGCGGCCGCGAGCCCATGCCCGTAATGGTGCCCGATAGCGTCAGGTTTTTTTCGCTGGCGTACACCAGCGTGGGTGGGGCGTCGCTCAGCACCTCCTTCCACACAAAGCGCCGCCAGCCCTGGGTTAGCAGCAAGTTGTCGAGGGCCTGGGCGGTAGCGGCCGACTGGCCCTGGAAGTAATAATCGGGGTTTTCGACGTAGCCCGCCAGGTCGGAGGTCAGCAGCAGGTTCGACACGATGGAGCCGCTTTGGGGGTCGAGGGTGGCGGCCCCGGCCTCGGCCACGCTCAAGGCCAGGTGGGTGGCTACGGGCTGGCCGGCGGCATCGGCAGCCTGCACTTTCAGGCGCACTTGCTGGTGGGGGGCGTAGGAGGCACGGTCGGGGGTGATGGTGACGCGCAGGCCGGCTGGCCCGTTTTGCACGAAAGCCAGCCGCTCGGCCTGGGCCACGTTGGCCGCGTCGAAGAGCGTGAAGTGCGCAATGCCGTTGGGGTAGCGGTTTTTGGCCACCTTCCAAGTCACGGGTGCCCCGTCGGGGGTGATGGGCCTAGGGGCCAGGCCCACCAAAAAGCCGCGCACCTCACTTACCAGCGCCACCGGGCCGGGCGCGGGCGCGCCCGCCGTCCCTTTGTAGCGCGCCTCAATCACGAGGTCGGGGCCCGCATCCTGCACGCGCAGGGCGTAGCCGCCGGCCTGGGTGGCGGGCAGTGGGTAGTCGGCGGTGCCGCCGTCGGGCAGCTTCACGCGGGCGTGGTACGCCTGGCCAGCGGCGGGCACCAAGCTCAAGTGCCCCATGCCCGCGTGCTGGCTGCCGAAGGGCGCGCCCACGGCCTTGCCCTGGGCATCCAGCAGCTGCCCGCTTATCTCGACGCTGCGGCCGGTGGCTAGCTGGGCCTTGAAGCCCACCACCGCCGGCAAGCCCGCCACAAAGGTGCCGCCCTCGGGGAAGAACTGCACGTCGGGCCTGGGGGCGGCCTTGACGGCCGCGCCGGCCCTAGGGCCGGGGCTGAGGGGCGCGCTGGTCTGGTCGGTTTGGTCGGGCGAGGCGGGCCACACCTGCAGGCGCTTCTGGAATACGAAGTTGGGGTTGCCATTAAGCATCCAGCTGGTGTAGGCGCGCAGCAGGTAGGTGCCGGCCTGCAGCGAGTCAGTCAGCTCAATGTCGCCCGCGCTCAGGCCGTTGACTACGCGCAGGGTGCGGCGCACCACCACCCGCCGCTCGGGCGAGAGCAGCTCCACGTGCAGCACCTTGCTGAGGGTATCGCGCTGGTGGCGCAGGGCATCAACCACAAAGGCGCTGAACCACACCGTTTCGCCGGTGCCGTAGGCGGGGCGGTCGAAGCTCAAATACACTTTTTCGGGCTGCGTAAGCGAGTAGTACGCGTTTAGCTTCTGGGCAATGAGCTGCACCGGGTTGTCGAGCAGCGGCCCCCGAAACGCGGCCAGCCCCAGGCTAGCCAGCCCAACCGCGGCTAGTCCGCCAAACCGCCAGCCCGCCGGGCCGGCACCAAAAAACTTCCGCATACATAACTAAAAAGGGTGGGCCCAACTGCCAGCCGCAAGCATACGCCCAACGGCATGGCGAAGCTATGAAAGAACGGCTGGTTGGCGCGCGGCGTGCGCGGGCCGCCCGGTTTTTTACGGCCCTAAGGCTGCTGGCTGTTTAGTGGCGCGCCAAGCAGGCGGACGCCAAGTGAGCATGACCGCCTGCTTGCTTTTGCTCGGCAGTAATTTAGCAATTGCCGCCGTCCATGTCGCAGCTATCACCATCGGCTATTAGGGCGGGGCGGGCCCTAGGGTGCTCTTCGGCCCATACCTTGGCCAGCACCTCGGCAAATACCTCGCTGGGCTGCGCGCCCGACACGGCATACTTGTCGTCGAACACGAAGAAGGGCACGCCCTGCACGCCAATTTGCTGGGCCTCGTACTCGTCGCGGCGCACCTCATTGGCGTAGGTGCCAGCCGCCAAAGCCTGGCGCGCCGCCGCGGCGTCGAGGTCCACTTCAGCCCCTAGGCGCACCAGCGTTTCGGGGTCGTTCAGGTTTTGGCCTTCGAGGTAGTAGGCGGCCATTAGGCGCTCCTTGGTGGCAGCCTGCCGGCCCTGGTGGGCACCGAAATGGATGAGCTGGTGGGCCAGGAAAGTATTGGCCGGAATAGCTTGGTCAAATTGATAGTCGAGGCCTACCTCCTTGGCAGCTTGGGTCATGTAGTCGTTCAGGCGGCGGCCTTCGGCTTCGGGCACGCCCTTTTTCTTAGCCAGTGCGGCGTGGATGCTCTCGCCAGGCACGGGCACGAAGTTGGGCGTCAGTTGGAAGCTTTTCCACTCCACCTGCACATCGGCGCGGTGGGCAAAGCCGGCCAGCGCCCGCTCAAACTTGCGCTTGCCGATGTAGCAGAATGGGCACACCACGTCGGACCAGATTTCAACTTTCATACATCCAACGATTTAGCGAATTAAAGAATATATAAGCCAACGGACCAGCGGGCGGCCTTAGCCACCTCTAACCCGTTGGCTTGCTCCTAACAGCGTTGCGCGCGGCAGCGTTCGGCCCCGGCCAGTGGGCCTAGGACTTGGGCATGGGCGTGCTGGTGGTAACCTCGCCAATAGTGCTGGTAGCCCGCCCGATGCGCTGCGCCACCGAGGCCACCGGCTCGTTGCCCTGGCTGCCCGTGAGCCAGCGGTACGACGCCCCCGCTAGGGCCGCGCCCAGCAGCGGCGCCAGCCAAAATAGCCACACCTGCTGCAAGGCCACGCCCCCCACGATGAGCGCCGGCCCCAGCGAGCGCGCCGGATTCACCGACGTGTTGGTGACCGGAATGCTGACCAGGTGAATGAGCGTGAGGCTCAGGCCGATGGCGATGGGCCCAAAGCCCTTGGCCGCCCGCGTGTCGGTGGCGCCCAGGATGATGTAGAGGAAAAGCATGGTCATCACCACCTCGGTGAGGAAACAAGCCAGCAGCGAGAAGCCGCCCGGCGAGGCCGCGCCGTAGCCATTGGCGGCCAGGCCGTTGGTGGCCAGGCTGTAGCCCGGCTGCCCCGAGGCAATGCCGTAGAGCAAGCCCGCGCCGGCTAGGCCGCCCAGCACCTGCGCCACCCAGTAGGCAGGCAGGTTGCGCCCGCTAAAGCGCCCGCCCAGCCACAGCCCTAGGCTTACGGCGGGGTTGAAGTGCCCGCCCGAAATGTGCCCGAACGCGAAGGCCATTGTGAGCACTGTGAGGCCAAACGCCAGCGATACGCCCAGCAGCCCGATGCCTACTTTGGGGAAGGCCGCTGCCAGCACGGCGCTGCCGCAGCCGCCCAGCACCAGCCAAAACGTGCCCAAAAACTCCACCGCCAGCCGGTTGGTCAGCGTCGATTGCACCGGCGCCAGCTCGCCCGGCTGGTACACACCGTCTTCGGGGATAGGGAAAAGGTCGGCCATAAGAAAAAAGAATGGGACGCGGCGGGCGCGGCGGTTGAGGAAAGTGCGCCGTATACGCGCCGTCGCTACCGCTGGCCAAGTTAAAATAGCTTTTCTTCGGGTGATGTAAACCAGGCTGTCAGATTCCTAGGCCATTGGTTTCCACGCAGCCAGTTGCCGCGGCTGAGGCCTGGGCACGGCGGGCGCGCCATCCCTAGGGGACGGGGGCGCGTACTACTGCCGGGCCCCGCCGGGCCTACTGCGTTGTTTTACTTACTCTTTTTCCATGGAATATCAACAACTAGGCTCGTCCGATGTCACCGTATCGCGCATCACCTTTGGCAGCTGGGCCGCCGGCGGCTGGATGTGGGGCGGCACCGAGCAAAACGACGCCGTGGGCGCCATTCGGGCCAGCTACGAGCTGGGCGTCACCAGCATTGATACGGCCCCCATCTACGGCCAGGGCTTGAGCGAGCAAATTGTGGGCGAGGCCATTAAGACCCTGCCGCGCGACAAAGTGCAGGTGCTCACCAAGTTTGGGATGCGCTGGGACGATACCAAGGGCGACTTCGGCTTCAAGAGCCAGAACAACCAGGGCCAGGCCATCGACGTGTATAAGTACGCCGGGCGCGCCAGCATCATGAAAGAGTGCGAAGACAGCCTGCGCCGCCTGGGCACCGACTACATCGACCTCTACCAGCAGCACTGGCCCGACGTGACGACAAGTATTGACGAAACAATGGAGGCCGTGCAGCGCCTCATCGAGCAGGGCAAGGTGCGGGCCGCGGGCGTCAGCAACTACTCGGTACCCCAAATGGCCGAAGCCGAAAAGACCATCCGGCTGGCTTCCAACCAAGTGCCGTTTAGTATGGTGAAGCGCGACATTGAAAAGGAGGTGGTGCCTTTTGCCCAGCAGCACGGCCTAGGCATCTTGGTATACAGCCCCTTGCAGCTGGGTTTGCTCACAGGCAAAATAAAGCCCGGCCAGCACTTCGACGCGGGCGACCTGCGCAACGGCAACCCGCAGTTTGCGGCTGACAACGTAACGAAAATCAACACCTTTCTGCACAAGCTGCGCCCGCTGGCCGAGGGCAAGAGCGCCACCCTGGCCCAGCTCGTCATCCGCTGGACGCTGGCGCAGCCCGGCATTACGGTGGCGCTGGTGGGCGCCCGCAATCCCGGCCAGGCCACTCAAAACGCCCAGGCCATCGACGTGCAGCTGGCGCCCGAGGAAGTGGATTTTATCAGCCAGCAGCTGGAGGAAGCGCAAGTGGCCTAGGGCTTGTAGCTCGCAAAAGAACGTCATGCTGAGCCTGCGAAGCATGACGTTCTTTGTTGGTCGAAACCCAACAAATAGTTATGCTTTCCTACCGTCGCCTCGTCGTCAAAATTGGTTCCAACGTGCTCACCCAGGCCGATGGGCTGCCCGACGTGGCGCGCCAGGCCGAGCTGGTGGCGCAGGTGGCCGAACTAAAGCGCCAGGGCCTGGAAATCATTGTGGTATCGTCGGGGGCAGTGGCGGCGGGGCGCAGCCTCATCACCCCCGCGCCCAAGGCCGACGCCGTGCGCAGCCGCCAGCTGCTGGCCGCCGTGGGCCAGGTGCGCCTGCTCAGCCGCTACGCCGAGCTGCTGGCCCAGCACCAGCTGCTGTGCGCCCAGGTGCTGGTAACCAAGGAGGACTTCCGCGACCGCCAACATTACCAAAACATGCAAAACTGCTTTCAGGAGCTGCTGCAGCGCGGGGTAGTACCCATCGTGAACGAGAACGACGTGGTATCGGTAACCGAGCTGATGTTTACTGATAACGACGAGCTGGCAGGCCTGGTAGCCAGCATGCTCAACGCCGACGCGCTACTTATTCTGAGCAACGTAGACGGCATTTACGACGGCGACCCGCGCCGGCCGGAAGCGCGCGTTATCGAGCGCATTGCGCCGGCCGGCCCCGACTTGTCGGGCTTTGTGCAAGCCACGCGCTCGCAGTTTGGGCGCGGCGGCATGCTCACCAAGTGCTCGATGGCCCAGAAAGTGGCGCGCCTGGGCATCAGCGTGCACATTGCCAACGGCAAGCGCGACGGCGTGCTGCCCGCCCTGCTGCGCGAGGAGGTGCTGAACACCTGGTTTCAGCCCAGCAAGCGCGCCTCAGGCACTAAGAAGTGGCTGGCCCACGCCCAGCTAACCCAGGCCACGGTGCACGTCAACGCCGGAGCGCGTGCTGCGCTGCTGGCGCCCGGCCAGGCCACCAGTCTGCTACCGGTGGGCATCACGCGCCTGGAGGGCGAATTTGCCAAGGGCGACTTGGTGCGCCTGGTAGACGAAGCCGGACAGCCCCTAGGCTTGGGCCTGGCCGAATACGCCGCCGATAAGGCCCGCGAGCGCCTGGGCCAGCACGGCCAGCGCCCGCTGGTGCACTACGACTACCTGTTTCTGACGGCCGAGGCCTAGGGGCGAGCAGGCTATAGAAAGCTTTTGTTACCTCGGGCCGCCGCTGAGCAGCCGGGGCGCCAGCCAGCCGCTGGGGCGCTGGTGGCGGCGGCCCGTTCTTTGCAGCGGCGTAGCTTGCCAGCCCTTTATGTCCGATTACCAAGCCTACTTCGTGGCGGCCCGCCAGGCCGCCCGCGCGCTGGCCGCCGTGCCCGCCGCCGCCACCAACGCGCTGCTACGCGACCTGGCCAACGCCCTGCTGGCCGGCGCCGACCAGGTGCTGGCGGAGAATGCCCGCGACCTCGCCCAGATGCCCGCCGCCGACCCGCGCCACGACCGCCTGCGCCTCACGCCCGAGCGCCTGCGCGGCCTGGCCGACGACCTGCGCACCGTGGCCGACCTGCCCTCCCCCCTAGGGGCTGTTATCAGCGAAAATGCCTTGCCTAATGGTTTAGCGCTGAGTAAGGTGCGTGTGCCCCTGGGGGTAGTGGGCATCATCTACGAGGCCCGGCCCAACGTGACGTTCGATAGCTTGGCGCTGTGCCTGAAAACTGGCAATGCCTGCCTGCTGAAAGGTGGCTCCGACGCCCGCTACTCCAACGCGGCGCTGCAGGCCGTGGCGGCCCCGGTGCTGGCCCGCCACGGCCTGCCCGCCGCCGCGGCCACCCTGCTGCCGCCCGAGCGCGCCGCCACCGAGGCCTTGCTGCTGGCCGTGGGTTTGGTCGATGTCGTTATTCCTAGGGGTAGCCAGGGGCTCATTGACTACGTGCGGCAACACGCGCGGGTGCCCGTCATCGAAACCGGGGCTGGGGTGGTGCACACGTTTTTTGATGAAACTGGCCAGCTGGCCCTCGGGCAGGCCATTGTGCACAACGCCAAAACGCGCCGCCCCAGCGTGTGCAACTCGCTCGACTGCCTGCTGCTGCACGCCAGCCGCCTGCCCGAGCTGCCTGCCCTGCTGGCCCCGCTGGCCGCGGCCGGGGTGCAGGTGCTGGCCGATGCGCCGGCCCTAGGGGTGCTGGCCGGTCACTACCCCGCCGCCCTGCTGGCCCCCGCCACCGAGGCCGATTTCGGCACCGAGTTTCTGGCCCTGCGAATGGCCGTGAAAACGGTGCCCGACCTGGCCGCCGCCCTCGACCACATCGACCGCTACGGCTCGCGCCACAGCGAGGCCATTATTTCGGAAAATCAGGCACATATAAACCAGTTCTTGCAGCAGGTAGATGCCGCTGCCGTGTACGCCAATGCCTCCACGGCCTTTACCGACGGTGGGCAGTTTGGCCTAGGGGCCGAAATCGGCATCAGCACCCAGAAGCTGCACGCCCGCGGCCCCATGGGCCTAGAGGAGCTAACCAGCTACAAGTGGCTGGGGCGCGGCAGCGGCCAGGTGCGCTAACGCCCAAAAACACCCGCCGGCGCGGCTACTGGGTAGCCACACCGGCGGGTGTTTTTAGAGAAAAGTAGGTTGGCGCGCGAGCTAGTTGATAATGGCCACGTGCGCGCGGAGTACTTCGCGGGCGATGGCCAGGTTAGTTTCGCGGGAGTTAACCACTAAGTAAATAAACTTATTGCTGGCGCCGTTGAGCTTAATAAGGTGCAATTGGCTGGTGAGGGTGATGAGGATGTCTTCGAGAGTTTCGCCCTGCAGCTTAAGGGCACTCATGGCCTTTTGCTTTTGCTTCACCACTTCAGTGTTGTAAGCGGCGGCTGTTTCGGGATTGATGCTCGGCGAGTTGGAATGCGAAGCCAGCGCCATACCTGAGGAAATATCTACTACGGCCACGGCCACCAGGCCAGGCAAATCGTTAATAATCGCTTCGATAGCTTGTCCCGAAGGACTGTTTTTAGAATAAGCCATTGGATAAGGCAGGAAAGGGAAAACGTAAAAAAATAAACAGGAAAATGAATTGATAGCAACTAGTACGGTACTTAGCCCGGCTGCCGGCACAAGCGTGCAGCCAGGCCAGGTACCGTACTTAGGTTAAGTAGCAGGGGAAGAAATACTTGCTTATAAGGCAGGGCTAGCGTGCCGCTGCCCTAGGAGGGCTAAAACCACAGCCAGTGGTGTGCCTTGGTGGCGCGGGGCTGCAGCGCTACCGCGGTGAGAATGCCGGCTTGGCGAGCGGGCAGCTCTTGCTCGGTGTAGCCGCCGTAGCCATATTGCAGCGTCACGGCTGCACCGGCGGGCACGCGCAGCGCGTAGCTGCCCGTGGCATCGGTGCTGGTACCCACGCTGGTGCCCTTGTGCAAAATGGTAGCGCCCACCAGCGGCTGGCCTTTTTCGTTCAGCACGCGGCCATGCACCACTACGGTGCGCACGGCACTAATCGCCTCGGGGGCCAGCGAGGCTGCCTCTAGGCTGGCGCTGGGCATGGTGCTTGAGGGCAGCATAACAGTGGGGTGCATGGTCGATGCCATGCTGGCGCCGGCCACTAGGGCCGCCAGGGCAATAAAGCTGCCCGCCCGACGGCGGAAGCGCACCGGCTGCTCGCGAATAAAGCGGACGCGCTGCTTCACCCAGCTGGGGGCCGCCGCGGTAGGCTCGTTGGTTTGCAGCTCGTGCCAGCGGGTGACGGTGCCGTGGGCTTCGGCGGCATCGTGGCGCAGGTAGCTTTCTACTGCCTGGGCCGACGAGCGGGCCAAGTCGCCGCGCAAATAAGCATCGCGGTACACCGGCAGCAGTTCGCCAGTGCTAGGGTTGAAGGGAGTAGCCGTGAGTTTCATAAAAAAAGGGTAAAAGGTGGAGGAAAAAAATAAATGGAAATAAATAATTCTGTAACAGGTTAATAGGGGCTATTCAGTTAAGTGGGCGGCGGCCTGCTCAGCCAGTTGGCTGGCCAGGGCCAGGTTGGTGTCGCGGGCTTCAACGGCCAGGTAAAGCAGCTGCTGCCCCCCGGGCCCCAGCCGCAGCAAGTGCAGCTGGGTAGAGAGCGTAAGCACCAGCTCGTGCAGCTCGCCGGCGGGCTGGCCCTGGGCGGCGAGCCCGGCTTGCACCTGCTGCACCATCGCGGCGGCCGGGCCCGCAATAGCTGCCGGCGGGTAGCTGCGGGTAGCTGCATAGGAAGCCAGCAGCTCGCCGCGGCGGGTATCGAGCACCGCCGCTAGCAGCAACTCGGGCAGCTCGGCGAGCAGGTGGTGCAAGGCAGTGGCTGCTGCCCCGCTACCCACCACCTGCCTGGGCGGGGGGCCGCCCAGGTTAGTTAGCTTTTGTAGAAAAGGAATCTTCATGATACTCACCGCCGCACGCTGGCTTGCCTAGCATAAGCGGTAGCCGGCTCAAGCTATTGCACTAAAAGAATATGGTTGCAACCTGGCAAATGGAGAGGGGCCTAGCTGCCAGTGCTGCGTATCACTCAGTTTGTTTTGCAAAGCTCTTACCAGATGCGAGTTGCAAAAATGACCTACGTCACTTTTTAAGCTGATTTATATTACTTCGTCCTGTTACGCTCGCCAAGGCCCCGGCCGCAAATAGAAGTTGAGCAAGAGCGAAGCCAGGTGCGCCCCCTAGGCCGGGTAGCGAGCCCAAGCCCTAGGGGGCATTACCAGGGCAAGATGCCGGCGTTAGCTGCCCTGGTTAGTCGTAGCGCGTAGAAATCTTGCGGAGTTGCGCCTGGTTGAGCACGGTGATGCGGCTGCCGCGGGTGGCAATGTAGCCGGCAGCCTTAAACTCGGTAAGCAAGCGGCTTACTGTTTCTTTGGCCGTGCCCACCAGGGCCGCCACGTCTTCGCGCGAGAGGGCAATGCTGAAGGGCTCGTTGGTTTCGGCGCTGCCGTAGGTGTGTTGCAACGCTACTAGCGCGCCGGCCAGCCGTTCGCGCACGGGCTTATAAGCCAGGTGCAGCAATTGGTCTTCGGCCTGGCCTAAGGCGTCGGCCAGCAGGTGCAGCATTGCGTTAGAAAACTGCTTGTTGGCTTGCAGCAGCCCAATGAAATCGAGCCGGGGCACAAAGCAGACCACGCAGTCTTCGAGGGCCACCGCCGAGGTCGTATAGAGGCTGCCCGCCAGCAGCGGGCGGCAGCCAATCAGCTCTCCGGGCCGCACCAGGTGCACAATATGTTCCCGCTGGTCGCCTCCCACGCGGGTAAGTTTGATTTTGCCCTGGTGCACGCAGTGCAAGCCCAGCACTTTATTGCCTTGCTGATAAACTGTTTGCCCTTTCTGGTAAACTTGGGTTGACTTCTGCGTGCTAAGCAGGTCTAGTTCGTCGTGAGAGCAGCAGCTTATGAGTGGGGTTTTTTGGTGGGGACAGTTCTGGCAGTTCGGTGTAGAAAAACGTGACATTAAGTATAGTAGTAACGAGGATAATGGACCCACCAAAGTTAAAATCATTGCAAATAAAATCAATTAAAAAATACCTTTTTATATGTGCTACGCTCATTTTTTATTGCTGTTTATGAGGATGTTACAGAATTTCAATAAAAATAAAGGGCTTGCCTCTCATGGAGGCAAGCCCTTCGCATAGTGCAATTTATTCTGGTTACACGCCTAGTAGCAGGCGGGTAGGGTCTTCAAGCAGCTCCTTCACCCGCACCAAGAACGATACCGACTCGCGACCGTCGATGAGGCGATGGTCGTAACTCAGGGCCAGGTACATCATGGGCCGAATCACGACCTGCCCATTCTCGGCCACTGGGCGCTGGATGATGTTGTGCATCCCTAGGATGGCCGATTGCGGGGCGTTGATGATGGGCGTGCTCATCATCGAGCCAAAGATGCCGCCGTTGGTGATGGTGAAGGTGCCGCCCGTCATCTGCTCGATGGTGAGCTTATTGTCGCGTGCCAGCCCCGCCAAGCGGGCAATTTCTTTTTCAATACCATCGAATGAGAGCTTCTCGGCGTTGCGAATAACCGGCACCACTAGGCCCTTGGGCGCCGATACGGCGATGCTGATGTCGCAGAAGTCGGAGTACACAATATCGTTGCCGTCGAGGTAGGCGTTTACGGCTGGCCACTCCTGCAGGGCCACGCACACGGCCTTGGTGAAGAACGACATGAACCCTAGGCCCACCCCTTTCTTCTCCTTAAACTTGTCCTTGAACTTGTTGCGCAAGTCCATGATAGGCTGCATGTTCACCTCATTGAAGGTGGTGAGCATGGCCGTTTCGTTTTTCACGGCTACCAGGCGGCGGGCTACCGTTTTGCGCAGGTTGCTCATGCGCTCGCGGCGCTGGCCCCGGTCGCCGGCCGGCGTGGGTACCTGCTCTGCAGGGGCGGCTACCGCCGGGGTAGCGGCGGCAGTAGGCGCCGGAGCCGGCGGCGCGGGCTTGGCCTGCGCCCCTAGGGCGTCTTCCTTGGTAATGCGCCCGTCGCGGCCGGTGCCGGTCACCTCACCAGGATTAATACCTTTCTCACCCAGAATCTTGCCGGCCGCGGGCGAGGGCACGCCCGTAGCATAGGTGTTGCCGCCGAGGCTGGCCGGCGCGGGCGCCGAAGCGCTGGTGGCGGGGGCGCTGGGGGCCGGAGCCGCCGCCGGGGCCGCGCCGCTGCCACCCTCAATGCGGGCAATGAGGGCGCCAATGCCAATGGTTTCGCCTTCCTGCACGGCGTGGCGCAGGGTGCCGCTGCCTTCGGCGGGCAGTTCAAACGTAGCCTTATCCGACTCCAACTCGGCAATTACCTCATCGCGGCTCACCTGGGCGCCGTCGGGCTTCAGCCACTTAGCCACCGTCACCTCGGTAATGGATTCACCCACGGCGGGAATTTTCATCTCTACCGTGCTGCTGCCACTACCCGAAACCACTGCCGGGCCGGGCGCGCCGGGCGTGGCAGGGTTGTCGTTGGGGCGGTCGGCGGGAGTGCCACCGTAGCCGCTTTGGTCGCTGGCCTGCGGGTTTTCTTCGCCTGCCGCTAAGGGGTCGCCGCTGCTAGCCGCGGGGGCTGCTGGCGCCGCCTGCCCGTTGCTGCCCCCAGCCGCGTCGTCTAGCTCGGCGATGACGGTGCCAATACCAATGGTTTCGCCTTCTGCCACGCGAATTTTCAACGTACCATCGGCTTCGGCGGGTAGCTCAAACGTGGCTTTGTCCGATTCGAGCTCGGCAATTACCTCATCACGCTTCACAGCGGCGCCGTCGGGCTTCAGCCATTTGGCAATGGTGACTTCGGTGATGGACTCGCCAACGGCGGGAATTTTGATTTCGGTAGGCATTGGGTGGCGGGTAAGAGGCAGGCGTGTGCGGTGAAATCTTAACTTAAAAATGCTTGCGCCAACGGGCGGAGCTTCTGGCGAAATCCATTGGCCATTGCTGGCAGGGCAGCCGACGTGTAGCTAGGGGCATCGTCGGTTTCGTAGCGCAACTCTGCCGCAAACTCGTTGAGCGTGACTGCATCAGCCATCTCCTGTGCGCTGAATTGCAAGGTGCCAGCCTGTTGCAGCGGCCCCATCAGGATAACTAGGTTATGGATGAACGGGGCCGGAAGAGTTGAAGCTACTAGTACGGCTTTCAGATATTTTTCTACTGCTTGCTGACAATGAAAGCCAATGGTTTCGTATAGATGCGGGCTATTCTGCACTAAGGGTGCGGCAGCTTCTACATCGCGGTCAGCTGTCACTAGTGACATCGCCACCCGCTTTTGCTCTGGTGTACTAAGCTGCATATAATAATCTGCCTTGCTGTTCAGCAATAGTTTCTACAGACTGAGAAATGCCCGCTGCCCGCTCCATCTCGGCCGGGGTGCGAATGAGGATATCCATGGGTGGTGGATTGGTGCCCCACAGCAAGGTATAGATAGCTACGGCCCGCTCGGCCCGCTTGGCCTCAGCTTTCTCCTTGATAAGGAGCAAATCTAAGTCGCTGTTTTCCGTCGGCACACCGTCGGCATACGCGCCGAACAGGATAATCCGGTCCGGCGCGTAGCCTTCCACAATGCGCCGCACCACGGCTTGGATTTGCTCCTCGGTTATCATGACCGCAGATTAAACGGATAAGACTGATTTGGCTTCGCTGTCCTTCGGTTCGCGGATGTACCCGCTACGCGGGCTGGCTATGCTACCGAAAAGCTAGTCCTGCTTTTCGGCAATTTCGGTGGTTTTTTCAATCTGCTCGTCGGCCACTTCGGCGCGGGGTTCATCGAAGGCGCGGGCTACAATCTCCTTTTGCTCCTTCACGTGCACCTTGTTGTAGCCAGTAGCGGGCGAAGCCGAAGGCTTGCGGGCCACTACATCGTGCAGCTCGCGGCGCATAAAGCGCAGCAGGTAGTTCCAGTAGCCCATGTTCTCGGGCTCTTCCTGCACCCACAGCAGCTGCGCGCCGGGGTACTTGGCCAGCTCGGCAGCAAGCTGCGTTTTGGGAAAGGGGTGCAGCTGCTCGAGGCGCACGATAGCCACATCCTTATGGTCGGACTTCTGCTGCTCGTCTAGCAAGTCGTAATACACTTTGCCCGAGCACAGCAGTACTTTCTGCACCTGCCCGGCGTCGGCAAAATTATCCCCTAGGACCTCCTGGAAGCGGCCACTGGTGAAATCCTCGATGGGCGACACGCAGAGCGGGTTGCGCAGCATACTCTTGGGCGACATCACCACCAGCGGCTTGCGGAAGCTCCAGGCCAGTTGGCGGCGCAGGGCATGGAAGAAGTTGGCCGGCGTGGTGATGTTGGCCACCACGATGTTGTTCTCGGCCGCGAGCTGCAGGAAGCGCTCGGGGCGGGCGTTAGAGTGCTCGGGCCCCTGGCCTTCGTAGCCGTGGGGCAGCAGCAGCACCAGGCCGTTCATGCGCTGCCACTTGCTTTCGCTGCTCACCACAAACTGGTCAATCATGGTTTGGGCGCCGTTGGCGAAGTCGCCAAACTGCGCTTCCCATACCACCAGCGCCGTGGGGTTGGCCATGCCGTAGCCAAATTCGAACCCTAGGACGGCGTATTCGCTCAGGAGCGAGTTGTAGATGCTCAGCTGCTGATGTTCGCCTTGCAAGTGGTTGAGCGAGTTGTAGGGCGCCGATGTTTCGGCGTCGTGCAGCACCGCGTGGCGGTGCGAAAACGTGCCGCGTTGCACGTCCTGCCCGCTCACGCGCACCGTGTGGTTTTCGGTCAGCAGCGAGCCGTAGGCCAGCAGCTCGCCCGCCGCCCAGTTCAGCACCCGCGTTTCAAAGAACATCTTACGGCGCTCTTTCAGCAGGTTGTCAATCTGCTTAATGGGCCGGAAGTTGTCGGGAATCGTAGTCAGGGCCTGGGCCACGCGCGCTACGGTTTCGGCGCTGATGCCCGTTTCGGGCGATTGCTGAAAATCTTCGTTGGTGCTACGGCGCAGGGTGCGCCACTCGTTTTCCAGCGCCTGGTACTTGTAGGGTAGCGGCTGCTGCTTCACTTGGTCGAGGCGGGCCTGCAAGGTGTCGCGAAACTCCTTATCCATCTGGTTAGCTAGCTGGGCATCTACGTCGCCGCGCTGCACTAGGCGCTGGTTGTACACCTCGCGCGGGTTGGGGTGCTTCGAGATGACGTTGTAGAGCGTAGGCTGGGTAAACTTGGGTTCGTCCGACTCGTTGTGGCCGTGGCGGCGGTAGCACACCATATCGATAAAAATATCGGCGTGAAACTGCTGGCGGTACTCCGTGGCCAGGCGCACGGCGAATACCACCGCTTCGGGGTCGTCGCCGTTCACGTGAATCACGGGCGCGTCAATAATCTTGGCCAGGTCGGTACTGTAAATCGACGAGCGAGCGTCCTCAAAATCAGTAGTAAAACCTACCTGGTTGTTAATCACGAAATGAATTGTGCCGCCCGTTTTGTAGCCTTCCAGCTGCGACATCTGCGTCACCTCGTAGCCGATGCCCTGGCCGGCCAGGGCCGCGTCGCCGTGGATGAGGATGGGCAAAATCTGGTGGTAGTCGCCGCCGTATTGGTGCTCAATCTTGGCCCGCACGAAACCTTCCACCACTGGGTTCACCGCCTCCAGGTGCGAGGGGTTGGGCGCTAGTTTCAGGTTCACCTTGCTGCCGTCGGTCGTCGTCACTTCCGACGAGTAGCCCATATGGTACTTCACGTCGCCGTCGCCCATCGTCAGGTCGGGCGTGGCGGTACCCTCGAACTCGCTGAAAATCTGCTCGTACGTCTTGCCCATGATATTGGCCAGCACGTTCAGGCGGCCGCGGTGGGCCATGCCAATCATCACTTCTTTCACCCCTAGCTCAGCCCCGCGGTTAATGATGGCGTCGAGGGCCGGAATGGCCGTTTCGCCGCCTTCCAGCGAAAAGCGCTTCTGCCCCAAAAACTTGGTATGCAAGAAGTTCTCGAATACTACCGCCTCATTTAGCTTCTTCAGAATGCGCTTCTTGTACTCTACGTCGGGGTTAAAGGCCAGCGCGTCGTGCTCGGTCTTCTGCTGAAACCACTCTAGCACCTGCGGGTCGCGGATGTAGGTGTACTCGAAGCCCACCGTGCCGGCATAAATGCTCGTGAGCGCCGCCACAATTTCGCGTAGCGTAGCGCTAGCTCCCAGCCCTAGGTCCTCACCCTGCCGAAAGGGCGTGTCCAAGTCAGCGTCGCTCAGGCCAAAGTCACTGAGGTTAAGGCGCGCCTGGCGGTCTTTGCGCTCGCGCACGGGGTTGGTTTTGGCGCGCAAGTGGCCCCGGCTCCGAAAAGCGTAGATAAGGTTGCGCACGGCCGTTTCCTTGTCGCCAGCTACCGCGCCTTTGGCCAGCGGGCCCGCGTTGTTGGTCGAGGCCGTAGTATTGAGCACGCCGTAGTCGTCGGGCTGCGGCACGGGGCCAGGCGCCGGAGCGGCGCTGGTGGGGCCAGCGCCTTTGAGGCTACCGTTGCCGTTTTTGGTCGGCTCGGGGCTAGGTACTACTGGCGTGCCTTCGGGAAACTGCTGCGAGAAATCGTAGCCTTCAAAAAACTTACGCCAGCCAAAATCAACCGATTCGGGATTCTGCTGATACGCTTCGTAAAGCGTTTCGATGGCCGTCACATCCGCGTTGGCGATGTAGGAGTAAGTATCCATGAGTAGTGGGAATTGAAAAGGCTATGCGAGCAGAACAAAGGTAAACCAGTTGACAATAACCTAAAAACTTGTATGCGACTTCGCGAATTAATCTGATATTCAGAATGATTTATCATGTGCGAAATCAAATAGGTAGGTATTGCATCGCCAAGCTAGCTTAGAAAGCCGATACATAGCCTAGGCTCCTGCTTGCTGAAAAGCCCGCCCAACTGGGGAAGCCAGCTGGGCGGGCAAGGCCCAGGTAACTGCGCACTTACTTGGTGGCGGTCATTTTATATATGCGGAAAGGCTCATGGGCCGGCGCCACACCTTTGTTCCAGTTCGGCGTCTTGTCGAGCTCAGACACGGTGAAGTAAAGCGACTTGCCATCGGGAGCCCAGGCGAAAGTATCGGGCCACTGCAGGCGGGCTTCCTGCACCAGCGTTTCTAGCTTGCCCTCGGGCGAGCGGCGCAAAATGGAGCCAGTTTCGAAGCCCGTCAGGTATAGGTTACCTTTACTGTCAATTTCCATACCGTCGCAGGCAGGGGCATCGGCCAGTTTCTCAGGGGCAGCATTTACTTGGGCGGCGCCTAGGGCCGCATTGCGTAGTACCTCGGTTTTGATGCGGTATAGCGAGTGGCCCGACAGGGCGCGGTAGTAGAGGTACTGGTTGTCGGTGCTCAGGGCAATACCGTCGGCCTTAAACTGGCCGGGCTTGCCCATGGGGTCGATGAGGGCGTGGCCTTGGGCTTTGGTAAGGAAGCCTTTATCAGGCAAAGTAGAGGGCTGCTGCTTGAGCAGGCCGCGGGACTGGCCGGTTTTCAAATCAACCACTACCAGCGAGCCAGTGCCCGACTCAGTCATATAGGCGTAGTTGTTTTGCAGGTCGATACGCACGTCGTTGAGGTACGACTTGCGCGGGGCGACGCTTTCCGGAATGGCAATGGTGCGCACGACCGTGCTGGTGGCCGGGTCAGTCTCCACCAGCTTAGGGCCGCCGGCCACCGTGTACTTGAGGCCCGGCGCGGCGGGGTCTACCACCCATAAGTGGCCTTTGGTGTCGACGTAGCCGGCCTGCGGGCTAATCCAGTGCTTCTGGGGCTCATTTTTTACCGAGTCATTCCACATGCACCAACTGGCGTCGGGGTAGGCGGCCAAGGTGTTTTTGCCGGTTACCAGCGCCACGGGAAAGGTAGGATTATAATCCCAGCGCGGGGAAAAGGCAAACACCTTGTTGCTGGGGGCCACCGCCACGCCCGTTACCTGGGGGGCGTTGATTTCGGCCACGAGGGTAAGCGGCGAGTTGGCCGGAGCGGCCATGGGCACGTGGGCAGCGGTAGAGTCGGCGGGCATGGTGCCGCGGGCCTGGTTGTCGGCGCCAGAGTTGCCGGAGCAACTGGCCAGCAGGCCGGTGGCGGCCAAGGCGGCCAGCGCTTGGGTAGGGAAAGTAGACATAGAACAGGTAGAGGATGAGCCGGAAAACCCCGGCCGCACAATACGGCCGGGGTTTGGCATACGGGCGGCGCGGGCGGCGCGTTGGCCCTAGCCGTAAGCTAGGGCGGCTAACTGTTCAGCTGCTTGGGTTGGCGCCTGGGGCTGGCCTAGGGTATCGTAGAGCAGCGAAAGCGGGGCCAAAGGGTTGCGCAGGATAACTTCTTCGGTGAGGCCCCAACGGGGCCAGAGGCCGGCCAGAGTATGGCCATAGGTCAGGTTTTCCCAGGGGTTGAAGACGGTGGCCGTCACATCGTCCACCAGCGCGTCGAGCACTAGCTCGGCGCCGGGCGGGTCGTGGGGACCGGGGCGGCGCGGGTAGATATCGGGCACGGCGGCCAGCAAATAGGCGGCGTAGTAGGCGCGGGCCTTGAACTCGGCCACCTGCGCCGGGTGCAGCGGGCGCTGGGCATCGGCGTACACCTGGCGCATGGCCTGGCCAATAAAGCCAATGTCAACGAGCGTAGCCACCAGCACTGAACGACCTAATTTTAGGCTGATGACCAAGGTGTTAAGGTCGTCGTCGAGCTCAAACATTGGCGCCTCGTAGCCCTCGGCTGCTTCGAGCACAAACACCGAGCCCGGCACGAAATCGGCGTAGTCGGTGGGCACGCGCAGGCCCTGCAGCAACTGGCAAAACGACCGCATGCGGTGCAGCAAGTGCTTGTTTTCGGCCAGCGGGTACTGCGGCTTGATGAGCGGCTGCTGCTGCTGCACCAGCTCGGTGGCGAAGATGCCGTAGAAGATTTTGCCTAGCCACTGCCACAGCTGCGCCGGGGGCAGCGCCCGTAGTGCGGCCGGGCCCGCCGCGGCCGCGGCCTGCACCTGCTGCCCTAGGGCCCGCAGGCGCTCGTGCAGCGCAGGGGCCAGCGGCAGGCGCAGAGCGCCGTAGGTAGTTTGGCTATGGTCGAGTAAGTAGAGGGGCCGGTCGGTTAGCTCGTAAGTAGCTAGTAGCCAATCATCAAATGTCGGAATAGTATCGGCGGGACCAACGGGCTGGCCGGTGAGGAAGCAGCGGCCGGGGCCAAACTGCATCCGCTCGAAAGGGTCGTACGGGGTAATCATGCGGCGCGAAATACAACCGCAAAGGTCGGGCCGACGAGGGTAAGGTAGGTAAACAAGAAGGTAGGGAGTTAAGCGGTAGGCGGGTAGAACGTGACGCGATAGGCGTTCCTTATCTACCCGCCCTACTGCTTAACTCCCTACCTTCTTGTTTACTAGACTTGTTCTTGCATTAGGAGAATCAAGGAGACGGCCGCCAGGTAAGCAGGACAGCCAAATTTTATAGTTTCTTGATTCAGGAACAAGTTTACTTGCTCAAATGCCTACTAGCGCGACAGCAGGTTGCTGGCTTTGATGAGCACGCGGCTCAGCTTGTGCAGCGAGTCGGCGTAGCTGTTGGCGGCTTCTTCGCTCACCTTCTGGGTTTCGGCCCCTAGGCTGGCCAAGATTTCGGCAATCTCGTGGGCCTGGGCATCCGGGGCTTCCAGGCGCTGGCGCAACAGCTTAATTTCCTGGCGAGTTTTGGCCAGGCCGGGGCGGTCGCTGGCTTCGAGCACGGCTTCCCAGCGCTCTAGCTCGTGCAGGCCGCTGGTGCCGTCGGCGTTGGGCAGGCCCTGGCCTAGCAGGTTGAGGGTATCGGTGAGCAAGGCCGTGCTCTGCTCATCGCTGACGTGCAGCGGCTCTTCGTGGGCGGGCGTGGTGTGGGGGGTGGAGGCGGTCGAGTCCATGGGGCGTAAGAGCTAGTGGAAAAGTTAACTTGACTATACTTCACCCACCCAAAAAAGTTGGTTGGGCCGGCCGCGCCGGCCAGGTAGCCCACTCGCAAAAACGCCAGTTTCTGTACAAGCCCGCAGGTTTTACTTTCTCAACCCTCCCATGCGGCTGAGGTCCACTTCGGACGCCTAGCCGGCCGCCTGCACCCCCAACAATAAAACCATCACTGACTCAGCCACTGGCAACGCCGCCGCGGCCGCCGCCACCGTGGGCGCCTACCAGCTGCTGGCCAAGGATGCCGCCGGCGTGCGCATAGGCAGCGCCACCACTAAGTCGGCCACCGGCCTAGGGAGCACTGGCAACGCCACCAGCACTGGCGCCACCAGCCCGCAGGACCAGTAGCGTGGCGCGAGTGGGTTACTTTTTGCCGGTCGGCTCATTAACTCGCATACTCACCCACATAACTCAAATAACATGAAATTCGCTTTTAACGCCTTGTTTGTAGCCGCTGCTACCCTCTCGCTGGCTTCCTGCTCTACCGATACCAGCAAAAATGCCGACGGCAGCACCACCACTACCGTAACCACGCCCAGCACCGACTCGGCGAAGGCCGACATGAATGAGGCAGGTGCTAAGATGGACGCCAAAATGGACGCTGCCGGCAACAAGATGGACAACGCTATGGATAAGGCCGGCGACAAGATGGATGCCGCCGCCGACCGCGCCAAAGTCAATGCCAACGAAGCTGGCGCTAAAATGGACGCCAAAATGGACGCCGCCGGCCGCAAGATGGACGCCATGGGCGATGCCGCCGCCAAGTCGGCCCACGAAACCAAGGAGAACGTGAAGGCCGCTGCCAAGCAGCAGTAAGCAAGCCGGCGCGGCCCCCGCGGTGCCTTATGAGAAGCGCTGGCCCCTAGGGCCGGCGCTTTTTTTAGGGGCTAGGGTGTGCAATTGGCACGGGCGCGGCATCCTGCTAGGGCAGGCTGCGGCCGTAGCCTGCCCGGCCCTATCTTGCTTTCGTGTTTTTTCGCCGCCACCCCGTTGCCCTGCCGCCTGCCACCTGGCCCGACCAGGTGGTGCTGGCCCGCTACCGCCAGGGCGGCGACGTGGCCGAGCTGGGCGCGCTCTACGAGCGCTACTTGCCCGAGGTATTTGCCGTGTGCCGCCGCTACCTAGCCCCGCCCGACGAAGATGCCCAGGACGCGACCATGCACCTGTTTGAGCACTTGGTGGTGAAGCTGCGCACCCATGCGCCCGAAAATTTTGGCGCCTGGCTCTACACCACCGCCCGCAACCACTGCCTGATGGAGCTGCGCGCCCGCCAGCGCGGCACGGCTAGCGGCGGCCCGCTGCTGCTGTTGCCTGAAGCCCACGACCTGGAGCTGGCCGCCCTGCACCAACTGCCCGATGCGCTGCACGAAGCCGAAGCCGCCGCTCGGCACGAGGCCGACCTGCAAGCCCTCGAAGCGGCCCTAGGGCAGCTGCCGCCCGAGCAGCGCCGCTGCCTCGAGCTGTTTTACCTCGAAGAAAAATCGTATGCTGAAATCACCGCCCTCACCAATCTGCCCGTGAACCTGGTGAAAAGCCACCTGCAAAACGGCCGCCGGATGCTGAAGCGGGAGCTGAGCCAGGGTGTAAAAAACTGCTAATTGCTCATTGTTGATTGCTAATTGAAATAAGATGCTGCCCACCAACCCGCTACTGCACGCGACTGCCCCGGCCGGCCCCCACCTGCCGCTGGCCATGCTGCGCCAGTACGCGGCGGGCACCCTCGCGCCCGCCGTGCAGCACCGCGTCGAGGCCCACGCGCTAGCCTGCCCCCGCTGCGCCGACGTGCTAGAGGGATTGCTGCAAACCCCACCCGCCACCACCGACCAAGCCCTGGCCCAGCTGCAGCAGCGCCTGCGGCGCCGGGTGCAGCAGCCGGCCGCCGCCTTGCCGGCCGTGCGCACGCGCCACCGGCACCGCCTCGTAGCCTTGCAGCTGGCGGCCGCCGCCACGCTGCTGTTTGGCCTGGTAGCCGGCGGCTGGTGGACCTGGCAGCAGCGCCACAACTCGCCCGATGTGGCCGCCCGTCCGGCTACCCCTAGGCCTACTGCCGTGACGACAGCACCCGCGGCCGAGGTGCCGACCGCACTCGCGCCGCCGGCCAGGTCAGCGGTGAGTGCGGTAGTGGCCGCCCGCATAATAGGCCCCCACGCCGCGCCGCGCCGCATGGCACCGCTCGCGGTTACTCATCTGGCCGCGCCTGCCGCTGCACCTGACTCACTCGCCGCTCCGGTGGCGTATTCGGCCGCGTCGGCCGCCGCATCGCACCAGGTGCTGGCGGAAGTAGCCGTAGCACCAGTGCCGGCTACTGCTCATGCGCTGACGGCTAGTCGGGCCGCTACCTACGACTCGAGCGTAACCCTGGCGCCGGGGCTGCTGGGGCGCACCGCCGGCGTGGCCGTGCGCGCTAACGCCCCTGAGCCTGCGCCGGCCCTGGTGCGCGCCACCGCTATGCCCGCCGGGCCCGCCATCCCGCCCGCGCCAGTGGGTGGCTACGGGTCTTGGCGCGAGAAGGTGCGCCGCGAAGCCGCCGAGTTTAAGCCCGAACTGCCTGAGCAGCCGCTTTCGGGCACGGTGCAGCTGCGCCTGCTGGTTGGCGCCGACGGGAAGATTGAGGACGTCCGCGTGGTGCACGGCCTGCGCGCCGACTACGACGCCGAGGCCCAGCGCCTGGTGTGCGACGGTGCCAACTGGGTGCCCGGCATTGGCGGCGGCAAGCGCGCCGCCCAGCCGGTCGAGGTGGCCGTGCCGTTTCAGTAGGTGCTACCTTACAGCTTGGTGCCGGGCTTGAACGAGCCGTCCTCCACCGATTTGAGGTAGCGCACCAAGCCGTGCATGTAGGTTTGCTGGTCGTCGTACATGCTCATATGGCTGCCTTGGGGGCAAATGAGCGAATTACCCCTAGGCACCTGGGTAGCAATCCATTCCATGTGGGCCGGGTCCATGGTATCGTACTTGCCGCCGATGCTGAGCACCGGAATCTTAAGCTGCGGCAGGTCCTTGGTACGGTCCCAGGTGGTGAGCTTGCCCGAGATGCCGAACTCGCTTGGGCCCTGCATAGTCACGTAGAGCGACTGGTTGATTTTGCCCATGGCGCGCGTCACCGGCTCGGGGTTGGGCACGAGGCGGCACAGGTGCTGGGCGTAGAAATTGGGTTCGAGCAGCCCCATATAGCGCGGGTTGTCGAAGTCCTTGCGGGCCTCAATCTGCCGGATTTCGGCCAGCACCTCGGGCTTTAGCTGCTTGGCCAGCACCTCGTCGGCGTAGCGGCCGTAGGCGGGGCAGCTCATCATCATATTGCTAATAATGAGGCCCTTGAGGTGCTGCTGATACTTGAAGGCGTATTCGGCCGCCAGGATGCCGCCCCAGCTGTGGCCCAGCAAATAGAAGTTATCCTTATCAAGCTTCAGCGCCTGGCGCACCTGCTCCACCTCCTCTACGTAGCGCGGCAGGCTCCACATGGCCGTGTCCCTAGGGTTGTCAGAGTTGCCGCAGCCCAGCTGGTCGTAGTAAATAAACTCGATATCCTCCTGTGGCAGAAAGCTTTCCATGCACTCGAAATACTCGTGCGTGGCGCCCGGCCCGCCGTTGAGCAGCAGCACCTTGGTTTTGGGGTTGTTGCCGAAGCGCTTGGTCCAGACGTGAAACGTGCCCCTAGGGGTCGTAATGGGAATAACCTGCACGCCGCCCGTTTTCACGCCCGCCTCGGCGGCGGGGAAGTAGCCGGCCGGCGGGCTGGCCGTGGTGGTTTCGGTGGTGGGGGCCGAGTGGCAGGAGGCCAGCAGCAGGCCGCTGAGCAAGTAATTCAGCACCAAGCGCAGGGCAGCGAAGGTTCGCATAAAGTTGAAAATAATTAGTTAGTTGTAAAAGAACGTCTTGCCTCGTCAGCGCTTAGCCTAAGGCCAGAAAAATAGTTGGAGTACTAAGGCCAAAACTATAGCGACACCTTACTGCGCCAGTGCCGGCCCGGCCAGCGCGGCCGCCCGGCTCACCTGCCCGGCAAAGCGCTCCAGGGCGGCGGCCGTGCGCTTAATCTGCTCGTCGGCCTCGGCCCACTTGCGCTCCTCCACCGCCTCGCGGATGCCGGGCAGCGTTTTCACGCCGTAGCCGGTGTAGTAGCCGGGCGCGTAGAGCTGGTGCCGATACCAGGGCCGGCGCGGCAGCCCTTCGGCGCTCAAAAGCTGCTGCTCGGCCTGGTAGAGCAGCTGGTCGAGGGCTTTTTGGCGGTCGGCGGGTAGGGCGGCACTGGTTTTGCGAGCCTGGGCGTAGGCCTGGGCACTCTGCTCTACCCTGGCCAGGGCGTTGTCGAGGGGCGCGAAGTTGAGGTAGGGCACCGCCTCCTGCGCTTTGGGTGGCAGCAGCGGCTGGCTGGGGTTGGCTACGGCCTCGTAGCGGTGCTCGGCCAGCAGCCGGGTTTGCCGCTCGGTGTCGAGGCGCATATCGTCGGCCAGCTTCTTGACCTCGCCGCCGTACTTGGCCACGTTGTTCGAGAAGCCCTGAAACTCGAAGGGCAGCACGTCGGCCTCTACCAGGCGCAGGGCGGTGCGGCCCATGGTTTGGGCCAGGGCCACGCCGTAGGCAAAGGTGGGGTCTTTGAAACGCACGAAGTCGTCGAACGAGTCGTAGATGGAGTGGTACTCGCCGCCCGCCGCCTCGCCCCCAAAGCCCACATTGAGGGCCGGAATGCCCAGGTGCTGGAGGTAGGGCGAGTAGTCGGAGCCGGCCCCTAGGGCCCCCAGGCGCAGGTCGGCGCGGTCGCGGGCCTCGCGCTGCGCCTCGGGCGTGCCGCTCACCAAATCCAGGGCCCGGCGCCGCTCGGCAATCGAGATGCCCTTTTCGGGGTCGAGCACGTCGCGCGCCACTTGGTTAAAGAATTTTTCGAGCGCGTGCGAGCCGGCCGCGTTCAAAAAGCCGCGGTCGCTGTTGTCAGTGTTGAGGTAGGCCACCACGTGCTGCTGCAGCGCGGCGGCGTTGGTTTCGGCCCACTCCGTCGAGCCCAGCAGGCCGGGCTCTTCGCCGTCCCAGGCGCAGAACATCAGCGTGCGCCTAGGGCGCCAGCCGGTTTTCACCAGCTCGCCAATGGCCTGGGCCTCGGCCAGCTCGGCCACCAGGCCGCTGAGCGGGTCGTTGGCGCCGTTCACCCAGGCGTCGTGGTGGTTGCCGCGCAGTATCCACTCGTCGGGCAGCTCGCGGCCTTTCAGGGTGGCAATGACGTTGTAAACCGGCTCCGTCTTCCAGTTGAAGGCCAGCTGCAAGTGCACCTTGGCTGGCCCCGGCCCCAGGTGGTACGGAATGGGCAGCGCCCCGCGCCAGGCCTCGGGCGCCATAGGGCCCCCTAGGGCCCGCAGCAGCGGTAAGGCATCGCCATACGAGATGGGCAGCACCGGAATCTGGGTGATGGTGGGCGCCTGGCGGTAGTCGAGGCGCTTGGCGTTTTTGGTCGAGCCGTAGCCCGGCGTAAGTGGGTCGCCGGGGTAGGTGGGCATGTCGAGCACCGAGCCGCGCTGGGCGCCGGTTTCGGGCTTGAAGGGGCCTAGGGGGTACACGTCGCCCTGGGCGTAGCCGTCGTCCTTGGGGTCGGAGTAGATGAGGCAGCCGATGGCGCCCATTTCGGCCGCCACCTTGGGCTTGATGCCGCGCCACGAGCCGCCGTACTTGGCCAGCACGATTTTGCCGCGCACGTCGATGCCGCGGCGCGTTAGCTCCTCGTAGTCCTTGGGGATGCCGTAGTTCACGAACACCAATTCGGCCGTCACGTCGCCGTCCTTCGAGAAGCAGTTGTAGGTGGGCAGCTGCTCGGCGGTTTGGCCCGAGGTAGCGTCTTCGGGCACCGGCTTTTCGATGAGGGTGGCCGTGTAGGGCGTGGGCGCCAGCAGCGCCAGCGCTCGCAGCTTGGGCGTTGGAAACAGCACATACGACACGTCAATGCGCGCGTCGTAGCCCCAACTCTTAAGCAAGCCGGCCATGTATTCGGCGTTGTCTTTGTCGTAGGGCGAGCCCACGTGGTGCGGGTGGGCGGCCAGACGCTTCATCCACTGGCGCAGGTCGTCGGCCTTTAGCTGGGCATCGAAGCGGGTTTCGAGCTGGTACTGGGCTGCCACGCGGGCGGGCGCAAAGCCCAGCAGGGGCTTGGGCTCGGGGGGCGCGGTTTGGGCCGGGGCGGTGCGGGCCAGCAGGCTGAGGGCCAGGACTAAGGAGTAGTGTTTTAGCATAAGCAAATGAGAAGAAGCAAGCGCCGCTTGCCGCCTGAAGTGCAGTGGCAAGCCGGCTAAAGATAGGGGTTGCGCTCTTTGGCGATTCCTGTTTTTTCAGCTAATTGTTGAATTGCCCAAACGCCAACGCGCCGGGCCACCCCCTAGGGAGTGGTCCGGCGCGCAAAGGAGGAAAACCCGACGAACTGACCTAGCCGCTGTAGCCGCCGCCGCTTTCGGGCTCGGTGGCGCTGCCGCCGGCTTTGTCGGGGGTGGGCAGGTCCGACTCGGTGTGAATTTCGAGGTGGCTGTAGTCGGGTACGCCGTCGCCCTGCACGGGTACGGGCGGCTCGGTGTGGGGGTCGGGGGCGGGAGTGGGCTGGTTCATGGGGGTTGAAAATAAAAAAGTGGCTTGCGCAGGTGTACGGCCCTAGGCCGGCCGGGGCTGCCCGGACGGCGTACTTTTGCCCGCGTTAGTAGTGCGTTTTTCCCCCACCTACCCTTTCAGCCAGTTAGGTAATGAGCCAGTATCGGACCGAAAAAGACACCATGGGCCAGGTGCAGGTGCCCGCCGACGCCTATTGGGGCGCCCAAACCCAGCGCAGCATCGAGAACTTTCCCATCGCGCAGGATATCAACAAGATGCCGAAGGAGATTATCCGCGCCTTTGCCATCCTTAAGAAAGCTGCCGCCCTCACCAACCGCGACGCCGGCGTGCTCGACGCCGACAAGGCCGACCTGATTGGCCAGGTGGCCGACGAGATTCTGGCTGGCAAACTAACCGACCAGTTCCCGCTGGTGGTGTGGCAAACCGGCTCGGGCACCCAGAGCAACATGAACATGAACGAAGTAATCGCCTACCGCGGCCACGTGCTGCACGGCGGCCTGCTGAGCGACGAAAAGAAGTACCTAGCGCCCAACGACGACGTAAATAAGAGCCAGAGCAGCAACGATACCTTCCCGACGGCCATGCACATCGCGGCCTATAAAATCTTGACAGAGACGACTATCCCGGGTATCGAGAAGCTGCGCGACACGCTGAAAGCTAAGAGCGAGGAGTTTAAGCACGTCGTCAAAATCGGCCGCACCCACTTCATGGATGCCACGCCGCTCACGCTGGGCCAGGAGTTTTCGGGCTACATGAGCCAGCTAACCCACGGCCTGCGCGCCATCAAAAACACCCTGCCCCACCTGGCCGAGCTGGCCCTAGGGGGCACGGCCGTGGGCACGGGCATCAACACGCCCGCCGGCTACTCCGAAAACGTGGCCCGGCACATTGCCGACCTCACCGGGCTGCCCTTCGTCACGGCCGAAAACAAGTTTGAGGCCCTGGCCGCCCACGACGCCATCGTGGAAAGCCACGGCGCCCTCAAGCAAGTAGCCGTGAGCCTAATGAAAATTGCTAACGACATTCGGATGCTCAGCAGCGGCCCTAGGGCCGGCATTGGTGAGATTCATATTCCTGATAATGAGCCCGGCAGCAGCATCATGCCCGGCAAGGTAAACCCCACCCAGTGCGAGGCCATGACGATGGTAGCGGCGCAGGTGATGGGCAACGATGTGGCCATTACGGTGGGCGGCAGCCTAGGGCACTTCGAGCTGAACGTGTTCAAGCCGGTCATGATTTACAACTTCCTGCACTCGGCCCGCCTGCTGGGCGATGTGTGCGTGGCCTTCAACGACAAGTGCGCCGTAGGCATCGAGCCAATCCTGCCCAATATCAAGAAGCACGTCGATAGCAGCCTGATGCTGGTAACGGCCCTGAACCCGCACATTGGCTATTACAAGGCCGCCGAAATTGCCCAAACGGCCCACAAAAACCACTCGACCCTCAAGGAAACCGCCGTGCAGCTCGGCTACGTAACGCCCGAGCAGTTCGACGAGTGGCTGAAGCCCGAGGACATGGTGGGCGACGTGCAGTAGCCCTAGGGATAGGTTGCTGATAAAGGGCAGCAAGCGCAAAAAAGAGCGTCAGGTTCATCCGGCGTCCGCTTATCGAAGCATTTCCGCCGAACAATGCGGTGCGGTAGAGGTGCTTCATCAAGCGAACGCCGGATGCCTGACGCTCTTTTTTAGCGCTTTATCAAACGCGTTCCCCATAAGTCCCACCAAGGCGCCACCTCTTTATCCTCCTAGTATCTACTACTCGCTGCGCCGCTCGCCGGCCGCGCCTAAAAGGGCCTTGGCCAGGCCACGGCAACTGCGGCCCGCTGCAAACCGGCCTGCGCTTCACGCGGGTGCGCAGCCAGGTCGGGCACCCTGGCCGGCCTGCCCGCGCGCGCCAAAGCTTGGTAGCTGAGCCCGACCGCGCCGCTTACCAGGCCTACGCGGCTGCCCATTGCCCCGCGCAGCCCTAGGGCCGGGTAGCCGCCCCGCAGCCTACTAGCTCGAAATTTTTAGCTCCGCTTTAAACCTGCGCTACGGTGGCGCCTCCAAGGGCCAGTGAGGCTTATTTCAGTCAGCTAATTCAACCCGCTATCTCCCTTCCTGCCATGATTAACCGTTTGCTTTCTGCCGCCGCCCTGCTTCTAGTAGCCGCTGCCACCACCGCCCAGGCCCAAACCAGCACGCCCCTAGTGCGGGCCCGCGCGCAAAACCAGCGCGCCCGGATTCGCCAGGGCGTGGCCTCGGGCGAGCTGAACCAGCGCGAAGCCGCCCGCCTGCGCGGCCGCGAAGCTGGCCTGACCGCCCAGCGGCGGGCCGACCGCGCCGACGGCGTAGTAACGCCCCAGGAGCGCCGCGACCTGCGCCAGACCGAGAACCGCGACAGTCGCGCCATCTACCGCCAAAAGCACGATGCGCAAGTGCGTTAGCCCGCGCTGTTGCCCCGCTTAGCCGCCCCGCGCCCCCTCGGCGCGGGGCGGTTTTGTTTGGCCGGGGCCCTAGGCGGCCGAAGGCAGGCGGGGCCGCTTTAACCTTTTGGCGGGCATCTTTGCAGTGTCACCTACCTGCCGCTGCTCATGGATTTCTCGCAAAATATCGTGCTCGAAAACAGCCGGGTGCGCCTGCGCCCGCTCGAAACCACCGATTTTGAGGAGTTGAAAGCCGTTGCCTTCGACTCCGAGCTGTGGCGCTATACCCTGACCCGCGCCGACGATGCCGTGAGCCTGGCTGCCTACGTGGCCGACGCCCTGCAGCTGCGGCACGACGCCAAGCGCTACCCCTTTGCCATCATCGACCGCGAAACCGGCCGGCTGGCGGGCAGCACCAGCTACTACAACGTAGTGCCTGCTGACCAGCGCCTGAGCATCGGCTACACCTGGGTGGGCACCGATTTTCAGCGCACCGGCCTCAACCGGGCGGCCAAGCACCTGCTGTTGTGCTACGCCTTCGGCCAGCTGGGCTGCGAGCGCGTGGAGCTGGAAACCGACAGCCGCAACCAGCAGTCGCAAGCCGCCATGCGCCGCATGGGCGCCACCGAGGAGGGCACCCTGCGCAGCCACCGCCTCACGCAGGGCAACCAGCGGCGCGATACAGTAATTTTCAGCATCATTCGGCCCGAGTGGGACGAGCTGCGCCGCACCACCTTTGCCGCCTACGATGCCCGCGCCTAGCCCCCTAGGGACGGCCCCCAACCCCGTGCCGCCCGCCCGGCGGCCGGGGCTGCTGCGCCGCCGGGCGGCCAGCTTTGGCCATGCCCTTCGCGGGGTGGCGGCGGCGCTGCGCACCGAGCTGCACCTGCAGTTTCACGCCGTGGCTTCGGTGGTGGTGCTGGCCCTAGGGGCTTACCTGGGCCTGAGCCGCACCGAGTGGGCGCTGGTGGCGCTGGCCGTGGGCGGCGTGTGGGCGGCCGAGCTGGCCAACACCGCTATCGAGGCCCTTACCGACCTGGTGTCGCCGGGCTACCACCCGCTGGCGGGCCGCGCCAAGGACGTGGCCGCCGGGGCCGTGCTGCTGGCCGCGCTGGCCGCGCTGGCGGTGGGCGTGCTCGTGCTGGTCCCCAAGGCGTGGGCGCGCTGGGGGCCCTAGGCGGCGCTAACTATTGGGCGCGCTTGGCGTACAGCAGGGCAGGTTTTACTTTTTATGCCGCTTCGCGCCATGCGTTCTTTACTTATTTGGGGTGCTACCGGGCTGGCGCTCGTGCTCGGGGCCTGCCAGCAGGATGTGGTGGTGAATACGCCCACCACGCCGCCCGTGTCGGGCCTGGTGAGCGATGACACGGCGGCCCCTACCAGCGCCAACACCGTGGATGCCGTGCCCGAGCGGGCCATGCGCCTCGATAGCTCGGCCCGGCCGCTGTGGCTGCGTCAGCGTATTCAGAACATCCTGTCTGCCCGCAAGCGCAACCCGGTTATCCGCATCACGCGCTACCGCTACAACGACGCGACGGTGTACTACGAGTCGGCCCCGTGCTGCGACCAGTACTCGACCCTCTACGACGAGAAAGGCGCCGTGCTCTGCCACCCCGAAGGCGGCATTACGGGTCGCGGCGACGAGCGTTGCGCCAACTTCAGCAAGCGCCGAGCCAACGAGTTACTCGTGTGGCAGGACCCTAGGTAAACTGCCTGTGTTGAAAACGGGAAAAAGAACGTCGTGCTTCGACAAGCGGACGCTAGATTGGCAGGACGTTCTTTTGTAACGTAATATTTGCTAAATTTTCTTTTCTTCCCATGATTAACACGATTGCCAAGCTGGGTATTTTCAACGTGTGGGCCAACGAAACGCTGCTGCGCCGAATGGACTCGTCGGTAGCGGCCGGCCAGCAGGTTCCGCATGGCGCGCTGCGCATCTTCAGCCACGTTATCAATGCCCAGGCCATCTGGATTGCGCGCCTCTCGGGCACGGCTAGCCCCCTCAAGGTGTGGCAGGAGCACGACCTGGCCGGCCTGCACCACTGGCACGCGCAAACCTCGCAGCGCTTCGCCGACCTCTGCCAAACCACCGACGAAACCGAGCTGACCCGCCACATCCAGTACAGCAACTCGCAGGGCGACGCCTTCGACAGCCAGGTAAGCGACATTCTCACGCACTGCGTGGTGCACGCCAGCTACCACCGCGGCCAGGTAGCCACCAAAATGCGCGAAGGCGGCCTAGAGCCCGTCAACAGCGACTTCATCACCTACTGCCGCGAAGTGAGCGGCCAAGTGCAGCCGCAGCTCTGACCACTGATTAGCACAGGCTTTAGCGGATTGCACAGATTTTGTGGACGATTTATCAAGTGCCAAACGTAAAAAAAGGCCACCTGTCCGGTGGCCTTTTTTCGTTGGTTTGCGCGCAGTAAGAGAAATAACATCGTCCACAAAGCTCGTGCAATGCGCTAAAGCCCGTGCTAATCAGTAATTTACTGCGCGGAGGCGGTGGGCAGCACGGCCGCTAGCTTCTGGCCCAGCTCTTCGCCACGGATGTTTTTGGCCACAATGCGGCCGTCGGGGTCGATGAGCAGGTTTTGGGGAATAGACTGCACATCGTAGAGCTGGGCCACGTCGTTTTGCCAGAATTTCAGGTCCGATACCTGCGTCCAGGCCAGGTGGTCGGCGTCGATGGCTTTCAGCCAGGCCTCGCGGCCAGTGGCGCGGTCGAGCGATACGCCCAGCACCGTGAAGTTCTTGTCCTTGAACTTATTGAAGTTGGCCACCACGTTGGGATTTTCCTGGCGGCAGGGGCCGCACCAGCTCGCCCAGAAGTCAACCAGCACATACTTGCCACGAAAGTCGCTCAGCTTCACGGCCTTGCCGCTAGGGTCGTTTTGGCTAAAATCGGGGGCTAGGGCGCCGATGGCCAGCTTGCGGGCCTTGTCGAGCCGGGCGGCGTATTCCTGGCCGGTTTTGCTAGTGCGCACGGCCGGGGCCAGGCCCTCAAACAGCGGCCCAGCTTCGGCGGGGTCGATGGCGTAGCCGCCGAAGGTGCGCAGGGCGGCCAGGCTCACCGGGCTCTGGGGAGAGTTTTGGATAAACTGCTTCAAAGCCACTTTCTCGTCGGCCTGAATAGCCTCGTAGCGCTGGTCAAAGCTGGTTTCAAAAGCCTTGTCTTGCCGCTTTTCGGGCGAGGCGGCGCGGTACTCCTGCATTAGCACTTCGCGGCGCTCGGTGGTAGGGCGCGTTAGCACCAGCAGGCGGCTCTGGTCTGCGTTGAGCGGAGTGCCGGCCAGCGTGGCGTGGGGCAGCGAATCGGGGCTGCTCACCTTCACCGTGCCCGGCTCTAAATAGAGCTGATACATGCGGGCGTTGGTGATGAAGCGGTAGTCAAAAGGCTTGGTGCCGGGCCGCACTACAAACAGCGTTGCTGGCGTGGCGGCGTTCACCTGACCCTTAAATGTAAAGCGGCCTTTCTTCACCTCTGCCGAGTCCGTTTTCCGGACTTTATCGACCTGGTAGACCAGGAAAGCCTTGGTAGTCGGCGTTTTGGGGCTGAGCCGGCCTTGCACCGTGTAGGCGCCACTTTGAGCGAGCGCGAGGGTAGGGGCCCCTAGGGCCAAGGCCGCCGAAAAGGCGTAGCGGGTGCGCAATGTTTTCATAATATCGCGTAAAGGGTGCTTGCCTTCAAGGCGTTACCCCCGGTTGGTGAGCCTGCAATATACGTCCCGGCCCTAATGCCCCTAGCTTCGTGCCCGCGTAACTAGTCCGCGCGGCGGGCGTATCCGCGTAATCCGTTAAAGCCGTTTAACCTACGATGAAGACCCTGTACCTGATGCGCCACGCCAAGTCGAGCTGGAGCTTCGACGAGCTGCGCGACCAAGAGCGCCCCCTCAATGACCGCGGCCGCGACGATGCGCCCCGCATGGGGCAGGCGCTGGTGAAGCGCGCCATCCACCCCGACTTGCTGGTGAGCTCGCCCGCCGTGCGCGCCCTGAGCACTGCCGTGCTGGTGGCCCGCGAGCTGGGCTACGAGCACGACGATATCCGGATTGAGCCCGCCATTTACCAGGCCGACCTCGACACGCTGCTGGGCGTGGTGCGCGCCCTGCCCGATGCTGCCCAGTCGGTGCTGCTTACGGGCCACAACCCCACCATCAGCGACGTGGCCAACTACCTCTCGCCCTCGCCCCTGCACGGCGACATGCCCACCGCCGCCATCATGTGCCTGCGCTTCACGGCCGACCGCTGGGTCGACGTGCAGCCAGTCAATGCCGAATTCTACTTCTACGACTACCCCCGCAACGAGCGCTAGCGCCGCCCGCTGGGCCCTAGGGCAACCCGCCACCTGGCAACGCAGTAGCTAGGCCATCTCACTCACCTGCGTAGTCAGCTTGGCGCCGCCAAGCGCATCTGCGCCAGCCGTTAAATCCGTTACATCTGCGGTATGGAAATTCTGCCCCGCGACCTCAGTTGGCTGCGCTTTAATGCCCGAGTACTGCAAGAAGCGCAGTGCCCCACCGTGCCGCTGCTCGAGCGCCTCAAGTTCTTGGCCATCTTCTCGGCCAACCTCGACGAGTTTTTCAAGGTGCGGGTGGCTACGCTGCGGCGCTTGGTCAAGCTCAAAAAGAAAACCCGCGCCCAACTGCCCCAGGCCCGCCCCAAGCGCCTGCTGGCCGAGGTGCTGGCCGAAGTGCAGCGCCAGCAGGAGGCGTTCGGCCACACCTTTCGCGAGGAACTGCTGCCCGCCCTGCGCGCCGCCGGCATTTACCTGCTGGAGCCCGCCGAGCTGACTGCCGCCGAGCACGAGTGGGTGCAGCAGTATTTCGAGGCGAAGGTGCGCAACCTGCTCTCGCCGGTGGTGCTGGATGAAACCCTGCACCACCTGTTTTTGAAAGACCAGGCCGTGTACCTGACCTTTTACCTGAGCCATCCCCTAGGCCCCCCCCAACCGGCCAAGCCTGCCAAAGCCAAGCGCGCCCACGCCGAGCGCGTGGTGATAATGGAGCTACCCACCAAGCGCCACGGCGGGCGCTTCGTGGCGCTGCCCGGCGGCGCGGGCACTCCCGACAGCCCGCACCGCGTGCTGTTTCTGGATGACGTGGTACGCGTGGGGGCCCCTAGCCTCTTTGCCGAGTATAAAGACGTGACGGTGAACGCCATCAAGCTGAGCCGCGACGCCGAGCTGGACATTGAGGAAGAGGTGTCGGGCGACTTGCTGGCCAAGATTCGCAGCAGCTTGGCCAAGCGCACCACCGGCTACCCCGCCCGTCTGCTCTACGACCCCGAGATGCCCCCGGCCGTGCTGCGCGCCGTGAAGCAGAAAACCGGCATCACCGACGAGGAACTAGTGACGGGCAGCCGCTACCACAACTTTCGCGATTTCTTTGGCTTCCCCGACTTTGGGCGCCCCGACTTGCTGAACCCCGCCTGGCCCGCCCTGCCGCACCCCACGCTGCCACGCACCGGCCCGCTGCTGCCCGCCGTGCGGCAGCGCGACCACCTACTGCACCCGCCCTACCAGCACTTTGAGGTGCTGACGCGGCTGCTGCGCGAGGCCGCCCACGACCCTAGGGTGAGCGCACTCAGCATCACGCTCTACCGGGTAGCTAGTAAAAGTGCCGTGGTGAAGGCCCTGCTCAAGGCCCTCAAAAATGGCAAGCAAGTGACGGTGGTGGTGGAGCTGAAGGCGCGCTTCGACGAAGAAAACAACACCTTCTGGGCCGAGAAGCTGCAGCGCGCCGGCGCCCACGTCATCTTCACCTCGCCCGAACTGAAGTGCCATGCCAAGCTGCTGCTCATTGTGCGCCGCGACGAGGCCACCGATGAGCCCCGCCGCCTAGCCTACCTCAGCACCGGCAACTTCAACGAGAGCACCGCCGGCCTCTACGCCGACCACGGCCTATTTACCAGCCAAGAGGAAATCACGGCCGACGTCGACCAAGTGTTTCGCTATTTCCAAACTGGGGCGGCGCCGACCCACCTGCACCACCTGCTGGTGGCACCCTTCACGCTGCGCGCGCAGCTGCTGCGCCTCATTGGGGCCGAGGCCGAGCGGGCGCGTCGGGGCGAGGAAGCCTACATCATCTTGAAAATAAACGCCTTGGAAGACCCTGGCATGCTGGCGGCGCTCTATGACGCCAGCCGGGCCGGGGTGCACATTGAGCTGCTCATCCGGGGCATTGGCTGCCTGGTGCCGGGCCTGCCGGGCGAGAGCGAAACCATCAGCCAGCGCGGCCTCGTGGACCGCTACCTCGAGCACGCCCGCATCTACGTGTTTGCCAACGGCAGCCAGGAGAAGATGTACCTCTCGTCGGCTGATTTTATGACTCGCAACCTCGACCGCCGGGTGGAAGTCGCCTTCCCGGTGCTCGACGAAACCCTGCGCGCCGAAGTGCGCCAGCTGCTCGACCTAGAGCGCCACGATAACGTGAAGGCCCGCGGCTTCGACAACGAGTACCTGACCAACGGCCAGCCCCCGCTGCGCGCCCAGGAGGCCGAGTACCGCTACCTGAAGAAGCTGGCCAGCCGCCGCCGACCCAAAAAAGCCTAGGCCCCCTTAGCCGGCGCTGGTACTCCCTAGGGCTTGCTGGCGCCGGCTAGATAATGCTATTATTCGAATGCTGGACAGTAAAAAAACGGTAGCCGGTTTGGCTTGGAACTACTTAAAAGCTGCGGCACTTTGTGTAACTTGCGTGCCCCCCTGTCCCGTTCAGTTCGTTTAATTAAAGCCGGCGCGTATTCTAGCATCTCTACCTATGAAATTTTGCGTTTCGCTGCTGCTGCTGGCTTTCCTCGGGCAGAGCCGGCTGGCGGTGGCCCAACGAATCATCGTTGCGGGGCAGGTAGTAGAGGCGGCCACGGGCGAGCCCATCCCCTTCGCGTCGCTATTCGTGCCGCGCACCAGCACCGGCATCACGGCCGATGTGGAGGGGCGCTTTAAGCTGGCCGTAACGGGCACGCCCGACTCGCTGGCCGCCTCGGCCCTAGGGTTTCTGCGGGCGGCCAAGCACCTGAGTGCCGAGCCCATCCAAACGGTGCTGTTCCGGCTGAAAAAGGGTGGTGGCGTGGCGCTGGGCGAAGTGGTGGTATCGTCGCGCCAGCCCGAAAATCCCGCTTGGCGCATTCTGCGCGAAGTGCAGCGGCACAAGCCCGAAAACGAGCGCGTCAGCCTCACCTCGGCCGAGTTCAACTCCTACAACCGCATCGAGGTTAGCCTGGCCGACATCCCGAAGGCGCTAGCCAACCGCAAGGTGGTGAAGGACATGCGCGCGCTGGCCGCCCGCCACGGCGCCGCCGCCGCTGCCGACGCCGACGCGCCCCTGCCGCTGTTTGCCTCCGAAGTGGGCTCGAAGGTGTACGTGAAGTACGGCCCGCCCTTGCACCGGCGCGAGGACATCGAGCACAAGCAGATGCGCGGCGCCGGTCCCCGCGAGGGCTCGGTGCTGAGCCAGATGCTGGGCTCGAACTTCCAGAACTTCGACTTTTACCCTAATTGGCAGAACATTCTGGGTAAGGACTTTGCCTCGCCCATTGCGGCCGGCTGGCGCCTCACCTACGACTACGACCTGCAAGACTCGGTGCTGGTGGGGCAGGAGGTGTGCTACCGCATTGGCGTGAAGCCCAAGCGCGACCACGACCTGGCCTTTTCGGGCACTATTTGGGTAACCAAGGAGCGCTACGCGCTGCGCCGTATCGACGTGATTGCCAGCGAGCATGCCAACCTCAACTTCGTGACCGACCTGCGCATCTTTCAGGAGCTGACTCCCCCTAGCCAGGGGCCGGGCCTAGCTCAGCGCACACGGCTGGTGGTGGCCATCCGGCCCGGTGAAAAGCAGGCGGCCATGCGCGTGCGCTTCACCACGCTCAACTCCAATTTTGCGCGCAACGTGGCGCACGAGGGCGGCTTCTATAACCAACCCATCGTGAGCACGGTGATGGAGCCCGGCTCCGATAGCGGCACCAGCGGGCTGGTGAGCGGCCTGCTGGGCAAAGGCGAGTCGGAGGGCTACTTCGATAAAAACCGGCCCGACACGCTTAGTCTCAGCGAGCGCCAGACCTTCACCGTGCTCGACTCGGTGCGCGAGCTGCCCGCCGTGCGTAGCACCCTCGACTGGATTGACTTGTTTATTAATGGCTACCGCCGGGTGGGCAGCCGCGGCCTGCTTGAGGTGGGGCCCATTATCAATACTTTCGCCCGCAACAACTTCGAGGGAGCGCGCTTCCGGATAGGCTTTCGCACCACACCGGTTTTTAGCCGCAACTGGGTGCTGCAGCCCTACCTGGCCTACGGTACCGGCGATGGCCGCGTCAAATACGGCTTGCGCACCACCTTCATTGCCGAGCGCCGGCACTGGACGGTGTTCAGCGGCGAGTTTAAACACGACGTAGAGCAAGTAGCGCTGCTCGACAACGATTTTCTGCCCGAAAACAACCTTTTTATTGCTGCCTCCCGCTGGGGCCGCTTCACCGAAGGCCGGGCTATTCTGCGCAACCTAGCCGTGCTCAGCGTGCAGCGAGACCTGTTTCAGGGTTTCACCGAAACCGTGAGCTTGCGCTACCAGGGTATCAAGCCCTTGCACCCTTTTTCATACTACGATACACCCGACCGCGGCGCCGATGCCCCCCTAGGACGCGACCTGAACCTGTCGGAGGTGGTGCTGGAGTCGCGCTACGCCCCCGATGAAAACCTGGTGCAGGCCGAAAACCGCCGCCGGGCCATTGGGCTCAAGAAGCTGCCAGTCTTTACGTTCCGCTACACCCTAGGAGCACGCAACCTCTTCGACGATAGTAATCACCCGATTTATCAGAAATTCAACCTGCTGATGACGCACAGCGTATCGGCGGGCCACTTTGGGCGCCTAACCTACCGCATTGAGGGCAGCTACATCCCCAATACCGTTCCATACATCATCCTGAAGACGCCCCTAGGCAACGAAACCCCCTTCTTCAACATCAACTCGTTCAACCTGATGCGCTACTTCGAGTTTGTGACGGACCGTTCGGTATCGCTGCGCCTCGACCACCACTTCGAGGGTATTATCCTAAATGCCATTCCGGGCGTGCGACGCCTAAACTGGCGCCTCGTGGCCACCGCTAATGCCCTCTACGGCGGCCTCACCAGTGCCAACCAGAACCTGCTGCCCCCCCAGGACATGAACGGTAACCCCTTGGTACGTCTGCACTCGCTCGATAGCAACACACCTTACTTGGAAGTGGGCTACGGTATCGAAAACATTTTTAAGTTCGTGCGGGTCGATTTCATCCACCGCATTACGTATCGCAACTTGCCCGAAGCCAATAACTTCGGTATCAAAGTAGGCGCGCAGTTCCGGCTGTAGCCGGGCCTAGGGAGCCAGTAAAAAAGGAGCCCCGGCGCATGTGCGCCGGGGCTCCTTTTTTACCACTTAAGCTGCACTTACAAAATGCATAACTATGTAGCCACGAGCAGATTCGAACTGCTATCAAGCGTTTAGGAAACGCCTATTCTATCCCTTGAACTACGCAGCCATGCCGCAAAAATACATTGCCTGGCGCGGCCGCTACATCTTATAGGCCAATACAATCAGAAAGGAGAGCGTGGTGAGGATGAGGCCAACCATAAAAATGGAGTAGCTCACGCGCAGCAGGCGATACTTGCGGTCGAGCACCTCCCCTAGGTAGTACACATCGGTTACCATGTTGGTATACAGCATGTCCTTCTGGCGCATCAGCTCGCGCATGCCTTCTTGGAAGTGCTGAAGGCTGAGCTTGGTAAACTGCCCGAAGAAGAGCAGATTAACGCGGCGGTTGGTGGCGATGGTGGGGTTGCGCTTCAGCCACTTAAAGCTCGTCACGTCGGGCTGGGCCGAGAGAATGGCCGACGTAACCGAGCACAGCGAAGTGAGCAGCAGAATGCCCATCGGCACGGCCAAGATGGGGTTGCGCGTGAAGCTGGTGCCGCCCGTGGGCGCCAGTACCGACGACTTGGCCCCTAGGTAGGTGATAATCACCGACATGATTACCGCATTAAGCGAAATCATCATGCTGGCTTTCTTGTCGGCCATGTCCGAGAGCTTCATGTGGTTGGAATACATGGTGCGGAACATGGTTTCGATGCCGCGCTTGGGCTGGGCAAAGGTTTCGACCTGCTCCTTTTCCTTCTTCTTAGCCTTCTTTTCGGCTTTCTTGAGGTGCTCGCGTTGGTCTTCGATATTGGCCTTGAGGGTCTTTTTGTAGCGTTCCTTGCCCACTTCCGACTGGTACTTGTGGGCCAGCATGAAGTTGAGCTGCAGCTCGGCCCACTCGGGGGTGCTGTACGACTTGTCGAGCGCCAGCTCCCACTCGGTGCGGATGAGCTCGGCGCGGGCGCGGTAGTCGTCGGCGGCCAGGTTGCTCATATCGGCATCCACCATTGTTTTTTCTAGCTCGGTAGTAGCTGTCTCGTTGCGGTGAGTAGCCCGGATGAGATTCTTAATCAGCTTGATGCGGACGGGGGCTAGGGCCTTTTCCTGCAGCCAAGCCTCGGCGCGGGCCTGGCTCTTGTACTCGTGCCCATCGTAGGTATCGAGGTAGCCCGCGTCGTGAAACCAGGCGGCCAGCAGCAGGTTTTCGGTGTCTTCGGCGCTCAGCTTGGCAGCATCGGCCAGGGCGTGGGCCTGCTTCACCACGTACTGGGTGTGGGCCAGGCTGTGATAAGTGAGGCGCGGGTCGAGACTGGCGGGCAGCAGCTGCTCAAGGTAAGCCTGCGCCTGCTGCACCAGCGCCGACGGCTCGGAGCGGGGCGCCTTCGAGGATTTGGCCGCCGCCGGCAGGGCAGTAGCCTCGGCGGCGGTAGCGGGCTCGGCCGGTAGAGTAGTAGTAGCCATAATTCAACGCAAGAAACAACTGCAACCTAGTAAGTGGTTCGGCCCTTTCAACGCGGCCCGCCCAGTGTGGGTTGGTGCGGGTTGGGGCGCGCCTGGCACCCTAGGGCACCCAGGGTGAAAGCCAGCCGGCCCTCAGCCACCAACCAGCTGAGGGCTTGTGGGTTTTGGCGCTAAGTTAACCATACCGCTGAGCTTTGCGCAGCAGCGCGTTGCGCGGGCCAGCCGGGGCCGGGCCGGGTGGCCCAGGGGCCCTAGGGGGCGCGGGCGCGGGGGCACCATGCGCCCGTGGCGTAATTTTATACTTATGACGCTTTTTTACCGCCTGATTTTTTGTTTGGGCCTGCTTGCCTCTCTGCCGCTTACCGCCCGCGCCCAGCTGGAAGAGCTGGGCGAAGCGGGCGAGTCGGACTTCAACCCCCCCGCTAGCTACAAGCCCAACTACCGCGGCAAGGCCCAGGGATGGCAGAAAAACCAGCCGCCCGACTCGACTCGCATCCGCTACTCGGTGTTTTTAATTGGCGACGTGGGCAACCCCATTCTGGCCGAGAAGGGCGGCGAGCCCTCGCTCAATTTTTTGCGCCAGCAACTGCTGGCCGCCGGCCGCAACAGCACCACCGTGTACCTGGGCGATAATATTTATAACCAGGGCATGCCGCCCCAGGATGCCTACGACCGCAAAACGGCCGAGGGCCGCCTGCGCGCCCAGCTCGACGTATTTCGGGGCACCAAGGGCGAGAAGTACATGGTGCCCGGCAACCACGACTGGATTCAGGGTATTAAGGGCGGGGCCGAGCAGATGGCGCGCGAGCAGGACTACGCCGAGCACTACCTGGCCTCGGACTCGACGGCCTTTGCCTACACCGGCGACTTCATTGTGCCGCGCGGCAGCTGCTCGGGGCCCTACGAAATCCGGCTGCGCGACGATTTGGTGATGATTGCCCTCGACTCGCAGTGGTTTTTGACTGAGCCGGCCAACCGGCCCGTGGGCGACGCCTGCGGCGCCAGCACCCCCGACGAGGCCTTTGCCCAGCTAGAGCAGATTATCAAAAACAACCAGGACAAGCATATCCTGCTGGTGGCCCACCACCCCATCTACTCGGATGGCATTCATGGCGGCTACTTCACCTTCTCGGACCACGTGTTTCCGCTCAGCATCGTGAGCAAGTATGCCTACCTGCCGCTGCCCATCATCGGCTCGATTTACCCCCTAGCCCGCATGTACGGCGGCGTGGCCCAAGACATTGCGGCGCCTGTGTACCAGGCCTACCGCAAGGGCTTGCTCGACATTATGGCGCGCTACCCCAACATTATTTACGCCAATGGGCACGAGCACAACCTGCAGTACTTCGAAAATCCCGACGTGCGGGGCTACTTCATCACGAGCGGCTCGGGCTGCAAAACCCAGCACGTGAAGCCCGGCGCGGGCGGCGATGCCCTGTTTTCGGACAAGGAAAAGGGCCTGGCCAAGCTCAACTACTACGACGACGGCCAGGTGTGGGTAGAGTACCTGGTGCCGAGCGATGCCGACCAGGGCAAAACTGCCCGGCGCGTGTACCGTCAGCAGGTATACGACCGCCTGAACCGGGGCCGCGCCACGGCCGCTACCACCGGGCCAGGCGGCCCCGTCAACCCCCTGAAGCCCGACGCGGGCTCGGTGCAGGGCACCCGCGCTCCGGCCGATACCAAGCAGACCCGCAAGGGCCGCCAAAGCAAAGACGACCTGGAAACCGCCGCCGCCCGCGCCGCCGGCCTGCCCAGCGGCGCACCCGTGGTAACTTCCACCGCCCGGCGCCCCAACTACCGCGACAGCGTGGTGGTGACGGCCGTGAACCCCGCCTACAACCAACACGGCCCGCTGCACGACTGGCTGCTGGGCCGCCACTACCGCGCCGAGTGGGCCACGCCGGTGGCGTTTCCGGTGCTCGACATTAAGACAACCGAGGGCGGGCTGATTCCCTACAAGGTGGGTGGCGGCAAGCAAACGGCCTCGCTAAAGGTGCGCAACGAGGACGGCCGCTACTTCACGGTGCGCGGCATCGACAAAGACCCCGCCGCCGTGCTGCCCGAGGGCTTTCGCACCGGGTTGGCCCTAGCCGTGCTGCAAGACCAGATTTCGGCCCAGCATCCCTACGCCTCGTTTGTGCTGCCCCCGCTGGCCACGGCGGCCGGCATTTTGCACACCAACCCGCGCCCGGTGTTCGTGCCCAACGACCCGGCTCTCGGGCAGTACCAGCAGCGCTTCGCCAACACGCCCGCCGCCCTAGAAGAAGACGCCAAGGGCAACCAGGAGCTGGATGAGTCGCTGGGCTTTGCCAAAAAGCTGGTGAGCACCGACAAGCTGCTGGAAGAGTTGCTGCAAGACAACGACAACCGCGTGGACCAGGCGGCCTTTGCCCGCTCGCGCCTGTTTGATATGTGGATTGGCGACTGGGACCGCCACGAAGACCAGTGGCGCTGGGCCCAGCGCAAAACCAAGGACGGCGACAAGGTATTTACGGCCGTGCCCGAAGACCGCGATATCGCCTTTTTTGCGGGCGATGGCGTGCTGCCCTCGCTGATTTCCAAGCAGTTTGCGGTGCGCAACTTCCAAAATTTCGGCTCCACCTTCGGCGACTATAAGGGCCTCAACCAAACGGGCCTCAGCAACGACCGCCTGTATTTGAGCGCCGTAACCAAAGAAGAATGGGTGAAGCAAGCCACCATTATGCAGGGCCTGCTGACCGATGCGGTGATTGAAAAAGCCTTCGCCGAGCGCTGGCCCCAGCAGATTTATGCCCTGCACGGCGCCGAGATTGTGGCCAAGCTCAAGAGCCGCCGCGCCCTGCTGCCCGACGTGGCCGGCAAGTACGCCGACCTGCTGGCCGACATTGTAGAGGTGCGCGGCTCGCAGAAAAATGAGCAGTTTACCGTCACGCGCCTGCCCGACCACCAAACGCGGGTAGTAATGCAGAAAATCAGCAAAAAGGGCCAGCTAACCAAGGTGCTCTATGACCGCACCTTCGACCACCGCACCGACGAGATTCGCCTCTACGGCATTGCCGGGCAGGACGTGTACCACCTGAGCGGCGACGAGCGCCAGGGCCACAAAATTCGGGTTATTGGCGGCGTGGGGCGCGATACCATCATTGACGATTCGCGGGTGGCGGGCTTGCGGCACCGCACCCAGATTTACGACGCCGACACGGGCAACGTCATCCGCAACCTGCGCGGCGAGGCTCGCCTGCGCCTGCAAGACGGCATCGAGGTGAGCCGCTACGACCATCCGCACCGCTTCGACCTCAAGGACTACCGCCTCAACTACACCGGCCCGGCCCTGTTTTTTGCCTACAACATCGACGATGGCGTGCTCATTGGCGGCGGCGTCACGCACCGGCGCTACGCTTTCCGGCGCGAGCCCTTCGGCTCGGAGCAAACCCTGACTGCCAATTACGCGCCTGCCCGGCAGGCGTTCAATATTCGCTACGCAGGGCAGTTCACGAGTGTGTTTGGCAGCAAAACCGACTTGCACGTGGCCGCGCAGTATTACGGCCCGCAGCTGCTCTACAACTTTTTCGGCATCGGCAACAACACCCAGAACGACGCCGTGAGCGACCACGACCAAGCCACCAACCGCTCGGTTAACAGCGCCTACCGCATTCGTTTCGACCGCTTTTACGTGGCGCCCACGTTCGAGCAAAAAATTCTCGCGTTCGGCAAAATTGGCTTCGGGCCCCAGTTCGACCGGTTTCGGGTTGAGAAAGAGCCCATTGGCGAGGTGATTGCCGACAGCATTAACGCCACCGGCAGCCGGCCGGGGCCCCGCTACGAAAACCGCCGCTTCGGCGTCCGGGCCTCCGACTTTCAAGCCATCAACTACCTAGGGGGCTTGCTCTACCTCGATTTCGGGGCCCAGTCGAGCCCCAAGGACCCGCGCATCGGCATTCAGTGGCACAACGAGTTTCAGTACAACGTGCAGCTCGACAAGCAGGGCCTCACCTACGGCCGCTTTGCCACCGAGCTCAAGGCTTACCTGACGCCCAACTTCCCCTTCCGCCTCACCTACGCCGGGCGGGTGGGCTGGATGCACAATATTGGCGACTACCGCTTTTACCAGGCCAACACCCTAGGGGGCACCACCAATCTGCGCGGCTACCGCCGCACCCGCTTTGCCGGCCGCGATGCGCTCTACGGCAACTTCGAGGCCCGCCTGCACCTCTTCAAGTACAACGCTTACCTCTTCCCCGGCACCTTCGGCCTGCTGGGTTTGGCCGACGTGGGCCGGGTATATTCGGGCAACGACACGCGCACCGGCCTACAAGCCTTTCACTCCGGCTTCGGCGGCGGCGTTTTCACCAACATCCTCGACCAGACGGTGGTCAACGTGACGTACTCGGTGGGCGAGGAGCGGCTGGTGTTTGTGGGCTTCGACTTCCTGTTTTAGAGAGTTGCGGGGCCTAGGGCTCTGGTAATGACTAGGCCTCGGTGGCACTAGCAGCCGGGGCTCTTTTATGCCCTAGGCCTCTGCAAACGAGCTGGCATACCAACCCCCTTCCTCTAGCCTCGTACACCTTGCTACACAATTTCCTTTTCCCACACATGGCTAATAATCCTCCCTCCCAGGCGCCCGCCGACGGCAGCAATGCTGCTACTCCCGCCAACAAAGGCGGCGTGAACCCGCAGCAGCAAGGTGCCCACGAGCAAACCAAGCCCAGCGGCAACAGCGAGGGCCACCACGGCGGCAACCACGGCAATGATGCCAACGATGCGGGCGGCACCACCGGCACCGCCAAGGGCAGCAGCCACCGCGGCGACATGCCCAATGCCGACTCGGAAAATACCGGCGGCGGCTCCGACAACGAGCATAAAAACCAAACCAAGAACACCACCGATTCAAAAACCAACTACAAGGACGGCAACGCCGCCCCTAGCTCGGCCAACGACGGCGGCAAAATCGGCGACGCCGATAACCCAGCGTAGTTCTGCTAGCTGCGCAGCCGTGGGGCCTCGCTACCGAGCATAGCGGGGCTTTTTTGTGCCCTAGGGCAGAGCAAAGCTGGTAGGCTCAACCATATCCTTTAGCTTTGGCGCCCGTTAGCTTTCCTGTCCGGGCCGCCACGCGGGGGCTAATTGCTCACGCTCCTTTTCCACTATGCTTCAGTTTATTTCCCGCCGCCAACACGCCTTCACCGATTACTCCTACGTGCCGCTAGTAGCCGCCGCGCCCGACTTGGTGGGCTTTACCGAGGAGAAAACTGCTACCACCTTGTGCCACGTGCTGAGCACGTCCATTTTGGTGTCGTCGCTGTTTACGCGGGCCGAGTGGGGGCCGATTCGAGTGATACCCTACAAGGCCCACCTGGCCCTAGACACCCTAGGGGGCCTCACGGCGCTTACCGCGCCTTGGGTATTCGGCTTTGCCCAGCATAAAAAGGCCCGCAATACCTTCCTAGTCATGGGCGTATTTGGGTTAATTGCCGGCCTGCTCTCTAAGCCCGAAGAAATGCCCGCGCACCCGCAGCCGCTACTGAACTAGCGACTGGTTGAGTTAAGCTTTAATAGCCTAGGCCCTGTTTATCGCTAACGCGAAACGGTCGTCTTTGCCAGCTAACGCCAGGCAAAGACGACCGTTGTGTGAAGATAGTAAGCCACACTTACTACCTTATATCTCTACTTTTAGCGTGGCGGGCTGGTCGGTTATTTCAAACAGCTCGCCGTGGGGCACTATCGTAATCTGGCCGTACTCTTGCAGCAGTGCTTTGTAGGCGGCGGCTACGGGGCGGGGCTTGCGGTCGAGGTCGTAGAGGCCGCAGGCGTTCACCACGCCGTTTTTCTTGGCTAGGCCCGTGTCCCAATCTACCTGGTCAATAAGCGAATACCAGGTGAAGCCCAGCACCGGCACCCCATCCTTGCGCATGCGCAGAATGTTGGTCCACTGCTTCCAGAGCCACATGGGCGCTAGCTCGGCCTCAAAAACGTTAGTTTCGGTGTGCATCACCGGCTTTTGGTAGCGGCGGTAGTACTCGCTGGTGATGGTGTACCAGCCCAACACGTCCATGCTGGTTTGGATGCTACCGTCGGGCAGCATTATTTTCTCGTTGCGGCCGTAGTAGTCGTTGCCCATTATCTGGTAGCCGGGCGGCTCGCCGGCCATAAACCAGTCGTACTCCTGGCGCGTCATGCCGTTGTCATACAAGTAGTTCACCACTTCGCCATCGGGATGGTGCGCGTACAGCAAGTCGAGCGACAAGAAGCGGAGCGCGTTTTCTAGCTGCACGGCGGGCGTGTGCTCGGCGCGCAGCTCGTGCATAAACTCGGCCGACTCGCTCTGCACAATCACGCAGTCGGGCCGCTGCTTAGCAATTTGCTGGGTGCCCATAATGCTGGCCGCCACCGTGTGCTTCATGGCCGTCACAAATGACTTGTCGTCCTTAAGCTGCTCGTTCCACACGCCATCCTTAGCGCTCGACCGGGCCGTGACGTAAATCTCGTTGACGGGCGTGTAGTAGCGCACCCAGGGGTAGCGCTTGGCCACCTGCTCGCAGTAGTTGGCAAAGTGCACCGGCAACTCAGGGTTCTGGAAGTTGCCCAGCCAATTAGGCACGCCAAAGTGCATCAGGTCCAGAATGGGCGTGATGCCCAGGCGCTGCATCTCGGCCATGGCCAGGTCGGCAAACTCCCAGTCATACTTGCCCGGCGCCTGCTGAATACTGTAGTACGGCAGGCCGTAGCGCAACACTTTTAAGCCTAGCTCCTTTACTAGCCCTAGGTCCTCTTGGTAACGGTTGTAGTGGTCGCACTCGGCTAGCAAGTCGCGCCGGGTTTTGCCGTGGTCGATGGTGGGATAGCTACACTCAATGCCGGTAGCAAACATAAAGTTGTTGGGCAGGCCCGTGGGCAGCCCGCTGCCATTGTTGCCGCTAGCCCCGCCGTACTGGTCACCCTCGTAGCCGTGGTCGCCGTACTTGGCTCTTATTTCCGAGAGAAAGGATTTCATAAGGTAAAATAGTGAGGAAGCGAGCTAGTAGGGGTGGCAAAGCGTAAATAGAAAGCGATAAGCCAACTCACTAGCTCACTTATCCCGCCGCTGCTGACGCTCCAAGAACTTGTCGGCCGTGCGCAGGCTCACAGCCATAATGGTGAGGGCCGGGTTTACACTCAGCGCGCTCGGAAAAGTAGAATTGTCGCTGATATAAAGGTTGGGCACATCGAAGGCGCGGCCGTCGCGGTCTACTACGGCGTCGTCTCCGCTTTGGCCCATGCGTGCCGTGCCAATGACGTGGGCGTAGCGCCCAAAGGCCCAGATGTCGGTGGCCCCGGCGGCTTCCCAAATGCGGCGCATCGTGGCTTCGGCGTGGGCATTCATGCGCAGCTCGTTTTCTTGGGCCGTGAAGTGCAGACGCGGCTTGCGCACTTGCTTGCCGTCTAGCTCATCGCTCAGCTCCAGGTAGTTAGCGGCGTGCGGCAGGCAGTCGCCCAAGATGTTGATGCCCGCAATGTGGTTGTACTGCCGCATATAGTCGCGTAGTGGCTGGCCCCAGAGCTTGCGCCCCCGTGCTACCTGCCCAGCAAACGTAACGGGCATTACCCCAATGCTTTGCAGCACGTAGCCGCCCGCAAAGTCAGCATCCTGCGGCCGGTGCGTATCCTGCGAAATGAGCCCGCCCGGAATGCCTTTATTAGGCCGCACTTCGTCGGCAAACGTGCCCCATACCTGCACGCCGGTGTGCGCCATCAGGTTGCGACCCACCTGCCCACTGGTGAGCGATAGCTCGTTGAGCAGCAGCAGCCTAGGGGTTTCGACCGAGCCAGCGCAGAGGAATAGGTGGCGGCAAGCCAGGCGGTGCGGTTGCCCGTTTTGAGTATACACTACCGCCGAAACCTCACCCCGCTCGTTCTTCTCAATTTCCGTCACGTAGCTATTAGGCCGGATATCAGCCCCGTACCGCACAGCCAGCGGGATGTAGGTCACGTCCATGCTGGCTTTGGCGCCGTTCGAGCAGCCTGCCTGGCAGAAGCCCCGGTTGGTGCAGGCCTGGCGCCAGCCCACACCCTCTTGGTAGTAGGGCGCCGAAAGGGCAGCGTTGGCAGCCGGCGAGGTCTTGATGCCGATTTTCTCGGCGCCGCGCACCATCAACTGGGCAGCGCTATTGAGGGGTAGCGGCGGCAAGGCGTAGCCTTTAGGACGGGCCGGACCCCAGGGGTAGGGGCTAGGGCCCGACACGCCCAAAAACTGCTCTACCTCCTCGAAGTAGGGCGCCAGGTCGTCGTAGGTCAGCGGCCAGTCCTCGCCCACGCCAAAGTCGCGCTTTAGGTGCAGGTCGTCGGGTAGGGGCCTAGGGGTGTAGGCGGTATAGTGCAGCGTCGAGCCGCCCACGCCGGTGCCCGAGTTGTTCTTACCCATCGCCAGCGGGTCTTGGCCCGCGCTCAGCCGCTCGTCGTTCCAAAACAAGAAGTTTTGGGCCATCTCGTCGGTGGCAAATTCTTTTTCGGGGTTGTGCCAGGGGCCGGCTTCCAGAGCCACCACCTTTAGCCCAGCCTGGGCCAGACGCGCCAGCAGTGGTGCGCCGCCCGCCCCTAAGCCAATTACTACGCAGTCAACTTCTTCCGTTTGGCCAGGCACGGGCTGCGCCTGCGCCTGGGGCGTAGCGGCGGGGGACGTGTTTTCGGCCAGTATTTCGCGCAGCAGTTGGTCTTGCACGGCCGGCTCGGTGGGCGTTAGTAGGCCTTCTTCGATTTCTTCTTCGGGCATATAGTAGGAACTGGAATCGGCTGTCATATGCGAGCGCAGCGAAGCAATCGCACTAGGCGGTAATTGTTCAGGTTTTGTTCTGATGCGATTGCTTCGCTGCGCTCGCAATGACTGAAAGGCTATTGTGCTTCCCGCGCGTCTTTTTCATTGAGGCCGATGTGCTCCCAGCGGGGTAGGTCGGCGTAGCCGGTGTAGCCAATCTCGTCCTGGGCCCAGGGGTGAGCGTAGTAGGTTTCGGTCAGCTCGGCCAGCATCTCCTCAAAAAAGCGGTCGGCGGGCAGCTCCTGCCAAACGGCGCCGGGCGGATGGCCACCGGCCAGGCGCTGCAGCACCGCATCCTGCTGCGCGAGTCCTAGGGCCTCAAAGTCAGCCTGAAACAGCGCCTGCGCAATCTGCTCGATGCCGCCCAGGCCCAGACGATACGCCTCGCGGTCGGGCGGCAGCGCGTCGTAGCGCCAGCCATCGGAGCCACCCTTGGCCAGGCGCTTGTCAACGGCCGGGGCCAGTGGAATGGGCTGCGGCCGCTCGGGCTGCGGAAAGAAGCGGGCCGCCACGGCTTCGAGCAGCCGAAAGGTTTCGGGCGCCAGCAGTTGGGGCTCGTAGGGCTGGGTGGTTTCGGCCAGCCGCTGGCGCAGGGCCACGCGGGTTGGCTCCGACACGTGGTCAGTTGGCAGTAGTTCCTCGAAGGACATACGGAAGGGATGCGATAAAACAAAGCAACAGGCCACACTAGCCAGGGCCGGGCGGCGGGCTACCCCCTAGGGGGCAGCGGGCTCGCTACTAAGGCCAACGGACTAGCAACTATTGCCTGAGCGCTACTAGCTAACCGCCAGCATTGCGGACTTGTTGCAGCTGCCAAAGTAAAAAAATAAGCTGGGTTGCTGGCTGCCACCCGGCTGGGTTTTGGGTTGCTTTAGGCCCTAGCGTCGTCCAAGAGCGGGTTATTCGTCGCTGCTCAGCTTGCCCCCCGTCACGTGCACCAGCGCCCCGGTCATAAACGAGCCATCTTGCGAGGCCAGTAGCACGTAGGCGGGCGCCAGCTCCTCGGGCTGGCCGGGACGCTTCAGCGCCACCTCATGCCCGTACTTGCGAATCTCCGAATCGGGCATGGTAGCCGGGATGTTGGGCGTCCAGACCGGCCCCGGTATCACGGCATTCACCCGGATGTTCTTCTCGCCCAGGTATAGGGCCAGCGACTTGGTAAGGGCATGGATGCCGGCCTTGGTGCAGGTATAGTCCACCAGAATTTTGTTGCCGACAATGCCCACGATGCTGCCCGTGTTAATAATGCAGTCGCCATCCTGCAGGTGCGGAATGGCGGCCTGTGCCATCCAGATGTACCCTAGGATGTTGGTATCGAAGGTGCGCCGAATCTGCGCCTCTGGAATGTCTTCAAACTTTTCTTGGCTCATCTGAAAAGCGGCGTTGTTGACCAGGATATTAAGCCCGCCCAGCTCGGCCTGCACCAGCCGCACCGCCTGAAACGCCTGCTCGCGGTCGCGCACGTCGAGCTGCAGCAACTGGCACTTGCGGCCCTCGGTTTCGCACATGCGCTGCGTTTGCTCGGCGTCGTCGCGGTTGGCGTTGAACAGGATGGCCACGTCGGCCCCTTCCTTGGCAAAAGCCACCGCCACGGCCCGGCCAATGCCCGAGTCGCCGCCCGTAATCAGGGCCACCTTGCCTTCGAGCTTGCCGGCGGCGCGGTAGGCGGCCAGGCTGCTTTGCGGCTGCAGCTCCATATCGGCCTGCTTGCCGGGGTAGGGCAGCTTCTGGCGGTGGTGCGCCATGTCTTGGGCCGTGGGGCGCTGGGGTGGGGCGGGGGTAGCGGGCTTCTTGGCAGGCATAGCGGAAAAGAAGATTTTTAGGTGAAGAAAGCTTACGTAAAAACTGTGGCCTCGGCCAGCCGAAGGCGCTGATGTGGGGCCGCATTAGTATTTTGCGAGGTATTAATCCGTCCGTTTTTTACGCTCTTAGCCGCTTGCTATTTTATGTGGAAATTATACTTTTTATTGATTGTTAGCCTGCTGTTTAGTGCCCGCTCCGGCTCAGCTCAGGCGCCCGACGCCTCGCGCCTCAATGGTCAGTGGCAGGGCCCGCTGAAAGTGCCGGGCGGCGCGCTCTCGCTCAGCATCACCATTGTGCCGCTCAGCAACGGCACCTACTACGGGGCCCTCGACGTGCCGCAGCAGCGCATCGCCCGCATGCCCGTCGAGGTCACCCTAAAAGACGATAATATCACCTTTGGCATCGAGCAGGCCGGCAGCCGCTTTGTGGGCAAGGTGCTGGCCGGCGGCACCCGGCTGGAGGGCACCTGGCAACAGCCCGGCCTGAGCGCCCCGCTGGTGCTCGAAAAAAGCGCCGCGCCCGCCGCCGCCCAGGCCGCCCGCCAAATGCGCCTCACCCCGCCCTACCGCGAATCAGAGGTAACGTTCTTCAACGCGGCGGGCAAGTTTAAGCTGGCGGGCACGCTCACCGTGCCCGCCGGCGAAGGCCCTTTCCCGGCCGTGGTACTGCTGTCGGACTCAGGGCCCCAGGACCGCGACGCCGACCTGCAGGGCTACCACCTATTCGGCATCTTGGCCGACTACCTTACCCGGCGCGGCGTGGCGGTGCTGCGCTTCGACGACCGCGGCGTGGGCAAGAGCGGCGGCGACTACCAGCGCACCACCACCGCCGACCTGGTAACCGATGCCCAGGCCGCCATGGGCTTTTTGCGGAGCCACTCGCTGGTGGCCACCAACCAGATTGGCCTGCTCGGCCACGGCGAAGGCGCCAACGTGGCCCTGCTGGCCGCCGCCGACCCCAGCACCGAGCCCGCCTTCGTAGTGTCGCTGGCGGGCTACGGCCAGCCCGGCCGCGAGGTGCTGCGCCGCCAGCAGGGCGAGATTATGCGCCTCATTGGGGCCGATGGCAGCCAGGTAAAAGCCGCCCAGCAGCTCTACGACCGCATTATCGACGCCGTGCGCCAAACCCCCAGCCAGCCCGCCGCCCGCACCAAAGTAATAGCCCTGCTGCGCAGCAGCAACACCGCCCTCGACGAGCCCATGGCCCGCGCCCGCGCCGCGCAAATCACCTCGCCCTGGTCGCGCTTCTTCATCGATTTTGACCCCGCCACCCGCCTGGCCGCCGTGCGCTGCCCGGTGCTGCTGCTTACTGGCGCCGCCGACCTGCAGGTAGCCGCCAGCCGCGACATGGGCGTGCTGCAAAAAGGCCTGCGCCAAACCACCTACGGGGTAGAAGCCCACAAGCTGGCGGGCGTCAACCACTGGTTTCAGGGCGACCCAGCCCAGTGGCCCATCGTGGCTGGCGAGCGCCAGGCGGCCTTCTCGCCTGAAGGCCTCGAGTATCTGCGAACCTGGCTGCAAGCGCACACCAAATCCGCCCGCGCGCCCCTACCCGTGACGGTGCGCCGCCCCCCCGCGGCCCCCACCAAGGCCAAGCCTAGCCTAGCCGCCAAGCGGCGTAGCCTCGCCCCTAGGCCCACCAAAAGCTCCTAGGCCTAGGGTAGCACAAAAGGCCTAGGGTTAAAAATTCAATCCGCAGCTAAAACAGTGATTGGCGCCGGTGGCCAGCAACTGGTTGCGTCGCAGCCAGGTGCGCAGGGCAGCCCACCAGTTGCCCGCGCCGGCCTGGGCGGCTTCCTCATCGCGCCCCACCTCGGCCGAGCCGCAGCGCGGGCACGTGGGGGCCGCGCCAGCCGCAGTCGGGGCCAGGCCGCCCCGCTCGACGTGCATATGGGGCAACTCGCGCAGCACCTCGGCAGCCTGGGCCGCGTCGCGGGCGTACACGTGCAGGCGCACCCCGCCCGCCACCGGGCTGTACATGCGGTTGAGCGATACTAGGTTCTCGTTGCTCAAAAAGCACGGAATGCCGGCCGCCTCCAATTGGGTGCGAGCCAGGTGCGCCGTCACGGGCTCGTAGTACGTGCCCAGCACAATAATATTTTCGGTTGCCGAAGCCATGCGGAAAGGGCCGGCCCTGGCGGCCAGCTGCGTAGAAACCTAACACGCCGCCGGCGCTAATCATTCTGGTCCTGCTTAGTGGCAGCTTGCAAATCCTTGGCCGTGCGCTGGGCCCGCAGCGCCACAAACTCGGCCTGCCAGGCTCGGATGCGCACCTCGCTACGGGCCGGCAAATCGAGCCGAATGCGTGCCAGCTGCTGGTTGAGGCGCTGGTAGGTGTTCTGGGCGTAGTCCCAATCGCGCAGCTGCCAGCCGGCGTGGCGCTGGCGCGTGGCCCGCAGCAGCTCGCCATAAGCCCCCGCAATAGTGCTCACCGTGAGGCTGCCGACGCGGCTGGCGTAGCCGCCCAGCAGTTGCTGGTCCATCGTTTTTTGCTCGCGTGGGCTCAGCGGCACGGCCCGCCGGGCGCGGTTGGCGGCGTCGTAGGCTACTGTTTGGCGGCCCAGGCGGTGCAGGGTGCGGCCACCGGTGCGGGCCGCCGTATCGAGCTTAGCCAGTTCCTGGCGCGCCACTGCTTGGCGCTCGCGCGGTGTCGAGTCGCAGGCGGCTAGCAGCAGGGTCAGGCCGGCCGCGCCTAGGGCTCCCCAACTATAAAAGGCTTTCATGCCCCCAAGCTACGGCCGGCTTTGCGTGGTCGCTCACACCAAGCATTGTGATTGCCGCTGCTCAATGCTGCCCGCGGCTGCCCGCCGCGCCGCGCCCTAGGCCCCTCAACATGCAAAAGCCCGCCGACCAGCAATAGGTCGGCGGGCTTGCAAAAAGTGGTGGTTAAGCCAGCGCACTAGGGCATCAGCACCTTGTCGATTACGTGAATCACGCCGTTGCTCTGCATCACGTCGGCAATGGTTACCGTGGCGACGCCGCCTTTCTCGTCTTTCAGCTCGATTTTCTTGCCCTTGGCCATCGCCGTCAGGGTTTCGCCCTGCACGGTTTTGAGGGTAGCCTTGCCACCGCCGGCCTTGATGGCCTTCAGAAGGTCGGCGGCCGTCATGCGGCCGGCTACCACGTGGTAGGTCAGGATTTTGGTGAGAGTTTCCTTGTTTTCGGGTTTCACCAGGGTTTCTACCGTGCCGGCAGGCAGGGCGTTGAAGGCTTCATTGGTGGGGGCAAATACGGTGAAGGGACCGGGGCCCGACAGCGTCTCTACGAGGCCCGCGGCCTTCACGGCGGCCACCAGCGTGGTGTGGTCCTTCGAATTAACGGCGTTCTCGACGATGTTTTTCGAGGGGTACATGGCTGCGCCGCCTACCATCACGGTTTTTTCCTTGGTTTGAGCCGAGGCAGCCTGGATGCTAGCGGTACCGAGGAGCGCTACCAGCGCCAGCGAAGCAAAAGAGAATTTCATAAGGAAATGAAAAAGGAAGTGATTGAATTATGCCTCACCTACGGTCCTGGTTCCCACCGTGGATTTAGAGGCTATAAAAAAACTCCTCCTTAGCTAAACCACTAGCAGAAAATCTGGGGCCAACAAAAATTTTTGTCCTGAGAATGAACTGAAAACGCGTTGCCATCAACCAAAAGCCCACAGGCTGCTTGCTCAGCGCCAAAAAAAGCGTACCTTTGCATCATCATTCGCCGCCCACCAGCGAATTGACTTTTAGCGAGAGTAGCTCAGTTGGTAGAGCGCGACCTTGCCAAGGTCGAGGTCGCGAGTTCGAACCTCGTCTCCCGCTCCAAGAAACGCCACCTATCCGGGTGGCGTTTTTGGTTTTAACCTATTTTGCAGTGGCTGCCAACCGCAACTACCTAAGCACGGATGATGCGTTTCGGGGGTCGTAGCCGCGAGCCTGTCGGTGCAGTAGGTGCTGAGTAAAATCGGGCTGGTGCCGGCGGGCGGTAATTACAAGACGGTGTACCGCCGCATTAAGAAGCTGGAACTCGATACCAACCATTTTACCGGGGCCGGTTGGAACGTGGGCGCCGTACAAAGCATTTGGCCACAAGGCCAAGCTGGAAGAAATTTTGGTTGAAAATTTCACTTATGCTTCTACGCACGGCTTGCGTGGCCGCCTGCTCAAGGAGGGGCTAAAGCAGTATTGATGTGAGTATTGTGGCCTTGCCGCGTGGTGCAGGCAACCCATTTCGCTGGAGCTTCATCACATCAATGGCATTAATAATGACCATCAACTTGATAACTTGCGCTTGCTTTGCCCCAATTACCACGCGCTAACCAATAATTACCGTGGCAAAAACCGGTACAGTAACAAAACATAACTACCCGAGCCAGAGTGGTGGAATGGTATACACGAGGGACTTAAAATCCCTTGCCTTTACGGGCTTACGGGTTCGAGTCCCGTCTCTGGTACCCTGAGGTCTTTTTGGCCTCGTAACTCCAAGCAAAACCCCCTTCCTGATGCAGGGAGGGGGTTTTCTGCTTGGGGTTTTTGGCGTTGGTGTTTACCATTTGTTTAACACGTGAATTTTTCAGCTACCGTCTGCCTCCGACTGCCAGCCCAGAAAAATGGCCTCAGCACGGTGCGACTGCAAATTATTTTGAATCGCAAGGTGATTTTTTTGCCGGTGGGTGTTGCCTGGCCCGAGCTGCTCTGGGATAAGGAGGCTGGGCGGTGCCTGAGTAAGCTACCACCGGGCAAGAAGCCCGTTGAGGTGCGTGAGCGCTTCCTGGCCCTGGAGGCGCTCCTAGGGGGGGAGCTCGGCAAGAAAGCAGCCGACAACAACCTGCTCATTGGGCAGACGCAGGCCGCGGCCAACGAAATTGCCATTACTTACCGGCTCAGCAAGCGCCATCTCACAGTTGACGAATTTTTACGGGAGTATAATACGGGCGCTTCCAAGGATGACTTCCTGAGCTACATGGGCGCGCGCACCGACGAGCGGTACCGTCGCGGGCAAATCACACACAATACCTATAAGAGCCACCACTCTACCCTTAATAAGCTACGGCAGTACGTGAGCTGGTGCCAGCGGCCCGTTCGGCGCCTGCCGGGTCGCAAGCCGGTTGCCTCACCTAAGCAGAGCACGGCCGAGTGCACGCTGCCTTTTTGCTCACTGACTTACCGCTTCTCGCACGACTTCGACGCCTGGCTGAAGATGGAACGGGGCAGTTGCCAGAACACGCGCTCCGGGCGGCACCGTAATGTGAAGGCCTACCTAGAGTTGGCCCGCCGGGATAAAATCACGTTTGAGGACCCCTACGAGTATTTCGTTAACTCTACGGTGCAGGGGCAGTGGCGAGCGCTGAGCGAGACCGAACTGCTGCTGCTCGAGCAGCACTATACTAGACTAGCGCCTGGTGCTACGCACCGGCGGATGCTGCAGAAGTTCCTCTTCAGTTGCCACTGTGGTCTGCGGCTGGGTGACTTGAAAGCAGTGGGTTCCATGATAATAACTGGCCAGCAGCTGCAGTTGAAGCCGCACAAGACGTACCGCTACGACGAGAAGGACATGCTGCTACCCATCACCCGCCGGGCGCTCAGCTACTTGCAGGATAGCCGTGCGGAAAATGAGTGCGCGGGGTTTTACCTCTACACGGACCAGTACACCAACCGAGAACTGCAGAAAATAGCCAAGTCGCTGGGTATCGAAACGAAGGTGCACCACCACATCGGCCGCGAAACTTTTGCCACCAACTTCATCCGGCGAGGTGGCAAGGTGGAGGTGCTCCAGAAATTAATGGGCCACAAGAAGCTGAGCATGACGATGAAATACGTGCACGTTGACGAAGCCATGAAGCAGGCGGAGATTGATCGGCTCGATCAGCTAGATGCTAAAAAAAGCCCTGACTATTAGGTCAGGGCTTTTTTTAGGCCTTAGTTGGGTGGGCTCTACTTAGCTCATCCAACAAATCGGCTACTGCGTGTATCGTTTCTATTTCCTCATTTGATAGTGTGGGCTTAGTGCCTAGAAACTCAAAAAACACTCTTCTCATAGTTGCGAGTGGCATTCCAGCATCATCAGTAAGGGCGTAAAACTTCTCAACTGCTTCTATCGCAGTTCGTGGATAAGGATGGGTGGGCATTAAAAAGGGTGAAGTGTAGTATGCCAATGAATCGCATTAGTTCTTCATGCAAAATTCAGGCATTATTACTCTATCTGCACCCATATGAATACCTATTTAAGCAGTATTTTCAGCTAGATATTTATGCATGGTTGCTACTGGTACCCCTGTCGCCACCTGAATTTTCTTAAAACTCAATCCCTCGCCCCGTAAGCGTCGGAGTTCGGCTACTACGTCGTCAGCTAGGGCCGGCCGACCGGGGGCTTTGGTGCTCCGGGCCTGGCCGGCTTTGATACGCTCGGAGAAGCGCACCCGCTCCTGCTTGGCAATGGCGGCCAGAAAGCCAATGATGGCGTCGCGAAACAGGCCAGTGCTATCGAGGTACTGCTCAGTGAATGACTTGAACTGCACGCCGGCCGCCGCCAGCCGCTGCAGGTGGTTGAGCGTCTCAGTCACGCCTTCGCGGCTAAAGCGATCCAAGCTCCAGAACAGCACTACATCGAAGCGGCGCTGGTGGGCATCGGTGAAGAGCTGTCGAAACTCGGGGCGCTCGGCCGAGCCGCCACTTTCCTGGTCGCAGTACTCTCTATATACTGAGTACTCTAGGCGCTCAGCAAAGTCACGCAACTCGCGTAATTGGTTTTCGTTGGTCTGCCCCTTTTCCTTAGTAGAGACCCGGGCATAAATTGCTACTTTGAGCATTAATATTTAGAAATTTAGACTATTGGGTTGCTATCTAGATAGTCCCTGTAAAGCATCTGTAAAAATGATCTTTAGCTTCTTCTGGGTGAGCCAAAGATGTGATCATTATTTTGCGAAATTGTTCATAACTCACGTGCATTATTGGAGAATATGATAATACAGTATCTATTATTCTATTCATTTTTTCAATAGTATCATACTGATTTCTAAATTCTTTCCATATTCTTTCAAACTCATGCTCAGATGTAACCATATAAAATATAGGCTTGCCGCCTTCATTTAGTGCTTCCATTGCCTTTCTGAAGCTTTTTCCTCTATCTCCTTGTTTCAATCCATCAATTAATATTTCATAGAACTGCACAAACCCTTCTTCTATATTTTGGGGACTAACTTTTCCACTAGGTGCTATAAGTAAGTAGAATGGAGGGAACGTGAGTATATTAAGTGCTCTTACTAAATTTATAGAATAACAACTTGCTAGAACAAGAAATAAATTATTTTTTGATAAATCATTTATTTTTGATAAAAAATTAGATACTATAATCCAATGAATTTTTTCGCCTGATGCAAAATGCATAAAATTTTCTGAACCATGCACTTCAATATGCAGTAAGGGAAACTTATTTAGATCATTGCATACGCTCACAATCTCTCCACATAGTGACTTGAATTCCTCAAAATCATTAATATGAACGTAGCGAGAACCAAAACCTATCTGCTCAGCCCTACGCCTTATAATTGATGTATATAGCTCATTGCCAGTTTTTGTTTCTCCCTCGGGAAGTGACTCGATAATTAAGAAGTAATCAAAAAACATGTTAGAGTAGGATAAAGATGATTCGCAAAACTACTGTTTCTCGAACGGCTTTCCTACCCACGCCAAAGGCCCCGAAAACGCAGGTTTTCGGGTCCTTTTCGGGAGGGGTTTTTCGAACGCCTAGTTGACGCCGTTGCTGGCCTTAATTTTCTTCAGCTTCGCCTGCTCGCGGTCGAGTTGGAGCAAGTCCAGCACTACGTCGAGCTGCGTGGGCCACTGCTCCACTTTTTGCAGGCGCTGGTCGAGCGAGGCCAGCACCTCCACCAGGCGCGCGTTGGGGTCGAGGGTCGCGTCGGTCGCCGGCCGCGCATCGGCTGCGCTGCCCGGCCGGCCGCCGTCACTGGTGGCCCCGCCCTGGGCGTAGCCCCGCAGGCGCCGGGCCTCCAGCCAGTCTTCCACTTGCAGCACCTGCGGGTCGGCCCGCATCCACTCGGGGATGACGTACTCGTTCTTATGCACAATGCCGGCAACCTCCAGGCCCTGGGCATCCTGCAGCTTGCCGCTGCCACCGATAGAGAGGCCAGTAGCCTGGCGCATTACCTCCCACACGCCGGCCGAGTTGGGTGCCATTGGTATCACCTTGCCATCGCCGGTGGCGCCACCCTTGGCGAAGCCGGCGATTTTGATGCCGGCTGCCGTGGCGCGGGCCACCGCAAAACCAGTCTGGATAACGCCTTGGGTCGTACCAGCGGCGCCGGCCGTGACGCCGTTGAGCGGGTTTTCGGAGGCCGCCTTCCAGATGGCCTGAATCTCAGCCGCCAGGTTGATGCCCAGCTCCGCCAGCTCGGCCGTTTTGCGCAGGGCCTTGAACGCCTGGTAGGCCTCGCCCTTCTGATCCAGATTGTCTTCTACTAGCTGCAGGCCATCGGCTAGTAGTCGGGCAGCCTGCCCAGCCATCTTTAGATTAAAGCTGTGTAAGTCCTGCTCTTGCTTCTTTTCGCTGGTTACCCGGTCAGCCGTAAGCTTGAGCAGGGTGCCCTGGATTTTCTTAGCGGCATCACTTTCGCCCTGGCCAGCGGCCACTAGCAAGGCCAGTTGGTCGTCCAGGCCTTTTTTGCGCAGGTAGTAGAGCTGCGCCTGATACTCCTGCTCATTTACCAGCCCTAGGGCGTGCGTATTTTCGAGGGCGCCGATGGCCTCCTGCGTGTCGGCCTCAATGGTTTTGCGCTTCGCCTCCAGCTCCTGCTGGCGCTGCTTCTCATCCTCCTCCGCAAACTTGGCGTGCAACTCACGCAGCTTTAGGTCGCGCTCCTGCAGCACGGCCACCATTTCCTGGGTGTGGTTGCCATCCAGCACCAGCAGGTCCTGGTATTTCTTGCTCGCGTCGTCGATGATTTTCTGGCGCTGCGCCTCGCGCCGCTTCAGCTCGTCGGTGTTGGCGGCTGTCTGGCGGGCGCGCTCCAGCTCACTGCTCTGGTCGAGAATGTCGCCCTCGTCCTTCACCCACTTTTTCAAGTCGGCCAGGCGCTCCCGGTCGGCCCGGTCGCGGTCGGCCTTGGCCTTCTTCGCAGCAGCGTCGGCTTTTTTCGAGTTGGCCGAGCTGGGGTCGGACTTGAGGTCCACGCCGGCCGTGGAAGGACCGTTGCCATCCTCCTCGGTCTGGGTTTTCACGCGCACGGTGCGCGTGATGTGGTTATCCTTATTATCCAGGTAGCCTTTCGAGAAGGCCGCCGCCGCCCGGTCGCCGGCCACCAGGGCAGCGTCGGCCGTGGCGCTGAGCGCCGCCTTGAAGCCCGCGAGAATCTTGTTTTTGTCGAGGGTAAAAATGCCGACTATGATGTCGCCCACTCCACCGAGAATCTTCAGGGCATCATTCTTAATCGTGTTGAAGAGGCTCATGACTACCGCCCCTAGGCCCCCCAGGATGCCTCGCAGCAGCTCACTCTTATTGTACCAGTCAACGAAGGTGTCGACGATGCCGCGCGCGGCCAGCGCCAGCGTCTTAATGGGTAGCAGCACGAAGGTGAGCACAAACTTGAGCGCTTCCACGGCCAGCTTCACGGTATCGGTCTTATCCGAAAACAGGCCCAGCGACTCCAGCACATCGCCAATGTCGTGGTAGAGGTCCATGAACACATCCATGATTTCCGAGAAAATCACCTTCAGCGGCCCGGCCTGCTCAACGAAGCGACCCACCCAGCCTAGCAACTGCCCAAACAAGCCGAGAATCAGCATAAACACTGGCTTGAGACCCGCACCCAGCTTCACTTCCAATTGGCCGGTGGTGTCACCTAGGTTAGAGAGCGTGCCATCGAGCGTTTTGCTGACGGCCGCCATGTTGCCGGCTACACCCTTCAGGTCGCCAAACTTGAGGATGGCGCCGTTGATGGCCTCCGGTGTAGCCTTTACCGTCTGGTTCACGCCCTTGAAGCTGAGCGACACCTGGTCGCCCGACTTGCTGGCCGAGATGCCAAATTCCTTCAGGCGCTCGAACTCGCCGGTGCCGGCATCTAGCACGGCTTCCGTGAGCTGGTCGAAGCTCTTGCCCTGGCTGGCCGCGATGTCGCCCATCTTGGTCATCTGCTCCATGCTCGGCGTCAGGCCGCGGTTCACAAATTTCAAGTACGAGGCCGTCAGCTCCTCCACTGAGAAGGGCGTCTTGGCCGCCATGTCCTGGATGTCGGCCAGGGCTTTCTTGGCTTTCGAATTGTCGCCCAGCGCGTTGGTGAGCACCGTTTCGAAGGTCTCGAACTTGGCCGTCGTCTCGAAGATATCCTTGCCCACGTCGATAACTTTCCCAGCCAGCGCCTCGATGCCGCCGGTGGCGAAGGCAAACGCGTTGGCCAGGCCCTGCTTGAAGAAGCTGGTGTTGGCGTTGGCGCGGGTCAGCTCGTGGCTCACGCCCTCGATGCGGTCCTGCAGCGAGTGGTAGTCGGCCAGCAGCTTCTTGCGGCCGGGCTCGTCGCCGTTCATCTCGTGCAGCTGCTGCTCGAGCAGGCCAGCCGAGGCCCGCATATCCTTAAACGAGGAGTTGACTTTCTGCCCGTTGAGGATAACCTGCTGATTTTCGTCATTGAGCTTCTCAGTGGCCAGGCGCGCCTCTTCCTCCGTCAGGACGTAGGTCTTCAGCTCCTTGCGGGCCTCGCCCACGCGCTGGCTCAGCACGTCGAAGTCGCGCTTCAGCGCCGCCCGCCGGGGGTCGTCGGCCGTCATCTTGGCCAGTTGGTTGTTGAGCAGGGCCACGCCCGCCCCCATGTCCTTAAGGCTGGCATTGGCCTGCTGGGCTTTGAGGACGATTTCTATCTCCCTGGTTTCTTTCGGATCCATCGCGCTAACTCACTTAAAAATTGATAGTTGTTTCGCCCGGCAGGTCCTGGGCCTGAGTTACGGCCAGCTGCCCGTAGAGATCGAGCAGCAGCTCGCTGAGCCGGTGGGTCTGGTGGGCCATCTCGGTGGAGTACCACTTCTTCTGCCGGCGCTGGTAGCGCCGCAACTGGCCGCGGCCGTTGCGCACGCGGTCGTAGCCGTCGTCGCCCTTGCGCCCGCCCGCCCCCATGCCGCGGCCCACGCCCATGTCCACAAACTTGCCGTAGAGCGCGTAGCTCAGGCGCAGGCGCAGCTGGTCGCTGCCGGCCTCGCCGATGACCTCCTGGCGGAAGGAGGCCAGCAGCGCGCCGGTTTGCCCGATGCGCAGGCGGCGTATGTTGGCCACGAAACGCTCGACCGTGATGTCGAGCCACTGCGCAGCCAGCTCCCGGGAGGTAAGTAGTTGGCTCATAAGCGGCAGTAGCGGTAAGTGAACTGGCCCGACTCCAGCGGCTGGCGGCCGGTGGTGCTCAGGCTCAGCGTGAGGGCTTCCCAGAGGTATTTCTTCTGGTCGACCAGCTCCTTGCGAGCCGGGTCGAGACTAAGCAAATCCATCACCCGGAAGGGCATGAGGCGCTCCTTGGTCGTGGCCCGCCCCAAAAAGTCCAGCCAGGCCTGCCACCCGAGGGCGTAGAGCCCGGCCGGACCCTCCCAGTGCAGGGTACTGGCGCCCACCACCAAGCCAGCGAAGTTGACCTGGTCCCAGGTGGCCAGCGGGTAGGGGCTGCCGGTGGAGTCGGGCTGCAGGCCGCGGTCGTAGAGCAGGCGCAGGCCGCAGTGCGAGTCGTCGCCGGTTTCGAAGGCGGGGCTGGCGCCCTTCACCTGCACCGCTGGCAGCAGCCACTGGCGGCCGGCGTTGGGGTCGCCCTCGCGCACCACGTGCAGCGTGCCGGCCTTGGGGCTGATGGCTTCCTTGCCGTTGCCCACGACCAGCTTCGCCCAGCCCGTATCCAGGGTCTTGTTCAGCTCGTCATCCTTTTCCAGCTCTAGCTCCAGCGTGAAGCCGTCGCTCGTCACGGCGGTAGTGACGGCCGGCCCCCCGGCGGCCCTGGCCACGTAGTTCTGGTCAGCGATGACGCCGGCCAGCGTGCGGATGCGCAGCTCCCGCCGCACCGGGTGGAAGTCGTAGGCCAGGCCGAAGAACTGCTGCAGGGCCAGCAGGAAGTCGCTCACCAGCATGTCGGGCACGTGGCGGTTGCGGGCAAACTCCAGCAGCACCCGGCCCTGGTCGTCCTCGGCCGCGCGGTCGGAGTAAATGAGGAGCTGCTGCACCTCGGGGCGGGTTAGCCACTCGCCGCTCACCTGGTAGCCCAGGGCGCCCATTACGCGCGGCAGCAGCTGGGTTAGGCGCAGAAACGGCACCACCGGCGAGCGCTTGCCGGCCACGTTTTGCAGGTAGCCACCCTGGTAGTAGTTGACGATGCCGCAGTAGGGCACCTTCTCCGGGTCGTAAAACGCCGAGTTGCGCAGGCAGGGCAGGGCGTAGTCGGCCGCGTCGAGCTGCACATCCAGCCGGCAGGTGCCCAAGTCGAGCTGGGTGAGGTTCAGCCCGTCGAGGCGGGCGGCCAGGTCGGCGGCGTCGGCCACGAAGTTGTAAGCGTAGAGCTGCTTGTCCTCGTCGACCGACAGGTACACCAGGCTGCCTACCCAGCGCAGGGCGCCCTCCAGGTAGAGCTGGCAGGGCTCGGGCGCAATCTTCTCGCCCTGGTCGGCGCGCACGTGCGGGAAGTTGAGCGCCACCTGGTTACCGGCGATGGGCAGGCCGAAGGGGTAGGAGATGGTGCCCGGCACCTGGTCCACCTGGAAGTAGGGCGAGCTGATGTCGAGCGTGAGGGTGCCGGCGGCCAGCGTAAGCCAGCCCCCGGCCACTTGCAGGGCAATCATAGGTCGGGGGTGTAGAGGGTCTCGGTGGGCAGCACGAACTCCAGCTCCTGCACCTGCACGTACTTGTTCTCGTCGCGCACGGAACTGGTTTTCGTCTTTAAAAAGCCGGGCACCCAGCGCGTGCCCTGCAGCAGCAGCACGCGCCGGCTCAGCAGCAGGTCGCGGCTGGTATCGAGCTGGGCCTGCGTGCGCGGGCCGCTGGCCAGCTTGGTGACCGGGCGCAGCGTGCGCTCCTGCACCAGCGTGTCGCCGGCCAGCGGGTCGTAGTTCGGCCCGAGGGCCAGGGCGGCTTCCGTGCCGGTGAGCTCGGCATCGACCTGGGTTTCGCCCAGGGCGGCGTAGGTGGCCATGCCCCCGAGGCTGGTGGCGTAGAGCAGGAAGCGCCGGTGGGGAAAGCGCCGGGGGTCGAGCAGGAAGCGGCGCGTCTCGCTGAGCACGGTGGCCTCGTCGGGCGCCGTCACCCAGACCTCCCACCACAGCACACGCTGGCCGGCGGGTGCCACCGTGGCCAGGCCCAGGGCCTGGTAGCCCACGGCCAGGCACCATACTTCGCCGGCCCGCGCCTGGGTGGTGCCCGGCAGCTCGCGCACCAGCTCCGAGTTGTCGTCCAGGTGCACGCGCAGCTGAGGCCGGAAGAAGGTGACGCCGGCCGGCACCAGGAAGTAGAGAAACTCGGGCTGGTCGCTGAGCACCGCGCGCCGGGTGGGCTCCCAGCTCAGGAAGGGCTGCACCTGGGGCTGGTAGGTGCTGAACCAGGTGCGGGCCTGGGCCTCGTAGAAGCTAAGCCCCCCGCGCAGCACGTAGTGGTGCTCGAGGGAAGTGGCCGGCGCCGGGATGGGCAGCGGGTCGCCGTAGACCTCGGCGTGCTGGAGGTAGAAGCGCCGAAACAGCGGGGTGGCCTGCACCGGCCCCACGGCGTCGGGCGCCGGCACGTGGTAGTCGAGAAAGGGGTCCAGCAGCGCCTGCACCTGGAATACGGTGCGGCCGTCGCGGTCGGCCGGCTGCTCCAGGGTAGTGCCCACTTGCTCAAACACCTCGCTCAGGTACTCTTTCTCTACCCACACCTCGCACAAAAAGGAGAGGTTGGGCTTGGTGGTGGGGTCGAGGCGGTAGTCCGTACCGGCATCGAGGGCCAGCGTGATGGCGTTGCGGCTCCAGTAGTAGGGCTGGAACACGAGGGTAACTTCCACGCGCTGGGTGGCGCCGCGGGCATCCGTAATCAGGCAGTTGTATGTGCCCTGGGTGAGGCCCGTGCGGGCGGCCACCGTGGGGCCATCGTCCCACTGATAGGCATAGGGCGGCCGGCCACCGCTGACTTCCAGCGTGATACTGGAGTCGGTGGTGATGACGCGCACGTCCAGCCGCGGGTCGGAGCCGATGGCTACGTCGATACTGGTGCTGGCCCCGCTGGCGTCGCTTACCGTGCAGCGGTAGGTCCTGGGCCCCACCAGGCCCGCGCGGTAGGCCTGGCCGGGGGTAGGCTCGTCGGCCCACTGGTAGGTATACTGGCCGGTGGTGCCGCCGGTGGCCTGCAGCTGCACGCTGCCGGTGGCCGAGTTGTAAATGGTGGCGGGCGAGGGGAAGGCGGCCACTTGCACCGGCTTGATGGTGCCCACGGTCGTGGCCAGCCAGCCGCCGTAGGGCGAATCGGTAGCGAAGTCCAGGTCGAGTTGGTCGTCGTAGACGTTGGCCAGCACGTCGAACTCCGCTTGTGGCCAAGCTGGGCCACCATCGAAGGGAACGTTGCCGTTGGTCGGGTCGTCGCCCAACTCGCGCACTGCGCTGAGCGAATAGGAAAGTCCACGCTGGGTGATGGCCTGCTGCAGCACGGTGCGCAGGTTGTCCAGGCCCTGCTTGACGAAGTCGTGGCCTAGGCCATTATCGTCCGGGTCAGGCACGACGTACTGGCCCGCGTTGCCCCCGCGGCGCAGGGTGACCCAGGCGCCGGCCAGCCGGAAGCGGACTGCTTCGGTTTGCGCGCCCCGGATGCTGTCGTTCCAGCTCCAGCCCGCGCGCAGGGTGAGTTTTGCGTAGCGTTCGCCAGCCATCGTTAGGGAAGAAAGGCCGCGGGCTGGTAGGTGAGGGCAGCCGTGGCGGAAGTGAAAAATTCGAAGTCGAAGCGAGTGCCGTACCAGGTGCCGTCGCCAATCGGGCCGATGGCGTCGGCGGCGAGGCTGCCCACCTCCCAGCGCACCTGGGGCTGGTCGCGGTACTTGGCGAGCACGGCCCCCAGGAGCTGCTCACCCGTGATTTCGGTGCGGTCCAGCGCCTCCCAGGCCTTCTTTTTGTCGAGCACCTGCTCCAGCACGAAGAAGGCGCCGCGGCGCTGGTGCTGGTAGTGGTCGCCCTTATTGTCGCGGTAGGCCGTCTGCAGCGACTCCAGCACCAGCACTTGCTGGCCGGCGCCGGGCTTTAAGAAGCGGCCGAGCAGGGTTTCCTGCATCTCGAAGAGGTCGACCTGCTTTTGGACGGGGTCGACCGAGACGATGATGCGGGCGAAGCGGGGCGAGTCGTCGCGGTGGCGAATGAGCTGGTGGCGCTGGGCCAGCTCGTAGAACAGGCCTTCGTAGGTGGCGTTACGCATGGGGAAGGTTGGCTTTAAGGCGGTTGTATTCGAGCGCGGCGTCCTGCAGCTCGGCCAGCACCAGGCGCGCGGGCTGGCCGGCGGTTTGGGCAACGGGGCCGAAGGCGCCGCCCGAGAGCTTGCGCAGCACGCGGCTCCAGTCGGGGGCGCTGGTGGGCTTGGGCGTATCCTGCTCGGCCGCCTCGAACACGTCGGGAAACTCCTGGGCGAGCTGGGTGCGGCAGCCGCGGTACCAGGTGAGCACGGCCAGGCGCTCGGCCGCGGGCACGCGGGCCATGAGCGGGGCGCGGGTGTCGAGGTGGTGCTCGTTGAAGGCATGGCGCAGGTCGCCGTTCCAGTCGGCGTCGGCCGGCGAGGCGCCCGCGCGGGCCGGGCGGTAGAGGGTGGCCAGCAGCTGGTCGAGGTGCTCGGCGCGCCCGCGCAGGCAGTAAAGCACGAAGAAGGTGTCGGCGAAAATGAACTCGCCGAAGAGCAGGTTGCGAAACGAGTCGCGCGGGCCGTGGAAGGTGGGGCCACCGCGGCGCAGCTGCAGGGTGGGCAGCGGCTGCTTGGTGAGCAGGTGGCGCTCGCTGGCCAGCCAGTCGGTGAGGGGCAGCAGCTGGGCCAGCACGTCTAGCTCGAGGCCGGCCAACAAGGGCAGCGGGTAGCCGCTCAGGCGCGCGAGCAGCCGCAGTTGGCGGTCGGGGCGGGCCGGCGCGTACACCTCGGGCAGCAGCCGCAGCAGGCGCTTGCCGGTGAGCTCGTTCCAGGTGCCGGGCACTTTACGGGTGAAGGTGCCGATTTGCAGGGTATCCATGCCCCGAAGTTGCCGGCGCCCGCCACGGTGCGAAAGGACACGAAAAAGCCCGCCGGTGGGGCGGGCTTCCTAGGGGTTTAGCTGAAACCAAGCGCTTAGCTCGTTGGGCTAACGGCCTCGATAAAGCCGTACTGGCGTAGGTCACTGACGAAGTTCGGGATGTAGTCGGTGCGCACGAAGACGCCCTTGTAGGTCTTGCAGCGGTCGGCCATCTCGACCATGAAGTCCTCGATGCTGACGGTAGGGGCCCAGGCCATCGCCACCTGGCGCAGGCCCTCGACGATTTCAAAATCGGAGGTGGCCTCTAGCTGGCCACCCCCTAGGATGTTGTATTTCATGCTTAGCGGGTTAGGAGGGCCGTGCGGCGGCGCTGGTAGTAGGTGGTAATATCGCGTTGGTTGAAGGTAGTGAGCTGCTCTACGGGCAAGGCCGGGGCTACTAGGTGGGTGGCCGAGTAGTCGATGAGGTTGTGCAGTAGCTTAATCCAGAAGCTGATTTTCTCGAAGTCCGTGGTGCCCGAGTGCTGGCGAAATTCTACGGTGCCGTGTACGGGGAAGCTCTGCAGGTTGACCTTGCGGTAGCGGCTGCCCTGGTTAGTAGCTAGGGCCAACTGCTCGGTCGTGGTGGCGGCTAGCAGTTGGCGCTCGGCCTCGGCCGGGGTGCGGCCCTGCAGCAGGCCCTGGCAGTAGGTGTTGGCGTTGCCGCGGCGAGTGGCGGGCATTAGGCTGTCGATGGTGGGTTCGAGTACCAGGTAGTTGCGCACTACCTGGCGCAGGTGCTCGATGCGCAGGTCGCGGGCGCCGAAGTGCACGTGCAGGCCGCAGGAGTTGTTGACCTGGGCGCCGCAGAGGCGCAGGGCGCGGCAGGCGCGCTCCAGGTCGGCCAGGCCTTCGAGGCCGCGCAGGACCGGGCTGACCAGCTCGAAAGCGTCGGCGCCGCTGACGCTGCCGTCGCTCACGATTTTCCAGTGCGGGCGGGTGGTGTGGTTGTAGCCCTCGGCGTGGGCCTCCAGGCCCTGGGCGCGCAGCTCGGCTACTAGCGCCTCGCGGGTTACGCCAAAGGCTTCGATTTCTACACCGAAGGTACGGGTGAGCGCGCCGGGGGCAAAGGGCGCGGCCTGGGGCGTAACCAGGGCCCTAGGGGCGGCGGGGCGCTGGCCGGCCGCGGTCCAGGCGGCGTACACGTTCTGGGCGAAACCGTAGCCGACGCCCAGCAGGCCGGCTACTTCGCGGCGGCTCAGCCCGAGGGCAAAGAGCTGCTGCATTTTCCAGGTTTTGGTAGTGCCGGTAGTAGCGAGGATTTGGGCGGCGGTCATGGGGTAAGTCGTTGGTTGCGTTGCTGTTATCTGTTACAAACAACGCATCGACTGGCCTGCTAAAGCAAGTTAAATCACTTGTTTTCAAGTTATTCCATGAACTATCAACTTCTCGACTGGCGCGGTGCAAAAAAGCCCCGCCGGGTGGGGCGGGGCTTTACAAAACATTTAGTTGTTGAGACTACTTCGTTACGCCTCCTACGATGCTCACTAGCACATCAGACCCGAACACGGCATAGCCAACAAATTCTACGTCCATTGTTTCCGGTTCTACGGGACTACCGAATGAACTGCCTACAGCGGGTAACGCTTTAGTACGCTCGTAAATAGTAGCGCAGAACTTAGTGAACTTTTGAGCTAGGTCTGGGCGCCTGTCAGGCAAGCAGCTTAAATACAAGCCGTTTTCGATTTTGATAAGTGACTTGAAATTGGGAAGCGTCGTGATGTCTTCGGACTGAGCCATAAAAGGAAATTATTGATAAGAGGATGTGCTAAAGGTAAAGCCCCGGAGTCGGCCGGGGCTTCGTGGATTCGGTAATAGGCCTAGAGGGCTACTGTAGCTCCCGGATGCGCTGCTCGAGGCCGGCGGCCACGCAGGCGAGCTGGTACTCAAATTTGCTGACCGGGGCCAGAGGCTGGAGGCCGTAGCGGGCCAAGAGTTCGTAGAGAGCCATGTCGTCGAGAAAGACGGGGGCGGCGAGGGGCGGGGCCGCGGGCTGCGGCTGCTCGGTGGGCGCCTGGCCGGCCTCGGCGGGCAGGGGCTGCGGGTGATGCTTCTTTCCCATGACTTAGGCGGCGAGGGGTAAGTACGAGATGGAGGCGGGCGCGGCGGCTAGCTCGGCGAGGCGGCCCACGCCGTCGTAGAGCAGGAAGTAGCTGGCCGCGTCGGGGCCGCTGGGGCGGGCGGGTAAATGGCCCTCGGTGGCTAGCTCGGCCATCGCCTGGTCGAGGGCGGCCAGGAAGTCGATGGCGGGGTATTTGGCCAGCATCCGGCGGAAGTACTCGATGTCGGCGGCCTCGAAAGTGCTGTGCAGGGCCAGCTGGGCAATGAGCGAGGCCTGCTCGTGGGCCAGGTCGGGCAGGTGGTGAACGAGGCGCTTCATGCTTCGGCCACGATAAAGGTGCCACCGTGCGCTACCTGGCAAGCCAGCAGGAAGTCGAAGAGAGCGTTGAGGTTCTCCGTCTCGTCGGGCAGCAGTTGGTTGCCCAGGCGCAGGTGGTTGAAGAGGAGCCGGTTGAGCGTCTTGCTCAGGCTGGCGGGGCTACTGAGGCCGTGGAAGAATTCGTCCAGGGGCTGCGTCAGCAGCTTTACCTGGGTAGGGGTGATGGCGAGGTTCATCGGGTTTCTTAGCGGTAAACTGATGATGGTGAATGAAAAAACCACGATAAGAGCTGGACAAAGAGGTGCTAAGAAACCCAGTGGATTTACAATGGGGGCCTTGCGGACACCCCCCTCTCTGCCCAACCTTTACCGTGGTTGGAAAACGCTATGACATAGAAATGCCACTCAAGAAGCCCCGACTAGGTTTTGAGTGGCAGTCGCACCACTGGGTATTCTTAGCGGGGCGAAGGTAGGGGGTAGCGGGGAAATGGGCAAGAAGTAAAGCTTCTCATACAAAACACTCTATGATTAATAATTAAAAAAATTTAAGAACTGCAACCTTAAATCTATCGCTATTAAACCAGCTTCCATAGCTAACAGTCTCATTTTTTCGACTTTCCTCTTTAGGTATATTTTTTTTACTAAACTTATGTCCTATGATTTGAGCTTCCTCTTTATTTTTCTCCAAAAAATATTCCCACTTAGAATTAAAGTAATCAAAATTATCATCAATAGCTTTTTGATATTCATTAAATAATTGTGGCCTATATAAAAGAGTCATAGCATAAACCTTTGCAAGCACAATAGTGGAATTCTTTCTTGGAATTCCGCTCGGAGGAAGAAATTTTTTAAAACACATAAATCCAAAGCAAGCCTTTTCTATTCCGTAATTAGTTTCAGCTTGTGCAAATGTAAGATTGCTATGTATTAGAAGTCGTTTTTCGCGTGCTTTGCTAATTTTTCCATTAGCTGCATAGAACATTCTAAATAGAGAATTACGCTCTATTATATCAGATTCAAGAATATAATTGCTTAGTACTCCATCTGAAAATTCGCCTCTTTTTCTTTCGTATAACAATCCGAATTTGTCAAATAACACTTTTTGTAGTTTTATATGCATATCATCATTAGATATCCTATCTGCATTTATTACAGGGGTTTGTCTGTTTGTAGCTTCAGATATTTCATTAATAAGAGCTATTTTGTTAGCATGATTATTATTATCTGATAAAGTGATGATTTTAAGTAAAACCTCCTTGTTTTGAAAAACCATGTTTACATCGTTAATCAAATTTTCTTCATAAATTCTACTAAGTGTATAAGAAGTTTGTCCACCATTAATTATCTGAGGGTTTTTTACACTTAACTGAGCTTTATTCTTTTGTCCTATGCGCTCATTAATATTTGTTTCATCTGACAACATAGTTATTCCATTATTAAATAAAGCAAATTCATTCGTTGTAGTTTCAATAATAGTCTCGCGAATTGCACTGTTAACGCTCTTTCCTTCATGGCCTAAGTAACTTCTGGGATTATATTTTAAAATTGAGTTTTTATACTTAAACATTGTTTTAGCAAGTTCAATAGCTGGAACGAATAACACAGTTATTTCGCATTCGCCTCGTTTAGTTGTTACCGTATAGCTAATCTTGCTTCCTGCATTTTTATTACTCAAATCAATATTTATATTTAAATCACTTGCGTTAAAAAAAGTCCCAGTAATAACAGGAAATACTAATTTATCATAACATTGCTCAAAATCAAAAACTTCGCTTCTAAAACCACCTGTTAAAATTCTTAATTTTGCAGAGGTGACATTTTTGAGATTAGCTAGTATGATTACTAAATGTGAGTATCTGCCAATGCCATCAGTATTAGACATTTCCTTTTGTAATGTCTTAATTTTTCCATTATAGTTATTGCCATTTTCATCTAACTCCTCGCCGACGGAAATCCTATCAATATCCATTGATATCAGTTCCTCCAGTGATATGTCTTTACTCTCAAAATTCTTTTCAGTGGTTCTAAACTTCGATTGTATGTAATATACAGTCTTGTTGTCAGAGTTAATATAATACCCATCCACACCACCGTCATATGCACCATCACATATAAAATGCTCCCTTGTCTCAAAATCTAAAATACCGAAACTTACCTTTAAATACAAATGAACAAATGCTCTTGCTCTTGCTTGGTTCGATTCTTCGGAACTAACTGGATGCATTGGATATTTCTTGTGCATCTTAGCGGGTGCTTCCTTTATTATTGTATCTAAAATGTTTACTAGTGTTTCGTACTTAGTCATGATTTCAAATTTTTAGACGCAGATTTATTTTGCGTATTATATACCTGAGCCAGGCCTGTCAGTAAATCCACTCAATAATCTGCGGACTTCTTCTTGCGGAAAATCCGGATAACGCACTTGGATATATTCTATAATTTCGCTATCAGTTTCATTCATTTTAAGAGCTTCCCATATATCCTTTAAAGCAGGATGACGTGGTGCATCTACATGAGATGCATCTAATGAAGTTCTGCTTTTTATTCGAGGTCCAGAAGATAGCGAGTTATTAGATAATGACAAATTACTCTTTGTTTCAATTTGTCTTACTCTTTTATCAATTCCTCTTACTGAATTAAGGATTTCGCTTAATACATCATTTTGTGGCCTCTCTTCTTTTGGCTTAACGTCAACTTCTGTTTCAGTAACAAGCTTCTCAAATTCGCTACTGAACTGTGGCCAATATGTATCAAAAGCCTTACGCAACACAGCTTCTTTAAGACCTCTGTCACCTAAGCTGCGATTAATGCTAGAAACTAATTTGAACATATCACTTTCTGTAGGGCGTGTATGATTAAACTGCGCTAGCGGGTCGCGCACGTCTTCTGGATTAAGATCCACCAAAAGTGTGTAGATGCGTGATGAATTAAGTCCCTTAGCTAGCGCCCCAGCCTCAAAGAGTATCCAGGGTTTCTCCTTATTGTCGCGCGTTAGGCAGATGATGCCGTGAGTGGTCGTGCTCAGCTCATCAATGATTTGCGTGAACCACAGCGCCCCGCGGTCAATGTCGCTGCTCGACACCCAAGGCTCCACGGCCTGGATGACGCATTCAATCCAGGTGTGCAGTAGCTCCGCCACGCGCCGGCTGCGTTCGCCGGACCAACTGATAAAGACTTTCATAGGCTAGCAAGGTAGGTAATTAGCCGAACTTAGCGCGCTACTTTTAGCAAAGTGTCGGTCTATTTTCCCAAATTCAATGGCAGAGCTAATTACCCTAGCGACTATGCTCACCGGTGTTGGCGGTGGCGTGGTCATTCCCTATCTCAATAAAGTACTTGGTCCCAGCGCCGACGAACTCGGCGTTGCTATCGCGGAGCACGCCCGCATCTATCGGCTTAAGAATGCCTTTCGACTCTTTAAGCGGGCTAATGAGATGACCGCGGAAGCTGGCTTCGAACCGCAACAGGTGAGTATGAAGGCGTTACTACCGCTACTGGAAGGTGCTTCGCTGGAGGACGACGAGTCACTGGCAGATAAATGGGCGGCACTACTCGCTAACGCGGCTAATCCCGACAACAAGGTGGTTATCAAGCCCGCCTATGCAGACATCCTGCGCCAGCTTACTACCCAAGAAGCACAAATAATGGATAAAGTATTTGATAGAATACGGAAAATAAATCCAGCAGTCAGCGGTGTAAAAATGGGTCCGAACGTTACTTCTGACGAGTTCTGGCAGTCATTAGCTACTGCCACTATTATTCCGTTAGGTGTTTTTCGTCACCTACATGGCACTTCATTTAGTGCTATTCACGAATTCAATGCATTAGCTGATAATCTCTTGCGCCAGCGCTTGCTGGTGTCAGCCGTTAGAAAGGGCTTTGATAGTGCTGGAAGAGATGGAAACATGTCTCACCAACAAGATTCTCGCTCTACTCGCTCTATAGGTAAACCTGATATGAACAGCGCTTTCTTATCTGCCCTAGGATTTGAATTTATGCTAGCCTGTACCCCACCACAAGCTACAGGTTCATCCACGGTTCGGTAACCATTAGTAAGCCCGAAAAGGGCGTTTCCAGCATTCCGCTCCGTTTCTGCCACGGAATGGAATGTTGGAAACGCCCTCTTGGCTCTCGAAGTTTTCTGTGAGCTGGGGTGTTTATTAGGCGCTGGCCGTGGGCAAAGAGTACCTGCTCCACCGTGTGGTATATCCACACCTCGAACTGGGCATCGAGCCAGCCAGCAAACCTGAGGGCCAGCAGGCGGTGCAGCCAAGTAGTGCCCCCATCCACTGCCCGGCCCCGGTCAGTGCGGACCAGTTCGGCCGGGGCAGCCCCGGTTCTAGGGCTGTTTTCGTCGGTCGAGCGTGCGTTTCCAGCGTTTAGAACCGGGGCTGTCCCGGTTCTAAGAAGCTAAGAATTTGCATCCTCTGTACCCGGTTCTTGGGTTTCTTGCACAGCTAATGCGCTGCTGGGTGGCTTAGGCTTGTCAGTGATGCGGTTTACAAACAAACTAGCTCCACCTAATAGGGTAACGCCTCCGAAAAGCGAGCCGGCAATGCCGTGCCCGGTGTGAATCAGATAGGCGCCTAGGGCCATGCCGCTCATAAAGATGAGGAAACCGCATAGCATACCCCAACCATTCAGGCGTCGGTCCGCACCCGCGTTCTTCTCGCGAATAGTGAGCTTACGGTTGTGCGACTGGTGGCGAAAATCCTGTTCCTTGGCTGCGTGATCCATCAGCCAAGTCACGATGGTTGAGTCAAGCTTCTGATACTTGGCTAGTTCCTCAGCATCCGGCAGTACGATTTCTTGCTGCGATACGACCGACTGTAAATGCTCTTGCGTCAAGCCGCTCTCCTTATCGTGAAGCTGGGCTCGCCGGGCCTGAACCTTAAGTTGCTTCCCGCTGCTCACTACTTAGCTAAGGCAGAATGCTTCTTCAACGCCTTGCGCATATCGCCTCCTACGCGGTTGAAGTCACCCCGCATATGCCGAACATCATCCTGCACGGTGGGGGTAGGTAAGTCATCAGCATTACGCAACGTAGTGCGCGTACCACCGGCCCGCACGTCGTAATTACCCGCAATATCAACAGCTTTTACCATTCCTTTTGCGAATGGCGAGGAGAGCAACTCCTTTATAACTCGCATTATCGACATGGTTGAGGTAGGCTTAATAGTGGGGGTGCAAAGGTAAATTAACGGAGAAATTTTCAGAATAGTTTTCTGTGTAAAACTATTAGCATACCAGTCTAATTAGCTCAATACTAGGCTGTCTTACTCTGTTTAGCTGTAAACGCAGAGTCTATGCCGATATTTTAGGTGGCATCTGCTCGCCATTAGGCAGCAGCAAATTGGCCAAGAAGCGAATCTTCTTCACCTTCTTAGCATCGGGAATATCCTCCGCGGCCAATACCTCGTGTAGGCTGCGCAAGTGCCGGCGCGCGTTGCGCAGGATGCGCCGTAGCTTGTCCACGTCGGCCGCGTCCGGCGCTGGGGCAGCCGGGGGCGCGGGCTCCTGCCGGTAGAACTCCGCCGCCAGGTTCAGGGCCGAGAAGGCAGCCACCAAATCCAGGCCCTGCTCAGCCGCCGCCTGCTTGGCTTTGAAGATGTGGGGCGGGTCGTCGGGCGTCGTGGCCATGTGAACAAGTAATCCGTTTGTGGCCGCGAAGTAACAAGCAAACCTTCCTCAAATTAAAGTATTACTTTAATTTCCGAGCCTGGGCAGCCAAGCTCGCAGCTTATAGGCCAGCAGCCCCAGCCCGAGCAACAGCAGCCCTAGGCCCCCCGCGGCCAGCAGCCAGGCCGGCACGCCGCGGCGGCTGGTAGCGCTGGCCGCGGCGCCGGGCGCCGTGGCCAGCGCCCCGCCCCGCTGGCCGGCCTTGGCGTAGTCCTGAGCCTGGCTGGTGCCAGCGGCCACCGGCCCGCGGGCCTTGCGGGCGTCGGTGACCGTGTTGCCGGTGCCGAGCTGCACCGTCACGTTGCCCTTGATTTTGAGGCGGTGCAGGCTGAACTGGCGGGCTACCTGCTGCTGCAGGGTGCTGTCCACTGGTTGGCTGAGCACGCCGGGCAGCTCAGCCAAGGTGGCGCAGCCGCTGAGCTGGGCTAGGCAGGCAAGTAGTAAAAAGCCGGTTAGGCGTAATAATAGCTTCATTTTGAGGAGGAATAGTGAGGATTGTCAACGACGTTGGCCACGGCGGCGACCAGGCGCTTGAGGCGCCAGTTCTCGTACACGCCCTCGCCCTCGCGCTGGAGGGCGCCGCCCCCGCCGGTGTTGCCCCCGACCGCCCGCACCGCGGGGCCGGTGCCCCAGGGACCGGTTTGGGTTTCGGCGTGGCAGATGGCGGGCCGGCCCCAGGTGTAGCCCAGCACGTCGCCCGGCTGCGGGCCGGGCATCCCCGCCACCGGCCGGCCGGCCCGCCACACGGTGTGCTCCCGATCAAACCAGCTCTTGGCCATGCCGAAGCGCGGCACCGGCACGCCGGCCCAGCGCATGATGGCCACCACCGTCCACGAGCAGTAGGCGTCGCCCACCCGGCCGCCGGCGAAGCGGATGATGCGCTCGACCGCGGCGCCGGCATTGCGGCCCACCTCGCGGATGCCCACTAGGCTCTGGGCGATGCTTACCACGCGGGCGCGGCGGCGGGCACTGCTGTCAGCGCGGCCGTCAGCGCGGCATTGGCCTGCCCAAAGAAGAAGACAAAGGGCGAGATGGAGAACACGAAGCGGACGCATCGGATGGTGAATTGAAGGGTGGCAATTTTGCGGCGCTCGGCCAGCTCAGCCAGCGCGGTGGGGGTGCTGAATAAGGCCAGCAGCTCGGCCGTGATGGACTCGAGCAGCTTGCCCTCCATCGTCTCGGCGGCGTAGGCGTAGAGCCCTGGAAAGAGCAGGCGCCAGCCGGCGTAGGCCATCGTCAGGGCCAGGAAGTACTGCGCCGCCCCGAGGGTGTAGGCGTTGAGCGTGTCGGGGGCGAAGCCGCCGAAGCCGGGGTCCACCAGGCGGATGAGCGGCGGCAGCAGCAAAAACGCGGCGATGGCCACGAGCCCCAGGGTCAGCACCCGGCCCCCCTTGGGCAGCGGGGGCAGGCGGAAGCGGCTAGTTCGTAAGAAGTTGAGCATAAATAAAAAGGGGTTAGGGAGAGATTTTATGCAGGGCCTGCTGCACGGCGATGAACTTGTCGAAGGTGTGGTGCGAGTCGCGCAGCACCCGATTTTCCTGCTTCAGCTCCTTCACGTCCTCGCTCAGGTACTTGACGAGCTGGTTGTAGCCGGTCATCTCCACCCGCATCTCCTGCACGGCGACGGCCGTCTTGGTCATCTGGGTGCAGGTATCCTCGACCTTCTTGTCGATGCCGGCGACGGCGCGCTGAAACAGCCAGGCCAGCAGCCCCACCAGGGCGCTGCCGAGCAGCGTAAAAATCCAGTTGGAGGCGCTCATGGCTAGGCGAACTTGTAAAGGCGGGTGTCCGGCGCATTGAGCACCGCGGCCGGGCTAGTGGGCGAGGTGTAGGCCGCCGAGTTGAAGTAGGTAGTGAAGCGGCTGGCCGAGGCCGCGCCGTCGAGGAAGTCGCCCAGCTGGCGCAGGTAGCGCTGGCCGAGCTGCAGCGCCTCGAAGCCCTTAGCCTGCAGCAGCGCGTCCAGGCCCGCGTCGGCCTCCTTCGAGTTGGCGTCGTCGCGGCGGGCCACGGCCAGGTCGATGCCGTCGCCGTTCAGCACCAAACTCAGCGCCGGCACCGCGTGGGCGATGCTCAGGCAGGCCAGGGCCGGATAGATGCGCGAACGCAGCAGGTTCTCGTTCTCCGAGCTGAGCGAGCGGGTTCGTACCTGCTCGTGCAGTTCCTCCAGAAACGGCCCTCCGAGCACCGTGTACAGCTCGCAGGCCTCGAGCCGGCGCCGTACCGGACGCAGGGCCTGGAACACCAGGCGCGAGGCGCTGATGTTCTCGTATTCCTGAAAGTCGGCCGTGCTGGTAAATAGCTCCTGGCGGTGGCGCTGGCCAGCCGGCGAGCTGGCCCAGGCCTTCAGCTCAGGCGAATCCTCGCGGTGGTCCTCCAGCCACTGCACCAGCGCGTCAAGCCCGGCCAGGCCCCGGCGCTGGTGCAGGGCCTGCAGCTCCCGGCTCTGCCACTGGAAGGCCGTTTTCACCACGTCGGTGCTCACGATGTGCACGCCGGTGGCGTCGAGGCTGGCCTGGTGCACCGTGATGCCGGTGGCGGCGGCCAGGCGCGCCAGCGGGGCCTGTACCGCGCGCAGCAGGCCGGCCGCGGGCACGTCGGCCAGCGGGTCGAAACCCGCCGCGTCGTAGGCCGCCTGCAGCCACTGAGCCAGCGCCGGCCCAAGCAAGGGCAGGATGAGCGTGCCCTCGACTTCGGTAAGCTCCAGCTCGAAGCTGGGGGGCAACTGACTGGCATCGATGGCCACGTACTGTTTGAACTCCTCAACGGTCTTAAGCAGTGGCATTGGAATTGGCGTTGGTAGTGGTTTCGGACTTGGCGTCCAGCGTATTGATTTGGGGCGAGAGGAAGCGGAACTCCAGCTCCGGGTCCCAGCCGTTGTAGTCGCGCACCAGATTGAGTACCTCCAGCAGCGAGTCCTGATGGAACTTGTGGGTAGCCACGAACATGTTGAAGGCCACCCGCTTGTCGGAGCCGGAGCCCGCCCCCATCGCCTTGCCGGGCGAGATGCCGCTGAGCGTGGGGTCCACCTGCAGGGCGGTGTAGATGTGGCTGCTGGCCTCCTGCGAGTCCTCGATGTAGAGGCCCGACTTAATCTTGTCGTCGATGGGCGTGATGGTGAACACCTTGATGGTGGCGCCGGGGTTGGCCGGGTCGGGCATGGTCACGCTCATCACCGACTTGCCGGCGCCCTCGTTGCCGGCCATCGTGCGCTCGAAGGCCGCCAGCTCGTCGCTGATGATTTGCTTGCGGGCGCCCTCCTTCTTTTCCTTCCAGTCGGGGTACTTCCACTCCCAGTACCGCACATCGGCCTCGATGAGGTACTTGATGGTCAGCTGGTTTTTGAAGAGCTGCATCTTAAACTCGGGGATAGCCAGGGCCACCTGCAGCCAGAGCGAGTTGCGGATGACGTTCCAGCTCACCAGCTGGTAGAGCGACTGGCCGGGCGAGGGCACGGCTAGCGGGTAGATGTACTTGAAGCCGCGCTTATCCTCGCGCAGGCTGGTTACCACGTCGCCGTAGGGGTCGAGTACCGGCACGCGGTCGGTGTAGCCGTCGCCGGGCTGGGCCGCGGGCCAGTTCGCCGAGATGTACACCCACTCGGGCACCGCGAGGCCGGGCTTAGGCGTGGAGTAGCGGCAGAAGGGCGTGTCCTGGATGGCGATGCTGGTAATTTGGCTGCGGTCGCGGCTGATAATCAGCTCCGGAAACGCCATCGCGAAGTAGTGCAGGCCCTGCAAGCCTTCCATGCCGTAGCGCGTGAGGTTGCTTTTTTGGAAAAACGCCTGCACCTGGGCGTCCTTGACCCGCTTAAACACCTCGCTGCCGTCGTCCTTGTAGTCGGTGACCTTGCCGTAGACGATGCCCTGGCCGTAGGTGGCGCGGGTTTTCCAGTCCAGCACCGGCCCGATGATGGTGCTCTTGCTGACGTCCTGCAGCGCGCGCTGCGGGAAGTCGTTGCCCGGCCCCCAGGGCGCCACCAGGCCGCTCAGTCCGCGCTCCACCGAGGTGGTCACGTCGGCGCCGGCCTGCTTGCCACTGCCGGCGGTGCCGCCCTTGGCCGCCCCTCGGCTCAGCGCGCCCCCGAGGCGCACCACAGCGCCGACGTTATCCATGTAGGCCAGCGTGCCGCGGCCCCCAAATACAAGTTGCTGCATTAAATGTAGACTTTGCGGCCCGCCACGTGGGTGAGCAGGTAGATGTGAATTTTCACCAGCTTGCCGGTGCTGGTATCGACTAGGTTGCGGGTGGCGTTGACCCAGTGGGCGGGGTCCTTTGGGTTGCCGGTGGGTACCAGCACCTGCCAGTCGGACGCCGCGGCGGCGCGCTGCTCGGCAGCTTCTTCGCCCGCGGCCGGCGCGCGCAGCTCCCCGGCCGCCTTTTGCTTGCGTCGGGCAATGCGCCCGGCCGCCAGGCGCCCGAAGTCGCCGCCACTGCCGCGGCGCTCGTCGTACTTGACCCACTGCACCGCCACGGGGGCCGCCCCATCGAGCAGGGCCAGGGCGTCCTTTAGGCGAATCACGGCGGGCGTTTTCATGGCCCGAAGTACCCACCCCACCGAGGCGGCCGAAAGGACACAAAACCGGCCGCTAGCCGCCCGAAAAAGGGCAAAAGTCCAATCTCACTGCGATGTGCCCGCGCGCGCTGGAAACGGCGATTTTCGGCCGATTCAGGCGTTTGTAGTCTCAGAAGTCGAGCGGGATTCCCCGGCTTGCACTGTCGGCATTTGGCAATTGCCGGGGGCTGCCTCGGGGGATATCTGCTGGGCGCCCACGAAAAAGCCCCGACCTGGTGGGGTCGGGGCTTCGCAGCTTGTCAAAAAGCTTGTCAAACTTGACAAGCTTTTTGACAAGCTCACAAGTGACCAAGACTTAGCTGCTGTACACGCCCAGCTGGCCGAAGTCGGGCGCGGCATTGACTACCTCCGTGCCGCAGCTCAGCAGGTGCAGGTCCACGTTGTCGGTGTAGTGGGTGGCGTGCTCGGCCGGGAAGCTCGCCTTGCGCTCACTGGCCTTCACCTTCGTGATGCGGCCCTTGCTGTCCTGGGTGACCGGGGCTAGGAGCATGGCCGTCACCACGTCACGGCAGTTGACCTTGTTGAAGCGGATGCGCAGCAGCCTAGGGTTCTGCTCGCCCAGCAGCTCCTGGGCCAGCAGGTAGCGCATGGCGTGGCCCGGCATCCGGCCCAGGCCGAAGCGCTCGATGCGCCAACCCTGGCGCCGAAAGGCCTGCATCAGCGTCTCGTTGAGGCTGAACTCACTGTTGGGCCGGATGGCATCGCCGTACTCCTCGTCGGCCAGGAACTCAATCTCGCGCCGCCGGTGGTAGCGGTAGTACTCGCAGAAGTCGCTCACCAGGTCGTTGATGAAGGCCGGGTGCTTGACGTGCAGGCCCTTGAGGATGCGGTACTCGCCGACGTCGGCGTGGGGCTGGCCCACCACCATCGTGGTAATGCGCCCACCCCAGTCCACCGACACGCGCAGGCGCTGGTGGGCGCGGCAGTCGCTATCGGCCTGGCTATCGCGCAAGTCCTTGTCGCCGGGCTTGAGCGGGCCACCGGCCGCCAGCAGCTTCTTGATGTCCATGCCGGCCTTGCGCTCGTCCCCGAGGGCCAGGCCCAGGATAAAGTCGTCGTTGGCGCACTCCTGCACGTGGCGGGCCTGGTTGAGTTGCGGGTAGAAGCCGCCCTCGACGGTGGTCGGGCGGCGGTTCATCATCTCAATCTGGAAAGTGAAGTCCGTCATGAAGCGCCGCTGATCGAGCAGGTACTGCAGCCCTAGGTGCTGAATGTTGTCGAAGGCGTTGGCCTCCGAATAGAAGGTGCCCCGCTGGCGCTGGGAGGAAAAGTAGCGGATGTCCTTCATGAGGGGCAGCACCTCGGCCCGCCACAGCTCCAGCTTCTCCTCGTCGCTCGGGGCGTCCAGAAAGCGCACCTGGGCGTCAATCAGCTCGTTCTGGCGCTCCACCAGGTCGATGCCGGCGTCCTCGTAGTACTTGCTCTTATCGAGCAGCCAGCGGCCCGTATCGCCCCAGGGCATGGAGCTAAAGAGGAACACGCCGTGGTGCATCGGGTTTTGGCCGAAATACTGCCCGTTGCCGCGGTTAGTGGCCGACAAGTCGGCATCGAGCTTCTGCTTATCGAAGAGCAGGGCCTCGTCGCCGATAAAGCCGTCCACGTTCAGGCCACGGCTGGCCGAGCCCCCGGCATCGAGGCTCACCAGGTGAAAGCCGGTGCCGTTCTTGAAAATGATGAAGTGGTCGTAGCTCAGCGGCCCCTGGAAGGGTCGCTCCCAGTTCAGGGCGGGCGGCGGCTTGCGCCCGATGTAGAAGTCCCGATTCAGCTTGTAGCCCAGGCGCTCGAGGCTGGCCACCGTCGAGGGCAGCGTCCGGGTGAGTACCTGCTTATAGGTCGAGCCCACGATGACCCAGCAGCTGCGGGGCATCGTGGTCACGATCTTGTGCATGTCCCAGGCGATAATCGACGACTTGCCGGTACCGCGGCCCCACAGGCTGATACCCTCCTTGGTGCCGCGGGCCGTGATGTAGCGCAGCTGCGCCTGGTTGAAGTCCAGCGATACCCTATCCAGCATCAGAGCCTCCTTCCAGCGCGCGGCGCTCACTGAGCATGACTTCCATCGCCTCCGCGTTAAATACCTGACCCCCCACGGCCTCCTGAATCAGCTCGTAGTCGGCATCCGACACGTCGCCGAGCTTGGTGACGTCGATGGCCCGCGGCTTGCGGCCCTGTACCTGCAGATTGATGATGTAGCTGGTGCTGCCCACGCCGCCCTGGCCGTCCTCGCCGTGCGCGTCGCTACGCAGCAGTCCGGTGATGTTGGCTTCGAACTTCATGGCCGCCAAGGCGCCCTGGGTGTCGGGCGGGCGCTGCGAGAGGCAGAGCTGGAGCACCTTGCGGGCAAACTCCACCAGCACGGCCCGACGGCCCTCCTTCTTGACCTTCTTCAGGTCGCCGAACAAGTTCTGGGCGTCCGTGAGGCGCCGGTAACAGGAAGCGCGACTCAGGGTATGCTGCTTAGCCATCAGGGGCCAGGCCTGCTCAAAGGTGTGGTAGTTGAGAATCAGCGCGTAAGCGGCTTCCAGCTCGGAATGCACGAGGCGGTCCTTGGGGCTGAGCGCCGAGAGGGTATCCTCCAAGTAGGCGTTGTAAATGCGCTCGACCGCGGTCGAGGTGGGGCGCGCGACCTGGTCGGCGCCGGCCAGCTCAGTGGGCGAAGGCAGCGAGTTGCTCATCGGTCAGGTCCTCTCCGTTGCGGGTGATGGTAAAGCGGCGCTGGTTGTCGCGCATGAACTGGATGTAGCGCCGGCAGTGCACGTCGACGTACCTAGGGTCCAGCTCCACCAGGCGGGCCTGGCGGCCGGTTTTCTCGCAGGTGATGAGCAGCGAGCCCGACCCGCCGAAGCCGTCGAACACGATGGAGTTCGGCTTACTGGAGCACTCGACCAGGTACTCCAGGATGTCCAGGGGCTTCATCGTGGGATGCTCGGCATTACGGCTGGGGCGGTCAAACTTGAGCACGGTGGTCTGCTTGCGGTCCGAGCACCAGGTGTGGGCGGCGCCCTCCTTCCAGCCGTAGAGAATGGGCTCGTGCTGCCAGTGGTAGTCCTGGCGGCCCAGCACGAAGGCCTGCTTCACCCACACTAGGCACTGGCTGAGCTTGAGGCCGGCGTCAACCAGCGCGCGCCGGAAGTTGGCGCCCTCGCTGTCGGCGTGAAACACGTAAATGGGCGCCCCAGGGTGCATGAACGTGAAGCAGTTGACGTAGTAGTCGTAGAGGAACTGGTAGAAGTCGCCGTCGCTCATGTCGTCGTTCTCGATGCGCAGCGCGTCCTTGGTTTTGCCTTCGTACTTGACGTTGTAGGGCGGGTCGCAATTCACCAGGTCAATGAGCTGGCCCGGCCCGAGGGCCCTGGCCACCACGTCGGCGTCGGTGCTGGAGCCGCACACCAGGCGGTGCACCAGGCCTAGGCCGTCGCTGCTGAACTCGTACACGTCGCCCGGCACCGATACCGGCACGGCGGGTGGCTCCGGGTCAAACTCGCCCTCTTCGGCCGGCGGCACCACCAGGGCGCTCAGGTTGGCCAGCGCCTCTAAGGAGCCGACGTCCAGGATGGTGTCGAGCTGCAGGTGGCTGAAGTTGTCGAGTAGGGCCTGGTAGTCGAACTGGCCGGCTCCGACGTTGCTGGTGACGTTGTATTCGTCCAGCTCGTCCTTGGTGAGCTGGCGGTTAGGGGCGCGCACGTCGATGAGCTCGTCGCCGCGGCCCAGGTCGATGAGCATGGCCAGGCGCTGGTGGCCGGCCAGCACCACGTCGTCGAGGTTGATGGCGGGAATCTCCACCAGGTTGAACTTGCGCAGGCTGCGCAGTAGGCGCTCCCGGCCCTCGTCGGTGAGGATGCGCGGGTTGTAGGCGAGCGGCACCAGGTCGCGCACGCGGCGCTGGGTGGTGTGCCACTCGAGGGGTAGTAAGGCCTCAGCCATAGGTAGCTTATAAGTGAAGTTTTTGGGTAATCAATTCGATGTCAGCTTCTACCTGCGCCAGGTCAGCCGCGCGGGCGGGGTCCTTCTTGAGCTTGCTGCGGCGGGAGCGCAGGTTGAGCAGGCGGCGCTGCAGCTCGCCGGCTTCCGCCACCTCCTCAAGGGGCACCGGGCCGGGCAGGCGGCCGTGCGCTGCCACGTGGGCCAGCAGCGCCTGCAGCGCCACCTCGCGGTGAGTAAAGCGCACGATGCTAGCGGCGAGGTCGCGGCGCCGCTGCTGGCCGGTGCCGCGGGCCGTGAGCTGCGGGTGGACGTGGCTGCGCTCGTCGCGCACCTGCCGCAGCTCCGCCAGCAGCTCCTCGCGCACGGCCGTGGCCTGCGCTGGTGTGGGCTGGGCTGCGCTCGGCTGGCCTGGGCTGCTATGGGCTGGCGTGGCCTGCGCTGGGCTGGCCTGCGCTGCCGTGGGCTCGGCTGCCGTGGGCTCGGCTGGCGTCGCCACCAGGGCCGCCAGTTCGCGCGCCAGTACGCCGCGGCTGTACTCGCTCGGCCCTAGGCCGAAGAGGCGCGCGTAGGTGTCGCTGGTGCCCACCAGGGCGTAAAAGGCCACGCCCTGGGCGAAGTCCTGGCCGGAAGCCAACCAGGCGCGGATGTCGGCAAGGTTCATGCCTCGAAGTTGCCGGCGCGTGCCTCGGTTGGAAAGGACGTAAAAAAGGCCCGCTGCACTCGGCAGCGGGCCTTTTTCCCTTCGTTCAACTAGCTTCAGTTAGCCGCCCGTTTCTTGCTTCGCTTCGGCACTATCGGCACCAAGTAGGTGAACTGCGGGTCTTTCACCAGCTCCTGGGCCTCGGCCAAGGTCAGCGTGCGCAAGTCGATAGTGCGCCCGAGCCGCTGAATTTCAATCCTGCATGGGACGACGGTACAGCGGAACTTCTCGGCTACTTCGGGCCGGAGCTGGTGAATAGAATCGGCCATCGTTAGGGCTTGATTTTCACGTCGCCCGCGTAGATGTAGAGGCCGTTGGCGTAGGCCTCGCCCTTAATCATCCAGCCGCGGCGCCCGCTCGAGAGCTTGCCCGAGTCGTAGTCCGGGGCCAGCTCCACCGGCAGGCCTTCGGCGCCCACCTGCAGGTAGGTGCCGTCGGCGTCGGGCACCAGCATGATGAGGCCCAGGTTCTTCACCACCCGGAAGAATTCCAGCGCCTCGGCCTTGTTGCCGGGGTGGAAGCCTTCGAAGTTGAGCTTCAGGCCGCGGCCGTCGCGCTCGCCCGTAATGGCGGCCTTCAGCTGGTTGGAGTCGAGGGTGATATACACCTTGGCGAAGCCGTCGGCCGGGTCCTTGAAGGTGTGGTTGTCGACGATGACCGCCGTATCACCCGCCTTAACGCCGGTCTTGGGCGCCTTGGCAATCTTGCTGAAGGCGTCCTCGCGGGCCAGCAACACGTAGCCCAGCAGGCCGGGCGTGTTGTCGTCACCCTGGGGGCCAAATAGGCTGTTGAGTGCAAACGTATTCATAGTGAATAGTTTATAGTGGATAAATAATTGATGAAATGGCTAGCGTGCTTGGCAGGGTCGACGACTACTTCTTGGGCTCGTCGAGCAGCTGCAGCAGGGGCGACTTGTCCTCCACGAGCTTGGCTACCAGCTCGGGCTTGGCCTTCAGCTCGTGGTGCTTGATGACGTTGTCGTCGAGGCTGAACTGGCCGGCCAGCACCTGATAGTTTTTGCCGGCGTGGGTCACCACCGACAGCGCCCCGGCGCCCTGGGCGTTGGCCGCGGCGAGTTGCTCATCCTGCTTGGCGATGACTTCGTCCTTGGCCGCCGACTCGTCAGCGGTGCGTTTGATTATCTCCTCCAGCTCGGCGATGCGCTTCTGGTCGGGGGTAAGTTCTTTTGTTGCCACGGGTTTAGGCTGATTGTGAGTGAAAAACAAATGGTTGCTGCCGCCAAAGCCGGCCTACTCGCACTGGAATAGGCCGGCAGGTTGCCCCTAGGGGCGGGCGAGCGGCTGACTAGACGGTCAGGTCCTGCTCGTTGGTGAACACGGCTTCCAGCAGGCCGAAACCCAGGCCCTTGTAGAAGTCGGTGTAGATGTACACCTGGCGCTTGAGGCTCTCGATGCGCACGCTCTTGGTGTTGACCGTCTTCTTGGCCAGGCGCTTGCGGTTGTCGGCCGTGGTGGCCCAGATCTTGGCTGAGTCGCCCATCGACTCCAGGCCCACCACCGTGTGCTTGGTGAACTCAATCGGCACCTGCAGCAGGGCCTCGCCGTTGCCATCGATGATGGGCTTGGCGGGCGCGTCGGTGGTATCGAGCTTGTACTTCTGGTGGCGACCCTTGGCGTAGCGACGGGCCAGGGTGGTGTTCATGCACACCTCCATCTGGCGACCGCGGTAGCGGCGGCTGAACTTGTCGACGAACGCCTCCACGTACTCGCAGAAGGCCTGCGGGTCGGTAGGGATGGCGCCCATCACGATGGGCGTGATTTTGCTGCCGGCGACGGCGCGGTTGATGACGGTGCGGATGCCATCCATGCCGGTGCCGGCGTCGCCGGGCGTGCCAGCCGTGGGGGCCACGAACTTGCCGAAATAAATCTCATTCAGCTCGTAGTCCTCGTCCATGCGCGAATAGAGGTGCTCTTCCACGAGGTAGCGCACGAAGGGCCACTGGGCGCGGTCCAGGTTGTTGTCGGCCAGGAAACCTAACCAGCTGGCTTCCAGCTTGTCGGGGTTCTCCTCCAGGTCCACCTTGAAGGGCGTCTGCGTGAGCACGATGGGCGCAACCTTCAGCGTGCCCAGCGGGGTCCAGCCCACCTGAAAGGGCTGCAGCACGCGGCTCAACTCCGCTGAGCCCAGCTGGTAGCTGGTGTCGTCGGTCGGGATGAGGCCAAACAACGCCTCGGTCTGCGAGGAGATGTAGGGCTTTTTGAGGATGCGAGTCAGGTTTTGCCCGCCATCGCGGTAGTAATTGCCGTACTCGGTGATAACGTCTTGGATATCGAGTGCCATAAGGTACTGATGCTAAAAAGATTGACGCGTTGTTGAAAAATAAAATAGGTGGCGGATAGCTTAGTTGAAAAGCGGGTGGCCGGCCAGCGCCTTGTTGTGGGGCAGCTCGTCGATGGCCTTCTGGTGCGCATCGGGCTCGGCTGTTTCCACGTCCGACTCGCCCTTTTTCAGCGTAGGGTTCGTGTGGTCGGCACCGGCGCCCTTATCGTATTTGTCGGCCTTCACCTTGTAGCCGTCGCGCTGGGCGACCAGGGCCGCCACGTCGGCCGCGCCCGCGGCAGCCAGGGCGTCCTTAAGGCCTTGGGCCGAAGTTTCGGCGGCGTCCGTGCGGCTGGCCTTGGTGGTCAGGTCGTTGAACGCAGCCTCGGTGATGAACTGAGCGCCTTTGATGCCGGCCGTTTCCAGCTCACCATTGGCCGCCTCCGCCTCTTCCGAGGTCACGGTTTCCTTGCCGACCAGCGCCAGCATGGCGGCCCCGAATGCCAGGGTGGCGAGGCCGGATTTTGCAAAAAGTTTCATGGGTTAATTAGGTAAAAAGGAGTGACTTAGGATTTGCCCGCCTGCACCAGGCGCACGCATTCGCCCAGCGCATCCTGGAAGGAGCCGATGGCGTCGATCAGGCCGATGTCGCCGGCCTGGCTGGCGAAGAAGGTCTTGCCGGCCGAGGCGCCGGACTTCTCGAACTGCTTGGCATCGAGCTTGCTGCCGCGGTTCTGGCGCACGGCCCCGAGGAAGCCGTCGGCAATGCTGGTCAGGCTCTGCTGCACGCCCGAGTAGTCGCCGTCCTTGGTGGCGGCGAAGTCGGCGTTCTTCAGGCTGCTCTGCTCGGCGTACACCTCGTGGAACTGGACGCCCAGCTTCTCGAAGTAGGGCTGCGCGTCGGCCCAGCTCGCCATTACGCCGATGCTGCCGATGGTGCACGTCTCGTGGGTGGCGATGATGGTGTTGGCCTTGGAGCCAATCCAGTAGGCGGCTGAGCACATCAGGCCGTCCTCACACAGTGCCACGACGGGCTTGCCGGCACTCTGGCAGGCCTGGATGGCATCGGCTACGCTCTGGGTGCCATACACCTGGCCGCCGGGCGAGTCCACCCGCAGCAGCACGGCGCTGATTTCCTGGTCGCGGGCCGCCCGCTGCAGGTTGCTGGCCAGCGTCATCAGCCCCACCGGGCCGCAGAACTGGTCGGCCTTCATCAAGGGGCCGTCGAGGCTCATGACCCGCACGATAATACCGTCGTTGGTGCCGCCGCCAGTAGCGCCCGAGGCCTGCTGACGCGCGCCGTAGGTCACGAGGCCGGAGCTGAAACCCACGGCTACCTGGTAGTCTTGGGGCGCGGCGGCGGCGCGCAGCTCAGCCAGGTCCTGCCCCGACGAAGGGGGCACGTTGCCGAGCAGCAGCCCGGCCAGCATCGGCATGTAAGACTGGGCGTGGGGCAGTGAAATCGCCCAGGGCGACGAGGCAAGACGAGAAACGAGTCCGAGCATCTTTCAGGGTTTGAACGATGCAAAGCTGCCGGACTGCTGCGCGCGCGGAAAGGACAGCAAAAAGCCCCGCCGGGTGGGGCGGGGCTCGGTGTTCAGGGCCCTACTTGCCGCGGGGCTTGCGGGGCTGGGGCTTAGGCTCGTGGCCCGGTGCGGGCTTGGTGGTGCGGCGTAGGTTGCCGGGCGGGCGCTCGGGGCCGCCGGGCATGGGTAGGTAGCGCATGAGGTATTGGCGGGGGATAGGGTTAGGCCGCCCAGCGGCGGGTGGTGTGCCAGCTGTCGTTACTGGCGGCTTTGTCGTTTTCGGGGGTGTAATCCCCGTTCAGATACACCTGGGCCTTGAAGGCGTGGCCGGCCTCGTTCTCGTGCAGGCGCCCGTTCTCGTTCGCCTCGTCCTGGAACAAGCTCAGCGGGTCGGGGTGGGTGGCGAAGGCGGCGAACTGGTCGATGAAGATGCAGTTGCGGGCCTGGGCGCACTCCCTAACAGCTTGGTTGTAGGCCAGTAGGCGCGCGTAGCTGCCGTTTAGATACGCCGTGAACCACTCCGAACTCAGCACCATGCGCTGGTAGGGGATGCCGCGCTGCTGGTGGAACGTGTCGAGGTCGGCCAGCAGCTGGGTTTTGAAGCCGGCCACGGTAAACAGGGCCGGGTCTTGGCGCACGTCGTTGGTCAGAAAGCACAAGAACACGTAGCTGTGCACGCCCGCCTGCCAGGTGGCCATGTTGGTGGCCACGTAGTACTTGCTGCCCAGCTGCTCCAGGGTCATGCCGGGGTTACCGTCATCCACCAGTTGGGCCCCGCCGGCCAGGGCCACGCGCTTCGCCCAGCGTTGGTCGCGGTCGCTCAGGCCTAGCCCGTACTCGCGCGAATCGCCGGCCGCCAGCACGGTGGTGCCCTGGATTGCTAGGACTATCATGCGGCCAGGGTGGCGGGCGTGCCTTGCGCCAGGGCTTCGAGGCCGGAGGCTACCCAGGTGCCGCTGCTGCCCCCTACCCGCACTTCGAGCACGCCGGCCGTTACCGTTACGTTGTAGGCCAGAATCAGGGCCCGGCTGTCGCCGCCCGCCTGGCTGGATACGTCGAGCTGCGTTTCCTTGGCTACGCCGTTGATGCTCAGCGTCAGCCGCACCGCGTTGTTCACGGCGTAGGTGTAGAAGTACACCGTGTAGTTGCCGTTAGCTACCGCTTTATGGTACACCAGGTAGGCGCTGTTGTCACCGTAGCGGGAAGTGCGGAAGAAATCGGAGTAGGCGGTGTTGTCGATGGCGTGGTCGGGGTAGCTGCCCACGCCCACGGCCGCCACTTCGTAGCTACTGCCATCCTCCCAGCTCACGCCGGCGAAGGTGGTGGTGGCCGTGGCTGCCCCTGCGTCAATGCGCCAAACAGATAGCCCGCTGCCCGTGCTGCCCGTACCTGTGCTGCCCGTCCCGGTGCTGCCCGTACTGGTAGTGCTTAGCGGCGCGTAGAGGGTGTTGAGCGTGCTTTTTTGCTTGTCGAGAATGGCGAGCGCGTCGGCATCGCTGCCAACGGGCAATGCGGCCGTGGGCACCAGCCACAACTTGTTGGTGCTGTCGTAGCTCAGGCCAAGGGCTTCGCCTAGTTGTTTGTGGGCGGGGTGCATAAGGACTTAGAAGGAGTAGGTGCGGTACCAGTAGAGGGTGCCATCGGGCTCAGCCAGGCAGCAGTACACGCCGTGCGTGTCGGGGTTGCGGTCGCCAAAGCGCATGTCTTTGGCGCTACCGCTGGGCGCGGCGGCGGCCCAGTTGGTAGCGTAATCCAGGGCCACTACCTGGGCGCGTAAGGCGGCTGGCACGTCGGGGCTGCTGCCCGAACTGGTCCCGCCGCTGGGCTGCAACACGCCAGCTATATAAACAGCATCCGTAGTGCCCGCCGGCACTTGAAACGGATTAGCTTGCGTACCGATTGTGCGTAGCAGCGTTACGCGCTGGCAACCTGCCCCGTAGCTCACGTACTGGCTAGCTTGGTCGGCTACGCAGTTTTGGCAATTATCGGCAAATACCACATTGCGCGAACCACCGACAACACGGCAATAATACAAGCCCGTAGTAGCCGTTACAACGGAACTACCCATACCCAGCTCATTGCCTACTGCGCTTGTTCCTAGATTAATAGCTAGGTTGCGGCCTAGAAAACGGTTGTAACTACTATTCGCGTCTAGCTCAATAGAGCCGCACCCTAGCCCCGTGGTATTGTAGGAGCAATTAGCCCCGAATTGAATATCACCCGAAAGTAAAAAGTTGTTCCGGCTACCGTCACCTAGGCTACCAGGGAAAATGCCACCGTAAAGGTTGCTATTTGATTGTGGCCCTATGTATTGTAGCGGGCCGCTGGCTTGGTAAGTGCCCGCTACCCAACTTGGCCCGCCCTCGAAGGTGGCGCCGCTGGTAAAGGCAACGCTAGCGTACCATTGGGTGCCGCCGCTGGTTACAAAGTCGTACTGTAGGTAGTCGGTGTTAGCGGCCCAACTTCCCCGGTTGCGGCCAAAGATGCGGGCGCGTAGCAGCTCGATGCTGGCTTTCACGCCCGAATCGTCGTAGCTGGTGCCGGTGCTGGTTCCCCCACTGGCTTGCAGCACGCCGTTGACGTACACGGTGTTCACGCTGCCGGCGGGCACAAATGTAGTGGCGCCCTGCGGGTCAGTGCCGTACACGCGCACCCCCACGCAGTTGTCGCCAAAGGTGTAGAGTTTAGCCCCCGCGCCTACTGTGTTGTTGTTGCAGCCGTTGCCGAACACAATAGATTGGGCAACCGCCCCCACGGTGTTATTGCCGCAAGCGTTGCCTAGCGTAACGTAGCGGCAACCGTAGCAAAAACGGTTGCTGTTGCAGCCGGTGCCGAGCACCCCCGACGAGTTCCATTCGTAGGTGTTGTTGTTGCAGTTAGCCGCAATCGTAATGCTGCCGCTGGCCGCCCCTGTGGTGCCCGAATAGAAGGTATTGAACCGCGAACTGGTCGGAATAACCAGGGTCTTATCCGTTGGCGTGCCCACGATAATATTGCCGTAGGCCACCAGGCCGATGGGGGTAACGGCCAGCTTGCTCATCGGGGCGGCCGGGTCGGCGGCCGTGGTCAGCAGCAGTTGCAGCTTGAGCTGGTTGATACTGGCCAGCATCCCCGCCGCGCCCTGCTCGTCGCTTTTCAGCTGGTTGACAATCTCCAGCAGCGCGTCGTAAGCCTCCGGTGCGCCGGCTACCAGCGCCTCGAAGGCCTTGGCTAGCTTATATAGGCTGTTGAGGTTGGCCGGCGCGTCGGTGCCCTGCAAGGCAAAATCAGCCCCTACCACGCCTAGGGTAAACGTGCTGATTTTGCTGAACGTTACGGCCCCGGCCACGGTCTGCGGGTCGGTTTTGACCGTCGAAAGGGCGTTGGGGTCGCTGGCCACGATCGCCTCGAAGGTGCCGGCCGCCACGTTGACGCGCACCGCCGACTTGACCCCGTTCACCTCTAGCGTGCCCGTCACGTCAAAGTTGTTGCCTAGGCCCTGCACGTAGATGAGCTGGGGCAGGTTATGGGCGTCGGGGCCGAAGTCGATGCGGTAGAGGCGGCCAGGTATTACCAAGGCGCCGTCGATGTTTTGGGCTGCAGCCAGGCTGATGGCTTGGTAGAGCTGGGTGGCAACCACTGGTCCCGGCACCACCTTCCAATTTTCATCTACCGCGGCCGTAGGCGCGGGCAGCTTACCGACCTTGCGGGCGTAGAAAAAAGACTCCTGGCCACCGGCTAGCGTGTAGCGTACCAAATAGCCGACCACGAAGCTATTTCCCGCCACGTAGACCGGTACGTTGGCCGAATCTACGCCGAAGGTGTCGGCAATGTCGAGCGCGAAATCGCGCAGGTCAAGCTCCGCAACCTCAAACGTGTCGTTATCAGCGAAGCGACCCCGCACGTCGCTCCATTTCTCGGTAAAAGCGGAATACGTCAGCTTCATACGATGTGGTAGCCGAGCTTGAAGCCCGATTGTAGAATAATGGACTTGCCAGCTGGCACCCGGGCAATCAGCCGCCCGCCCGCCGTGCGCAGCTCCACGGTGCCCCCTGCCCCGATTCCTAGCTGCAGTCCCTGCTCGCTTACCTGCCAGGTGCCCAGGTAGGGCCGCGCCCGGCGCAGGGTTTCGCCCACGAGGGCCCAGTCGTAGTTGTTGCGCTTGCTGAAGTTGACGGCCCCCGCATCGTAGGTGTCGTTCCAGCTCAGGGGCTGCTCGGGCGTGCCCACCAGCTGGACTTGCCCGTTGTAGTCGCGGTAAAGCGCCACCAGCTCCTGACCCTCGAGCGCCTCGAGGCCCACGGCCAGCTCGGGCGTATGCCGCGGCAGCGTGCCCAGCAGCTTCTGCGCGTAGCTGGTGCCGTGGCGGCCCAGGTCCTTGGGCGTTTGCTTATAGTCGACCGTGCCGCGGGTGCTCACCAGCTGGTACCAGCTGGCGCCGGGGCGCAGGCTGAGCTGGTCGATGACGAGCGGGCCGTCAACTGGAAAGCCGACCAGGTCGCCGGCCAGCGCGTACCAGAGCGCCTCGACTCCCCCCAGGTTGTCGGCCGGCTCCTGAGCCAGGTTGCGCAGGTCGTAGGAATTAAGACCGGGCATGGAAGAATTCGGTTTCGAAGAGCGGCAGGGGCAGCTTCATAAGTTGCTCACGCACAGCCGAGAACACGTCCTTTTGGGACAGAACGCCCGTTTTTTGGGACGAAACGCCCTTTTTCCGAGACACTTCGCCCGTTTTTTGGGACATATTCATCGAAAAATTGCCGGTTTTGCGGGCCTTTTTTTTCAGCGGCTTCAAGTCGGCGTTGCGCTGCACGTCTTTGCGCAGGGTTTCGTAAGCCAGATCGTTTTCCGTCACGCCGTAGAAGGCCATGAAGGAAAGGATGCCATCCTTAATCGTCGCGCGCTTCTCGCGGTGCTGGGCCACCCACCAGTAGAGCTCCTCCCGGAAATTGTCGTCGACAAACTCGTTGAACTGAAACACCACGTAGGGCGAGAGCTTGCCCTGGGTCAGGTCGTAGTACGGCGCGTTGAAGTTGCGCAGGTTCAGCCCCAAGCTGACCGTGCAGTCGTCAATGCTGCCCTCGTGGCGCGCGCTCTTGGCCGGCTTGCGCAGCAGCTGGTTGAGGGCGAAACCGAAGCGGTTGGTTTTCGAGAGCACGTAATCCTCCAGTTGCAGTGGGGCCTCCACCAGCCGGGCCAGCTTGAGGTGCACCTCCAAGTACTTGAGCAGGTGGGGGCGGACCGGGAAGTCGAGGCGTTTCACAGCAGCAGCGGGCTTAAGGCTGGCAAAACTGGCTGTGGATAGGGGGGCAATAAAGGACGCAGAAGTAGGAGTGGAAGAGGCGGCGTATACGTGGGCCATGTAAAAGTTATAGAGGATAGGTAACTAGTAATAATTCAACGGCTTAGACTGGTAAATATAAGTATCTGTGGACATAATCGTCGAGTATAGTTCACGAATATGTCATCTTTAATTGCACTATGCCGGTTGGGGAAAGCGCTGGCGCCTCACCCTAGGCGCCTAAAAAGAGGGTCGGATTCGGGGCCTCTGGCTCGGGAGTGCTCCAGCACTACTTTTCATTTTAGGCTACCCCCTCATCGCCCAGCGTTTCCCCCTTTCCCCACTGATTATACTAAGATTCTATTAATCAGAGTGATAGCTAGCAAAGCGAATGGGGAGAGCGGGGAAAAAAGGGGAAATAGGGGGAAGTTTTCTCCCCTTTCCCCGGCCGCTCACGAAGGTGTTTCCCCAACTTTCCCCTTTTTTCCCCAACTTTCCCCGGTACTTTAGCAAGAAGGTATTTTATAAAACACTTACTTATAATATGTTATTAAGTGCATAATTTGTATTGGGGGAAAGGGGAGGGAAAGTTGTAAATAGATACCCTTGGCTAAAAGTGACTTGCGAGTCGGGCACGAAAAAAGGCCCACGTGGGGCCTTCCTTGATTTTGTATTATTTTCCCTTATCAGCTAGAACGGCACCTTCAAACGGAAGCGCTGCTGGTCGGTGCTGAACTCCAGCTCGTGCTTGCGCTCTCCCGCTAAGTAGCTGGCCAGGTGCTTGCGGAAAGCCGCTTCCCCGAGCACTGGCTGCTTGTCCTCGTTGAACTGGCGCAGGCCGGCGCTTACGGCCAGCAGCGTATCGGTGGCCAGCTCGTCGAGCCAGGTGTACACCAGCTCCTCGGCATTGCCGTTGAGGTGCACCTTGTGGGTCAGGCGCCGGCTGGCGTCGTCGATGGCCGGTAGGCTATCGAGGTCCTCCTTAGTCGAGAACTCCAGGCCGTCCTCGCGCATGCGGTCGTAGTTGAATACCATCGCCGACGTGTGATTGGGCTCGTCGCTGAAGCGCACGCCCTTGGTACGGTCTTCCAGGAAGAAGCGGCTCTTAGTTAGGTACGAGCGAACGGTAGCCGCCGAGAGCGGCTCGATGCCCTGCCGCTGGGCCGCCTGCAGGTAGAGCGGGTGGACCATGCGCATGCGCAGGAAAAGCTTGGTAATGCCGTCGTCCTCCTTCCAGAGCTTAAAGTGCTTGCCCTCCAGGATGTCGCGGCCCACTAGGCTGCTGAGCACCATGAAGTACTGCTCCACGTCGTCGCTGGTGTGCTGGATGGCAATCACCTCCTGCAAGCGTTCCATGAGCTTGCCAAACAGATCCTCCAGGGCGAAGGGCAGCTTCAGCCCTGCCTCGCTCAAGATTTCGGCCGTGGTGTAGAGGGTGGCCGCATTCTGCACCGTGCGGTCCTCGGGGTCCGCGATGCCCAGCTGCTCCTGGCAGTGCGCCCGGATGCGCCGGGTCACGTCGGGCTCCCGGCGCCGATAGGCCAGCATCTCGGGGCGGTACTTGAGCAGCTCCCGCGTGACGTGCACGGTGGCGCCGCTCTCCTGGTGGGTACGCAACTCATCGTAGGCGGCGCGGTCGTTGTGGCGCTTTTGCTCCTCGGAGAATTCCAATACCACCGAGCGCGAGAGCAGGGCCGGGTCGCGGGTGGGCAGGTCCTGGCCGCACACCACGGCGCTGCTTAAGGGGCGCAGGCTCTTGGTTTCGTTGCCGCCGGTGGCGCGGCCCATCAGCTTGCCCGTACCGTTGGCGATGCCCTTGAGCAGCTCGATGGTGGGCATGGGCAGGTAGTTCTTGTACTCGTCGAGCATCATGAGCGAGTTGCGGGCCGTGCTCATGTAGCGCTGGATGCCGGTGGCCGTCGCCCCGCCGGCCAGGCGGATGGCTGTCTCCTCCGAGAATTGCCCGAAGCAGCTAATCAGCGCCTCGGCCGCCTTGCTCTTGCCCGAGCCGCGCAGGCCGTAGAGGTGCAGCAGCGGGAAGTAGTTGCCGTTGGCCTTGTAGATGACGTCGCGGAAGACCGTGGCCAGATAAAAGGCAATCATCACTTGGCTGTTGTCGCCGTAGGCCCGGCTGAGCAGCGTGCCCCAGTCGGCGAAGGCAAGGGCCGGCACCTTCACGTTGAGTCGGAAGCGGCGCTCGGTTTCGTAGCTGTCGTCGTCGTCGTCGGTCAGCTTGAGGGTGCTGGCGAAGGGCAGGAAGTAGTGGGCCTGGTGGGTGACTTCGCCGGCCGCCAGCAGCTCCTCGAGCTTTTCCGGACCCCCGACGCGGCCGGCCAGCTTCTCGGTAGACCCTAGGGCCAGCACCTCCTCGCCCACACCCACATGGGCCTCGCTGCGCAGCTCGGCCAGCTCCTCGAGGCTGGCCACCGCGCGCTCGAGGCGGACGATGCCGTAGCGGTCGGCTGCGAAGAAGCGGTCCTGGTAGAGCAGGCCGTTGCTCCAGGTAGTAAAATCGCCGCCCGGGTTGTAGAACATGGTCCGCGGCTGCACGGCCTCGGGTACGCCGTGAAAGAGTTTTACCTTCAGCAGGTTCAGCTGCTCGTCGTTGCCCTCGAAAATGAAGTTGCCCAAGCGGGCCACGCACTTCTTAAACGTGGCCACGCTGGTGAAGTCGTCGGTGGTCACGGCCATCGTGCGCGACGTGCCGAACATGTTGGTGAAGTGGCAGACGTACTTAGGCTCGTTTTGGCTGAGCACGAAGTATTGGATGGCGAAGGTGAAGTTGCAGATGCGTACCTCGGCCTTCTTATTGTAGCAGTAGAAGCAACCGTCTTTCTCGAAAAAACCAAAGTCAAAATAGGCGGCCCGGTTATCGCCCAGGCTCTCCAGCGCCTTCTTATCCAGCCCGTCCTGGCCCCGCTTTACCAGCTTGTAGGCCCGCTTAAAATCGGGCCAGGCCTCGGCCACGTCGTCGTAGTACACCCGGCGCAGGGTGTCGTCGGCAATCAGCTCCAGCACCTCGCCCAGGCGGTTGATGGCGCCGGCCTTGTCGTGGCCCCCGAGGGCGGCGTCCTTCTCGCAGTTGTCGAGCAGCGCCCCGCGGATGTAGTCGCGCTGCCGGCGCTGCCAGGCCTCCAGGTCCTCGGGGCTCTTGACCTTGCGCTTGAGCATCTCGTCCGGGTCGAGGCCCTCGTCGGGCAGCAGGGCCTCCACCCGCAGGCCGGCCGCGAGCAGCAGCTGGGCATTCTTGTGCAGGGCCTTCAGGCCGGCCGGGTCGTGGTCGGGCACTACCACCACGTGGTCGGTGTAGCGCTTGAGCAGCTTGATCTGGTTGTCGGTCAGCGCCGTGCCGCAGGGCGCCACCGCGTTGGTGAGGCCCGCCTGGTGAAACTGCAGCACGTCGACGTTGCCCTCCAGCAAATACACGCACTTCCGCTTGCGGATGGCGTCCTGGGCCAAATCCAGCCCGTAGAGGTGGTCGCCCTTAATCCAGACCGTGTCGGCTGAATTCACATACTTGCCGGGCTTGTAGGCGGCCTCCGGGGCGGGCTCGGTAACCAGGCGGCCAGTGAAGGCCACCGGCCGCCCCCGCACGTCGCGGATGGGAAACATCACGCGGTCCTGAAACACGTCGTAGTACTGCTTCTGGCCGCTTGCCAGCTCCTTCTCGCGCACCAAGCCCGCGCGCACCAGCACCTCGGCCGAGTAGCCCTGCTGGAGCGCGGCCTGGTAGAAGCCGTCGCGCCGATTCTCGGCGTAGCCCAGCTGCCAGGCGTCGCGGGTGGGCTGCTGGAGCTTGCGGGTGTCGGCCCAGCGCGCGGGCAGCGGGGTGCCGGCGAAGTGGCCCACGGCGTAGGCGAGGGCGATGCGCACGGCCTCGCGCTGCAGTTGCTCCTCGGCCGCCTTCGCCGCGGCCTCGGGCGTCAGCTGCTGGTAGTCGAGCGCGATGCCGTGGGTGGTGGCCAACTCCTTTACCGCCTCGAGGAAGTCGAGCTGCTGGAACTTCATCACGAAGCCGATGCCGTCGCCGGCCGCCCCGCAACCGAAGCACTTAAAAATTTGCTTGCCAGGGCTTACGTGGAAGCTAGGGGTCTTTTCGTCGTGGAAGGGGCAGCAGGCCTCGTGCTTGGGACCGCGTGATTTGAGCGGCACGTAGTGGGCAACGACCGCGACGATGTCGAGCTGGCGTACTTGGTCGATAGTGGAATCGGATAGGAGCATGCGAATGGGAATACAGTGCCTAAGTCGCTAGTAGGGTGGGCTGCTCGGGCAGGGGGAATAGGAGAAGTTGCCGTTTGTGCTTGCTGTAGCGCCGGGCCTGCCGGCGCCGCAGGGCCACGGCCCGGCGGTCATAATTGAGGTGGCAGCGCTGGCAGAGAGCCGCCAGGTTAGCATCGCCGTGGTCGACCAACTGGTGGTCCAGGTGGGCCACGGTGAGCACGATGCGGTAGGGAGTAGGCTTGCGCTTCAGCACGCGGGCGAAGGCCTGCTCATCGGCCGCGGCGATGTGCTGCGTAGCCCAATCTTGCGCGGTAATGAAGCGGCCACTCGGCACCCGCCAGCCCAAGAGCCCGTTGGCAATGCCGCAGAATTTGCAGCAGTTGCCCTCCCGCGCCAGGATGCGGGGTCGAATCTCGCCGAGCCAAGTAGCGGGGTAGTTGGCATAGTCGATAGGCACGGCTAGCGGGTTTGCAGGCCTTGCTCCCCCTGCAGGGCCAGCTGGTGCAGCACCATGAAGCGGCCCAACTCGAACAGGTCATTGGCACTGGCCAGCGAAATGGTGTAGTAGCTCAGGTCGTTGACGACGCTGCCGTAACCTAGGCTTGGGCGTTTCTGCACGATGGCTACGCCGCACTCGTCGCACGCCACTAAAAAGGCCTGCACCATGTAGTTGCCCACCCAGACTTCGGTCACGAAGCGGGCGCCCCCGACCGCGCTGGGCACGGCGCGGGCCGCGGGCAGTAGCGGCGGTGCGGCGGCGGGCGCTACCACCGGGCAGGCCTGCTTAGTCTCGGCATACTCTTTCTCGGCGCAGAGCTGGGCTTGTTGCAGGCCCAGCCACAGGACGGCCGTCGGCAACTGCTCGGCGCGCAGCAAACTAACGATGCGCGCCTGGTTGCTTTGCTGGGCCGCGGCGTAGGTGAGCCACTCTACCTGGTAGTCCGGTAGGGCGCGGTAGTAGCCCACGAAGCCGTCGTATACCGGCCCAACCTGGCGCAGCTTTCGCCAAGCCGTCTGCGCTAGCTCCAGCACCAGCAGCTGGTCAAGCTGCGCCGAAGGGTAGGGGCGGTGGGCGGCTTCCTCAGCCGGTAGGCCGGTAGGAACTACTAGGGAATAGATTTCAGTAGCCAGGTGCCGCAGGTCGTGCAGGGCTGGCTCTTCGAGAAGGACGCGCATGAGTAGCAAGCAGGACTAGCAGGGTAAGGAATTTAGCTGGTCGGGTCTAGCCGCTTCCTCGAGCAGGACGATGGCGCTGGCGGGCTGGCCAGTGACCTCACTTAGCCAGTGCCGCAGCAGGCTAGCTTCCAGCACGGTCAGTTCCGTTTTGCTCTCATTATTGAGAATTTGATTGAACCGATGGGGCGTCATGCCGCCCAGCTTTTCCCGCAGAAGCGGCTCGGTCGGGATGATGGTCTTGATTCCGAAGCCGAACAGCAGTTCCTTTAGCCGGTTACGAATCTTCATGGCAGGGTTTAAAAAAGTTAATGGTCTAGAATTTGTCTAGTAGGCACGACACTCTTACGAGTTGACTAGACAAAAGTGTATAACAATATGCATAAAAGCAACTACTCACTGAGCATTATTGGCGATAAGGCTAGACAGTTCCCCAAACAATTTTGTGGAGTTATGCAAGCCCGCGGTGAAATAGTTAAGAAGGTGGTCCAGGAGAGTGGCTTGTCCGTGTCGAGGCTGGCCCAGAAAATCGGCATTTCGCGGGCCCAGCTCTACAATGACTTTTCCAATCCGGAGATGTCCATCGACCGGATTCTAGCTATCGGCCGGGTTTTGCACTACGATTTCTCCGAGCAGCTACGCGACATCCCGCGCACCTTAGTTCAAGCCATGAACGGGCAGCCGGGTCCAGCGGCCTTCCAACTGCAGGAGTGTCAGGAAAAGTTATTGGAAGTCCAGTCGCAGCTCATTACCGCGCTTCAAACCTTGGATAGATATAAAAGCAAGTATGGTCCTGAGCTTACCTAATCCCGGCCAGCAGCGGCCCTTCCCCGCCCAGTCGCTGGGCACGAGTGGGGCGAGCCTATACTCCCTTTATCTGGCCCTTTTAGGCCTAATTGTTTAACATATGTTTACCACGGGGCGCGTAACTGCCTGGACTACAGCGGTATTTTGTAGCTCCGTCTCTGGTACGTTGCGAAGCTCCCGCCTAGGCCTAGACGGGAGCTTTTTTTTAGTTACTCGCTAGGCCTACCGCATGACTGCTATTGTTCCTCTTTTACTCGTTGCCGATTTGAGTTTGGCCGAGCAAGATGCCGTAGTGCTGGCGCCGCTGAGCTTCGAGCTGGCGGCCGGGCGGCGCCTGGCCGTAGTAGGCGCCAGCGGGGCCGGCAAAAGTACCCTGCTGCAACTGCTGGCGGGCCTGGTGCAGCCCAGCACCGGCGAGGTGCGCGTGGCCGGCCGGCGCGTTATGCGGCCCGCCGATGCGCTGGTGCCCGGCCACCCCGGCGTGGCCTACCTCTCCCAAAAGTCTGATTTACCACGCTTTCTGCGCGTCGAGCAGGTGCTGCGCTACGCCAGCCAACGGCCGGCCGCCGAAGCGCAGGCCCTGTTTGCGCTGTGTGGCATCGACCACCTGCTGGCGCGTAAGACCCACGAGCTGAGCGGCGGCGAGCAGCAGCGCGTGGCCCTGGCCCGGCTGCTGCTAGGCGCGCCTAGGCTGCTGCTGCTCGACGAGCCCTTCTCGAACCTTGACCGGGGCCACAAGCGCGAACTGCAGCAGGTGCTGGAAGCGGTAGGCAGCCAGCTGGCCATCACCAACATCCTGGTGTCGCACGATGCTACTGACACCCTGGGCTGGGCCGACGAACTGCTGGTGCTGCGCCGGGGCCAGATGGTGCAGCGCGGCACTCCCCAGCACCTGTATCAGCAGCCGGCTACTGCCTACGTAGGCGGCCTGCTCGGCGATTTTAGCTTGCTGCACGGGGCCGACCGCCCCGCCCAGCGCCGGGCCGCGCTGCCCGCTACTGCGCTGCTAGTGCGCCCCGAGCACTTGCGCCTAGGGCCGCCCGGTGCGCCAGGTCTGCCCGGCCGGGTGCAAGCCGTGCGCTACCAGGGCAGCCACTACGAGGTAGAAGTGCAACTGCCTGCTAGCGTGGTGCGGCTGCCCGCCCCCGACCCGCCGCCCGTGGCCGCCGCTTGCACGGTGGCCGTGGCCACTGGGGGCTGGCCAGTGCCCCTGGCCGACGAGTAGCCGATGACAATCAGCGGCTTTGGTTAGGCGGGCGCGTGGCGCTGGGCTAGCAGCGGTGCCAGCACGGCCCACACGTTGGCCGCCAGCACCTGCTGGCCGGCGGCGTTGGGGTGCACGCGGTCGGGTAGGTTGAGCGCGGGGCGGCCCAGCACGCCGGCCAGCAGGTGCGGAATGAAGGCGACGCCCTCGGCCTGGGCCAGCTCGCGAAACAAGCCACTAAACTCCTGCGCGTAGTGGCGCAGCGCCGGCACGCCCAGCGGCCCCAGGTCGAAGGGAAACTCTAGGCCCGCCAGCACCAGCAAGGCCGCCGGAAACTGCTGCCGCACGCTGTGCAAGATGGCTTGCAGGTTGGCGCGGGTATCGCGCAGGGGCACGCCGCGCAGGCCGTCGTTGGCCCCTAGAGCCAGCACAAATACGTCGGGGGCCTGGCGGGCTAGCACCGTGGGCAGGCGCTGGCGGCCGCCAGCGCTGGTTTCGCCGCTCACGCCGTAGTTGAGGGCGCGGTAGGGCAGGCTGGCCGCCGCCAGCTTTTGCTGCACGCGGGCCGGAAAACTGTCGGCCGCTGGCAGGCCGTAGCCCGCCGTCAAGCTATCGCCAAAAAAAATGATGTTTTGCATACGAAAGCCGCCCCGCCTACCGGCTCCAAAAAAGCCAGCGGCAGCACAGCGGAGGAAGAAATTAATGTTAAAGCCAAAACTGGGAGCTAGTGCCCAGAGCAGGGGCCTAGGGCCCGCCCGCGGGCAAAGGGCCCGGCGGCCACGCGCCCGCAGCGAGGCCCAGGCCCCACGTAGCTAAGACAAAGAATGCCCCGAAATATCTCCGCCACCGGCTTCTGCAAGCAAAAAAATAGTGTCGCGCGCACGGCATCTGTTGTCACTAAACCGAACGCACTAGTGCTCAGTCAGGAGAATTAGTTACCCTAATTTTTTGGTAGTGGCGGTCAAGTTTGACGCGGGCTTTTTCCAAAGTAAACTGCCAGTGGACGG
>JBPBPH010000062.1:0-107722 GCA_050954355.1 Janthinobacterium lividum
GTTTGGCCAACGCCTTCCTTCGGTTGGCCTAGGGCCAGCAGGGGCCAGGCGAGCAGCAGAGTCAGCAGAAAACGCATACGGTATGGAGCGCGGAGTGGCGCAAAGTTGGCGGAGTTTCGCGAAGTTTAGCGAACCGCCTCCGCGAAACTCCGCCAACTTTGCGCCACTCCGCGCTGAGTGAAATTAAGCGTGCGCCTCTTGCAGCGCCTCGCGGCAGGCAGCTAAGTACTTGTCTGCCAGCTCGTCGGTGATGGCCGTCGATACGAACAGGGCCTCGTACTGCGAGGGCGCCAGGTAGATGCCCCGGCGCAGCATAGCGTGGAAGTAGCGCCCAAAGGCTGGCAAGTCGGACTGCTTGGCGTCTTCTAGGTTCGTGACGGGCCTAGGGGTGAAGAAGAGGCTAAACATTGAGCCCACCCGGTTGACGGTGTAGTGGAGGCCCAGCTCCTGGGCAATCTGGCGGGTGCCGTCGGCCAGGCGGGCGCTGGCGGCTTCCAGCTGCTCGTACACCGCGGGGTGCTCGTGCAGGTAGCGCAGTTGGGCCAGGCCCGCGGCCGTAGCCAGGGGGTTGCCCGAGAGCGTGCCCGCCTGGTACACCTTGCCGGCCGGCGCCACCTGGTTCATAATGTCGGCCCGGCCACCGTAGGCGCCCACCGGCAACCCGCCGCCGATAATCTTGCCTAGGGTCGTGAGGTCGGGCACCACGCCGTAGAGCTGCTGCGCCCCGCCGGGCGCCAGGCGGAAGCCCGTCATCACCTCATCGAAAATGAGCACGATGCCGTGCTGGGTGCACAGGGCCCGCAGGCCGGCCAAGAAGCCCGGCGCCGGCTCTACCAGGCCCATGTTGCCCACCACCGGCTCCACAATAATGGCGGCCAGCTGCTCGGCGTTGGCCGCGATGGCGGCGTGCACGGCCCCGAGGTCGTTGTAGGGCACGGTGAGCGTGTCCTGGGCTACGCCCTGCGTCACGCCCGGCGAGTCGGGGGCCCCTAGGGTAAGCGCGCCCGAGCCGGCCGCAATCAGAAACGAGTCGCCGTGGCCGTGGTAGCAGCCCTCGAACTTGAGGATTTTGGCGCGGCCGGTGTAGCCGCGCGCCACCCGCACGGCCGACATGGTGGCCTCGGTGCCCGAGTTCACCAGGCGCACCTTCTCCACGCTGGGTACCATGTCAATGATGAGCTCGGCCAGCTCGATTTCGCGCCGGGTGGGGGCGCCGTAGCTTAGCGAGTGGGGCAGGGCCTGGCGCACGGCCTCCAGCACCACCTCGGGGGCGTGGCCGAGTATCATGGGCCCCCACGAGTTGATGAAGTCAACGTACTGGTTGCCATCAACATCGGTGAGCCAGGCGCCCTGGGCCGACTGCATAAACAAGGGCGCGCCGCCCACGGCCCGGAAGGCCCGCACCGGCGAGTTTACCCCGCCCGGAATCACCTCCTGGGCGCGGGCAAAGAGAGTTTCGGAAGTAGTCATATAGTAAAGCTGTTAGCTTTTGGCTGTCGGCTGTTGGCTTTTTTGGGCAACGGTGCCCTAGGAGGTTTCTAAACGAAAGCTGACAGCCAGCCGCTACTAGCTAACAGCTCAAAAAATCACCGCACCGGCTGCAAATCCAGGCCGCTGAGCTTGAGCAGGGGTACCACTTGGTTATCGTGAGCGCCGCCGGGGTAGGCCAGGCCCTCGAAAACGGCGCCCGGCAGGGGCGGCGCGGCGGCCAGCGCGCCCTGGAAAGCGGGGCCAAACTGCTGCAGCGCCGCGCCAAAAAAGAGCAGCAGCTCGAAGCCCTGGCTGGCAAAGACCGAGGGCGGCAGCCGCTGCTTGGCCAGGTAGAGCTGGCGGAAGCGCCGGTAACCGGGGCGCAGCTCGTCGAAGTACTGCGGGTGATAGAAGTAGGCGCCACTGAGCTGGCCCACGCCCAGGCTGGGGTTGTCGAGCCAGGCGCCGGGGGCCAGCAGGGCGGGGCGGCTGGCGGCGGGCACGGCCCCTAGGGCACCTAGGGCGGCGGGGCCGGCCTTAGGGTCGTCGGAGGCTACCACCAGCACGCTGGCCCCGCTGAGCTCGCCGGCGGGCAGGGCTGCGCTCAGGCTAGCGGGGTCGAGTGGGTTGAAGGGATGCACGGCCAGCAGCTTGCCCCCGGCGGCCTCGTAGGCCGCTTGGTAGGCGGCGGCAAAGGCGGCGTCGTCCTTGCCCATTTCGTGCAGCAGCACGGCGGGGCGGCCGGTGCCAAAGGCCGTAGCGGCAAACTGCGCCGCCGCGCGCCCCTGGGTGGCGGCGCTGGCCGCGTAGAGGTAATGGTAGGGATTATCGGCCACCAAATCAAGGTCTTGCGACAGCGGGTTGACGCACACTACCTGGTGCTCGCGGGCGTAGCGGGCCAGCAGCTTGGCCCCCGACTTATACACCGGCCCGATGAGCATATCCAGGCCCGCCAGCTCGGGCAGGGCCAGCACGCTCTTGAGGGCCAGCGTGTCGGCGCCCGTGTCGTAGGCAAAGAGCTGCACCGGGTGGCCGGCGCGCTGCAGCGAGTCCTGGGCCAGGCGCAGGCCGGCGTAGAGGTCGGTCACGAACTGGTTGTCGCGCCGGGTCTGCCAGCTGTTATCCGCTAGCAAAAAAGGCAGCAGCACCCCAATATTGTAGCTGCTTTTGCGGGCGCTAGGCCGCACCGCGCTCGCGGCGGCGGCCGGGTTTAGTGCGGCGGCGTACCTGGCGCGGTCGAGGCCAAACTGCGTAACCAGCGCGCCCAGCTGCTGGCGGTCGGCGTCGGTGGGGGCGGGGCTGCGGGTTAGAAAATCGGCGTAGAGGCGCCCGATGAGCTTGCTTTGGGGGTAGCGCTTACTGAGGCGCTGCCAGGTGGCACGGTCTTGCAGGCGGCCCAGGTAGGTGGTTTGCATGGCCTCGCGCGCGGGGCCGTACTGCGCGGCGGGCAGCTGCCCTAGGGTGCGCAGGGCGGTGTCGTAGTCGCCCTGCTCAAACGAGGCCTGGCCCTGCAGGTACAGCACCTCACCCAGGCCGTAGTAGGTGGGGTACTGGTTGCGCACGAGGTTGAGCATCTGCTCGGCCTCGGCCCACTGGCCGGCGCGGCCGGCGGCCACGGCGTAGAGGTAGCCCGCGTCGGCGGCCTGGGCAAAGTGGTTGACGGGCTGGGCCAGGGGCTCCAGCTCGCGCTGGGCGGCGGCAAAGTGGCCCTGGTCGAGCTGGGCGCGGCCGGTGCGGTAGCGGGCCAGCTGGCCCTGGGCGGCGGCCGGCCGGCTGGCCAGGGCCGCCAGTAGGGCCGGCAGCAGCGCCCGCCGCAGCCAGGTAGGGCAGTAAATAGGCATCATGAGCAAAACGGGCGCGGCCAGTGCGCCGCGCCAACGGCAGAGTAAAGGTACGGCCGGGGCGTAGGGGCTAAGTGAATTGCTAATTTTGGCATCAGCCCCAAGTAGTTGCTGGCGGGGTTGCGTCGGGCCGGGCGCCCGGCGCAGGGTCCTAGGGCGCTCGTCGCCACGCAACTTGGGTACCCCGCAGCCCTACTTTCGCGTAGTCCAACCAACCGCCGCCTGCCGATGTTGCCTACCATGCCCGTGCCGTTGTCATCGCCCACTTTGCGCCGTCGCCTGCCGCTGCTGCTGGCCCTCGGGCTATCGCTGGCCCTCAGCTTCGCCCTCATTGCGGCGCGGGTGGCCATTACGCGGCAGCTGCTGTTCGTTTTTTTGCTCTGGAATCTATTTTTAGCGGCCATTCCGTTTGCCCTGAGCGCGGCGCTGCACCTGGCGGCCCACGCGCCCAAAGCCCGGCTGCTGCTGCCGGTGGGGCTCATGTGGCTGCTGTTCTTCCCCAACGCGCCCTACCTCGTCACCGACCTCTTCCACCTCGAGCCGCGGGCTGGCGTGCCCTACTGGTACGATTTGGCCCTCATCCTATCCTGCGCCTGGAACGGGCTGATGCTGGCCTTCGCCTCGCTGCTCGATATGCACGCGCTGGTGCGCCAGCGGCTGGGCTTCGGGGCAGGCTGGCTGTTTGCCACCGTGGCCCTGGGCCTCAGCGCCTTTGGTGTGTACCTGGGCCGCTACCTGCGCTTCAACTCCTGGGACATCCTCAGCAACCCTTTTACCCTGTTCTACGACATCGTGCAGCGCATCCTGCACCCCTTCCACAACTGGCAAACCTGGGGCGTGACGGTGGTATTCTGGGCTTTCCTGCTCATTGCCTACGCCACCGTGCGGGTGCTGGGCACCAGCGGCGAACTAGGAGTCCGGGAGGCGTAAATGGCTCATGCTATTTACTTTATAGCTGACTCACGTTGCAGGAAAGCATTCAGTATCATCAAAAACCTGTAGCCCGCCGCCTAGGGGCAGCGTAGCCCAGCTACCCTGCCCGACCTAATGGGCAAACTGTTGCTCAAGAGCATCGTTCGTAGCTGATACTTGAGGTCAACGCTTATGAAGCTCTTAGTGCTTTTCCTTTCGCTGCTACTACCTGCTGTAAGTCAGGCGCAGGAGCGACCTCTGCACTCCCGTTTTCAATCTATAAAGCCTACTCCTAAACCGGCCAGCAGCCCGTTGTTGGCGCGCAACAAGCCCCTAGAACAGGTAAGTATTGGTGATACGTTATATGTCATTACTAATACAATTTTTTACAGTCGCCCAGTAAAATCAACTGCTAATAAGTCACCAGTTTATTTATATCGTACTCAAAAAATAACTGTAGAAGAAGTTACTGATGACCAGTGGCTTTTTGTTGACCACTATAATGGGGACGTCGGAGTAAGTGGGTACGCAATTCGGGAATATCTTTCGCACAAGAAACCTGACTAATAGTCCTCAGCGCTTATGGGCAGGCAGGTCTGCCAGCGGCAAAACGAGTGTATTGAGTGCCTGTCGACGGGCCAGTTGCTATGGGCAGCTATAGCGTTTAAAAAAGAACGGAAAGAATTAGAAACCGAGTTGGTCGCCTTCGCTCGGTAGCAGCATTTGTAGGCTTGCCCAGCAGCCGGACCAGCCGTGAATAGAGGGTAGGCGCAAGCTACTTCACCACGCAGGCCGGCCGAAACCCGAAGCACTCTACGGCCGGGGCTTACCTTCCCAGGCGGCTAGCTCCCGGTCGCGCTCGGCCTGGGCCAGGGCCAGCAGGACGGGCGAGGGGCCTAGGCCCAGGTAAATGGTGGTGCCCCGCTCGCGGGCGTAAGGGTTAGCAATTTCCCCCACCCGGCGCAGCTCGCGGAAATAGGGCTTCAAATGGTCGGGGCTGCCTTCGCCCACCAGCAGCGCTTGCTGCCAGGGCTGCACCCTCGGAAACCAGTGCAAGTAGCTGCCATTAAAGCTGGTAGCGGCCGGCAGGTCGCGGCCGCGGTTATAGTAGTTGATGGCGCCCGCCTGGCCATAGTTGTCGCACTTGATGAGCGTATTGGCGCGCGTAGCGGCGGGCAGCGCCTGGTAGGCCTGGTACACTTTGTCGCCCAGCTCCTGCCAGCCCAGCATATCGGCGTAGTCCTGGGGCAGGGGGTGCTGGCGGCCGTCTTCCCAACGGGCCACGCCCAGGTTGCGGTAAAAGCCCGCCTGGCATAGGCGCTGCATGGCGGCGGGCGGCAGCACGGGGTATAGCACCACGGCCACCGGGGCTAGCAGCAGCACCGGCACCAGCAGCAGCAGCGCCCGCCCGGCGTAGGCCCCGGCGCTGGCGCCCGCCAGCCGCGCCTGCCACCACACCGCCCCTACCGCAAACAGCGCCGGGTAATACCCTAGGGCATAGTAGTCTTTGCCGTGCAGCGCGGTAAGGAGCCCTAGGCCCAACACCCATACCCAACCTGCTACCCGGGCGGCGCGCACCGGCCGGCCCAGCAGCGCCGCCACTAGGCCCGGCGCCCACACCAGCAGCGCCGCCGAGCACAGCAGCCCCTGCGCCTGCCAAAAGCCGGCCGCGCTCACGTGCACCAGCTGGCTTTCGTGCAGCAGGGCCATGTGGTGGCGAAAGGGCAAGCCGTGCGCCACTTGCCACGCCAGGGTGGGCGCGGCCACCAGCAGCCCTAGGCCCGCCGCCCGCCAAAAGGCCGCCTGCCGCAGCGTGCGCGGCGCCGTCAAAAGTAGCGCCCCCAGCACCGCCGCCCCAAAAAAGAACGTCGTGTACTTATTAAGTACCCCTAGGCCCAGCAGCAGGCCCAGCCCATAGAGGTGGCGCGGCCGGCCGTCGGGCTGCGCGTGGCGCACCAGCAGGTAAGTGCTTAGCGTAAAGCTGAATACCTCGAACGAATTGGGTTGGAACAGCAAATTGAGCCGGCCGTAGGCGGTGCACAGGTAGCACACGCCCGCCAGCACCTGCGCCCAGGGCCCGCCGTCCAGCCGCCGCGCCAGCTGCACCACCGCGTACACCGTGAGGCTGCCCCACAGCAGCGGCCACATTTTTACGAGGAAAAAGCCGCCACCCAGCCCTAGGGTCACCCAGCTTTGCAAGGCCGTAAGGGGCGGCACCTCCAGGTAGCCCCAGGCCAGGTGGCGCCCATAGTCGAGGTAGAGGTACTCGTCGCGGTGCAGCTCGTAACGGCCGTAGCCCGCCAGCAGCAGGCCCGAGGCAAACTTGACCAGGGCGAAAAGCAGGGGTAGCGATTTTTTCAAGCAGCACCAGGCCAGCCAACGTCTGTGCTCAGGGCTATCCTGGCTAACGTTCTCCATTGGTCAGCAAGATACGTGGCCCTGGTTAGTGGTGGGGCAGGCTATGGGCCACCAGCGCAGGCGCCTAGGGCTTGTGGGCTGCCTTACAAGGGTTGGCTGGGTGCGCCAACGGCCGCGCTGGTTGCCCAAAGCGGCCGTGGCCAGTGGTAGTTCGAATTGTTGGCTAAAAGCCGCGGCCCTAGCTAGCGGCCGGCGTCTGGTACACCTGCTGGCTTGCTAGGCTCGCCGGGTCGGCCCCGAGGGCCCACTGCAAGGCCTCGGCTTTTTGGCCCGCGTCAAAGTGCTTTACCTGGGCTGGGGTGATGCTGCCCACTACGGCCGAGGCGGCCTGCAGCAGCAAGCTGTTGTCGCTGACCACGGCCGCGCGGTTGAAATCGTTGAAGTGCTTGATGTCCTGCTTGGCTTCCTTCCAGATGGCGGGTAGGGTCATGGCATCGAGGCCGCCTATTTCCAGGCACACGTTTACCTTGCCAAACTGCGCTACTTTGGCATTCAAAATGGGCACCACGCCCTCGTAGTCTGCTTTGGTAAGCTTGCCCGCAATGGCGAGTTTCAACAAGTTCTGGTTGGGATAATCAATTGCCGTAAACATAATACTTGCGTTAGGTAGAAAAAAGAAAAGGGATAGGCCCACCGGCCCACCCCTTGCTTTACCTTGCTACCCCTAGGCGGGTTGCCTCGCCCAGGCAGTAACTCCTTGGTTTCACGAACACTTCACCCCAGCCTCGGCCTCCCATTCCCGCCCCACCCAAGAATGCAGCCACTGCTGCTAGCGCCGTCCACAAAATCCGTGCAATCTGTTTAAATCCGCGCCAATCCGTGATTTATTCCCACTCAATGGTAGCCGGCGGCTTGCTACTGATGTCGTACACCACGCGGTTGATGCCGCGCACCTGGTTGATAATCTTGTTGCTGACTTCGGCCAGAAAATCGTAGGGCAGGTGGGCCCAGTCGGCGGTCATGCCGTCTACGCTCGTTACGGCGCGCAGGGCCACCACGCGCTCATAGGTGCGCTCGTCGCCCATCACGCCCACGCTCTGCACGGGCAGCAAAATGGCGCCCGCCTGCCAAGTGGTGTCGTAGAGGCCGCGCTCCTTGAGCAGGTTGATGAACACCCCGTCGGCCCGTTGCAGCAGGTCTACTTTCTCGGGCGTGATGTCGCCCAAAATGCGGATGCCCAGGCCGGGACCAGGGAAGGGATGGCGGTTGAGAATCACCGCCGGCAGCCCGAGGGCCGCGCCCACCTCGCGCACCTCATCCTTGAAGAGCATGCGCAGCGGCTCCACAATCTTCAGGTTCATCTTCGCGGGCAAGCCGCCCACGTTATGGTGGCTCTTGATGGTCACGGCCGGCCCACCGTGCACCGATACCGACTCAATCACGTCGGGGTAAATAGTGCCCTGGGCCAGCCAGCGGGCGCCCTGTACTTTTTGCGCCTCGCGGTCAAACACCTCGATAAAGGTGCGGCCAATGGCCTTGCGCTTGGCCTCGGGGTCGCTGAGGCCGGTTAGGGCCGCGTAAAACTCCGGGGCGGCCTGCACGCCGGTCACGTTCAGTCCCAGGCCCGCGTAGGCCTCCAGCACCTGGGCAAATTCGTTTTGGCGTAGCAGCCCGTTATCCACAAAGATGCCGTGCAGCCTAGGCCCAATGGCGCGGTGCAGCAGCAAAGCTGCCACCGAGCTATCGACCCCGCCCGAGAGGCCCAAAATCACCTGGTCGTCGGGGCCAATGGTATCTTGCAACGCCTCCACCATCGAATCCACGAAGTGGTCGGGCGTCCAGCTTTGGGCGCAGCCGCAGATGCCCACCACGAAGTTTTCGAGCAGCTGCCGCCCTTCCGTCGAGTGCGTTACCTCGGGGTGAAACTGGATGCCGTAGGTGGGCTGCTGGGGCAGTTTGTAAGCGGCCACGGCCACCTCCGGCGTGCTGGCAAGTATCTCGTAGCCAGCCGGCAAGGTCTTAATTGTGTCGCCGTGCGACATCCATACCTGCGTATCCTGGTGCAGCCCGGCCAGCAGCGGCGATTCGGCGCTGAGGCTGCTGAGGCGGGCGCGGCCGTACTCGCGAATGGTGGCCGGCAGCACCTCGCCGCCCCCCTGCTGGGCCAGCAGCTGCGCCCCGTAGCAAATGCCCAGCACCGGCACCCGGCCCAGAATGCCCCCTAGGTCGGGGTTAGGCGCGTCGGTTTCGCGCACCGAGCAGGGCGAGCCGGATAAGATGACGCCCCGCAGGCTGTCGTCGCCGGCGCGGAGGCGCTCGGCTAGCTGAGGGGCGTGGGTGTAGGGATGAATTTCGCAGAACACGTGCAGCTCACGAATGCGCCGGGCAATGAGCTGGGTGTATTGCGAACCGAAATCAAGAATGAGAATTTGCTCCATAAATCACGGATTACACGAATTTAAGCGGATTGCACGGATTTTGTGGACGTTGTGAGGCGCTTCTGGAAGCGTCTTCGTGCAAGGTGGCGCCGCAAAAATAGGCTTTGCATAGACCTTCCAGGCCAGGCTACGTCGGGGCGGGCTGGCCAATTGACTTTTAGCGAAGTTGCCTTGAACCCACGCAATCAATCGGCTACGCGGTTTTAGCGTTGTAATCGTCCACAAAATCTGTGCAATCCGCTTAAATTCGTGTAATCCGTGAGTATCTTTGCAGCGGCGAGTCAGAACGACCAGCTCCTACTGAACTCCCCCAGGGCCGGAAGGCAGCAAGGGTAGGTGGTTGAGCGGTGCGATTTTGGCTCGCTTTTTTTGTCTATTCCGTTGGTTTTCAGCCGGCCCCGAGCCGCGCCCCTGCCCGTTTGGTTGGCGGTCGGCGCGTAGCTTTGGGCCGGCTTTTTTAGGTGGCCGCCGGCTTTCATTCCTCCTCCCCGTGTACATCATCAAAGTAAAGGGCAAGGCCAAAATACCCGATTACATCCAACTGCGCGACGAGCAGTTTGTGCTCATCGCGTACTTCCGAGCCGACCGGCCGCTCAAGGACTTGCACCGCTACGGCCTCGAGGGCCGGGAAGAGACCCTGGCGGCCCTCATCGCGCAGCTCGAATTTGGCAAGCTGCGCAAGCTGGAGCTGTAGTGCTGAACAGGTAGTGATTGGTAACTAACTACTTATGGCGCATCCGCAAAAATCGTTTGGCAGTGCGCGCGCAACGCGGTAATTGCCTCAACACAATCCGCCTAGGGTCGTCCGAATTGCGATTGCTGCGCGTTGCTCGCCCCGACAAACGATTTTTGCGGCCGCCCTAGGGCCATCAACCATAATCATTAACCACTAATCGTTAAGCACTAGTTATGAACGAGCTGGTAGTTGAGCTGCGCGAAGCCACCATTACGCAAGAAGCGCGGGCGGTGCTGCAAGGCGTGTCATTCGGGCTGGGCAAGGGCGAGTTTGCGTACCTGGTGGGGCGCACCGGCTCGGGCAAGTCGTCGCTGCTCAAGACCTTATACGCCGACTTGCCGCTGCAGGCGGGTAGCGGCGAGGTAGCGGGCTTCGACCTGGGCCGCCTGCCCCAGGGCAAGGTGCCGTACCTGCGCCGCCGGCTGGGCATCGTGTTTCAGGATTTTCAGCTGCTGGGCGACCGCACGGTAGCTGAAAATCTGCACTTTGTGTTAAACGCTACCGGCTGGAAGGGCAAAGCCCGCCGCCAGCAGCGGGTGCAGGAGGTGCTAACCCTGGTGGGCCTGAGCAACGTGGGGGGGCGCCTGCCGCACCGCCTCTCGGGCGGCGAGCAGCAGCGCGTGGTCATTGCCCGCGCCCTGCTCAACGAGCCGCTGGTGCTGCTGGCCGACGAGCCCACCGGCAACCTCGACCCCGAGGTGGCGGCGGAGATTATGGAGCTGTTTCGGGAGATAAACCACGCCGGCACGGCCGTTCTCATGGCCACGCACAACTTCCAGCTGCTCGCCAACTATCCCCACCGCGTGCTCACCTGCCGCGAGGGCCAGCTGCTGGATTCCGCAACTTAGTAGTTCAGTAGTACTGCCCGCGCCGCGCGGGTGGGCCTATGGCCTGGCCTTGCCCCAAAGGCCTTTAGTAGTTGCCGCCTATGCCCGGGCTTTCTATCCTCATCCCGCTCTACAACTGCGACGCTACTGCGCTGGTGGCCGAGCTGCTAACCCAGGTGCCTGCCTGGCCGGGCCCGGTCGAAATCTGCCTGCTCGACGACGGCTCGCGGGAGGAATTCCGGCGGCGGCACCGGCCCCTGGCGGCCCGGCCCGGCGTGCGCTACGCCGAGCTACCGGCCAACGTGGGCCGCGCCGCCGTGCGCAACGCGCTGGTAGCCAGCGCCGCGCACGAGTGGCTACTGCTGCTCGACAACGACAGCCACCTGCCCGACGACGAGTTTTTGGCGCGTTACGCGGCGGCCATCGCTCAGCCCGGCGCGGTAGTTATCGGCGGCACCACCTACGAAGCCGCGCCGCCTGCCGACCCGGCCCTAGGCCTGCGCTGGCGCTACGGCCGCGCCCGCGAGATGCGCCCGGCCGCCATGCGCCAGCGCGACCCGGGCGGGCAGCTGGCTATTAATAATGCGTTGATTAAGAAAGAAGTACTGCAACGGTTTCCGCTGGATGAGCGCCTCAGCGGCTACGGCCACGAGGACACCCGCCTGGGCCTGCAACTGGCGCGGGCCGGCCTAGGGGTGCGCCACCTCGACAACCCCGTGCTGCACGCGGGCCTGGAGCCCGCCGCCGCCTTTTTGGCCAAGAGCCGGCAGGCGGTGCGCAACCTGGCCCAGGTGCTGCGCACCGATAACCTGGGGGCCGACACCCGCCTGGCGCGCACGGCCCGCCGCCTGCGCCAGGCGGGGCTGGCCGCGCCCGCCCGCGCCGCACTAGCAGCCCTAGGCCCCCTGCTATGGCGCAACCTGCTCTCGGCCCGCCCCAGCCTGCGGGCGCTGGACTTGCTGAAGCTGAGCTGGCTGCTGGCGGAGGACTGGTAGAGCCGGGCCAACGGCCGGCGGGCGCCACCTTTGCAGCCGGCCCGCACCAGAGCGCCCGCCGCCACCCACCAAAAAAATTTGTTTTGCCCGCTACGCCTCCCATTCAGCTGCTCGACCTGGCTGCCGAGCACGCCCCCTACCAGGCCGAGCTGGAGGCCGCCTGGCAGGCCACGCTGCGCGAGGCGGCCTTCATTCAGGGGCCCGCCGTGGGCGCGTTTGCTCAGGCGCTGGGCGCGCACCTGGGCGGGGCGGCGGTGGTGCCCTGCGCCAACGGCACCGATGCCCTCACGCTGGCGCTGCTCAGCCTGGGCCTGCCGCCCGGCACCGAGGTCATCGTGCCGGCCTTCACCTACGTGGCCACCCTAGAGGCGGCGGCGCTGCTGGGTTTGCGCCCGGTGCTGGCCGACGTGCGCCCCGACACCTTCAACCTCGACCCGGCCGCCGTGCGGGCGGCCCTGGGCCCGCGCACCGGCGCCGTGGTGGCCGTGCATCTGTTTGGTCAATGCGCTGATTTAGAAGAGCTGGCGGCCATTTGCCGGGCGGCGAGCGTGGCGCTGATTGAAGACAATGCCCAGGCCCTGGGGGCCACCTACACCTTTGCCAATGGCACCGCTTGCTACGCCGGCACGGTGGGGGAGGTGGGCACCACCTCGTTTTTCCCGAGCAAAAACCTGGGCTGCTTCGGCGACGGCGGCGCCCTGCTTACCCGCGACGCCGCCCGCGCCGCCCGCCTGCGCCAGCTGGCCAACCACGGCCAGCGCCAGAAATACGTGCACGAGCTGGTGGGCCTCAACTCGCGCCTCGATACGCTGCAGGCCGCCCTGCTGCTGGTGAAGCTGCGCCACCTGCCCGCCGCCCAGGCCGCCCGCCAGGCCGTGGCCGCCCGCTACGACGCCGCGCTGGCCGGGCTGCCGGGCCTGCAGGCGCCCGCGCGCGACCCGCGCAGCACCCACGTTTTTCATCAGTACACTATCAACGTAGAAAACGGCCGGCGCGACGCAGTGCAGGCTTTTTTAGGCCAAAACGGCGTGCCCACGGCCGTGTATTACCCCCTGCCGCTGCACCAGCAGCCGGCCTACGCCTACCTAGGCTACCGGGCCGGCGCCTTTCCGGTGGCCGAGGCGCTGTGCCAGCGGGTGCTGGCTCTGCCGGTGCACCCAGCCCTCACCGAGGCGCAGCAGGCGTACATTGTGGCCGTTTTACAGCGGGCGGCTAGCCGGTTATGAAGTTCTACCAGTATTCGGAATTTTGGTATGCGGTAGCGTTAGGACTAGCGAATAGTGTGGTGGTTATCCTAGGCGGCGCTTTTTATTGGCAGGCCTTTGGCAAGCAGGGTCACCAGGCCGTGCTGAGTTGGGGCGCGGCTGGTTTACTAGTACTCTTGCAACTGCTGGCTGCTAGCTGCGTGGGTTAGGAGTTGCTGCTGCTCAAAATGCACCAGCTAGCACCAGCAGCTTCTGAAACCGGGCCTTTGGTTGTTTTTTGCGTAGGCATGGTAGCCCTGCTAGCAGCGAGCTTAGCATTATGAGCGAATCAGGAACAGTATTGCCCGTTCGCTTTGCCATTTGCGGGGTGGGGCACATTGGGCGGCGCCACGCGGCGCTGGTGGCCCGCCACGCCGGGGCCCAGTTGGTGGCCCTCATCGACGAGCGGGCGGCCCTAGGGCCCGAATTGGCGGAAGAGTTTGCCGAAGTGCCGTTTTTTACGTCGCTGGATGGTTTTTTGCAAAGCGGCCCTGGGGCCGACGTGCTCACCGTGGCCACTCCCAACGGCCTGCACGCCGCCCAGGCGCTGGCCGCCCTGCGCCACGGCCTGCACGTGGTGGTAGAGAAGCCCCTGGCCCTGCGCGTGGCCGACGCGGCCGCTGTGGTGCGCACCGCCCAGGCGTGCAACCGCTTGGTTTTCGGGGTGATGCAGAATCGCTACTCGCCGCCCGCCGCCTGGCTGAAGCAGGTGGTGAGCGAGGGACGCCTAGGGCGCATCTTTCTGGTGCAGCTAAGCTGCTACTGGAACCGCGACGCCCGCTACTACCAGCCCGGCAGCTGGCGCGGCACCCAGGCCCTGGACGGCGGCACGCTCTTCACCCAGTTCAGCCACTTCGTCGATTTGCTCTACTGGGTGTTTGGCGACCTCACCAACCTGAGCGCACGCTTTCACGACTTCGCGCACCAGGACCTCACCGAGTTTGAGGATAGCGGTCTGATTACCTTCGACTTGCTACGCGGCGGCAGCGGCACGCTCAGCTACAGCACCGCCGTGTGGGACTGCAACCTCGAAAGCTCCCTGACGGTAGTGGCCGAGCGCGGCGCCCTCAAAATAGGGGGCCAGTACCTGGAAAAGGTCGAGTACTGCCACCTGGCCGGCTACACCCTGCCCGCCCTGCCGCCCACTAACCCCGCCAATAGCTACGGCGCCTACCAGGGCTCGGCCGCCAACCACGTGCACGTAATTGACAACGTGGTGGAAGTGCTGCAGCAAGGCGGCCAGGCCACCACCAACGCCGAGGAAGGCCTGAAAGTGGTGGAGATTATTGAGCGCATTTATAAGCTGAAGCAAACCGCCACCAGCTAAACCGGCCCGCGCGCCGCCGGCCCGCGCTAGCTGGGCCCGGCAACTGTTCCTTTGCAAGCCCGCCCGTTTTTCCTTGCCATGCCGCTAGCTTCTGCCTTTCAACAAGCCCTAGGGCCGCGCCGCTGGCCCTGGCTAGTGGGGGGGGCGCTCACGCTGGGGCTGCTGCCGTGGGTGGCGCTAGCGTGGTTCAACCAGCCGTTTTGGGACGATTTTGGCCACGCCGCCCAGGCCCGCCACTACGGCGTGTGGGGCGCCCAGCGCTACCTCTATGCGCATTGGACGGGCCGCTACTTTAGCTCGCTGCTGCTCACGGCAGCCAACCCGCTTACTTACGGCTGGCCGGCGGGGCTGCGGCTGGTGCCCTTGGGCGCGCTGGGGGGCCTAGGGCTGGTGCTGGCCGCCTCGCTACGGGTGCTGGGCGGGCGCGCCCTGGGGGGGCGCCGGGCTTTGGCGGGGGGTGCGGCCCTGCTGCTGGCCCTGCTTTATACCCTGCCAAGCCCCTACTCGGCTATTTATTGGTTTGCCAGCGTGGCTATTTATCAAGTAGGCACGGCCCTGCTAGTCGTGCTACCCCTGGCCGGCTGGCGAGCGCAGCGGGCCAGCCGGCCAGGGGCGCGGGCGGGCTGGTACGGGCTGGCGGTGCTGGCCGCAGCCGCCCTGGCCGGCACCAATGAACTGACGCTGGTGCTGGCCGGCTGGCTACTGGCCTGCTGGGCTGGGCTAGCGTACCGCCGGACGGGTGGGGCGGGTGCGCGGCCCTGGCTGGGGTTGCTGGCCGTGGCGGCCGCCGGGGGCGGCGTGCTGCTGGCGGCCCCCGGCAACGCCGTGCGCCTAGCCCAGGATGCCCCCGCCGTGCCGCCCGCGCTGTGGCAGGTAGCGGCCCGCGCCAGCGCCCAAACCGTGCTTTTCCTGACCGAGCCGCGCCAGCTGACGGCCCTGCTGGTGCTGCCGGTGCTGCTGGCCCCGCTGGCCTACCGGGCCCGGCGCCACCCGGCCGCCCCGCGCCTGCCGCTGGGCCTAGGGCTGGCCGTGGTGGGCGGCGGCCTCGGGCTAAGTATGCTAGTGCTGAGCCGAGTAGCCTGGGGCTACCCTGCCACGCGCATCCTCAACCTGCTGTGGGCCTGGACGCTGCTGGGCAGCCTGCTGGCGGCCTGGCTGGCCCTGCCCACCGGCCCGGCCGTGCGCCCGCCCCGGCGGCTACTGGCCCTGCGCCCGCTGCTGCTGGGCTACGCCGCGCTGCTGCTGCTGGGCGGCCCCAGCCGGGCAGCCGGGCGTGAGCTGCTCGAAAATGCCCCTGCCTGGCGCCGCCAGCAACTTGCCCGGCAGGCGGCCCTAGGGGCCGCGGCGCGAGCGGGCCAGCGGCAAGTTCGGTTGGCGCCCGTGCGCGGCATCCGGCCGCAGGGCATTTTGATTTTGGGCGAAACGCTGGATTCGGCCGCGCGCGGGCGGCCCAACCAAGCCGCGGCCGCCTACTACGACCTAGACTCGGTGCGCCTCAGTCCGCCCGGCTTGGCCGTTGGCGACGTGCAGGGGCGCTAGCCATCACCTAGCCAACTAATTAAAGCGCCTGTACTCTTCCGCAGCTCCGCGCGGCAGGTCGAGTTAGACGTGCCCGCCGCTGCTGCAAGGCTAACGGGCGGTCCTGGCCCGGCTAGTTGCCTGAATAGACGGTGAAGCTGGGCTTGCCAGGCGTACTTTTGCGCCCCCGGCTGGGCAGGTGGCCGGACTTTTCTTCGGCGGCGCCGTTGGTAAGCCAGCGCGCTAGTGGGCCCTAGGCCACACTCCCTCAGTTATGCTAGTAAAATCATTGGAAAGCCTGCGGCAGGAAGCCGCGGCGGCGGGCGCGGGTACGCTCAAGCGCAGCCTGGGTGGCGTGAGCCTCATCGCCCTCGGCATTGGGGTTATTATCGGGGCGGGGCTGTTCTCGCTCACCGGGCTGGCGGCGGCCAACCACGCGGGGCCGGCCGTCACGCTCTCCTTCGTGGTGGCGGCGGTGGGCTGCGCGTTTTCGGCCCTATGCTACGCCGAGTTTGCGGCCCTGGTGCCGGTGGCGGGCTCGGCCTACACCTACTCCTACGCCACCATGGGCTAGCTTTTTGCCTGGATTATCGGCTGGGACTTGGTGCTGGAATATTCGGTGGGCGCGGCTACGGTAGCCATCAGCTGGTCGCAGTACCTGCTCAAGTTCCTGAGTAAGTACAGCCTGCACCTGCCGCCGCGCCTGGTCATGTCGCCCTTCGAAACCGCCACGCTGGCCGACGGCTCGCTGGTGCACGGCTACGTCAACCTGCCGGCTATTTTGGTGGTGCTGGCCATTACGGCGGTTATCATTCGGGGCACGGCGGGCTCGGCCTGGTTCAATGCCCTGGTGGTGGCCCTCAAGGTGGCGGTGGTGCTGGTGTTCATCGCCCTGGGCTGGAAGTACATCGACCCGGCCAACTACCATCCCTTCATTCCGGCCAATACGGGCACGTTTGGCGAGTTTGGCTGGAGCGGCATCTTGCGCGGGGCGGGGGTTATCTTCTTCGTCTTCATTGGCTTCGACATCGTGGCCACCATGGCCCAGGAAACCAAGAATCCGCAGCGCAACATGCCCATCGGCATCCTAGGGTCGCTGGCGGTGTGCACGGTCTTGTTCGTGCTCTTCGGCTACGTGCTCACCGGCCTGGCCAACTACACCGAGTTCAAGAACAGCGCCGCGCCGGTGGCCATCGCCATCGAAAAAACGCCCTACGCCTGGCTCAGCGGTGCCATCATTCTGGCCATTCTAATTGGCTACACCTCGGTTATTCTGGTCGATTTGCTGGGGCAGTCGCGGGTGTTCTTCGCCATGTCGAAGGACGGGCTGCTGCCGCCCGCCTTCTCGCAGCTGCACCCCACTTGGCGCACGCCGGTGCAAAGCAACCTGCTCCTAGGGGCCTTCATCGCGCTGTTTGCGGGCTTCGTGCCCATCACCGTGGTGGGCGAGATGGTGAGCATCGGCACGCTGCTGGCCTTCGTGATGGTGTGCCTAGGTGTGCTCATCATGCGCCGCACCAACCCCGAGGCGCCCCGCAGCTTCCGCACGCCCTGGGTGCCGCTGGTGCCCATCCTGGGCATTATTACCTGCCTGGTGATGATGGCCAGCCTGCCCTGGCAAACCTGGCTGCGCCTGGCCGTGTGGCTGGCCATCGGCCTGGCCATCTACTTCGGCTACGGCCAAAAGCACAGCGTGCTGGGCCGGCAGGCGCGGGGCGAGGGGTAGTGCTGATTAAAGCGCCGTGGGCTGCTGCATACCGCTCTGCAAGCTGCTGAGTAGTAAGCCAACCTGCTGGCCCAGCGCTTCTTGGTAGCGGCGGTTGACTCTGCGTTCTGGGGAAGCTGGCAGTAGCTGCTCCGCCGGTAGCGTTTCGGTCGCCCCGTTTTTTCGAAAGTAAATATCTGTTATCGCGTAGTGGTAGCTGCCATTGCTAAAAAGCAACTTGAGCGAATAGTACAGCCAAGTGCCGCTAAACCCAACGGCCGGCAGAAAATAAGTGCCTTTGACAGCTATCAAACTGGTATTTCTGTCACCCAGCCACTTGTAGCGGCCAATGCTGTGGTTGTTGAGTAGCCACAGTTTAGCCCGTAGGTAAAGCTCGGTGCTGCTAATGCTCGCTGTGGGTACCGTAGCGGCATAGAGCGGGAGTGGCCCGGCAGTAGTCACGGAGTCGCCGGCGGTTGGTACGGATTGGGCATTGCCCGCGTACGTAAGTAGCAGCAGCCAGCCTAGTAGCACTGTTTTCATGACACCAAGTACAGCCGCTTCTGTGAAAAACAAGTGAACCGCCTGGTGCATAACGTATTGAATTGCTTGATATTAGTAGTAAGTTGAGGTTGGCTGAGGAGCAATAGTGCAACAACAGCCTCACCGCAGGTGCTGCTTAGCTGAGCTCACTACCCCTAGGGGCGGTGGCCTGCCAGAAGCGGTTGACGAAGCGGTTGAACCAGCGGCTTTTGGCCAGTAGCAGCCGGATGATGCCGATGCCGATGAGGGCGGTGGCAATGCCGGCCAGCACGTCGAGCACGTAGTGGTGGCTGGTGTAGATGGCGGCAAACCAGATACCTAGCATAATAGTGAAGAACACTAGCGTGAACCAGCCCATACGGTTTTTTACGGCGTAGTAAGCCACCACCACCGGGTAGGCGGAGTGCAAGGAGGGCATGGCCGCGAAGATATTAGCGTTCTTGGCGTAGAGGCCTTTGAAAATGCTCACCCCAAAAAAGCTGTCGAACCGGGCCAGGCCGGCGGTGCTCCCTAGGGTCAGGCGCTGAAACACGAGGCCATGTTGCTGCACATACCACGGTGGCGCGGCCGGGTGCAGGTAGTACAGGCTGAAGCCTAGGATATTGACTAATAAGAAGGTGAGCGCAAAGGCAAGAAATAGCCGGCGGTTCGCGAAGAACAGGTAGGCCGCAAAGCCCAGCGGAATGGGTATCCAGCACAGGTAAAATAGGCCGCACAGCACATCGAGCAGCGGCCGGTGGTGGCGCAGCCAATACTCGTTGGGCGTCAGCAGCTGGCCGCCGGCGCGGATGCCAAACAGGTGTTGCTCGGCGTGGTAAATGGGCGCTATATCGACTGCGCGGTAGGCGTAGTTGGGAAACGCCCGCATGTAGTCGTAGAGAATCCAATAAAGGGCGAAAATGGAAAAGCCGGTAATGAACCGGCGCGTCGTATCGGACAAGAAATAGCAGCCGTTGACCAGTACTACCAGCAGCCAATGCTCGGGCCGCAAGCCGATGAGTAAGTACGACGTCAGCAGGTAGGCCAGCGACAGCGCGGGCACCAGCCACGCGCCCGTACGGCCGGTAAAAAAAGCAGAAGGCATAAGTGCGCGTAACTACGAAGGAAAAGCCAGCGGCCCGCTACACGGCTAGCCGCTCCGTCACGGGCTCGCGGGTGGCGGCGTTCCAGCCTTTTAGCTCGATGTACTTGACGTTGGGCACCCAGAAGCTACCGCCTTCAATGCGCAAGTACACGCGGGTGAGCACAATTTGCCGGTTATTGAGCACTGCCACCACGTGGAAGGCATTGTCGGCGCCCGAGCGCAGGAGGTAGAGCGGTATCTTGCTGTAGGCGCTGAACTTGAGCACGTACTTATCGGCGGTCATCTTCTTGGCCGATAGGCCGTAGGCAAACCGGCGCTGAATGTAGTTCAGGTCCTTGCGCTGGCCCTGCTCGTCGTAGCGCATCCAGAACACATTAATCGGCTCCTCCTCATCTAGTTGCCCAGCTTTGTTTACGTTGAGCTGGTAGATGACGGTGTTTGTATTGGGGTCGCGCTGCAGGTAGAAAAGCTGGTTGGCAATGCCCGATGGCACCGGAAACTTAAGCTCTGGCGGGCTCTGCTGCGGGGCCGCCCAGGCCGGCTGCGGCTGGCTGGCCAGCATGCCCCCTAGCAGCAGCAGCAAGGTGGCCGCCAGCTTGCGAGTAACCGCCGAGGCCGCCTTGAGCGCCAGCGCCTGGCGCGCCTGCCGCAGCCGCGACACCGCCGTAATATTGGTCAGGATGGCCATCACCGTGATGGGCAGCGTGAAAATCGTCATCGTTTCAAAGACGTGAAACGGCACGCCCGGCACGAACAGCTTGTAGTCGCCCCCCAGGTAGGCCGAGCTGCTGCCGCAAACTAAGGCGCTGACACCCAGCAATACTACGCGCTCGGGCCGTTGCATCAGGCCACCTTGGCACACCACCCCTAGGCCCTCGGCGCGGGCGCGGGTGTAGCTCACCATCATCGAGCCGATGAGAGCGATGAAGGCGAAGAGCGAGCCTAGCAAATAGTGGTGCGCCACCAGGTAGTAGCAGATGCCCAGGAACGTAAATAGCTCGCTGTAGCGGTCGAGCACCGAGTCGAACAGGGCGCCGTACTCGCTTTTCAGGTTGCCCAGCCGCGCCACCTGCCCGTCGAGCATGTCGAAGAGCCCGGCAAACAAGATGAGCGCCCCCGCCCAGCCCACGTAGCGCAGGTCGCCGCGGTGGCCCTCCTCGGCCCCTAGGATAAATATCACGGCCACGCCCATATTGAGCACTAAGCCCATGATAGTGACGCCGTTGGGGGTGACACCGGCTTTGAGGAGCAAGCGCACAAAGGGATTGACTACCTTATAAATTCCGGCTTGCGACGCGTGGCGGACGGCAGTGAAATTCATAGGAGAATCGCTTAAAAATCAATCTTAAACCGGCCGCGTAATCCCCACGCCGACACATTTGGATTATCGAGGTAGGTGAGGCGGTGCACGAGGTCGAGCCGAAACAGCTTGAAGATGTTGGCCACGCCCACGCTCGCCTCCACGTAGGGCACCCGGCCTAGGGCAAAGGCGACCGGCTGGCCGTTGGCATCGCGCAAAAACTGGTACAGCTCGGGGTGCGCGTTGGGGTTGTTTTCCTCCCTAATGCCGCCGTAGAGCAGCTTAAGCGAGGCCGTTTCGCGCAGCTTTAGGTGTTTTATGACGGGCAGCTTGTTGAAAAAGAAGCCGTTGAAATTTTGGTCGATGAACAAGCTGGCGTAGTGGTCGCTGGTAAATTCCAGGAAGTTCATCAAATTATACGAGTACAACTGGTACGAGTACGATTGGTTGGCGCGGTGAATGTCGAGCAGCGGAAACGGCACCTGCCCAAACACGTAGCCGCCTTCCAGCGACACGTCGGCGTGGCCCAGCTGCGACAAGTAAAAGCGCTTGGTGGCGTTGGCCAGCAGGTTGGTGTAGCCGTAATCACCCCCTAGCAAGCCCCGAAACCCCCTGGCGAGGCGGGCCGTGAAGATGGGATACGGCCCAATGATGGGCACACGGTAGAGCTTGCCCTGGTAAAACGTCTCGTGCGGGGCCCAGCGCAGCTGCAACGATACTTCGCTGGTAGTCAAAGTACTTATGGTATCTACGTTTTCGCGGCTTTCGTTGGTGCGGAAGTATAGGCCGCCGGCGGGCGACTGCTGCAGCTTGCGAAACCCTAGGGTGTAGCTGAAGTGGTTGCTGAACTCGCGCACGTAGTCGAGCCGGTACACGTCGTTGTAGAGGTACTTGTCGTTGACGCCTCGCTTGAAGGAAAGCAGGAAGTTGTCTTCCTGCACAAATTGCAGTTCCTGCCCCGGAATGCGCGTGTCGCGCTGGAAGCTGGCCCGCACAAAATGCTGCGGAAAGGTGTAGATGCTTTTCCCGTTCAGCGAGTACGTCGAGCTCAGAAAATACTTCCATTTCTCATCCTTAACGCCGTAGGCCGTATACGTTTCGAAGTACAGGCGCTTGCTAAAGTCGGGCGTGGTGCGGCCACCCACCCGCAGCCGAAAGCCCTCCACGGGGTTGAAGCTGTAGAAGGTATTGGAGGGGCCCAGCTCGACTGGCCCAAACGACTTGTAGCCCGAAAATAAAAACGTGAATAGCGTCATGGTACGCTGGAAGGACTTGATAGTCTGCAGCGTATCGACGTTCTTGTAAATCGATTGCTCGACCTGCGTAAGGGTATCGGGCCGGTGCTGCTCCAGGAAAGTAGCGGCTTGGCGCGTGGTGCTGTCGCCGGCCGCCACCCGCGCCGGACCCGTGTACAGGCTGTCGGGCGCGGGCTGGTTGACCAGGTAGTTGGTGAAGTCCACCGTGCGCGCGCCGTAAAAGCCCGAGCCTTTCTGTGAGAGCCCGAAGTTGATGCCTAAAAAGGTGCGGCTCAGGTGGTAGCGCCGGTCGGGGTTTTCGGCAAAGTTGAGCGTCGCCTTCAGGTCCTTCACGAAGTTGAGGTTGATGCGCTTATCCACCCCTAGGTTGGCCTGCTGCACCGCGTAGTTGCCGTCGAGCGTCACGTAGAGCTTGCCCGTAAACAGCATATCGCCTTTGCTGCGCGGATAAAAGCTCAGCTCCACCAGCTGCGGCTGGTGCTGCCTGAGCGTGTCCGTGATGTAGTATTGGTAGAAGCTGGGCGCGTTGGCCGCAATGGGACTCAGCAGCTGGTTGCCCAGTAGTGATACGTTGTTGGCATACAGGTCAATGTCCTGGTACATTCTATTGAAATAGGCGCTTAGGCCCTCGTTATCAATAAAATGCTTATCGAACTCCACCTGCTTGTTACCCAGCACGATGGCCTTGTGCGCCGGCGGGTTTTTGCGGTAGTATTCCTTGGCCAGCTTTTCCTCTATGTAAATCGGCAGGCTGTTGACCCCGGCGGGCGCGGCCGAATCCTGCCGGGAAAATAGGAACTGGTAGCGGCGAAAAATCTTCCGGTTCTTAAACTTGTCGCTCAAGTTGCTGAGCGCGAAGGTCATCTTCTCGTACTTGTTGTACTCGACGTAATCGTAGCTTTCGGGCCGGTTTTTTTCCTTGTTGGCAATCACCTGCCGAATAAGCGTTACGGCCGGGTTATCCTTGTTTTTGTAGCGCAGCAGCTTGCCGCCCTTCACTACCACCTCGTTGAGCTGCGTGGCGCTGGCGCGCAGCTGCACGTTCAGCTCCTGCGCCTGGCCGGGCGTAAAGGTCTGGGTAACGGTGCTGTAGCCAATGTAGGAAAACGTAACGGCGGTATACGGCGCGGGTATTTGCAGCGAGTAGCGGCCGTTTTCGTCGGTGTTGGTGCCTAGGGCCGCCTGCGGCACCGACACGCTCACGAAGGGCAGCTTCGCCTTGGTTTTGGCATCCGTCACCACGCCCCGCACGGTGGTGAGCTGCGCCAGGGCCGCCGTGGGCACCCCTAGCAGTAGCAGCAGCCAGTAAAGCACCGCCGGGCAATGGGGCCTGCTACGCGAAGGTTTCATGATTGCTTAAAGACAAAGTGCAGCTGCAGCGTGTAGTTGAATCCCAGGCCCACTACCAGTGCCACCAACGCTTTACTATATAAATAATTGGCGTGCAGCAGCTGGGTGCACAGGTAAACGCCGCCTGCATTGAGCAGTAGGCTGCCCAGCCACACGAGGAAGTACCGAACACCCTGAGGACGCGCTTGCTGCCGCGATGCTTCAAACACGAGGTGCCGGCCCAAATAAAAATTGGTGATGCCGCCCGCCGCGTTGCCTAAGGCCGTGGCCAGCAGGTACCAGCTATGAAACACTTCTACGCAAATAATGGTGGTGAGGAAATCGAGGGCCGTGCTCGCCGCCGCCGCGGCCTGCCCCTTCAGCAAACGAGTAATATGCATAGCCCTACAAGTAGCCCAGCTGCACCCCGGCGTGCAGCAGCAGGTTGGTGTAGAGGCCCGCCAGCACGTCGTCGGCCATCACACCTATACCGCCCGGCAGGCGTTCCAGTCTGCTGATAAACAAGGGCTTCACCATATCGAAAAAGCGAAATAAAACCAGCCCCACCAGCAGGCGCGGGCCCGTGACGGGCAGCAGCAGCACACTCACCCACATGCCCGCCACCTCGTCGATAACTACGCGGTAGCTGTCTTTGCCCCAGGCGGCCTCTACGCGCTGGGCCGCTAGGGTGCCTAGACCCAGCAAACCCAGCGTGAGCAAACTGGCCGGCCAAGGCCGTACCGTAGTGCCCCCAGCGCAGGCCACGTACAGCACGAGGCAGCAGGCAATGGCGGCCAGCGTGCCGCCGCCTTTGACGTACCCGATGCCTAGGGTGCTGGCAAGTAGTTTGTACATCCTAGGGCAGCAAGGAGTTAGCTCGCGGGGCCGTCTTGGTAGACTTCCTCGCTGGCTACTTGCACCGGGCTCTCGCCCACCAGCTCGCGCAGGGTGTTGTGCAGGGTTACCAGCTGCTTGAAGATGTCGTGCTCGGGGCGGATGTTGGGCTCGGTCTGGGGCGACTTCAGGTAGAACGACAGCCACTCTTGGATGCCCGACCGGCCGGCGCGCTTGGCCAGGTCGATAAATAAGGCCAGGTCGAGCACCAGCGGCGCGGCCAGGATGGAGTCGCGGCACAGGAAATTAATTTTAATCTGCATGGGGTAGCCCATCCAGCCGAAGATGTCGATATTGTCCCAGCTCTCCTTGTTGTCGCCGGCCGGTGGGTAGTAGTTGATGCGCACCTTGTGGTACATATCGCCGTAGAGCGCGGGGTTTTCTTCGGGGTGAAACACGCTGTCGAGTACGCTCAGCTTCGACACCTCCTTGGTTTTGAAGTTGTCGGGGTCGTCGAGCACCAAGCCATCCCGGTTGCCCAGAATGTTGGTCGAAAACCAGCCTTTCACCCCCAGCAGGCGCGCGTTCAGGCCGGGCGCCACGATGGTTTTCATCAGTGTTTGCCCGGTCTTAAAGTCCTTGCCCGCCACCGGCGTGCCGGTAGCGGCGGCCAGCTCCAGCAGGGCGGGCACGTCCACGGTCAGGTTGGGCGCGCCGTTCACGAAGGGCACGCCGAGCTGCAGGGCCGCGTAGGCATAAATCATGCTCGGCGCGATATTGGCCGCGTTGGTGCGCAGGCCCTCCTCAAAGGCGGCTAGGGTGCGGTGCGTTTCCGAAAGCTCGTGGTAGATTTCGGTCGAGCCGCACCACACCATCACCAGCCGGCTGCACTGGCGCTCGGCTTGGAAGGCGCGCATGTCGGCCATCACCTGTTCGGCTAGGTCGAGCTTGGTCGTGTAGGTCTTGACGTGGGTGCCGCGCAGGTTTTTAACGTAGTGCGGGTCGAAGGCAGCCTTCATGGGCTTCAGGGCTTCCAGCTCGGCCCGCACGCCCTGCAGGGCGTTGTAGCCCAGCACTTCGGCCTTCAGCGCCGCTTCGTACACGCTGTCCTCGTACACATCCCAGCCGCCAAACTCCACGTCGTCGAGGCTAGCCAGCGGCACAAACTCCTTGATGGGCGAGAGGCCCGTGGCCGTGCGCAGCTTGCCCATTTGCGTGAGTGAGCCGATGGGCTGCCCGTTGCCTTGGCGCACGGCCAGCACCCCCGCAATCAGGGTGGTGGCCACAGCACCCATGCCTGGCAGCAAAATCCCTAGCTTGCCTTCGGCAGGCGCCAGTTGCCCTTGGTAGTCTTTCATGCTATCGTCTGGGGTTCAATAATTTCCCGCTGCCCGGTGGCAGCGCTACGTAGCTAGGGCCGCGGGCGCAGGAATATTGACTATTACGTTAGGTGGGTGGAAGGAAGATGCTGCCGTCCGGCAGGGTAGACGATGGCTGACTAAGGCCTACTACGCTCATAAAATGGCAAAACAGCCGCCTCAGCCTTGAGTGAACACTTAGTGACGTAAGAAGGGCGGTATTGTTGTCAGTTGGGGAGCAGATTTTACGTAATTCCGTGTTTTACGCAGCCAAGCAAATGGGCAATTGGTAAGCCGTTAAGCCCTGCATTCTTACACTATATACCCGCTGTTTCAGGGTGCTAGGAAACAAAATTAAACAGAAAGCAATTTGCAACTGAATTAACTGAGGCGGCCCATTCGAGCAGTGCAATAGCCCTAGCAAGGGGCGCCCGGCGCTACTGGCCCAGCCCCAGCCGGCGCGCCAGCTTGCTCACCTCGGGCACCCAGCCGCTTAGCAGCAGCCCTAGGCCGTAGAGCAGCGTGAGGGTGCCGCCGCGCAGTAGCAGCATCAGCCACCTATTGCCTAGGTTGGGCAGCGCCCAGGCCACCAGGCCTGCCCCGGCGGCCAGCAGCAGCAGGTAGGCCACGGTGCGGTCGAAGGGCTGCCAGCCGAAGCTGCGCCACACAAACCAAGTGCGCAGCAGGTTGATGCCGCTCAGGGCCAGGCAGTTGGAAAGTGCCGCCCCGGTGAGGCCGAGGCGCGGAATAAGCACGTAGTTGAGGGCCACGATGGTGCCGGCCAGGCCCGCGTTGAACAGCAAGTCGTAGCGGTAGCGCGGCGAAGTGTTCACGATGAGGCCATTAACGCCCGTGATGCCATCGGTGAGGCGGCCGGCCAGCAGCAGCAGCACCGCCACCGTGCCCGCCCGATACTCGGGCCGGTGGATGAGGCCGAAGATGAACGGTAGGTTCAGGGCGATGCCCAGGGCCAGGTAGGCCCCGAGGGCCGTGTTGAGGCGCGTGGTGCGGCGATAAAAGTCGAGCATCTTGTCGGCCGCGCCCTCCTTCCAGTACTCGGCAATGAGCGGGTGGGCCGTTTTGTAGAGCGCCCGAAACGGAATGGCCAGCGCCGTGCTAATGTTGAGGGCGATGACGTAGATGCCCGCGTCGGCCAGGCTTTTTTGCGAGCCCAGCATCAGCGAGTCGATGGTAACCAGGATGTTGCCCGAGATATTGCTCAGCAGCGCAAAGCTGCCGAAGCGCAGCAGTTCGCCCACCGGCCGCACCGCCAGTACCGCCCGGCGCGGGCGCAGGTGCAGCTCGCCCACCACCCCTAGGTAGGCCAGCAGCGCCAGGGCCACCGCCGCATAGCTGCCTAGGTAGGCCAGCACGAAGCCCCCGAACGAGAGCACGTGGGTGGCGTAGAGCCCCGCCGCGCTCACGATGAGCAGGCGCTGCACTACCTCAGTCAGGAAAGAGGAGAAAGAGCTTAAATACAGCGACTTGGCGTAGGAATCGAGCAGACTGTAGAGCAGGATGCAGAAGGCCATGCCCAGCATGATGCCATAGTGGCGGCCCACCAGGTCGGTATCGCCGCCGTGAGCGTACCAGGCCAGCACCCAGGGCCGGCCCAGCCACAGCCCGGCGGCCACCAGCCCAAACACGGCCAGCGGCACGGCCAGCAGCAGCGGCAGGTAGCCGCGGTGCCCGCTTTCGGCGTCGCGGAAGTAGGGGAAGTAGCGCAGCGTGGTATTGGTGAAGCCCAGCGCCGAGAGCTGCGCCCCCAGCGTGGCTAGCGCCACCAGCACGCTCAGCAGCCCCAGCTGGGCCGGCACCAGCAGCCGCGGCAGCACCAGCGTGGTATTCACGAAGCCGATGCCCAGCCCCGCGTAGGAAATAATAGTGTTGCGCAGCCCCTGCTGCTGAACGATACCCAATTACAGTGAGCAATTAACAGTGAGCAATTACCAATCTTAGCCGCGCTTAGTGACCCGCGGGAAGCCACGGTTAGCCTGGGCAGTTTAACGCCGCGCCCCTCAGTGGGCACTTGCCGCAGGGGGCTCCGCAAACTCCTCGTAGATTTCTCGCCCCGTCAGGAAAGCCGCCCCTAGGGCCTGTAGGCGCTGCATCAGCGCATGAAACTCCCGCGGGCCGTTGCGTTCGTTGGCGGGGTCGAAGTTCTCGTTGTGCCACAGTACGCTGGCCACGCCGCCAAAGCGCTGGATTTCGGCCAGCATCGGCCCTAGGGCGGGCAAAATTTCAAAGGGCGCCAGCTGCAGGTAGCGCGGGTGGTGCAGGGTGGCATCCATCACGTGGAGCGGGATTTCCAGAAAATCGGCTTCCGTTTGGGTTGCGAAGTCAAAGGGGTAGAATGGTAAACAGTAGCTATGGCGGAAGCCGTAGTGCTCGGCGAAGCCTAGGGTGCTGTCGTAGCCGAAGCATTGGGAAGCTTCCACAACGGTTAGTGTACGGCGGGGCTCCCAGCTCAGGTAGTGAAAACGCAGGCCATTGCCCCCATACTGTAAGTCGTTTGCCATTTCCGATGCCAGGCGCCCAGCGTCGCTAGCCGTGCCGATGCTACCGTGCAGCTCAATTTTGCAGCCCTGTTCCTCCAGCTTCCGCAGCCGCTGCCAGAGCTGTCGCGTCAGGTGGTAATCGGCGTTGCGGGTGCCGTTAGCTGCTTTGCCGGCCCTAGGGAGGATAAAAAACGTCGAGCGCCCGCCGTACTGCGCCACCTGCGCGGCCACGGCCTCCAGGTTGTCCCAGGCGTCGGGCTGCGTCAAGTGGCGGCCCAGCAGCCGGGCGAAGCGCAGCAGTCGGCCGGCTTGCAGCGCGGCCTTGGCGGGCGCCTTCCAGCCGCTGCGCAGGTTGTCCACGTCGTGCGAGATGAAGGCGGCGAGCTCGGCCTGCTGCGAACCCCAGCGGCGCGGCGCAAAAACCTGCCCAGTAGCACGCTCCAAGGCCGTTTTAAGAATGTCAAAGTAATAATTGACCACCGGCAGCGCCACGAAGCCATGCTGCTGCTGCACGCTGGCCGCGTAGGGAAAGCGCCCGTGCTGGTCGCGCTCGTCGCTGAAGTACTCTTGCCAGCCGCTGAGCAGGTAAAAAGCCGCCGCCACGAGGTCGGCCGCCACCAACACCCGGCCGGCGCGCTCGGTTAGCAGCGGCTCGCCTAGGGCCTCGTCGAAGAAAAAGGGCACTTGCCGCCCGCGCCACTCACGCCAAGTGGGCGCAGGCGGGTAGGACTGGGTACCGTCGAAAAAGCCGGCGCTGCGCTCGGCCACCGCCACCGGCTGCGGGCCGCCCGCGTAGCCCAGCAGCGCTACCGGCAGGCCAGGGTAGGCCCGCGCCAACTGCCGCCGCACGTAGCCCAGGCGCACCTCGGCCGAAACCGGGGCGGTAGCGGGCGCAGGTAAGGGAGCGGTGGGCATGGCGGGGCGAAGGTACGCGCCGCCCCCGGCCCCTAGGCCCCGCCTAGCGCACTACCTCCACCCAGCCCTTGTAGCTGTAGCCCGTGCTGGCGCGGCGCAGCAGCACGTAATACATGCCGGGGGCGGCGTCCTGGCCCCAGTCGTTGCGGTAGCTGTCGGTGTGCAGCACGGGGCGACCCCAGCGGTTATACACGTCGAGGCTCCAGTCGCTGCCCGCCATGCCCTGCACCACAAACAAGTCGTTGCGCGCATCGTGGTTGGGGGTGATGATGTTGGGCACCAGCAGGCAGTTGCGCGGGGCCACCACGCGCGCTGCCTGGGTGGTGCCGCACTGGCTGCTCACGCGCAGCGAGTAGCTGCCCGCCGTGGCTACCGTCAGCAGCCGGTTGGTCGAGCCATCCGACCATAGGTAGCGCAGGCCCGCGCCGGCGGGGCCGCGCAGCGTCAGGGTTTCGCCGTCGCAGAGCGTCGTGTCGGCCCCTAGGGTGAAGGTGGGCGCGGCCAGGGCAGTGCGCACCCGGTAGCTGGCCTGCTGCGCGCAGCCCGCGGCGTTGGTTACCGTCACGGAGTAGGTGCCGGCCTGCGTCACAGGCAGGCTGGCGGTGGTGGCGCTGGTGTTCCAGCGGTAAGTAAGCGGGCTCGTGGCATTGCCCACAAACGTGGCCAGCTGCGCCGTAGCGCCCGGGCACAGCACCGAGTCGCCCCCAATTAGCACGGTGGGCAGCGCCAGCACCCGCACGCGCACCTGCGCCGTGGCCGAGCAGCCACTGGCGAAGCTGGCCGTGACGGTGTAGGTGCCCGCTTGGCCCACGGCGATGCTAGCCGTGGTGGCGCCCGTGCTCCAGGCGTAGGCGGTAGCGCCGGTGGCCGTAGCCGCCAGCCGCCCGGCGGCGCCCGCGCACAGCACCGTATCGCCGCCAATGCTAACCGGCGCCACGGCCAGCAGCTGCACCTGAAAGGACGCCTGGCTAGCACAACCAGCCGCCGAAGTAGCCACCACCGAGTAAGTGCCCGGCTGCGCCACGGCGATGGTAGCGGCAGTGGCGCCGGTGCTCCAGCGGTAGCTGGTGGCGCCCGCCGCCGTGGCCGTGAGGCGGGCGGTGCCGCCGGCGCACAGGCCCGCCTCGCCCGTAATGCTGACGGTAGGAATAGGCGCCCCGCGCACGCGGTAGCTGGCTTGCTGCGGGCAGCCAGCCGGCGAAGTAGCCGTGACGGTGTAAGTACCCGGCTGGCTCACAACGATGCTGGCCGCGGTGGCGCCCGTGCTCCATAGGTAAGCAACCGGCCCGGCGGCGCTGGCCTGCAAGTGGCCCGTAGTGCCGACGCACAGCACCGAGTCGCCGCTGATGGTGGGCGCATACGTGCGGGCCGTTCGAATGAGAGCCTGCGCCACCGAGGTGCAGCCACTGGCAAAGCTGGCTGTGACGGTGTAGCTGCCCGGCCCTAGGTTGCTCAGCGTGGCGCTGGTAGCGCCGGTGCTCCAGCGATAGCCGGTGGCGCCGGCGGCCGTGGCCGTCAACTGGCCCGTAGCGCCGCCACACACCGCCGAGTCGCCGGCAATGGCTACGGCTGGTATGGCCGCCCCCGTCGTCAGCAGAATGTACTCGCCCCGGTAGGCTAGGGGCCCGTACACCAGGGAGGTAGCCGTGCGCGCAGTGGTGGCTAAGTTATTCCAAGTCAAGTCGTTGCTGAGGCGCTGCTGGGCTGCCCAGCACACATTGCCCCCTAGGGGGTGCAGGCGCAGCGTGTACGTGGCTGCGCTGCCGCTGCCCGCCGTAAATACGCCGAAATATGCGCTCTGTGCGCCCGCGCCCGCCGCAATGCTCGGCGCGCTGCCCACGGTGTACAGCTGCACTCCCTTGGCCAGGGCCGACACGCCGCTCACCACGGCCGAGTCGCTGGCGGCCGAAGCCAGCGCGAGCCGGGCGCTGGCCGGCCAGCTGGTTTGGTACAGCGCCGTGCTGGCATCGCCCAGCGCCGCCCCCGACGGGTGCCAGGGCGCGCCCACAAAGCCCACCAGGGTGCCGTTGGTAGGCTGGCTGCCCTGGTCGGTAGCCGCTAGCCCACTGCCTTGGTCGAAGCGGTAGTAGGCCACTAGGTCGGCCGGCGCGGCGGCAAACTTGCGGCACATATCCTGCTGAATATCAGCCGCCGTGCGCGCCGTGCGCCACACCCGCACCTCGTCAATATCGCCCTGGAAATAGAAGTTGGTGAGGTAGGTATAAGTGCCAATCGTCAGGGGCTCGGGCGTGCGCAGGTCGCCGCCCGAGTAGGCGTAAGTATTGCTATTTTCGAGCACGCCATCCACGTAAATGCGCCACACATTTTGTTCTACCTGCCCGGCAATATGGTGCCAGCGCCCATCGCTGACGAGGGTAGTCGAGAGCCCCGAAGTAAAATAGTCACCTTTGCCAGCCCGGCCGTAAATAGCTGCCTTGCCCTGCACAGTGCCAAACTCAAACCCGCTTTCCGAAAAAAGGGAATTGGAGTACTTGGTGACGGCAAATTGCCCTTGCAGCGAAGAGGTCTTTACCCAGGCTTCTACGGTAAGGGTATTGATAATGCCCCGGTCGGCGGTGCCGCAATTAACGTACTGACTGTAGCCATTGAAAGTCAGGTCGTTGCCCGAGCCAGGTAATGATTGGGCGGCAGCTACTTGGGTGGCTATACTGAATAAGAAGAATAGTAATCGTTTAATCATATACTCGGGGCTAAGCTTTGTCGTAAGCGGCAAAACTACGGCTGAATATTGGTAGTCCTAGCCTGAACTGTTCAGCATAGTATTGAGCATCGCCAGGCAAAATTGCTGGCTGTGCCCCTCTCGCTCGGTGCCTAGGGTAGCATTGTAGTAGGCCGCCCGCTGGTAGAGCGTAGCCGGCTTATCGGCCGCGTACTGCTGCACGAGTGCTGCTAGCTCGGGCAGGCTATTGGCCCGCGCTATCAGGCCATGCTGCACGTAGCCATAGTAATCGTTGGTGAGGGCATTAGTGCCGAAGCGGTAGTAGATGCTCGCCACATTGAGCAGCGTGGCCTCCAGGTGCGTCGAGGTGTCGGCCGCGATGAGCGCATCGTGCGCCAGCAAGAAATCGAATACCTGCTCCTGCCGCGCATCCGACCACTGCAAACTTGGTAGCCGCTGGCGCAGCCCGCCAAAATCGCGCGGGTCGCTGGGGTGGGGGCGCAGGGTAAACGTCAGAGTTGGAAACTGGGCCACCAAAAACTCCAGCGCCTCAGCTAGGGCTGGCAGCGGGTCGTGGATGTTGCACGCTATGGCAACCCGCGCTACCCTAGGGCTGGTATTGCGCCGGCTCAGAAAAGCGTCGGCCTTGGGCATGCCCACCAGCTCCACGCGGCCGGCTACCGGGCCGCACTGGCGGTACTTATCGAGCGCGTCCTGGCCTTCGAGCAAGCTCAGGTCGAAGCCCAGGGGCGGGAAGTTGGTGCTCACGCTGGCGTGCTGCACGTAGGCCGTGGGCACGCCCTCGGCGCGGCAGGCCAGCAGCAGCGAGCGGCTGTCGTCGTTGTGGTCGTTGGCAAATACCACGGCCCTAGGGCGGTAGTGGCGCAGCGCCCGCCGGTACACTTCGTAGTAGCCGATGGCATAAAAAACGAGGTCGAAAAAGCGCAACGCTCGCCCGCCCACCAGCTGCCGCAAGCCCAGCAGCGACGCCGGGTACTGCCAGTAATACAGCACTTTACGGCGCAGCGAGAGCCGGTTCACCGCCCTGCCGTAGCGCCCGATGTGCTTGCCCTGCCCGGCCACCAGCACTGCGTCGGGCCGCGCCTCTTTGATGAAGTGTAGCGCCTCGTAGTTGTTGGCGCTTACCACGTACAGCCACACTGCGCCGCGTAGTTGGTCAGCGTTTTTGATTGGCTGAAACACGTTGCCCACCAGCCGCAGCCCCGCGTAGCCCACCACCCGCGCCAGGCGCCGCCAGGGGCTGGCGGGCGAAATGCCGGCCAGCACCGACGCGGGCATGGTGGCAAACAACTCGGTGAAGCGCAGTTGCAAAATGTCGCGCAGCCGCGCAACGCGCGCCCTGCTCACGGCTGGGGCGCGGCCACGGGCTCGCCCAGCAGCGCATCCCAGGTGAGGGGGGTGCCGGGGGCGAGGGCGCGGGCGGCGGGGCGGCCCAGCACCACGTCCCAGAAGCGCGGCAGCAGCCCGTCGCCGGGTCGGATAATACGCAGGTTATCAATAGTTAGCACCTCGCCGGCGGCCACGGGCCGGGCCACGTAGATGCTGCGCTTGAAGATGCGGCTTTTCTCCTCGCTGGCTTGCACGCCCAGCTGCACCGTGCCCAGAGCCTGGTGAGCGCGGGTAGTTTCGTCCACCAGCAGCTGCAGCTCGGCGGGCTCCAGCGAAAAGGCGCTGTCCACGCCGCCGTCGGCGCGGCGCAGGGTGAAGTGCTTTTCGATAACGCAGGCCCCTAGGGCCACGGCGGCCACGCTGGCGCCCACGCCCATGGTGTGGTCGCTGAGGCCCACCGGGCAGTTGAAAGTTTCGGCCAGCACGGGCAGGGTGCGCAGGTTGGTAGTGGCCGGCGAGGCGGGGTAGGTGCTGGTGCACTTAAGCAGCACCAGCTGGCGGCAGCCGGCGCCGCGCAGCACCCGCACGGCCTCGTCAATCTCGCTGAGCGTGGCTGCGCCGGTGCTCACAATTATGGGCTTGCCGGTGGCGGCCACCTGACGCAGCAGCGGCCAATGCGCGTTCTCAAACGAGGCAATCTTGTAGGCTGGCACGTCGAGCGCCTCCAGAAAATCGACCGCTGACTCATCAAACGGCGAGCTGAACGCCAGCAAGCCCCGCTGCCGCGCCCGCTCGAAGATGGGCGCGTGCCACTCCCAGGGCGTATAGGCCTCTTTATAAAGCTGATACAGGCTCTGGCCCTCCCACAGTGATTGCCCGTCTTCGCGAATGACGTAGCCCGTATCCATGCTGATGGTATCGGCCGTGTAGGTTTGGAGCTTGAGGGCATCGACGCCCGCGTCGGCCGCCGCGTCTACCAGCGCCAGCGCCCGGTCGAGGCTTTGGTTGTGGTTGCCCGACATCTCGGCAATGATAAATGGCCGCTGGGCGGGGCCCACGGGCCGACCGCCAATCGTAATATCCATAGGTAACAGCCGCGGCCAAACCGCGGCTAGCTGGTCATAAGTCGGTAGTTGCAAGGGGCCGCGCCCGGCGCGGGCCGGGTGGCGGGGCTTAGGGCCCAACCCCGGCTGCGGGGGCCGCCACCCACGCAAAAGTACGGCTGCCGGCCGGCCCGCTGCCCGCCACCTCGGCAAAGCCCGCCCGCTCGAAGGCGCGTATCGAAGCCACGTTGTCGGCCTTCACTTCGCCCCGCACCTGCGCCACCCGCGGCCACTGCGCCAGCGCCGCCCGCGTGCCGGCCAGCAGCAGCGGGGCCGCCAGGCCCTGCCCCCGGTAGGCCGGGTCCAGCGAATAGCTAAGCGTGGCAACGGGGTCGCCTTGCTCGTCGGTGCCGAGCGCGAAGCGAATGGTACCGACTGGCGGGCGTTGGTCGAGGTGTTCGGCTACGAGCAGCAGGTAGCGCTCGGGCTGGCTCAGCTGGCTGGCCAGCCAGGCTTCGTGGCGAGCCCTGGGCACCGGGGTGGGGTCGAACGACTGCTGGCGGGTTACCGGCTCGTTGGTCCAGGCCAGTAGCCGAGCCGAGTCAGCGGCGTGGGCCGGGCGCACATACAGCGGCGCGGCCACCAGCCCCAGCGCCCTAAACTCCTGGCGCAGGCGCGGCCCTTGCTGCCCATCGAAGTGCCGGCGCTGGGCTTGGCGCAACTGCTGGGCCAGGCGCGGCGCCTCGGCGGCGGTGAGCACGTTGGGCGCGGTGGGGTAGGGCAGCCCTAGGCCCTCGGCCCGCAAAAAGTGGTCGAGGTCGTGCTGGTTAGCGGCCGTGGGCAGCAGCAGCAGTAGCCCGCCGCCCGCCGCGCAATATTCGTAGCTGATGGTGCTAGGCGAGAGCACGGCCGCGCCGCACTGCCGCATGAGGGCGGCCAGCTCGGCGGCCCCTAGGGCCCGGTGCAGTGTCAGGCGCTCAGCATGGGCAGCAGCCCAGGCCTGCAGTTCGTCCCAGGCAGCGTAGGCAGCGCCCACTACGGCGTGCACCTGCGCCACGCCCGGCAGCGCCAGCAGCGCGGCGGCCGTGGCGCGGGTCAGCTGGCGCGGGTCGGCCCCGCCCAGGCACAGCAGCACCTGGTGAGGGTTAGGGGCCTCACTGGCAGCTAGGTCGTTCGCCAAAAACTCGCGGCGCAGCGGCGCGTAAGCCGGGCCGCTTAGCAGGCGCGCGCCCGGCGTGCGCAGGTCGTAGGCGGCGGGTGCCACGCCCCCGGCCGGGTTCACTACTAGGTCGGCGGCAAACGGAAACGCGTGCACATCATCCAGGCACACCAGGCGGGCCACCAGCGGCCGCACCGCCAGCTGGTAGGCGTAGTCGAAGTGGTAGCCATCGAGCACCAGCACGTCGGTGGGGCGCAGCAGCGGCGGCAGGGTTGCGCTGGCTTCGGGGCCTAGGGGCTGGTTGGGCAGCTCGCCCAGGGCCAGGCCCGCGCCTCGGAGTAACGTGCGCACGGCCGGGTCGGGCGCTTGCAGCAGAAAGAGCACTTCGGCAAAATCGGCGCGCAGCAGCTCGGCCAGCGCCAGCAGCCGCATGATGTGGCCCAGGCCAATGCGGCCGTTGCCATCGGCCCGGAGCACGAGGCGGGGAGCGATAGCCATAGCTAGACGGTTTTTTGCACTACGTCAGCGTTCAGCGCCAGTAGCTCGGGGTGGGCATCCAGTAGCAGTAGCAGCTCGGGCAGCGCTAGCTCGTGGGCGCGGTAAGTGGCAATAAGTTGCTGTAGCACCTCAAAATCAGCTGGGGTGTCCAGCGTCAGGCGGGGGGCGCTGTAGTCGCCTAGGGAGCATAGCTCGTCGCGGCGCAGCACAGGCCCGGCGGGCGCAAACTGGGCGCGCAGGTAGGGCGTTACGTGCTCGCGCTCGGCGGTGGTAGTGGCGTGGCGGTGGGCTAGGGCCAGCAAATCAGCAGAGAATATTTCAAAGTCGAGCCCCCGCGGAAAGGTGCGCGCCACCACGTTCGAGCGGTAGGCTAGGGCGTTGCCCTCGGCCAGGTAGCGCGCCACGGCGGCCCCTAGGGTAGGCCCATCCAGCAAGGGGCAGTCGCTGGTCACGCGCACTACCACCTCGAACCCAAACTGCTGGTTTGCTTCGTAATAGCGGCTCAGCACGTCGGCCTCGGTGCCCCGGTAGCACGGCAGGTTGTGCGCGGCGGCGTAGGCAGCCAGCACGTCGTCGGCCGGCAGGGTGGTGGTAGCCAGCGCCACCGGCAGGCCGCTGGCGCGCAGCCGCGCCACGTGGTAGTCGAGCATAGGCCGGCCCGCCACCGGCAGCAGCACTTTGCCCGGCAGCCGGGTGCTGCCCATGCGCACCTGCGAAATAATGCCCGCCGTCTGCATCAGTCCGGTAGCTTTTCCAGCAAATACATGGCGTCGGTGTTGCCCTGCTCGGGGGCGCTCACGTAGGGGTACAGCTCCCGCTTTACCAAGCGCAAATTGGGGAAGTTATCCAGAAAAAGCTGCGCGAAATCGGCCTTCCACAGAAACCCTTCGTTGCCCCGGTACGGGATGGCCGTGGTAGTGGGCGCGTAGTACTCGAACCCCCAGAGGTAGCGCCGCGAGCAGCGCACCATCTCGGCCATCAGCTGGGGCAAGTCGGCTGGCGCAATGTGAATGAGCACGCCGTTGGTGCACACCACGTCGAAGAAGCTGTCCTTAAAAGGCAGGTCGAAGCCGCTGCCCTGCACGAGGTTGAGGTGCTGGGTATACTCCTTGGCCTTTTCGACGGCATACGCCTGCAGCTCAACGCCGTAGAGTTGCGTGAAGCCCGCCTCCTGCAAGCCGCGCAGCTGCATGCCCGTGTTGCAGCCCACCTCCAAGATGCGGCTGTCGGCAGGTAAGCCCCCTAGGAAGCGCTGGTTCATTTCCGGCTTGGTCAGGCCCCAGGTGCGGCGATAAAAGTCATTCCAATCGGCCAGGTGGCGCGAATTGCGGTCGGTGTACTCGCGGCCAAACTCGCCGGCCCAGAATGCTTCTTGTTGGGTGTGCTGCATAAAAAATAGCGCGGGCAGGGCCTGGCTAGTAAGTAGTATCCATAAACTCGCGCACGCAGGCCACCACGTACTGCTGCTCCTCGTCGGTGAGGGTAGGGTAGAGGGGCAGGCTTAGGCAGCGGCGGTAATAGGCCTCGGCGTGCGGAAAATCGCCCACTTGCCAGCCCAGCTTTTCGTAGTACGGCATCTGGTGCACCGGCACGTAGTGCACCTGGGTTAGAATGTTTTTGGTGCGCAAAAACTCGTAGAGTTCGCGCCGGTTGGCTACCTCAATTATGTAGAGGTGGTAGGCGTGGCCGGCGCGGCCGGGCGCCAGCACCGCCACGCCGGGCACCTGGGCAAAAGCCGCGTCGTAGGCGGCGGCTAGCTGGCGGCGGCGCGCCAGGCCCGCGTCGGCCCTTTGCAGCTGGCTGAGGCCTAGGGCGCAGTTGATGTCCGAAATGCGGTAGTTGTAGCCCAGCTCCTGCATTTCCATGTACCAGCCGCCCTCGTCTTGGCGCAGCAGGCCGGTGGCCTCGCGCTCGATGCCGTGGGTGCGCAGGCGGCGCAGGTGGCGGGCCAGGGCTTCGTCGTTGGTGGTTATCATACCGCCCTCGCCGGTGGCAATGTGCTTGACGGGGTGGAAGCTGAAAATGGCCAGCTCGGCCAGCTGCCCGCTGCCGCAGCGGCGCTCCTGACCCTGGCCGTCCACAAAGTAGCCGCCCGGCGCGTGGCAGGCGTCCTCAATCAGCCAGAGGCCGTGCGCGTCGGCCAGCACCCGCGCCGCTTCCATATCCACGGCCAGCCCGGCAAAATCCACCGGAATGAGCCCGCTGAAATACCCGCGCGGGTGCGCCTCCAGCAGCTTTTTAACGGCCGCTAAATCCAGCAAGCCGGTGGCGGGGTCGATGTCGGCAAACACTACCTCGCCGCCGCAGTAGCGCACGCAGTTGGCGCTGGCCGCGAAGGTGATGGGCGTGGTGATGACCCGTTGGCCCGGCTGCACCCCTAGGGCCAGCGCGCACAAATGGAGCGCCGCCGTGCCGTTGCTCACGGCCACGGCGTAGCGGGCGCCCACGTAGGCGGCAAACTTTTCCTCGAACTCGGCCACCCGCGGGCCCTGGGTCAGGAAGTCGGAGCGCAGCGTTTCGACCACGGCGGCCACGTCGTCGTCGGTGATGTGCTGGCGGCCGTAGGGCAGAGCGTGCATAGGTAGTGGCGGTTAGGCGCTAAGGGCTAGTGGTTTACTGGCCCCAGGGGGCCTAGGCGAGGATTAGTTGCTAGAAAACCCAGGCAATTAAACCTCAAACGCGGGGTCTACGTGCCGACGAATTTCCTCGCGAATCTGCTCGGCGCTCAGCCACTCGGTGTTGTTGGCCGAGTCGTAGTGGAAGTCTTCGGGCACGCGCCGGCCGTTAAATTTCTCGATGAACTTCTCCACGTTCCAGCCCGGCGCGGTGGCGGGCAGAATCACGTAGTAGCGGTCCAGCTCCACGGTGCTCAGCGCGTCGGTCTGGGTTATCATTTCCTCGTGCAGCTTCTCGCCCGGCCGGATGCCCACCACCTGCTGCTCGCAGGCGGGCCCAATGGCGCGGGCTACTTCCGTAATTTTATAAGACGGGATTTTGGGCACAAAAATCTCGCCGCCCCAGGCGTGCTCCAGCGCATACAGCACCAAGTCCACGCCCTCTTCGAGCGAGATGTTGAAGCGCGTCATGTCGGGGTGCGTAATGGGCAGCACGCCCGTGCGGCGCTGCTGCAAGAAGAACGGCACCACCGACCCGCGCGAGCCGATGACGTTGCCGTAGCGCACCACCGATAGACGCAAGTCTCTGGCTCCCTTCATGTTGTTGGCCGCTACGAAGAGCTTATCCGAGCAGAGCTTGGTGGCGCCGTAGAGGTTGATGGGCGCGGCGGCCTTGTCGGTGCTCAGCGCCACCACGTGCTGCACCCCGCAGTCGAGGGCGGCGTTCACCACGTTTTCGGCCCCGAAGATGTTGGTTTTGATGCACTCCATGGGGTTGTACTCGGCGGCCGGCACCTGCTTGAGGGCCGCGGCATGCACAATAATATCCACGCCCTCGCAGGCGCGGTGCAGGCGCTGGGCATCGCGCACATCGCCGATAAAAAACCGGATGGCCGGGTACTGGCTCTGCGGAAACTCCTGGCTCATCTCGTACTGTTTCAGCTCGTCGCGCGAGAAGACGATGAGCCGGCGCACGCCCGGGTAAAGCTTGAAGATGGTGCGCACAAACTGCTTGCCGAACGAGCCGGTGCCGCCGGTGATGAGCAAAGACTTGCCGTTGAGGTCGAGGGCCATAAATTATGAATGTGGAAAATGTGGAAAATATGGAAAATGTGTAGATGAGCAGTGACCAAGACCTGGTGTAACTAACCGGCCCCGCTCATTTCTACATTTTCACATTCAACCACATTTTCACATTTAGAAAACGGTTGCAAAAATAACCCCGCCGGCCGCCCGAACTTTGCGGCGGCCCTGGCACTTCGTTTCGCATGACCTTTCCGCACCCCGTTAAACTGCTCATCTGGGACCTCGACGACACCTTTTGGCGCGGTACCCTCGCGGAGGGCGCCGTGGAGGCGCTGGCCGAAAACCTGGCCCTGGTGCGCGCTACCGCCGCCCGCGGCCTGGTGCACACCATTGTGAGCAAAAACGACCTGGGCCCCGTTGAGGCCGAGCTGACGCGCCTGGGCATCCGCGACTGGTTCGTGTTTTTGCGGGTGAGCTGGCAGCCCAAGGGCCCCGTTATCAAGGAGTTGCTGGACGCCATGCAGCTGCGGGCGCCCAACGCGCTCTTCCTCGACGACAACGCCGCCAACCGCCAGGAGGCCGCCTTTTATAATCTCGGCCTGCAAACCGCCGACCCCGCCGACCTGCCCACCCTAGGCCCCCTGCTACGCGCCAGCGGCCAGCCCGACCCCGAGCTAACCCGCCTGCAGCAGTACCAGCTGCTGGAGCGCCAGCAGGCCGCGCGCCAGCATTACGGCGCCGACAACCTCGCTTATTTGCGCGCCGCCGGCCTGCAAGTAGAGTTTCGCGAGGGTGCCGCCGCCCTGCTGCCCGACTTAGCGCGCCTGGAGGAATTGATAAACCGCTCCAATCAGCTCAATTTCACCAAGGTGCGGGTCGAAAAAACGGCGTTGGCCACCGCCCTGGCCGACCCCGCCCGCCGCTGGGGCAGCGTGCGCGTGCGCGACGCGCTGGGCGACTACGGCCTGGTGGGTGTGTTTAGCTTGAATAAGCAAACCTATGAGCTAGAGCAGTTTACCTTCTCGTGCCGCATTCTGCACCTCGGCATCGAGCAGTTTACCTACGCCTGGCTAGGCTTTCCGGGGCTGGAAGTGGCCGGCGAAGTGGTGAGTGAGTTAAACCGCACCGACCGGCCCGACTGGATTACCGTGGCTTCGGCGGCGGCCTTGGCCCCGCCCGCCTCCCCTAGGGCCGGTGCCCCACGCCTGCGGGTGCTGCTCAAGGGCGGCTGCGACCTGGGCCAGCTCACGCCCTTTTTGCAAGCTTATGAGCTGCAGGTAGCAGAAGAGTTTAACTACGCCAACGAAAACCAGGTTATTGCCCACCTCGAGCATACCGTGCTGCTGCGCGCCAGCCGCGAGCTGCCCTTGGCCGCGCAGCAAGCCCTAGGGGCCCGCCTGCCTTTTCTGGGCCGCGAGGCGTTTGCTACCAAGCTCTGGCAGTTTGACTACGACGCGCTGATTTTCAGTCCGCTCATGGACTATACCCAGGAGCTGTACCGCGAGCGCGCCACTGGCTACGAGGTGCCGTTTGGGGGTTATTACGACCTCACGGCCCGCGACCCTGCCGCCCAGGCCGCCCGCTTTGCCCAGCGCCGCTACCGCGGCATGGACGAGTTGTTTCTGCGCCAGTTTGCCCAGGATTTCACCTGCGAGGGCCAAATCAGCCCCGCCCGTTTCCAGCAAAACCTAACTTGGCTGCGCGCCCAAATTCCGGCTGGTATTCCCATTTTCTTCCTGAACGGGGCTGAGCTGGAACTGCATAATCCTGCCGAGCCCACGGCCCTGGCCCGCCACGCGGCCCTAAACGCTACCCTGACCGAGTTTGTGGCCGGGGCCGCCAGCTGCTTCCTGCTCGACGTGCGCCCGCTCATCCAAACGCCGGCCGACGTGACCAACAACCTGCGCCACTACCAGCCGCGCCACTACCGCGCCCTGGCCCAGCAGCTGGCCGCCGCCCTCGCCGCTTGGCGCGGCCAGGGCCAGCTGCGCCACTCGCGCTGGGCCGACGCTAAGGCCCGCCTGCTCAGCTACTTGCCGCCGGCCTGGCGCTAGCCTGCACTAGCTCGGCTAGCCGGGCCGCCTGGCTGCGGCGCGAGTAGCGCGCCACCACCGAGTTCGGGGGCAGGTCGAGGTTGGGGCTTTGCTGCCAGCGCTGCCCTAGGGCCAGCAAAGTGCTTAGCATCAAGTCGTAGTCGGCGTAGGGTAGGGCCTGGCCGGCGCCCGCCTCGCGCAGGATGTGGTCGGCGTCGGAGCCGGCGGGGCCTACGCATAGCACGGGCTTGTGGGTGGCCAGGTACTCAAATACTTTGCCCGGCAAGATGCCCAGGTTCAGCGCTACGTCGGGGATGGCCAGCAGCACGGCGCTGCTTTGCAGCAGGTACGCCACCGACTGCTGGTGCGGCACGAAGGGCAAAAACTCGGTAGCTCCCCCTAGGCCCGCCGCGGCCACCTGCGCGCGAATGCCGGCATCGACCTGCCCCACGAAGCGCAGCCGCCAGGGCACGCCGGGCAGCTGGCGGCCGCACTCAGCCACCGCCCGCAGCAGGTTATCAATGCGGTAGCGCGCCGTGATGGTGCCCGTGTGGGTGAGGCGCAGGCAGTCGGTGGGTGGCTGGGAAAGCTGCTGAAAATCGGGCTCGTCGTAGCCGTTGGGCAGCACCACGATTTTGCCGGGCGCTAAATCGGGCAGCTTGCGCCGAAACAGGCGCTCGGTTTCGGGCGAGGTTACCAGCACCACGTCGGCCCCGCGCAGCACCTGGCGCTCGTAGCGGGCGTCGAGCCAGGCGGCAACCGGGGTGCGGTGCAGGTCCTTGGTGTAGTAAATGTCGGTCCAGGGGTCGCGCAGGTCGGCCAGCCAGCGCAGGCCGTGGCGCCGCCGCAGCTCTAGGCCAATGAGCTGGGTGGAGTGCGGCGGCGAGGAGGTGAGCACCGCGTCGAAGCGCTCGCCCTGGGCCAGCAGCTGCTCCACGGCGGCCAGGGCGTAGCGGTTCCAACCCCGGCGCGGGTCGGGAATAAACAGATTGCCCCGCACGAAGCGCAGGGCTTTTTGCGAAAAGCTAGGGGTGCCCTCGTTGGCAAAGCCGCCGTGGGGCACCGCCCGCCCGGTTAGCCGCTGGTACGAGCCAAACGGCTCGCGCGTGGCCGTATGGATGACGCGCACCCCTAGGGGCACGTCGCGCAGCAGGCTTTCGTCGCGCACCGGGTAGGTGGCCTGGTCGGGGTCTACGGTAATCACGGTGGGCATTACCCCCAGTTCCGGCAGGTACTTCACCCACTTCAGGCAGCGCTGCACGCCTGCTCCGCCCGAGGGCGGCCAGTAGTAGGTGAGCACGAGCAGGCGAAACGGGGCAGCAGTGGGCACGGGGAGCGGCGATTGGTTGCTGGCAAAACTACGCGTAGGCTACCGCTGTGCCGGTCGTAACTTTGGAAATTCAAAAGCTGCCGTGGGTGTGCTAACGCCAAGGCTTCATTTTGCGAAACCGGGAGTAACTCCACCCACTTGCCTCAGTTGCCTCACTATGTTCGATAACCTCTCTTCCAAGCTCGACAAGGCCATCAAGACCCTCAAAGGGCAGGGCAGCATCTCCGAAATCAACGTGGCCAGCACCGTTAAAGAAATTCGGCGGGCGCTGGTGGATGCCGACGTGAACTACAAGGTTGCCAAGGAAGTAACCGACAAGATTAAGGACGAGGCGATGGGCCGCGACGTGCTCACGGCCATCTCGCCGGGCCAGCTCATGGTCAAAATCGTGTACGACGAGCTGACCGAGCTCATGGGCGGCGAGAAGCAGGACATCGTCATCAAGGGCGACCCGGCCGTGGTGCTGCTCTCGGGCCTGCAGGGCTCGGGCAAAACCACTTTTGCCGGCAAGCTGGCCAGCTTTATCAAGAAGCAAAACCGCAACGTGCTGCTGGTAGCCTGCGACGTGTACCGCCCCGCCGCCATCGACCAGCTCAAGGTGCTGGGCGAGCAAATTGGCGTGGAAGTGTATTCGGAGCCGGAAAATAAGAATCCGGTAGAGATTTCGCAAAACGCCCTGGCTTACGCCAAAAAGAACAATAAGAAGGTAGTCATCATCGACACCGCCGGCCGCCTGGCCGTGGACGAGCAGATGATGCGTGAGATTGAGGCGGTGAAGCGGGCCATTAACCCGAGCGAGACGCTGTTCGTGGTGGACTCCATGACTGGCCAGGACGCCGTGAATACCGCCAAAACCTTCAACGACCGCCTCAACTTCGACGGCGTGGTGCTCACCAAGCTCGACGGCGATAGCCGCGGCGGGGCGGCGCTGAGCATCCGGGCGGTGGTCGAGAAGCCCATCAAGTTTATCTCGACCGGCGAGAAGATGGAGGCGCTCGACCTCTTTTACCCCGACCGCATGGCCCAGCGCATCCTGGGCATGGGCGACGTGATTTCGCTGGTCGAGCGCGCCCAGCAGCAGTTCGATGAGGACGAGGCCAAGCGTATCAACGCCAAGATTCGCAAAAACCAGTTCGACTTCAACGACTTCCTCGGGCAGCTTGAGCAAATCAAGAAGATGGGCAACCTGAAGGATTTGGTGGGCATGATTCCGGGCGCCTCCAAAATGATGAAGGACGTGGAAATTGACGATGACGCCTTCAAGCCCGTGGAGAGCATCATCAAGAGCATGACCAAGCAGGAGCGCGCCCAGCCCGACCTCATCAACGGCTCGCGCCGCCGCCGCCTCGCGGCTGGCTCCGGCACCGATATTCAGCAGGTAAACGCCCTGATGAAGCAGTTTGAGGACATGCGCAAGATGATGCGCCAAATGAATAAGATGAGCCAAACCAAGGGCGGTATGGCCCAAATGGCCAAAATGATGGGCGGCATGAAGGGCGGCGCCATGCCCGGCATGGGCCGCCGCTAAACCGAGCTATTTAGCCCAAAAAAAGCCCGCTCAATTTTGAGCGGGCTTTTTTATTTAGTGACCTTAATGCGCGGAATATCTTTTTCGCGCAAGTCAACATCCGCTGGCGCAGGCTGCGTAGTAAACTCGTCGAAGCAGACCGTGCGCTGGCCCTGGTATTTCATTTGCAGGTCTTCAATAATAATAACGTGCGGAAACGTGCCGTATTCCTTGTCCTCGCGCGTGAGGGTTTGCTGCGTACCCAGGTTGGGCTTGTTCAGCACGTTGGCATACACTAATTGCCCCCTAGGGGCCTGCTTGAAATAAAGCACCGTGCTTTCGATGTGGCCGGTGCAGGGCGCTCCGCAGCTGGCGAGCAGGCTAGCTAACAAGTAGGCGCAGCAGGATAAGGGGCGTCGCATAGAGGCTTAAATTTGAGTGGTAAAGTAGCCAAGCGCCCTACTGCCACCGGGAGGCGCTCTTACCCTAGCAAAAACTGTTCTACACTACCGAGAAATCGAACGACTCCAAAAACTTCGTGGTGAAGTTACCCGCCTGAAAATCCTCGCTGTCCATCAGCGCCAGGTGAAATGGAATAGTCGTTTTCACGCCTTCCACTACGAATTCGCTCAGGGCGCGCTTCATTTTTACGATGCACTCCTCGCGGGTTTGGGCCACGGTGATGAGCTTGGCAATCATGGAGTCATAGTTGGGTGGAATCTGATAGCCGGCGTACACGTGGGTATCGACGCGCACGCCGTGGCCGCCGGGGATGTGCAACGTGGTGATGCGGCCCGGCGCCGGCCGAAAACCAGCCCTAGGGTCCTCGGCGTTGATGCGGCACTCCATGGCGTGGCCGGTGGGCAGGTAATTGCGGCCCGAGATGGGAATGCCCGCCGCCACTTTAATCTGCTCCTTAATCAAGTCGTAGTTGATGATTTCCTCCGTCACAGGGTGCTCCACCTGAATGCGAGTGTTCATCTCCATGAAGTAGAAATCGCGGTTCTTATCCACCAAAAACTCGATGGTGCCCACGCCCTCGTAGCCGATGGACGCCGCGCCCGCGATGGCTGCCGCGCCCATGCGCTCACGCAGGTCGTCGGTCATGAAGGGGCTAGGAGCTTCCTCCACCAGTTTCTGATGGCGGCGCTGAATAGAGCAGTCGCGCTCTGAGAGGTGGCAGACGTGGCCGTACTGGTCGCCGCACACTTGAATTTCGATGTGGCGGGGCTCCTCTACGTACTTTTCCAGGTACATCCCATCGTTGCCAAAGGCGGCGGCCGCCTCGGTGCGGGCGCTGTCCCAGGCGTGCTGAAACTCGTCTTCGGCGTTGATAATGCGCATGCCGCGCCCGCCGCCGCCGGCCGTGGCCTTCAAAATAACGGGGTACTTGATTTGGGCCGCCACTTTCTTCCCCTGCTCCACCGACGAAAGCAGCCCGTCGGAACCCGGCACCACCGGCACGCCGGCCGCAATCATGGTGGCCTTGGCCGAGGCCTTGTCGCCCATCCGGTTTATCATCTCGGGCGAGGCGCCGATGAACTTGATACCGTTTTCCTGGCAAATGCGCGAAAATTCGGCGTTCTCGCTCAGAAAGCCGTAGCCAGGGTGGATGGCGTCGGCGTTGGTAATCTCGGCGGCGGCAATCAGGGTCGGGATGTTGAGGTAGCTTTGGCGGCTGGGCGGCGGGCCAATGCACACGGCCTCGTCGGCAAAGCGCACGTGCAGGCTTTCCTTGTCGGCGGTCGAGTACACGGCTACCGTTTTGATGCCCATTTCGCGGCAGGTACGGATGACGCGGAGTGCGATTTCGCCCCGGTTGGCAATCAGGATTTTATTGAACATGGCGCGTTCTTAGCGGTTGGCTGGGCCCCTAGGCCCCTTTCGGCAGAAAAGGGCCGCTGGTGAGGGGCAACAGCCAGCGCCGCACGTAAGGAGTATGTGGGGTAGGAAAGGGAAGCGATGGCCAGCAAAAAAGCCCTAACAAAGCTAGGGCTGGCGCTATAAACCAAGTCCCCTCTCGGGCCGAGAGGGGGCTTGGGGGCAGGAAGCGGTAAAAGGTACAGCTCTACTCAATTAAAAACAGCGGCTGGTCGTACTCCACGGGGGTGGCATTCTCAACCAGCACCTTTACGATGCGGCCGGCTTGCTCGGCTTCAATTTCGTTGAAGAGCTTCATGGCCTCGATGATGCAGATAACCTGGCCTTTCTCTACCACATCGCCCACCTGCACGAAGACGGGCGTATCGGGCCCGCTGCTGCGGTAGAAGGTGCCAATCATGGGCGACTTCAGGGGCGAGTAGCTGGCGGCACTGGCGGCCGGCGCGGCGGCTTCGGCAGCCGTGGGCATGGGCGCAATGGGTGGCAGCATCGGCTGAATGGGCGGTAGGGCGTTGGGGGCTGGCGCGGCGAGGGGCGCCACGCCGGCGCTCACAATCTGCTTCACATTGGGCTCGCGCTGCACTGAAATTGTAAACTCTTCAGTCTCAATGTGTACCTTGTTGAGGCCCGACTTGGAAATGAAGTCGAGCAGCTCCTGTAATTCCTTGGCTTTCATGGGAGCGTCTTTCTTGGGCGGGTGTTTGGCGGAGTCTTTCGGCATAGCGACAAAGCTGTTAGCTAGTTAGTAGCGGGGGCTTTTACGCAGCCCTTAGCCGTTAGCTTTTTGAGGGATGACAAGTAGCCGGCGGAAAGCCAGTAGCTAATAGCCGGCAGCCACTAGCTATAAGCAGCTATTTCACGCGCTCTACGTAGCTGTAGTCGCTGGTTTTGATACGGATTTTGGTGTCGGTATCCACGAACAGCGGCACTTGGATGCGGGCGCCCGTTTCAACGGTGGCCGGCTTGAGGGTATTGGTGGCGGTGTCGCCGCGCAGGCCGGGCTCGGTGTAGGTTACCACCAAATCGACGGTGGCGGGCAGTTCGGCGGTGAGCGGCTGCTCGGTTTCGGCGTGAAATAGGATGCTCACGTCCTGGCCTTCCTTCATCAGGTCGGCAAAGGGCACCATGGCCTCGGGCAGCACCACTTGCTCGAAGTCGTCCCGGTTCATGAAGGTGTAGCCGTAGTCGTCCTTATAGAGGAACTGGTGGGGGCGCTGCTCCACACGGGCCGTTTCTACCTTCACCCCCGCATTGAAGGTATTGTCGATGGTGCGGCCGGTTTTAATGTTGCGCATCTTGGTGCGCACGAAAGCCGGGCCCTTACCAGGCTTCACGTGTTGAAAGTCGGTGATGACGTGCAGGTCGCCGTTGTAGTTGAGGACCAGCCCGTTGCGGAAGTCGGCGGTAGAGGCCATGGGAGTTAATTGTAAATTATGAGTTATGAATTATGAGCTGAAATCACTGAATCATAAGCTGCTACAAGCAATTCATAATTCATAGTTTCTAATCCATAATTAAGAATCGTATGCCCATTTTACATGCATAGCGCCCCAGGTGAAGCCGCCACCAAAAGCCGCCAGAATGAGGTTGTCGCCCTTACGGAGCTGCTTTTCGTAGTCCCAGAGGCACAGCGGGATGGTGGCGCTGGTGGTATTACCGTAGCGCTGGATGTTGAGCATTACTTTTTCGGGACCCACGCCCATGCGGTGGGCGGTGGCATCGATGATGCGCTTATTGGCCTGGTGAGGCACCAGCCAAGCCACGTCGTCGTTGCTTAGGTGCTGGCGGGCCATTACTTGCGCGGCCACGTCGGCCATGCTTTTCACCGCGAACTTGAATACTGTGGCGCCTTCCTGGTAAATGAAGTGCTCGCGGTTGGCGATGGTTTCGGCCGAGGGTGGGCGGCGGCTGCCGCCGGCCTTCTGGTGCAGGTAGGCCTCGCCGCTGCCGTCGGTGCACAGCACTTGGTCGAGCACACCGTAGCCATCGGTAGAGGGCTCGAGCAGCACGGCCGCGGCGCCATCGCCAAACAGAATGCAATTGGCGCGGTCGCTGTAGTCCACAATGGCCGACATCTTATCGGCGCCCACTATCACTACTTTCTTGTGCAGCCCGCTCTGAATGAACTGCGCCCCGGTAGCTAGCGCGTACAGAAAGCTGGAGCAGGCCGCGTTCATGTCGTAGCTGAACGCCTTGGTGATGCCCGCGCCGTTGGAGATGATATTGGCCGTGGCCGGAAACAGCATATCGGGCGTTACGGTGGCGCAAATCAGCAAGTCCACCTCGGTGGGGTCCGTGTTGGTTTTCTCCAGCAACTGCTTCACCGCCTTAATGCCCATTACCGACGAGCCTTGGTCCTTGCCCTTCAGAATGCGACGCTCCTTAATACCGGTGCGCGTCATAATCCATTCGTCGTTGGTATCGACCAGCTGTTCCAGCTCCTGGTTGGTGAGCACGTAGTCGGGCACGTAGCCTCCAACTCCGGTGATAGCGGCGGTAATCTTCATGAACGCAAAGGTGCGGCCCCGCATGCGAAAAAGCCCGGCCCCTGGCCCAGCCGTTTCACTCTAGGATTTGAAAGAATCTTTAATCTGGTCTACAATGCCCGCGTAGGCCATTTGGTAGCCCTGCATGAGCATGTTGCAGATAGCGAGGGGCGTGCTTACGCCGTGCCCAATAATGGCGTTGTCGTTAATGCCCAGGATGGGCGAGCCGCCCACGGTTTCGTAATTGACCCGCGCAAAAAACTCGTCGTCGAGCTGGCGCGCCACCATGATGTCGTACATCGACTCAGCCATCTTGAGAATGACATTGCCCGTAAAGCCGTCGCACACAATCACATCGGCTTTGTCATTGAACAGGTCGCGACCCTCAATGTTGCCAATGAAGTGAAGGTGGGGATTGACTTTCAGCAACTGGTGCGCGGCTTGCGTCACCGCCGAGCCTTTGCCTTCTTCCTCGCCTAGGCTCATTAGCCCCACCTTGGGGCGGGCAATGCCGAGCACGTACTGGGCGTAGAGCGAGCCTAGCTCGCCAAACTGCTCCAGCATTTCGGGTTTGCAGTCGGCGTTGGCCCCGGCATCTACCATGATGCCCATGCCCCCGTCGAGCTTGGGCACGAAGTTGGCGATGGCGGGCCGCAGCACGCCGGGCACGGCCTTGACCGTGAACAAGGCGCCCACGAGCATGGCGCCCGTGTTGCCGGCCGAGCAAAAGGCATCGACTTCGCCGCTGTGCAGCAGGCGGTAGCCTACGGCAATGCTGCTATCGGGCTTTTGCTGAAAAGCCTTGGCCGGGTGCTCGCCCATATCAATAACCTGGGTCGAAGGCACCAGTTCGAGGGTGGCCGCCGCGGGCCCGTGCTCCTGCAAGAGGGGCCGCACGGCCTCTTCCGTGCCAATGAGCACAACCTGGGCTTTGCCGGCCAGCTGCTGGGCAGCCAGCACAGCGCCAGCCACGGCCGCCTGGGGGGCAAAGTCGCCGCCCATGGCGTCGAGGGCAATTTTCATGAACGCGGGAATAGTAGAGAAACAGCCAAATTAGCGCCGGGTGCGAAACCAAACCGGGCCGGACTACTCATGCGAGGGGAGCAGCCCGGCCCGATGGCACCGCGAAATAACAACGCTTTTGGCTATTCTTCGTCCGAGTCCGCGTCGCCAGCGGTGGCGGGGGCCGCTACCGAGGTGTAGTTCTTGATGGCCAGCTGGCCGTTGTGGTACAGGTCGCCGTCTACTACGTAGGCCTTGTGGCGCAGGTGCAGCTCACCCGTGTTGGGGCAGATGGTGACGGCTTTGGGGGTGAGCTTGTAGTGGCTGCGACGCTTGTCGCGGGTGGCGGAAGAGGTCCGGCGCTTAGGATGAGCCATGGTGCGTAATGTGTAGAACGTAAACCGGGGAGCGGAGCGCTTGGCTAGGTTCGGAGTTGAAAAATAGTGCCTTGCAGTAATGAAAACTTAACGCTTGCCAGGCAAAAATCTAAGCGCTAAGTTCTTGGTGCTAAGCGCGGGGCTTATTAATTCAGGTTTTTGAGGGCGGCCCACCTAGGGTCGGCCGGCTCGTCATCGTCGGGGCTTTCGCCCTGGGGCCGGGTCGAGAAGATGAGCTTGGTTTCGGCCTCGGGGTCTTCGTCGGCCTCGTGCTGGAAGCGCGGGTGCAGGCGCTTCATGGGCAGGGCCAGGCCAATGTAGTCGTAGAGGTGCTGAGCCACGTCGAGCACCAGCGTTTCGGGCGTCACTTGCAGCACGTCGTCGTCCAGCTCCTTAGGCTCGTCGCCGTAGCGCACTAGCAGCTGCCGGTCAATATCCAGCGGCTGGTCGTACTCATCGAGGCTGCGGTCGCAGGTGAGGCGCACGGTACCCACGATGTGAAAGCTGAGGGTAATGACGCGCTCCGTTTTGGTGAGCGCGACGTCGGCGTGTAAGTTGCCGTCGGCAATAAACTCGCCCCTAGGGTCGAACTGCTCGAAGAAAGCACGGCCCAGCTCAAACGCAAAATGGTGCGTTTTAAGCGACAGCCGGGCAATCGGCAAGTCAAATTGCGGGTCTTTCTTCACAGTTAGCCAAGTAAACGGGGGGCAAAGGTAAGTCTTTTTTGCGGCTTTATCAAGCGGCTATTAGGTTAGCCGTTCAGCATCAGGTGGTTTTTGCTGAGTCTGGCCACTGCCCCGCCCCTAGGGCCGCAGCTAGCCCCAAGCGGCCCTAGGGGTGGCCAGGCCAGTAAAGGGCGGCGCCAACCTGGTTGGCGGCGGCCGCGGCCCCAGCCCGCTGCCCGCAGCTACCGCGTCGAGCGGGGGTCGGCCTGGCCCAGGCGGCGGGCGCGCACCACGTCGCAGGCCAGGTACACGGCCGCACGAAACGAGGATGGGTCGGCCTGGAACTGGCCGGCGATGCCGTAGGCCGTGCCGTGGTCGGGCGAGGTGCGCACTACGGGCAGGCCGGCCGTGAAGTTGACGCCCTGCTCGAAGGCCATGAGCTTGAAGGGAATCAGGCCCTGGTCGTGATAGAGCGACAAGGTGGCGTCGAACTGCCGAAACTGGCCGGTGCCGAAGTAGCCGTCGGCGGGGTAGGGGCCAAACACGAGGTAACCGTCGTGCGCAAACTGGCGGATTACGGGCGCCACCACGTCGCCTTCCTCGCGGCCCAGCAGCCCGCCCTCGCCGGCGTGGGGGTTGAGGCCGAGCACGGCTATTTTGGGCTTGAGGATGTTAAAATCCTGCTGCAAGGACTTGAGCAGCAGCCGAATCTTGGTGCGCAGCAGGTCGGCGGTGAGGCGCGTGGACACGTCCTTCAGCGGCAGGTGGCCGGTGGCGGTGGCCACGCGCAGGGGCAGGCCCTCATCCACCAAAAACATCAGGTTGTCGGCCGCCCCGAAGTAGCTGGCCAGAAACTCGGTGTGGCCCGGAAAGCGAAAGTCGTCGCTCTGGGTGTTTTCCTTGCTGATGGGGGCCGTCACGAGGGCGTCGAGCAGGCCGGCCTTGAGGTCGCGGGCAGCGGCAAGCAGGCTTTCGCGGGCAGCCTGGCCGCTGGCGGGCGAGGGCTGGCCGGGCGTGAGCCCAAAATCTTCGTCCCAACAGGTCACGGCGTTGAGGCGGCCGGGGGCAATGTCCTGGGCGTCGCGCAGCTGCCGAAAAGCGAGCGGTTCGGCATTTTTCTCCACCGGAAACTCGTCGAAGAGGGCCGTGGCCGTGCCATACACCACGGGCGTGCATAGGCTGAGCAGGCGCTCGTCGCGCAGGGTTTTGTAAATAATCTCGGGGCCAATACCGGCGAGGTCGCCCACCGAAAAACCGAGGCGGGGCAGGTGGGGCTTGGGGCTAGGGTGGCTCATGCGGGGGAGGGGCCGGGGCTAGGGGCAGTGGAGCAGGGGACGGCCCGGCGGTTTATCAAGTTCCAAAAGTACTAGCGGCCGGGGCCGGCCCCGCGCAGGGGCCACCAGCCGGCGTAAGAACTCGGCATAGGAGCCGGTTAACTCAACCTAACGGCGGCTTTCTTAGTTAGGAAGCGTGCCACTAGCCCCGGCCTACAACCTGCCGCCGCCCCCTATCAGCAGCCCTATGAAATTGATTGCCATTGAAGAGCATTTCTTGACCAGTGCCATCCGCGCGGCCTGGGCGGCGTCCGCCATCGGGCAGGAGGGTACCGCCGGCTTCGACCAGGGCGAGGTAGAAGCCCGGCTCGACGAGCTGGGCCCCCAGCGCCTGGCCCTGATGGACGAGGCCGGCGTAGATGTGCAGGTGCTGTCGGTAACCACCCCCGCACTGCACAACCTGGCGCCCGCCGAAAGTGTGGCGCTGGCCCGGCAAACCAACAACCTGCTGGCCGCTGCCGTGGCCAGGTACCCCGCTCGCTTTCAAGGCTTTGCCACGCTGCCCATGCCCGCGCCGGCCGAGGTAGCCCCGGAGCTGGCACGCTGCGTTATGCAGCTGGGCTTCAAGGGCGCGATGCTCTGCGGCCGCACCCGCGCCAAAAACCTAGACCACCCCGATTTTCGGCCCCTGTTTGCGCAGGCGGCGGCCCTAGGGGTACCGCTGTTCATTCACCCCCAGGTGCCGCAGCAAGTGGTGCGGGAGGCGCTGTACGCCGGGTTTGGCGAAGAGGTAGATGCGGCGTTTGCCGCGTTCGGGCTGGGCTGGCACTACGAGGCGGGCATCCAGTTTGTGCGCCTGGTGCTGGCCGGCGTGTTCGACGAGTACCCGCAGCTGCAAATTATTCTGGGCCACTGGGGCGAGGTGGTGCTATTTTACCTGGAGCGGCTGCAGGCCCTGGGGCGGGTGGCCAAGCTGCAGCGGCCCATTGCCGAATATTTTCAGCACAACCTCTACGTGACCGCCAGCGGCATGTGGAGCCCGGCGTACCTGCAGCGTGCCCTAGAAATCGTGGGTCCCGCGCGCCTGCTGTTCTCCACCGACTACCCTTACCAGTACAAGCCGGGTGGGCAGGCCCGCCGCTTCCTGGAGGAGATTTCGCTGCCAGCGGCGCAAAAGAAACTATTCGCCCACGGCAACTGGGAGCGCCTGACGCACGCAGTTGGCTAATAGACTTAATTCAACACCAGAGCGTCCTAAACCAGAACGGACTTTTTTACCGTTCTAATAGGGAGGTTATGCCCTAGGCTATCTGCTTGGTTAAAAACTCATAGAGCAGGCGCACGCCCATGCCAGTGCCGCCCAGGCCGCGGTAGCTGTCGGGGGCAGTGAGGAAGGCGGGGCCGGCAATGTCGAGGTGCAGCCAGGGCGTGCCCTCGATGAAGCGCTCCAAAAACTTGGCGGCCGAAATGTGGCCCGCCTCGGCCTTGCCCAGGTTGGAGAGGTCGGCAATGTCGGATTTCATGTGGTCGCCATAGTCGTCCCAGAGCGGAAATTCCACCAGGCGCTCGTGCACGCGGTGGGCGGCGGCCAGCAGTTGGGCGGTGGTGGCGGGGGCAGCGGTACCCAGCACGGCGGCGGCCTCGGTGCCCACGGCCCGCACGGCGGCCCCGGTCAGGGTGGCCAGGTCGATAACCAGGGCGGGCTGGTATTTCTTGGCGAAGCCTAGGGCATCGGCCAACAGCAAACGGCCCTCGGCGTCGGTGTTTTTCACCTCCACCGTCAGGCCCGTAAACATGGTAATGACGTCGCCGGGCGCGTAGGCTAGGCCGCCGGGGCGGTTGTCGGTGGCGGGCACCAGGCCGATGACGTGCAGCGGCACCTGGTTTTTGGCCAGCGCGTAGAGCACGCCGCCCACGGCCGCGCCGCCGGCCATGTCGCACTTCATCATGTCCATGCTGCCCGGCGTGGGCTTGAGGCTGAGGCCGCCCGTGTCGTACACCACGCCCTTGCCCACCAGCACGTAGGGCTGCGCATTTACCGCGCCGGCGGGCTTCCACTCCAAGATGCTGAAGGTGGGCGGCTCGGGCGAGCCCAGGTTGACGGCCAGCAGGCCGCCCATGCGCAGGCTCTCGAGGTGGGCTAAATCTAGGATTTCGGTGCGGTAGCCGGCCGCGTCGCCAGCTTCGGCCAGGCGGTCGGCCAGCTGCTGGGCGTTGAGCTTGTTGACGGGCGTATTGACCAGGTCGCGGGCCAGAGCCACACCCTCGAGCAAGTGCTGCAACTCGGTAATCTGCGTTTCGGTGGCCGCGTTGCCCACCAGCACGAGGCGCGTGAGCGGCGCGGCGGCACGCGATTTTTCGTCCGTTTTGTAGCCCTCAAACTGGTAGGCAGCCAAAGACAAGCCTTCGGCCAGCGTGAGCGCCGCCTCGGGCAAGTCGCTGAGGTTGTGCACGTATGCTTCGTTGGTTTTTTCTTGCTTCAGGGCCGCGTGCAGTTGGTGGCCGGCTTTGCGCAGGGCCTCTAGCTGCAGCTCGGGCGTGCGCTTGGCTTCGAGCACCACGAAGTAGTGCTGGTGCGAGAAGTGGTTGAGCGCCACGAAGGTTTGCTGGTCGGCCAGCGCTTTTTCGACGTAGGCGCGGGCGGCCGCGGGCAGGTCGGTGGCGGCCGCATCAGGCAGGGCCGAAACGCCTAAGGGCAGAATGAACACCTGGGTAGACTGGGCCGGCGCAGTGGCGGCGTGGGCGAGGGCGAGGGACATAGGGTAGTTGGTAGGTAGCAGGTGCCAGGTAGCGAGCGGCCGCAGAAGCTAGCAAGAACGTCAGGCTTCGGCAAGCGGACGCCAGCTGAGCAGGACGTTTAAACATTGTCGCAAACTTCTTATACAGCTTACTTTTGGCGAAGGTAGGGCCCTGGGGGCTGGCCGCCCCTAGGGCTCCTGGGCCGCTTCATCATCATTTATGCACCTGAAAAAACTGCTGCCGCCCCTGCTAGCTCTGCCGCTGCTGGCTCTGCCGCTGCTGGCCACGGCCCAGCTCATGCAGCCCAAGGCGGCCTTTACCCGCGCCGATACGCTGCGGGGCGGCCAGCTGCCCGAGCGCACCTGCTACGACATCAACTACTACCACCTCGACGTGAGGCTCGACGTGGCCGCCCGCGCCATCAGCGGCACCAACCTGTTTCGCTTCACGGCCACGCGCGACTTCACGCGGCTGCAATTCGACCTCTTCGCTAACCTGGCGGTGCAGCGGGTGACCTACAAGGGCCAGGAGCTGCCCTTCACCCGCGAGGCCAACGCCGTGTTCGTCACGTTTCCGGCGCCCATCAAGCAGGGCAGCCGCGACGAGTTTACGGTAGCCTACGCGGGCCAGCCCACGGTGGCCAAAAAGGCGCCCTGGGACGGCGGCCTCGTGTTTACGCAGGATGGCAAGGGGCGGCCCTGGGTGGCCAGCGCCAACCAGGGCGTGGGCGCCAGCATTTGGTGGCCTAATAAAGACCAGCAGGCCGACGAGGTAGACTCGATGCTCATCAGCGTGGCCGTGCCCCTAGGGCTCCAGGATATAAGCAACGGCCGCCTGCGCGGCACCCAGAAGCTGCCCGGCGGCTACACCCGCTACGACTGGGCGGTGCGCGCGCCCATCAATAACTACGACGTGGCCCTGAACGTGGGCGACTACGTGCACTTCGCCGACGTGTACCAGGGCGAGAGCGGGCCGCTGACGCTCGACTACTGGGTGCTGCCCGAAAACTTGGAGAAAGCTAAAAAGCAGTTTCCGGCCAACGTGAAGCCCATGCTCAAGAGCATGGAATACTGGTTTGGGCCCTACCCGTGGTACCAGGACGGCTACAAGCTGGTGGACGCGCCGCACCTGGGCATGGAGCACCAGAGCGCCGTGGCCTACGGCAATAAGTACCAGAACGGCTACCTGGGCCACGACCGCTCGGGCACCGGCTGGGGCGCCAAGTGGGACTTCATCATTATCCACGAAAGCGGCCACGAGTGGTTTGGCAACAGCCTGACTAGCAAGGATATTGCCGATATGTGGGTGCACGAGAGCTTCACCACCTACTCGGAGGCCCTGTTTGTGGAAAGCCAGTACGGCAAGCAGGCCGGCCAAGAGTACCTGCACGGCCAGCGCCGCAACATCTCGAACGACGGGCCCATCATCGGGCCCTACGGCGTGAATAAGGAAGGCTCGGGCGACATGTACGACAAGGGCAGCAATCTGCTGAATATGGTGCGCACCATCGTCAACGACGACGCTAAGTGGCGGGCCATGCTGCGCGGCCTCAATAAAACGTATTACCACCAAACCGTTGCCGGCCAGCAGGTTATCGACTACCTCAGCCGCGAGTCGAGCCTAACCCTAGGCCCCTTGTTCGACCAATACCTGCGCCATGCCGCCCTGCCGGTGCTGGAAATGCGGGTGGAAAACAACCAGCTGCTGGGCCGCTGGGCGAGCAGCGTGCCCGGCTTCGAGGTGCCGGTGCGCATGCGCACGAAGGGCGGCGAATGGAAATTCGTGACGCCCACGCGCCGCTTTAAGCCGCTGGACCTGCCCGGCGCCACCAAGGAGAATGTGGAGGTAGACACGTTCAACTACTACATCGGTGTGCTGATGGATTGATAAACCCAAGTTGCGGACTAGCAGCCGACTTGGTCAAGGGTATAGACAAAGATGAACAAGGCCAGTTTAAGCATGAAGCCGGCCGCTGTTACGGCGTGAATGTGCTTGGGAAAGCGGGCGATGGGTTGGCTGAAGGTGGTTTCTACTCCTTTGCGAAAATGCTGAAGTAAAAAGCGTTGAGCAGGTGAATGCGGGCGTTTGTTGTTCGCCTTGCGAGCCGTAAATTGCTGGCCACCAGTAGTCTTCATAAAGATATCTTCTAGCGTATAATCCGTATAAGCATTGTCGGTATAGAGCAGGCTACCGTCGAGCAAATCCACGGCCATTGCCCGCAGGCCGTTGATGTCGGCCTCATTGCAGGCGTGAATGTAGAACTCGACAGGCATTCCGTCGCTGGTGGTGATGGCCTATACCTTAAACCCGTAAAACCACTGCTGCTTGCTAGCCGAGCGACCCCAATAGGCCTTGCCCGTCAAGAGCTTACAGTGGGAAATCCGGATGTTTTGACACACGGCCACGGGAAACGGAGCAATAACGTAGCCAGCCTCGGTGTGTAGGTCTTTAAGCACCTGGCTGCACGTGGCAAAAAGCGTCGGCAGCCTGTCGGTGAGTGCGGGCAAGCGGCGGGTGAAATCGCTCTTTTTCAATCGATTATGCCCCCAACATTGCGCCATATAGTGCCGACCTAACGTTAGATTATCCCGAAAAAGCGTGCTACCATAAGGGCTGTGGTTAGCACTTGCGCGTTGGTGAGACTACGGCGCGGGCCAGCGAACAACGGGCGTACCGGGCAGGGTCAGCAAATCGTCCAGCAAGCAGTACATTGCAATAGTCTGTTCGCGCATGGTCAAGGTCAGGTTGGGAGGTCAGAGACCCAAACCTAGCCTGTTCACGCCGAACAGGCTTTTTTATGCCCTCCCGCTACTCCGCAACTTGGGTTAAATAGTGCAATAGCACCTGCGCGGGCTGGCCAACGGTAGTAAACAGTTGGTGCTGCGTAACAAGTCTTTTTGCCACCTGCATCACGCACGAGGCTCTGCGGACTGTTTGGCTGCGCTGTATGCGGTAGCACGGCACCTTGGCCAACCTACCAATGGGGTGCCTGGCGCGGCCCCGGGGTTAGCGTACGGCAGCTTCTAAACTGCCCTAGGGCTTGGGTTTGGTGGGGAGGGAAGCAATTGGTGGGTGATGGCGTGGCTGATAAGGGCGGCCGTATTCTTGCAACCCGTCTTTTCCAGGATGTTCTGGCGGTGCGTTTCGACGGTGCGCTTGCTGGTAAATAGCTGGTCGGCAATTTGCGGCGTAGTCAGGCCATCGGCTATCAGCTGCAGTATCTCCTGCTCGCGGCGCGACAGCGGCGAGCTAGGGGCTAGCGCTGGGGTAGCCGGCGTGCTTACTATTCTGGTCAGCAGGGTCAGGCCGATTTCGGAGCATAAGAAGCTGCGCTTAGCCATTACTGTGCGAATACCGGTCAGGACTTCATCTTTCCCCGCATTTTTGAGCAAGTAGCCGTGGACCCCCGCCATCAGCGCCTGGTGGATGCTTAGGGGCTCTTCGACCATCGAGAGCATCAGGATGCGTATTTCCGGGTAGTCAGCCCGCAGGCGCTCGGCGGTGGCTACGCCGTCGAGCACGGGCATATTGAGGTCGAGCAGCACGACATCGGTGGGTATGGTGGGCAGCTGGTCGAGCAGCAGCTGCCCGTTGGCTGCCTCGCCTACCACCGTAAAATCAGGCTCTTGGGCAAACAACAGGCGCAGACCATCGCGCAACACGGCATGGTCATCTACCAGGAAAAGACGAATCATGAGGACAGAAAGGATAAGGGTAAGCGCACTAGGCATTGGGTGCCCTGGCTGGGAGCGGTGGCTACGTGCACGGTACCCCCAAGCAGGGCTACGCGGCTGCGCAGCGTGCGCAGGCCTAGCCCATCGCTGGTGCCAGCGAGGTCGAAGCCGCGGCCATTGTCTTCTACGCGGAGCACCACCCAGGCGGGCAACACTTCTACTTCGAGGGTAGCCTCGGTGGCGTGGGCGTGCTTGAGCACGTTCTGGGCCAGCTCTTGCGCCAGCCGGTACACGGCCAGCTGAAGCGAAATGGGCAGGGGCAGCTCTTCTTCGAACACCAAGTGGCAGTGCCAATGCAGAGCCGGGGTGTTGAGGGAGCGGCAGATGCTGCGCAAGGTTTTCTCCAAGCCAAACTCTTCGAGAATGGCGGGGGTGAGCTCGTGGGAGAGCGTGCGCGTCTGCTGGATGGCTTCGCCCAATAGGCGGGCGGCTTCCTGCTGCGGCGAGCGCACGGGCGCGTCGGGCAGGCAGTCGAGCTGGAGCTTGGTGGCGTAGAGCAGCTGCCCGATGCCGTTATGCAGGCTTTCGGAAATGCGGCGGCGCTCCTCCTCCTCGGCCGCTTGCACCGCCTCGAACAGGGCCTGTTGCTGGTTCAGGTGCAAGTGCAGGTTGTCGGCCGCCAGGCGCTGCATTTCAGTTACGTCGAAGTCGATGCCCAGCACCTGCACGGGCACGCCGTGCTCGTTGTACAGCACCACGATTTTAATGCGCAGCACCTTATGCACTTCGCCCACTTGGATGCGCAGTATTTCGGCAATGGCGGCGGGCGCGGTAGTTAAGGCTTGCACCACCCGCTCGGCCGCGGGGCGGTCCGCCGCCACCACGTAGTCGAAGTAGATGGCGGGCTGCACCCGCGTGCCGGGCGCCAGGTTAAACAGGCGGTACATGCCCGCCGACCAGCGCAGTTCGCCCGTGGCTAGCTCGTGCACCCAGCTACCCAGCTGGGCCACTTCCTCCGACTGCTCCAGCAGCCGCAGGTTCTGCAGCAGCTCTTGCTCGGCATGCTTGCGCTCGGTGATGTCAAGGTTGGTGGCTACCACGCCGTCGTCGAGCTTCACAAACTGGCTGGAATACCACTGGTGGAAGCCTTCCTGGTCGTAGTAATACTCCAAGCTTTGGGGCTGGCCGGTGGCCACGGCCCGCAGTATAAGGTCGTACACCCCCGCTGGCACAACGCCCGGATACTCCTGGGTGTAAAGCCGGCCAACGAGGTCGGTGCGGCCGCTCTGGTTCTCCAGCTCGTGGTTGACCAGGGCAATGCGAAAGTCGGCTATGGCGCCCGCTTCGTCGCGCACGGCGTGCATCACCGACATCGCAATCAGGCTAGTGTCGAACACCGATTGCAGCAGTTCCTGGCTTTCGCGCAGCTCGCGGGTGCGCTCGGCCACCTGCTGCTCTAAGCGCTGGTTGAACGCTTTGAGCTTTGCTTCGCTTTTGCGCAGGGTTTCTTCGGCCTGCCGCCGTTCCGTAATGTCGTAGCTTACGGCTAGCACGGCCGGGGCGTGGCCGGGCGCGTGGTGCAGCGGCACCCCGCGCGTGGCAAAAGCCCGGCCGTGCGCCTCATGCTCCAGCGCAAACGGCTGGCCGGCTAGGGCCGCCCGGTAGTGCGCTTCGTGCGGCAGCCACAGCTCGGGGGGCAGGGCCTCGTGCACGGTGCGGCCCAGCAAGTCGGCCGGCCGTAAGCCGGCCCGGTGCAGCGCGTCGCCCTCGGCCACGAGGTAGCGCAGGTTGGCATCGACCACAAAAATGGCGGCCCCCGGCAGGCTTTCCACCAGCATCCGCAGTTGCTCCTCGCTGGCCCGTAGGGCTTCTTCGGCCTGCTTGCGGGCGGTGATGTCGGTGGCCGTGCCAAACCACTCTACCAGCTCGCCCTGAGGGCCTAGCACCGGCACGGCCCGCGAAAACGTCCACCCCACCGAGCCGTCGGCGCGAAACACGCGGTGCTCCAGCTCAAAAAAGCGCTGGTCCTTGATGGCGGCCTGCACTGCAGCCCGCACCGCGGCCTGGTCGGCCGGCGGAATATAGCGCGTAAACCAGTTGTCGCTAGGGGCGCTGGTCGGGCTCATAAAGTTGCGGCCCTGCAGGCTGCGCATCTGCTGCCAGTCGGCATCCATGCGGTAGAGCGTGTCGGAGCTGGCCGTTACAAATGAGTGCAGCTGCTGTTCGCTTTTTTGCAGGGCTTCTTCGATTTTAGCCCGCTCCACGGCGGTCCAGATGCGCTCGGCGGCTTCCAGCGCCAGATTCACCTCCACCGGCGTCCAGCTCCGGGGCGTGCTTTGCACCAAGCACAGCATTCCCACGGTTACCCCGCTTTTGACGACTGGAACGTCGAGGAAGGAAATAACCTGGAGCTGCACGCAGAGCTGTTGCAGGGTTTCATCGAGCAGCTCTGTGGTATGCGCGTTTTCCACCACGAAGGGGCGGGCGGCATCCACCACGGCCTGGAAAAGGGGCATCGTAGCCAGGTCGTAGAGGCCGGCCACCGAGGGCAGCCCTTCGGCCGCCGCATCGCGCCGGATGAGGCACTGGCCGTTGGCTATTTCGCCGTAGTAGCAGCGTTCGGCCCCGAAGAACCCTAGGGCTACCCGCGTCGCGGCCTCCTGAATGGCCACGGCGTCGGCCAGCGGGCGCAGTTCATCGCCAAGCAGCACCAGCAGCTGCTGCCGCTGCTCGTGCTGCTTACGCACGGTGATGTCGTCGAACAGCACCCCGATACGATGCTGCGCCGGCTCGTCGATGGGGAAGGCGTATACGCTCCACCACCGGCCTAGGGGGGTCGAGAAGTGCTCGAACTGCTCGGGCTGGCGGGTCTGGCCCACGCGGCCGTAGGTTTCAAACCAAACCTCGTCCTGGTTGGCGGCAATCTCGCGCACCCAGCGCCCGGCCCCGTTGCGAATGCCGGTTTGCTGCTCAAACGAGGCGCTCACTTCCAGAAAGCGGTAGTCGAGGGCGCGGCCCTGCGCGTCGTAGCGGTTTTCGATGATGCAAAAGCCCTGGTCGATGGCCCCAAACAGCGTTTGATACCGCTCGGTAGCCTGCCGGGCAGCTTCCTCCTTCAGGCGCAGCATTTCCTGCTGGCTTTTCTTGAGCTCGCTGATGTCGGTGGTGGTGGTGGCCACGCCGTCGCGCAGCTTCACGGTCGATTGGTAAAACCAGCCGTCGAACTGCTCGCTGGTATAGTGCCGCTCGCTCTGGTCGGGCTGCCCGGTTTCGATTACCCGCCTGAAGGTGTCAAAAATACCGGTTTCGACCACGCCGGGGTTTTGCGCCAGCAGGCGCTGGCCCACGACGTCGCCGTAGCTCTGCTCCGAAATTCGGTTGTTTAGCCGCCAGGTAAAATCCACGATTTCGCCCCGCTCGTCGCGCACCGCCTCAAATACCTGCACCATGTCCAGCGAGCTGTCTAGGGTGGCTTGCAGCAGCTCGTGGCTTTCGCGCAGCGCCTGCGCGGCTTGGTGCTGCGCGGTTTTGTCTTCCACTACGCTCTCCAGCCGCATGGCCACCCCGGCCGCATCGCACACCACCCGCCCGTGCGATTCGAGGAGGCGCGGCTGCCCATCGGCCCGCCGAATGCGGCGGGTGTAGTGGTAGGGCTGCTTATCAAGCCGGGCCTGGTGCAGTACCTGTTGCACCAGCTGCACATCTTCCGGGTCGGTGCGGGCATCGAGCCACGCTACGGAAGGCGTAAACGAATAGGGCGCCTCGCCCAGCAACTGGTACAAGCCCTCCGAGAAATGAAATGCGCCGCTTGCCAAGTCCAGCTCGTAGCTGCCCATGCCCGCCACAGCCTCAGCGGCTTGCAGGCGGCTGGCGGTGGCCGCCTGCTCTTGCCGGGCCGCGTGCAGCTGCTGGTTTTCCAGCAGCAGGGCTTGCTGCTGGGTTAGCGCCTCGGCCAGCAGCGCCCGGGCCTGGCCTAGGTCGGTAACGGCCGCGGCCTGCTGGGTTAGCTGCTGGTGGGCGGCTTCACGCGCGGCATCCTGGGTACTAGGGCCTGTAGGTTGGGGTGCTTCCATAGCAATAAGGGCCTAGGATACTGCTCGTGGAAGTGATGGAGTAGGGAAAACTAAGAACGTTTCTGAGCAACAAGCTACCTCACTACTGCCAGTTCAAGTAAGAGAAAAGTTAGCAAGTAAGTATAGCCAACAGCCCCCGCAAGCTGAACAGGGCCGGCACCTGCCAGTTTTCTAGCGCGGCGCGCGGCGGGTGCCCGTGGGCTAGCGCATGGCGGCAGAAGCTGCGCAAGCAGCTCTTAGCTACGAAGGTATAGCACTTGCCGCTAGCACCAGCCCAGCGCAGGTGCGGCCGCTTCATTAGCGACCGCGGACGCGGCATTGCTTCGCGTTAGGCAAGCTGCCAACTTTCGCGCTGCCCTAGCCCAGCAGCCGCGCGCGCTGGAAACGGTGCCCGATTCGTACCTCGTGGTTTCGCCCGAGCTGGTTGTTTTCACGCAGCGTGCTCGACTTAGCGCAGCCAGCGCACTTTGTGGCGCGCCACTGGCGCGCACAGCATGCCCGTGTTCGACGCCTAGGGCTGCACGCGGCCAAAAAGGCTGCGGATACTGCGGATACTGCGGATAAGTTGGGCGGCCGGGTTGAAGTGCAGCGTGAGCGGCCCGCCTGCCACTGTGGGCCAGGTTACCCTAGGCTAGGCCACGGCGCTCGGGAAGTGCTGGGCCAGCAAGTCGGTTACTTTAGCCGCATCAGGGGCTTGGTCAGAAAATAGGTGATAGGCAACTGCCTGACCAGCAGCTGGTCGCGCTCGTGCAGCGAGGTAGTGAGCATAACCACGACCATAGCCTGCCGCTGGGCTGCGGGTAGCTGGGCGTAAATTTCCAAGAACTCTAGCCCGTTCATTACGGGCATATTCATATCGAGCAGAATGAGCTGCGGGCAGGTGGCTGCGGCCGGGCCAGCGCACACCTGGGCCAGGGTGGCCAAGGCTTGCTGGCCATTTTCGGCCACTAGCACTTGGGCAGCGACTTGCATGGTGGTGGTCAGCAGCAGCCGATTGAGGTAGTTAGTGGTGCTGTCGTCGTCAATCAGCAGCACGCTGGTCAGGGGAAACGTAGGCAAAGCAGGCTAGCCGGCCTAGGCCGGAAAAGTAACGGTAAAGGTGGTGCCGACGCCCGGCGCGCTGGTAACGGCAATGGTGGCTCCGGCGTTCTCAATCAGGCGCTTAATCATGTACAGGCCCACGCCCGTACCTTCCACATGGGTGTGCAGGCGCTGAAACACGCCAAACAAACGCTGCTGCTGCGAGGCCGTCAGCCCTAGGCCATTGTCTTGCACCGTGAGCACCACGGCCGCCGGCTGCTGCTCGGCGCGCAGCCACACCTGGGCGGGCCGGGCGGGGTCGTGGTACTTGGCGGCATTGCTGAGCAGATTGTACACGATGCTGCGCAGGCTGGCCGGCGCGAAGGACACGGACAACTCGGCCGGCACGGCCACGTGCACCTGGGCCGCCGCGGCGGCAATTTGCGGGGTCAGGTCGGCCAGCACGCCGGCCACCACGGGGGCCAGCGCCAGCAACTCGGCCGGCTCGCTGTAGGTGCGCTGCAAGCGCGTGAGGTCGGTGAGCTGGGTGATGGTGGTTTGAAAGCGGTTCACCGTCGCATCGAGTAGGCCCAGCAACTGGGCCACTATTGCTTCGTGCTGCACCGCGGCGGGCAGGGTATCGCGCAGTGCCGCCAAAATGCCCTCAATGTTGGTGATAGGGGCTTTTAAATCGTGCGAGGCCGTGTATACAAACGTGTCCAGGTCGGTGTTGGTGCGCAGCAGTTGGGCGTTGCTTTCGTGCAGTTGCTCGTTGGTCGCCGTCAGTTCCTCGTTCAGGGTTTGCACCTGCTGGCGGGCCCGCACTTGCTCGGTCACATCCACGGCCACGCACATAATGTCGCTGACCTGGCCCGCACCGTCGAAGATGGGCTGATACACAAAGTTGAAGTAGCCAAGCTCACCGGCCTGGTGCCGGGCTAGCCGGGCCGGGCTTTCCTGCTTGGTCATGGGCAAGCCCGTGCGCCACACCTGGGCCAGCAGCTCGGGATAACCCTGGGCCGCCATACCCGGAAAGGCCTTGGCAAAGGGCTGGCCCAGCAGCTCGCTGGCCGGCTGGCCCAGCAGCTCGCTCATGGCCGGGTTGACCACCCGCAGCACGTGCGTGGGCCCTTGCAACACAGACAGGGCCACCGGGGCTCGGTCAAACACGGTTTCGAGCACGCGCTGCTGGGCATCGCGGGCCTGGCGGGCCAGCACCTGCTCGGCCACGTTGTAGGCGAAGGTGGAGATGCCCACAATCTCCCCGTTCTCGCGCAGGGCCTGGTAGGTAAAGGTGAAATACATCTGCTGCGGCGGCCCCGCGGGCTGGGCAATGAGCAGGGGCAGTTCGTAGCCGTAGTAGGTTTCGCCCGTCTCATACACGCGGTCGAGCAAGGCCAGCACGCCGCTGTCCACGGTTTCGGGAATGGCCTCCGCCACCGATTTCCCAAGCACGTCGCGCCCAGGAAAGAAGTGTAAGTAGGCGGCATTGGCGTACTCGAAGCGGTGCGCGGGGCCCCGCTGAATGCAGATGGCGGCCGGCGTCAGCTCAAATACCTGGTAGAAGGTCGTGCGCTGCTGCTCCAGGTGCTGGCGCTGCTGTTCGGCATCGGCCGCCCGCCCCGCTTGCTCGCGGGCCCGGTCGTTGCGCAGGGCTTGCTCTACCGCCGAGCGGGGCAAATCGGCCATGTCGAGGAAGTTGACCATCAGCAGCTCGCCGCTGCGCTGGGCCGCCAGCCGGAAGAACGTGTCGAACCCGTCGCCCTGGTAAGGCACATCATAAGTCGAGGCCTGGCCCGTCAGAAAGGCCGTGCGGTACTGCGCAAAAATGCCCGTCGGCACGCTGTTGGGGTAGTGCTCGCGGAAGGTATGGGGCGGCTGCGCAGGCAGGCCCAGCAGGCGCTGGCCGGCGGGGTTGAGGCGCACGCAGCGGAAATCGACCAGCTCGCCGCTGGCGTCGAATATTGGCGCATAAAGCGCCGCCCCGGTGGGAACTAAGTCAAAGAAGGCTTCAAACGGCTGGTTGAGGGGCACCACAAAAAGCAAAAAGCGCTGAACGAAGTAACTGGCGCGCCGCGCGTCGGGGCCAGTCTGCTTGAAGGCGCAAGGTACAGCTATGGGTACGACTGGGGCGTTGCCCGCGATATGCCCGCCAGCCCTAGGCCGAAGTCACGGCTGAGAGGCAGCAACGTCTGCGCCGCAGCGCCCAGAATGCTCCGCACGCTGACTTTAAAAGGCGCGCCTACCTACTTCGTGCGTTTACAGATGTTTAGCATGCTGGCCTGCTAGTTCGCCTCACACTTCGCCCACTGCAAGCGAGATGCTGCGCGGGGCTCAACATGACGTTCTTTGCGGGCCCTAAGCCCTAGGCCTTCGCTATGCCCCAACCCGCCGTTCGCCCCAAAAAACACCTCGGCCAGCACTTTCTGGCCGACCCTAATATTGCCCGCCGCATTGTGGAAAGCCTGCGCCTGCCCGCCGGCGTGGGCGAGGTGCTCGAAATTGGGCCGGGCATGGGCGTGCTGACGCAGTACTTGCTTGAAAACCCGGCCTACCAAACCAGCGTGGTGGAAATTGACCAGGAGTCGGTGGCTTACCTCACGGCGCACTACCCGGCGCTGGCGCCGCGCATCTACGCCGCCGATTTTCTGCGCCAGGAGTTGGGCCAGCTGTTTCCGGATGCGCCGCTGGCCATCATCGGCAACTTTCCTTATAACATTAGCAGCCAGATTTTCTTTCAGGTGCTGGCCCAGCGGCAGCAGGTGCGCGAGGTGGTGGGCATGTTGCAAAAAGAGGTGGCTGAGCGCCTGGCCGAGCCGCCGGGCTCGAAAACCTACGGCATTCTGAGCGTGCTTTTGCAGGCCTACTACGATATCGAGTTTCTGTTTACGGTGCCGCCGCACGTGTTCGTGCCGCCGCCCAAGGTCGAGTCGGCCGTGGTGCGCCTCACGCGCAACGCCACCGAGCAGCTGGCCTGCGACGAGAAGCTGTTTTTTCGGGTGGTGAAGCAGGCGTTTTCTACCCGCCGCAAAACGCTGCGCAACGCCCTCAAGCCCCTAGGCCTCTCGGCCGAGGCCATGGCCGGCGAGCTGTTTGACAAGCGCGCCGAGCAGCTGGGCGTGGCCGAGTTCGTGGGGCTGACCCGGCTGGTAAGCGACGCGCTGGCACGGGCATAAGCTGCCTGCAACCCCCTAGGGCGTCAGGAGGCTCTATTTCGGGAAACAGTACTTCGCCACAATCCGTCGCCATGAAACTTGCTTTGCTGTTTGCCGCCACGTTGGTTGCTGCTCCTGCCGCCCCTGCGGCCCGCAGCCCGTGGTTTAGCGGCTGCATTACCTACCGCTTGGAGGCCCACAACGCGGAAGGTGAAGTCCTGGAAACCTCTTTTGGGACTGAAAATAAGCTACTTATCAGGGGCAATAGCTTCTAGATGCTAGCCGCCCACGACCGCCTCATTGAGCTGTACGACGGCCGCGCTGGCCGGCTGCAAGCCTTTGGCGCCGATGGCAAGCTGGTGGCGCAGGCCGATACCCTGCAACCCGTCATCCAGCCGGTGGCGGCTACGCAGCAGGTGCTGGGCTACGCCTGCCGGGCGGTGCAGGTGCGGCTGCCCGGCGTAGTAAGCACGGTATTTTTTGCGCCTGCGTTAAGGGTCAATCCAGCTGGCTTCCGCACCCGCGCCAGTGGCGCTACGGGGGCGTTGCTGCAAGCTACTGGCGGCGCGCTGCCGTTGCGGGTACTTACGGTGGGTACCAAGGCGGGCCTCACGCTGGTAAGTGAGGCCACGGCCGTGCAGCCGCTGCCCCTGCGAGCCGCCGATTTTACGGCGGCCGGACCGGCGCGCTAGCTTTACAAGTGCCATGAAGCCAGGGTATCTGAGTAAGCTACTGGGGCTGGGTTGCCTGGTTACTGCCTGTGGCCCTGGCCAATTGCTGGACCCTGACACGAACACAAGGTCGCTAGCCGGTTCCTACTACCTCATTACCGATTACGAAGGCTACAGCCGGGTGCAGTACGGCCGCGGCTGGCTGCGGCCCGCGCCGGTGCTGGTTGGCCCAGCCGTTGACTCGGTAGGGCAGGTAGGGCCTTACCTGGTAGTGTGCGAGGGCGACGACGAAGTACTGCGCCACTACTATCTGCTGCCCCTAGCCGCGCGCAGCGCGGCGCAGGCGCAAGCCGGGCGCCAAGGGCCGCTGACGCTGGCAGCTTACCACGGCGTGCGGCGGCAGCTAGCGGCCGGCGCCCCGCCGCCATTGGTAGCGGTGCGCCCCTAGGAGCCGGAGATTTGGTGAAAGCCAGGGCCGGTTGATTTCGCGGCCAGCGTTACGGCGCGGTAGCTTTGCGGCTACCATGAGCCTCTGCCTGATAATTGACGAGATGCACCCCACGCTGCTGCCGCTGCTGGCCAGCATCGGCGTGGAGGGCGACTACCAGCCCACCCTGACGCCCGCCCAGGTGCCCGCCGCCCTAGGGGCCCGGCCCTACGCGGGCCTGATGGTGCGCAGCAAAATGCAGATAACCAGCGCGCTGCTAACCCACGGCCCGCAGCTGCGCTACGTGGCCCGCGCCGGCGCCGGCGTCGACAACATCGACGTGGCGGCCCTGGGGCCGGCCGGCGTGGTGCTGCTGAACGCGCCCGAGGGCAACCGCGACGCGGTGGGCGAGTTTGCGGTGGGGGCGCTGCTGGCGCTGCTGCGCCACACCGTGGCGGCCGATGCCGAGGTGCGCCGCGGCGAGTGGCGCCGCGAAGCCAACCGGGGCGAGGAAATCGGCACTAAAACCGTGGGCCTGCTCGGCTACGGCCACATGGGCCGGGCGTTTGCGCGGCGCCTCAGCGGCTTTGGCTGCCTGGTGCTGGCCCACGACCACGACCCCACCGTGTTTGCCGACGGCCACGCCCAGCTGGTGCCGCTGGCCGAGCTGCAGGCGCGGGCCGACGTGCTCAGCCTCCACATTCCCTATACACCGGCCAACGATAAGTTCGTGAACGAGGCCTTTCTGGCCGCGTTCCCTAGGCCCCTGTGGCTGCTAAATACCGCCCGCGGCGACGTGCTCGACCTCGCGGCCCTGGTGGCGGCCCTGCAAAGCGGCCGGGTGCGCGGCGCCGCCCTCGACGTGCTCGAAAACGAGAAGCTGGCTACGCTTACGGCCGAGCAGCGCGCCCGCTTCGACTACCTGGCGCAGGCGCCCCAGGTGGTGCTCTCGCCCCACATCGGTGGCTGGACGCACCAGAGCTACGTGCGCATCAACGAGGTGCTGGTGGCCAAGATTGGGAAGCTGCTGGGGAGCGACTACCCACTACTGGCTAGCAGCTAATGGCATTTAGGACGAGCTGGCTGCCTACTACTGCGCAGCGTAGGGCGCCCGCGCTAGTGGGAGCAAGGCGGCGCGGGCGCCTGGGTTGCCGCCCTAGCCCCCAGGGGCAATTAGTCGCCGGTTGCTAGTAGTTAGTCACCAAAAAGCCCTATCTTTGCTTTACCAAGGAGGGGAGAACGGCTGGCCGCGTGCCAGCCGTTCTCTTTCTTTTTGGCCGGCACCCCACCCGCTGCGCAACCTAGTTTTTTTGCTTCCTATGTCAACCATCAACTATTACACCGCCGAAGGCTTGCAGCGCCTCAAAGAGGAGCTGCAGGACCTCAAAGTGCGCGGCCGGGCCAAGGCCGCCGAAGACTTGCGCGAGGCCCGCGACAAGGGCGACCTGAGCGAGAACGCCGAGTACGACGCCGCCAAGGACGCCCAGGGCCTGCTGGAGCTGAAAATATCGAAACTCGAAGAAGTGGTGGGCAACGCCCGCCTGCTCGACGACTCGAACATGGACACCAGCAAAGTACTGATTCAAAGCAAGGTGAAGCTTAAAAATTTGAAAAATAACGCCGTGCTCGACTACGTGCTGGTGGCCGAAGAAGAGGCCAACCTCGCCGCTGGTAAAATCTCGGTGAAGTCGCCTATCGGCAAGGGCCTGCTGGGCAAGGAAGTGGGCGACGTGGCCGAAATAACCGTGCCCGCCGGCAAGCTCCAGTTTGAAGTGCTGGAAGTAGGGCGGTAGCAATTAGGGCCTACCGAGTAAAGCCTAATGGTGGAAGAAAAAGCGGCGCTGCGAGGCGCTGCTTCTTTTTTGCCGTTACCTGATAGCCTAGGGCTGGTTGCTGCCGTTCGTGGCGTTATTTGCCCTAGGCTTTCGCACCCGCGCTGCGGGCCGCGGTTGCTACACGCTAACCGTCAATCACTCAGCAAATGGCTTCCATTTTCTCGCGCATCGTGGCCGGCGAGCTGCCCGCCTACAAGGTGGCCGAAGATGCCGACCACCTGGCCTTCCTCGACCTCACGCCCCTGGTGCAGGGCCACACGCTCGTCATTCCGAAAAAGGAAATCGACTACATCTTCGATATGACGCCCCAGGCGCTGGCGGCGCTGCACGTGTTTGCCCAGCGCGTGGCTAAGGGCGTGCGGGCGGCCGTGCCCTGCCAGCGCATTGGCGTGGCCGTAATTGGGCTGGAAGTGCCCCACGCCCACATCCACCTCATTCCGCTTAATAAGGTGGGCGACATGAACTTCGCCAACCCCAAGATAACCGTGCCCGATGCGCGAATGCAGGAGCTGGCCACCGCCATTGCCGCCCAGGTGCCCGGCGGCAGCGGCCTGCCCGCGCCCGCCAGTCTGGCCGTGCCCGCTGCTGCGCCCGCGCCCGCTGCCGACCCCAGCGATGCCACCCTAGCCCAGCTGCAACCCTTGGTAGCGGGCCTGCGCTACGTAAGTGAAAGCGAGGCGCCGCTGCAGGCCGTGAGCTACGCCGCGCCCGTTGGCAACCTCACCGATGCGCAGCTGCTGCAGGCCCTAGGGGAGCCGGCCGGCGCCCAGGTCGAAAAGCAGGCGCTGGTTTCGTTTTTGGCCAACCATACCGCCGACCACGGCGTGCTGAACGACGTGCCGCTGGCCAACCGCTACAAGGCGCTGCAGCTGTACCTAAGGCAGGAGCTGGACGGCACCCAAGTGTACCTGGTAGGTAGCGACTCCCAGCGCCGTGCCTACGCCCTGGGCCGCGACGCGGCCGGCCGCCTGGCCGGCTTCAAAACCGCGCTCACTACTACCTAGGCCCTAGGCTCCTCAACTGCTTCATTGCGCCCCTGCGCAAAATCTCAGCGTACCTCAGCGGGCATTGCCCGCCCCCACTCCTTGCGTACCCTCTCGCTACTGCCCGCGCTGCTGCTGGCCCGGCTGGCCGCCCCGGCCCAAGTTATCGACCAGAACGCCGAAACTGCCCTAGGCGCCACCAAGCCCGCGGCCTTCGAGGCCCACGTGCGCTACCTGGCCGACGACCGCCTGCGGGGCCGCCTGCCCGGCACGCCCGGCTACCAGCTGGCCGTAGACTATGTGGTGCAGCAGTTGCGGGCAACCGGCGTAGAGCCGGCCGGCGAGCACGGCGGCTACACCCAGCGCGTGCGCCTGCGCCGCGCCTTCGTAGAGGCGGGCGCCGCGCTTAGCCTGCAGCCCGCCGCCGGGGCCGCCCAGTTGCTGGCCCTAGGCACCGAAGCCGCCCTGTACCCTAACCCCGGCCAGGCCGAGGTGCGCGTCGAAAATGCGCCGCTGGCGTTCGTGGGCTACGGCATTTCGGCCCCCGAGCTGAAGTACGACGACTACGCCGGGCTGGCCGTGAAGGGCAAGGTGGTGGTGGTGACGCGCCAGGCCCCTAGGCAGTTTGGCGACAATGAGCGCCAGTATTTCAGCGACGTGCGCACGGTGCTCGAAACGGCGGCTCGCCACGGCGCGGTGGGCGTGCTGCTGGCCCTGCCCCGGCCCGATACCCACCTGCCCGACTTTGCCAAGGGCGTGGTGAGTGCCCTCGGGCCCGACGGCAAGGTGGCCGTGTCGCGCAGCTACGCGGCGGGCTCGGCGCAGCTGGTGGGCAGCATCAGCGCGGCTACGTTGCAGCAGCTCTTTGCCGGCGCCACGCAGGATACGGCGCAGGCAATGAGCTCCTTGCGCGCCGGCCGGCCGGCCTCGCAGGCGCTGCCGGGCCGCTTGAGTGCGCAGTACCGCAGCCGCTACCAGGACTTTGATAGTTACAACGTGGTGGGCAAGCTGGAGGGCGCCGACCCGCTGCTGCGCGACACCTACGTGGTGCACAGCGCCCACCTTGACCACCTGGGCGTGGGTGCCCCCGTGGAGGGCGACTCGATATACAACGGCGCGCACGACAACGCCACGGGCGTAGCCAGCGTGCTTGAAATCAGTAAGATGTATGCCAAGCTGCGGCCCCGCCCGCGGCGCTCCATCCTGTTTCTCTTCGTAACTGGCGAGGAGCTGGGGCTGCTGGGCTCGGCGTACTTCGCGCGCTTTCCCACGGTGCCACCCGTGGCGCTGGTGGCCGACGTCAACACCGACATGCCCACCATCATTGCGCCTTTGCTGAGCGTGGTGCCCCTAGGGGCCGACCATTCGTCGCTGCTGGCGCCGGTGCAGGTGGCGGCGCGCTACCTCAAGCTCAGCATCGAGCCCGACCCCGAGCCTACCCAGAACCGCTTTATTCGCAGCGACCAGTACAGCTTTGTGGTGCGCGGCGTACCGGCCCTGCATATTAAGTACGGCAACCGCACCGCCGATGGGCAGAACAACCTGGCTACCACCGTGCAAGCCTGGCGCGCCCGCACCTACCACAAGCCGCAGGACAACTACGTGGGCGGCACCTTCGACTGGCCCGCGGGCGTGAAGTACGCGCAGCTCAACTTCCTCATCGGCTACCTGGTGGCCCAAAACCCGGTGCTGCCCACCTGGAACAAGGGCGACTTTTTTGGGGGGCGGTTTGGGAGGTAGGGTAGGGGCAATCCGGTGCAACCTCGCCGGGGGGAACCGGTCTGTTGGAAAGCCAGCGCGTGGGGCGTTGGTTTTTCGCTTGTTATATGCTCCGCACCTTACTTTTTTGCCTGGCGCTGGTGGTGGCCGGCCCCGCTTTTGCCCTCAAGCCTAGCCCCACCTGGTGGGCCAAGCCCGACACGCTGGGCCTGCACTACCAGCAGCTCACCCTGACCACGCCCGACCACGTGCAGCTGGTGGCCTGGCTGATTGAGCCCGCTGCCAACGCGCCCGACCAGCCCACTACGCTGGTAGTGGCCGGGGGCGACGCCTACAACATGTCGGGCAACCTCTACCTGGCGTGGGCGCTGGCCCAGGCTGGCTACCGCACGCTGCTGTTCGACTACCGAGGTTTTGGCCACAGCCAGGCCTTCGCCATCGACCAGCAGCAACTCTACTACCCCGAGTTTGCCACCGACCTGCGCACCGCGCTGGCCGCCGCGCGCCGCTTGGCGCCCCACAACCAAGTGGGCATCCTGGGGCTGTCGATGGGTGGCATCATGGCCTCGGAAGTAGCGGCCCGCGACCGGCCCGCCTTTTTGATAACCGACGGCTACCCCGGCAACCTGCTGGGCATCGTGGCCTATCAAAAAGCCGCCAACCACAAAACCGTGACGCTGCCCGCTGCGGCCGCCGCCTACCCGCGCGTGGCCGCCCGCGTGGCGTGCCCCTGGCTGCTCATTGCGGGCACGCAGGATAAAAAGGTGCCCCTGGCCGACTCGGCCGCCGTGGTGCAAGCCGCCCGCCGGGGCCAGCGCCGCCAGCTGCTGGCCGTGGACTGCGACCACCTGGGCGCGCAGGAAAAGCTGACGGAGAAGGACTACGCCGAAGGCTACGTGCGGGCCATTGGGCGCTTTTTGGCGGGCGGCCGGGCCTAGGGCGCAGTGCGGCCCCTAGGGGGTGCGGCGTCGGCCTAGGCTAGCGCGCCCGGCCGCTGTCTACCTGGCTTTGCAGCTGGGCCTGGGTAGCCGGGGGCAGGGCGCTGAGAATGTCGAGGCCCGAGGCGGCCTCAATCTTATCGACCGACGTCAGGTACTGCTCCCAGCGGGGGTTGATGCTCTCGTCGTTGGGCGTGTCGATGGCCACCACGCGGGCCTGGCCGGCGATGATGCGCTGGAGGTCGTGGCTGCCTTCGGGCAGGAAAACCACCACTTTCCAGAGGCGGGCCGGCACCGATACGCGGCCCTGGTCGATGGTGCTGGCGGGGCCGTTTTTGCCGGTGCCGCCGCGGCCGTAGCTGCCCATTACCACGTAGGCCTCCTGGCCGCGCTCGACCTGGGCGCGGGTGTACTCTTCGAGGCGAGCCCAGGTTTGCTGGTTGTTGTGCGGGGCTTGAGGCACCATATTGCTCATCAGAAAGGTGGCCGAATTATCATCCAGGCTAGCCGTGCGGTCGCCGCTGGGGCAGTTGTGGCCCTTGTCGAAGCCCGCGCCCGAGTAGCTCTGGGGCGTCACCTGGTAAAACTGGCGCGGCAAGCCGGGGTCGGCCCGGAAGTCGTTTTGCCGGGGCGCGGCCTTGCTGAGGTCGGCGCGGCCCACGTGCCAGCTGGTCCACACCGGGATGCCGCGCTGGGCGTTGTAGCCGGTGGCGTACTGCGGGTGCACGTAGAGGTAGTTAGTAGGCTGGTTGGGGTCCGAAACCGCGCCGCTGGGGTTGCCCAGCAGCAGGTTATCGTCGTCGGTGCTCACGCCGGCCGTGCCCGTTGGGTGCGGCGCGGGCGCAGCGGCCGGGGCGGTAGTGCCGCGGTTTTTGAAATAATCGTCGCTGGCTTGGGGTGCGGTAGCGGGGCTAGGGGCAGCGCTGCCTGGCCCGGCCGCTACGGGGCCGCTCCCGGTTTCCAGGCTGATATCGTCAAGGTTGAGGCGGCCCTTGCCGGCGTCGGTTTTGCGCAGCTCCAGGCGCAGGGGCTCGGTGGTCAGACCCTCGAACAAGGCCAGGCGCGGGGTGGGGCCGCTGGCGGTTTGGGGCAGGCCCTGGCGGCGCCAGGTGCGGCCGTGGTCGCGGCTCAGCCACAGCTCCCAGGTGCTGGAGGCATCGGTGCCGTAGGCGGCGGCCAGCACCCGAATGCGCCGCCCGCCCGCCGGCGCGTCAAACTGCATGGTGAGGCGGCCGCCGGCCCGCAGGCGCGCCGCGTGCGCGCCATCCTTGTGGTCTTGCTCGGTGCCGCCCACCAGCGCCTCCGTAAACTGCCAGGGGCCAGTGGCCAGGTTTACGGCACCGGGCTCATAGGCGCCTTTCGAGCCGCTCTCGAAGGTTTCGGGGAAGGCAACGGCTTGGGTGGGCGCGGCGGCGGCGAAGCTAGGGCCAGCGGTGTTGGTAGTTTGGGGCGACGAGCAGGCGAGCAGGGCAAACGTAGCCAGCAGGGGAAGCGAGTAGCGCATGGGCAGCAAGGCAGGAGAATACGCCCGCAAGGTAGCGCCCGCCCCGAGCCCCTAGGGCCCCACCGGCCGGCCGCTAGCCAGCCACCGCTTGGCCTAGCTGCGCCGGGGGCGCTTGGCTTTCGAGCGGGGCGCGCGGCTGGATAATGAGGCTGGAGCCGCGCTGCTGCGTGAAAATGCGGTACGCCCAGCTGGTAGCCACCAGCAGCTTGTTGCGGAAGCCCGACAGGTAGAAGAGGTGCACCGTCAGCCAGGTGAGCCAGGCCATGCGGCCTCCTAGGTGCACGTTGTCGGGCAGGTCGGCCACGGCCCGGCCCCGGCCCACAATGGCCAGCGTACCCTTGTCAACGTACTCGAACGGCTGCCAGGGCTCGCCCCGCAGCTGGCGCACTAGGTTCTGGCCCAGCGCCGTGCCCTGCTGCATGGCGGGCGGCGCCACCTGCGGGTGGCCCTTGGGGAAGGCCGGGCTTTTCATCAGGGCCACGTCGCCCACGGCAAACACGTTTTGGTAGCCCAGCACCATGCTGAAGCCATTGACCAGGTAGCGGCTGTGCTCGATTTTTTCGGGCGGCAGGCCCCCAATGGTGGCGCCCTGCACCCCGGCCGCCCACACCAGCGTGCCGGCCGCCAGGGTTTCGCCGTCCTTAAACGTCACCGTTTGCCCGTCGTACGAGTCCACCAGTTTCTTGAGCTTGATGCCTACTCCTAGCTCTTGCAAGTACTGGTGGGCGTGCCGGCTGGCGTAGTCCGACATGGGGGGCAGCACCCGGTCGGCGCCATCTACCAGGTAAATATTCATCTGCCCAAAGTCGAGGTCGGGGTACTCCTGGGGCAGCGTGTGCCGCCGCATCTGGGCCAGCGAGGCCGCCAGCTCGACGCCCGTGGGCCCGGCTCCGGCCAGTACGAAGGTGAGCAGGCGCTGCCGCTCGGCGGGGGCTTGGGCTAGGTTGGCTTGCTCGAAGGTTTGCAGCAGGTGGTTGCGCAGCCCCACGGCCTCGCCAATGTCCTTCAGGCCTAGGGACTTCTGCTCAATCTCCTGGTTGCCCAAAAAATTGGTGGCCGTACCCGTTGCCAGCACCAGGTAGTCGTAGCGCAGGTCGCCCACGGGCGTGTGCACCACCTGGGCGGCGGGGTCGAGGCCGCTCACGTTCACGCACCGAAAGTGGAAGTCGGCGTGGCCTTCGAACAGCTGGCGCAGGGGCTCGCCAATCGACTCGGCTTCCAGCTCGGCCGTGGCCACCTGGTAGAGCAACGGCCAGAAGCCGAAGTAGTTAGTCTTGCTCAGCAGCACCACCTGAAACAGGTCGCCGGGCAGGTTCTTGAGCAGGTTCACCCCCGCAAAGCCGCCGCCTACCACCACCACGCGGGGCTTGGTAGTGGCCGGGATAGTGAGGGCAAGTTGGTCGGCGGGCAGCATACGGAAAAAGAAAAGTATGGCTGCCTATACGAGTTTGGGAGGCGAAGTATGCGCTAGCTGAAAACTAGCTGAAAATAAGGGCGCGCCGGCGCGCGAACTCGCCCCCGCCCGCCGGCGGGTAAGCTGCCTTACGGCAGCACCGACCGCGGCCGGTCGGCCGGGGCCACGCCCCAGGTGGGGCTGGGCCTAGGCCCCATTTCAAACACGAGGCTACCGCCCCGCAGCAAGTCCTGGTGGGTGATGTAGGACTTGGAATAGGGCCGCCCGTTGCGCGTAACGCGCTGAATGTACTTGTTGGCGGCGCTGTTGTGGTGGGCAATAATGGTGAGGGTTTTGCCGGCGGCCAGCGTCACGGTGGCCTGGCTAACCGACGGGCTGCCAAATATATAGCTACCGTTGGCCGGGTTGAGCGGGTAAAACCCTAGGGTCGAGAGCACGTGCCAGGCCGACATCTGCCCCACGTCCTCGTTGCCGATGATGCCGTCGGGCTTGGTGGTGTAGAAGTTGTCGGTGATGAAGCGGACCTTCTCGGCCGTTTTCCAGGGCTGGCCCACGTAGCTGTAGAGGTAGGTGATGTGGTGGCCCGGCTCGTTGCCGTGCGCATACATGCCGATGAGGCCCGAAATATCGGGCGAGGCCTCGGCGCCCATATCGCCCTTCACGGTGAACAGCGAATCGAGCTTCTCACTGAAGCGCTTTTCGCCCCCTAGGAGGTTAATGAGGCCCTCCACGTCCTGCGGCACCAGCCAGGTGTACTGCCAAGCGTTGCCCTCGGTGAAGTCGCTTTTCATGTGCACCGACGAGAACGGGCTGAACGGCGTGCGCCACTCCGTTTGCGACACCCGGCCGCGCATGAAGCCCACGCGCTTGTCGAAGTAGTGCCGGTAGTTCTGGGCGCGCTTGCTGAAGTAGGCGTAGTCGGCGGTTTTGCCCAGCTTCTTGGCCATCTGCGCAATGCACCAGTCGTCGATGGCGTACTCAAGGCCCTTCGACACGTTCTCGACCTCGCTGTCGGCCGGAATGAACCCTAGGGTCTCACGGCTTGCAGGCCCGATTCGTCGCGCATGGCGGTGGCTTTCACGGCCTCGTAGGCCAGGTTGGCGTCGAAGCCCTTAAAGCCCTTGAGGTAGGCATCGGCCACCACCGGCACGGCGCTGTAGCCCACCATGCAGTTGGTTTCGTTGGCCATGAGGTGCCACACCGGCAGCTTGCCCTGCTGCTGATAAATGGCCAGCATCGAGCGCACCATGTCATTCACGCGCTGGGACTGCAGCAGCGTAAAGAGCGGGTGCGCCGCCCGGTAGGTGTCCCAGAGCGAAAACGTGGTGAGGTTGGTGAAGCCGGGGTTGGGGTGCGCCTGCTGGTCGGTGCCCCAGTAGTCGCCGTTGTGGTCGTTGAAGATGGAGGGCGCCACCATGGTGTGGTAGAGCGCCGTGTAAAAGGTTCTCAGCCGGGCCGGGTCGGCCTGCACGCGCACTTTTTGCAGCTCCTGGTTCCAGGCGGCCTCGGCGGCGGCCACCACCCTAGGGAAGTTCCAGCCCGGAAGCTCGGCCCGGATATTGGCCAGCGCGCCCGCGGTGCTGACGGGCGAGATGCCCACTTTCAGCTTCACCACTTCGCCCGCCGTGGTGGCAAAGGTCACGACGCCTTTCAGGCGGTTGCCGGTGGCGGCGGGCGTCGTGTTGCCCAGCGAATCCGTGACTTGCAGGCTGGTAAACTGGCGGATGGGCTTCGACAAAATGGCCGCGAAGTAGAGGCGCTGCTTCACCGCCCAGCCCTTGGAAAAACGGTAGCCTACCAGCGTGCTGTCGTTGAGCTGCTCGAGGTGCGTATCGGTGGCTAAGTCCCAGCCAATGCCCTGCTGCAAGTCGATGATGAGGTGCGCCGCGTCGGCCCTAGGGAAGGTGTACTGGTGAAAGCCCACCCGCTCGGTGGCCGTCAGCTCGGCCTTGATGTGGTAGCGCCTGAGCTGCACGGCGTAGTAGCCGGGCCGCACGGTTTCTTCCTTATGCGAAAACAGCGATACGAAGCCCCTTTCGGGGTGTTTGAGCGTGCCCTTGCGCACCAGCACCGCGCCCGTAGTGGGCATAATGGCCACGTCGCCCAGGTCGCCGATGCCGGTGCCGCTGAGGTGCGTGTGCGAGAAGCCCACGATGGTGGAGTCGGAATAATGGTAGCCCGAGCACCAGTCCCACCCCTCGGAGAGGTTGACCGGCCCGAGCTGCACCGCCCCAAACGGCACGTTGGCCCCCAAAAAGACGTGGCCGTGAAACCCGGTGCCGATGTAGGGGTCCACGTACTGCGTGAAACTGGGCGGCTTGCTGGCAGCGGCCTTTTGGGCGGCGGCGGGTAGGGCGGCGAGGCAACCAGCTAGTAGCGCAAGCGCGGCTAGCAGTTGAAAAGGACGGTCATGCTGAGTTCCGCGAAGCATCTCTCCCGCGTCAGTGGGGTTGTTTGGGAGAGACGCTTCGCGGAACTCAGCATGACCGCCTTTCTGGTTTCCACTTGAATAATTCTGCATCGTCCTAGGGTGGGTTAGGAATAAATAGGTTTACTGGCCGGCCACGGGCACCAGCTGCTTGGCCACGTTCCAGCCTTCTACCGATACGACCGGCGCGGACCCGCCGGCCGCCGGGGTGTAGGTTAGGCCGATGGTCTTGCTTGCGCCGGGCAGCACCGACACGTAGTTGTCGGTGTAGAACACGGGCAAAATGCGCTGCTGCGTCTGGGGATTGACGAGGGCCAGGCGGTTAAAAAAGGCGACCGGCGCGCCGGCCGGGTTGCTGAGCGTGACGTCGATTTTGCCGGGCGCTACCAGCCGGGTGCTGACCCTAGGGGTTGCCTTGGCCATCGCCTGCAGCCCCGAGTATTCGCCCTTGGCATCGGGCAGCCAGTAAAAGTTGTTGCTGAGCACCTGCTTGCGCAAATCCTGCAATTGCAGGGACAGGAACAGGCCCTGCTGCCGGCCCAGTTGCTTCACGAGGCCATTGATGGGCAGGTAGCGCTTGGCCGAAGAGGGGTTGATTTCGACCAGCACCTGCGTGACGGGCGTCCGTTTGCCGGCCATGTCGTAGGCGTCTACCACCAGCATCAGGTCGCGCTGCACTTCGAACCCATTGTTGACGAGCGTCACCATACTATCCACCGGGTTGTACATCACGTGCAGGGGCTCGCTGCCGCTGCGCAGGCCGTAGAGGCCGGCGTTGGGGTCGAGGTAGTAGTCGTACAGCTGGCCGCGCAGGGCGGTCCAGGGGTTCTGGGTTTTCCAGATGATGCTGCCCGTGTACCACTCCCACATGTGGGCACTGAAGCCCTCCATCAGGGCGCGGTACTGGTCGTAGTTGACGAGCTGGGCCTTGAGGCCGAAGTCGCGCACGTCCTGGGGCGCGCCGTAGGGCAGCAGGTACTGCTCGTAGCCGATGTAGGTGTGGTAAGTCCACACCGAATCGACCTGCTCGGTGGGCTTGGCGGTAGGCCCCAGGTAGCGCGGCGCTACCATATTGGCCGGCGGCAGAAAGCGCGCCAGCGACTCCACATCGCCCGTGCCCACCGAGCCCACTTCCGAGTTGAAGGGGAACGTGCGGTGCCCCCAAAACTGGCTGATGGGCTGAATGCCGTAGGGGCCGTCGCCGTTGCCGCCCAGGTTATTATAGGACATGCTGTCGGCGTTGGAGAACGGGATAAACCAGCGCGTGCCATCGAGCCGGGGCAAAATGGTATCCTGCATGGCCGCCAGAATATCCCTAGGGGGCGTGATTTCGTTGCCGCCGCACCAGATGGCCAGCGAGGCGTGGTTGCGCACCAGCTTCACCTGGTCGGCCACCGAGTTGATGAACAGCCGGTGGTCGTTGGGATACTGGCGGCGGGTGTACTGGTCCTCCAGCTTCTGGGGGTCTACCCAGCGGCCGTTGGCGTCGCCACTCACCCAAAAGTCCTGCATCACCAGCAGCCCGTACTTGTCGCAGGCCTCGTAAAATTCGGGCCGCTCAACCAGCGCGCCGCCCCAAATGCGGATGAGGTTCAGGTTCATGTCGCGGTGAAACCGAATTTCGGCCTCGTAGCGCGCCTTGCTAAAGCGCAGCATGGCATCCGAGATAATCCAGTTGCCGCCCTTAATAAAGAGCTTCTGGCCATTCACCAACACCTGCATGCTCTGGGTCCGGTCGTTCCACTGGTGGCGGATTTCGCGCACGCCCACTTGCAGGTTCTCTTCATCCGACACCGTTTTGCCACCCACCAGAAACTGCATCCGGAGGGGGTAAAGGTGTTGCGGGCCGTAGCCATTGGGCCACCACAGCCTGGGGCTTGGCAGCGTCAGGGCGGGCAGGCTCACCTGCCGGGTGCTGCGCGCGGGCACCGTCACGGCCTGCCGCACCAGCTGGCCCCCTAGGGCGTACTGCACCACCCCGGCCACCGGCTGGGCGGTCGGGTTTTCCAGCTCGGCCGTTACCCGGATAATGGCCGGGGCCTGGGAGCCGCCGGGCTGGCGCATGCCAGGCACGCGGGTAATTACGTGCGGATTTTTGAGGTCCACCTGCTGGGTTTTTTCAATCGTCACCTTATCCCAAATGCCGGTGTTGCGGTCCCGGATGGGCCGAATCCAGTCCCAGCCGGCCGTGTACTGCGTGGCCACGTTGCGGGCAATGGTGCCGTCGCCGCCCTGGCCGCCGTTGGGGTTGCCCACCGGGTCGGGCGGGTACACCACCACGGCCAGGCGGTTGCGGCCGTCCGGGGCCAGGTAGGGCGTGATGTTGTAGGTCTGGCGCAAAAACATGCCGTGGTGCGTCTGCTTGTTCAGCTTTTGCCCATTCAGGTACACCTCGCAGCTGTAGTTCACGCCCCGCAAGTGCAGCCACACCTGCCCGCCGCCCGCGGCTGGTGCCTCCCGAAAGTCCTTGACAAACCAGTAGGTGTAGTAGGCGCGCCCGGTTTTGTAGATGTCGGGAATGCGCTCGTTGTTCATCCCAAAAAACGGGTCGGGCACCTGCTGGTTGGCCAGCTGCGTGGTAAGCACCGTGCCCGGCACCACCGCCGGCTGCCAGCCCCCTAGGGCATAGCCCGGCTGCGAAAGCTGCGCGCCCGTGGCCGTTACCTGGCCGATGGGCCGGCCCCGCCAGCCGGCGTTTAGCTCGTAGCGTTGCTGCGCCGCCAGCGGGTACGCGCCCGCCAGGACTAGGAATAAAAGCAGGAATCGAAAGGGTGTCATTCGAAAAGAAGGCCGGAGTAAGAGGGGTGGACCAGCAGGCCGGGCGGCAGCGCCTAACTCATAGCGCGGGCGCCGGGGGCAGGTAGGCAAAGGGAGCCTGCTTGAGGTGGCAAAGGGCCGCCGCGCCCAGCACGGCCGCGTTGCCGAGGGCCGAGGGCGCCACCACCAGCCGCTCCGTCACGAGCGGGAACGGGAAGGCCCCTAGGCTCTCGGACAGGCCCCCGCGGAAAAACTCGAAGCCCTGGCTGACTGAGCCGCCCAGCAAAATGGCCTCGGGCGCAAGGGCGTACAGGATAATGTGCAGCGCCCGCCCCAGGTGCCGGCCAAACTCGGCGTACACGGCCAGGGCCGCTGCGTCGCCCTGCCGGGCCCGCGCCTGCCACGCAGCGCCCGACCGGCCGGTGCGCTGCTCAAAAAACTTGCCGCTGCAATAATCCTCCAGGGTTTTGTCGAGGTACGGAATCATGCCAAATTCGCCGGCGCTCGCCAGCGTGCCCGAGTGCAGCTGGTGGTTGATGATGATGCCCGCCCCTAGGCCGGTGCCGAGCGCCAAACCCACCAGGTTGGCGTAGGGCTGGCCCTGGCCGTAGAGCTTCTCGCCCACGGCAAATGCGTTGGCGTCGTTGCTCAGGTGCACCGGCTTGCCAAAGCAGCGGGCCAGGTGCGGCCCCAGGTGCACCTCGCGCCAGGCCGGGATGTTTTGCACGTTGTGCACGATGCCGTTGGCCTCGTCTACCAGCCCCGGCACGCCGATGCCGATGCCCGCCACGTCGGCCGTCACCAGCGGGGCCAGCTGCCGGGTCAGCTCGGCCAGAATCTGCTCCTTGGGCGCCGCGGCCGCGGTTTCAAAGCGGATTTCCTGGTCCAGCTTACCCGCCTGCACGATACCAGCGTGGATTTTTGTGCCGCCAATATCAACGCCTAGGTACTTGCTGCTACTCATGGGGTTTCGACTACTGCTAGGGGCCAGCCCCACTAAAACTTCCACCGCACGAAGGCTTCCATGGCCTCGTAGTTGGCCATGCCCAGGCGGTCGTACTGCTGGGCGGTTTCGCGGTTGCGGTGCTCGGCGCGCACCCAAAACTCGCGGGCGTCGTCGCCCGGAAATACCGGCGTGTCCTTCTGGCTCTGGTGCTTGAAGATGGCGTTGCGCTTGCGCAGCACTTCCTGCGGCGAGAGCGGCACGGCCATCTCAATCTCGTAGGGCTTAAACTCGTGCCAGGCGCCGCGGTACATCCACACCCAGCAGTCGGCCACCCAGGCTTCGGTTGCGCGCAGGCGCCGCAGCGACTCGGTCACGATGTTGAAGCACACGATGTGCGTGCCGTTGGGGTCGGCAAAGTCGCCGGCCACGAATACCTGCTGCGGCTGCACCTGCTGCAAGAGCTTCATGGTCAGCTCAATGTCTTTATCCGTTACCGCGCTTTTCGAGGTCTTGCCCGACTCGTAGAAGGGCAGGGCCTGGAAGTGGATGTGGCTGTCGGGCAGGCCGGCGTAGCGGGCGCCCGCAATGGCCTCGCTCTTCCGAATGAAGCTCTTCACGTTCCGAATTTCCTGCGAGTCGGGCTGGTTAGGCTGCTTCTGCCCGATGAACTGCCGCATGTTCTCATACACCGCCCGCAGCTGGCCGGTATCCCGGCCCAGGCTCCCCTCAAAGTCGATGGCGAACTCCACGTAGCGCAGCACGTCGTCGTCCCACACGGCCGTGTTGCCCGAGGTTTGGTAGGCCACGTGCACGTCGTGGCCCTGGTCGATGAGGCGGATAAAGGTGCCGCCCATCGAAATCACATCGTCGTCGGGGTGGGGCGAGAAGATAATAACGTGCTTCTGCTCGGGCAGGGCCCGCTCGGGGCGCTGCGAGTCGTCGGCGCCCGGCTTGCCACCCGGCCAGCCCGTAATGGTGTGCTGCAGCTGGTTGAAAATGTGGATGTTGATGGTGTAGGCCGGGCCGCGCTCGGTGGCCAGCTGGGCCATGCCGTTGGCGTTGTAGTCCTCGTCGGTCAGCTTCAAAATGGGCTTCCCTAGGGTGTTCGAGAGCCAGATAACCGCCTTCTTGATGAGCGGCTCAGCCCACTCGCAGTCCTTCACCAGCCAGGGCTTGTCGAAGCGCGTCAGCTCGGCGGCGGCGTCCTCGTCCAGCACAAACTCCACGTTATCAGCCAGCTGCAAATACGTGGCGGGCACCTCGCTCGATACCTCGCCCTCCACGGCTTTCTTGATGATGGGCGCCTTCTTGCCGCTCCAGGCCATCAAAATAATTTCGTGGGCCTTGAAGATGGTGCCGATGCCCATCGTAATGGCCTTGGTAGGCACGTTCTCCTTGCCACCAAAGTCGCGCGAGGCGTCGCGGCGCGTTAGGTCGTCCAGGGTCACCAGGCGCGTGCCCGAGTTGGGCGCCGAGCCCGGCTCGTTGAAGCCCACGTGGCCCGTGCGCCCGATGCCCAGAATCTGCAAATCGAGCCTGCCGTGCGCCTCAATCTGACGCTCGTAGTGGAGGCAGAAGGCGGCTACCTCATCGGGCGCCAGCGTGCCGTCGGGCAGGTGCACGTTGGCCGGCTCGATGTCGATGTGGTCGAACAGGTTCTCGTGCATGAACGTGACGTAGCTCTGCGGCGAGGTGGGCGGCATGGGGTAATACTCGTCCAAGTTGAACGTCACCACGTTTTTGAAACTCAGGTTTTCCTCGCGGTGCAGGCGCACCAGCTCCGCGTACACGCCCACCGGCGTAGCCCCGGTAGCCAGGCCCAGCACGGCCTTTTCGCCCCGCTGCTGCTTGCCCCGGATGAGGGCGGCAATGCGCGCGGCCACCTGCACCGAGGCCTCCCGCTGGTTGCGGTACACGGTTACCGGCAGCTTTTCAAAGCGCGTTTCCTCCAGGAGGTTCAGGCGGGTCATGAGGGGGTGCGAGACGTTGGGCATGGCTCCGAAGCGTAGAGGTTGGCAAAAGGGCTAGGGTCTGTAAATCAAGGTAAAGCAACTAGTCAGCATCCCCAAAGCCGGTGCCGGCCCGGTCCAGCCGGGCGGGCCTAGGCCAGCTCCAGGTAGCTTTCAAAAATATTCTCCATCACCGTGGCCACCGAGCCCAGAATCACGGCCTTGTTGCCGAGCTCCGACACGACGAGGCTGGTTTTTTCGCGCAGCTGGGCCATGCAGTAGGTGTTGATGGCCTGCTGAATGCTGGGCAAGATGAACTGCTTGGCCTGCGCCATCGCGCCGCCCAAAATGATAAGCTCGGGATTGAAGAGCTGGATGAGAATGGCGATGCCCTTGCCCAAGTTGGTGCCAGCCTCGGCCAGCGTGTTGATGGCAAACTGGTCGCCCTGGTGGGCGGCCTCGTACACCTGCTCGGGCTCCAGTTGGGTTAGCGCCCGGGCGCTCAGCTTGTTCAGCAGCGTGTTTTGCCCCGCCCGGATGCCCGCCTGAGCTATGCGCACCACGGCACTGCCCGAGGCCACCGTTTCGAGGCAGCCGCGCTTGCCGCAGGGGCACAGTGCCCCGCCCTCCACGAGCGGAATGTGCCCAAACTCGCCGGCGAAGCCCGACGCGCCGCTTCGCAGCTTGCCGTCGAGGAGCATGCCCATGCCCATACCCCAGTCCATGGACAGCACCAGCACGTCGCGCCGCCCGTGCGCCAAGCCAAAGCGGTACTCGGCCAGGGCCGCGCTTTTGGCATCGTTTTGCAGGAAAACCGGTTTGCCAAACTGCTCTTCCAGCAGCTGTTGCAGCGACGCCGGCTCCCCGTTCGTGAGCAGATACGTGTGGTTGTTGCCTTCCTTCGAGTCAACCAGGCCGGGCATGCTAATGCCCACGCCCACCAGCTTTTTTAGCTCAATGCCCGCAGCGGCCAGCAGCTCCTGGGCACGCGCCACGATGGGCGCCAGCGCTTGCAGGTCCTGCGTAAGCGCAATGGCGAAGGTATGTACCTCGTTGATAATATGATTGTTATTATCAAAGATGGCCATCCGCGTCTTGAATTTCTCCACGTGGATGCTCAGCACGAACAAAGAGCCGTCGCATAACCCGTATAGTTCGGGCTTGCGGCCCCCCAGCGACTTGCCGCGGCCCTGCTTTTCCACCAGCCCCTCCGCCACCAGCTCGCTGAGCACGGCAATGGAAGTGGGGGAGCTGATACGAAACCGGGTGCAGATATCGGCGTTCGTCTTGGCCCCTTTCACATACAAGTGCTTAACTATCTTAAGCTTCTGAATATGCTTGCGTCGCTCCACGTTGTTAAGTCGCGCCAGGTGAGTTTCCTCTAGGGCTAATAACGAACTCATGGGTAAGGAACCAGATTTTTTGTAAATAAACCCAGTTTTTTTGGCAAGACCAAGAACTTAGGTTAAATTTTTATGAAAGTTTGCCCCAAAGCCTAAAAAAATAAAGAAACGGACTACTCCTGGCTACTGCCTCACCCACGTTCTGCGCCACTCGCACCCTAGGGCCGGCGCGGCTCCAAAGCCTGCTAACTGTTGACGAAGAGCCGGCTACCGCACCACGTTCTCCACGCCCTGCGCCACGTTGAACTGCGCCTGCAGCCGAATATCCTCCGACGAGGCCCCTAGCAGGAGCGTGAACGTGCCCGGCTCCACTACCCAGCGCAGACTACCGTTGAGCAGCATCAGGTCTTCCGCCGTCAAGTCGAACGTGACTTCCTGCTGCTCACCGGCTTTGAGCGGGAGGCGCCGAAACTTCTTGAGCTGCTTGGCCGGGGTGACAACCGAGCTGACGTCGTCGCTCAGGTAGAGCTGGGCTACCTCGTCGCCCGCCCGCTGGCTGGTATTTTTCACCTTGAAGCGCACTTGCACTCGCACCGTGCCCTGGCTTTCGGTGGGGCTGGCTTGCAGGTCGGAGTACTCAAATTTACTGTAGCTCAGGCCGTGGCCGAAGCTGTAGAGCGGCTTGGCGTCGGTTTCGACGTAGCCGTGCGGCGCGGGGCGCTTGGCGTTGTAGTACACCGGCAATTGCCCCACGTTTTTGGGCACCGAGATGGGCAGGCGGCCGGCCGGGTTGTAGTCGCCAAACAGCACGTCGGCCACGGCGTGGCCGCCTTCCTGGCCGGGGTACCAGGCATCGAGCACGGCGGGCACGTGGGTGGCCAGCCAGTTCAAGTTTAGCGGGCGGCCTTTGATGAGCACCACTACCACCGGCGTACCGGTGGCTACCACGGCTTGCAGCAATTCCAGTTGCTGACCGAGCAAATCGAGGGTGGCGCGGTCGTAGCCCTCGCCGCTTTCCATGTCGCTGATAACCTGGCTGCCCGCCGCGGCCGTGACGGTGGCCGCGCCCGTGCTTTGGTATTCCGTTTGGAAGTCGCGGGCGCTGGAGCCCCCTAGGACCACCACGGCCACCTGGGCCTGGCGGGCCGCCGCCACGGCCTCGGCAATGTTGGCGCGGGCGGTATCCCGAATGGCGCAGCCTTTGGCGTAGAGCACCTGCGCCGCGGGCAGCTTGGCCCGGATGCCGGCGAGCACCGTCACCACGTTGCCGGCGGGCTGGGGCGCCGTGTAGTCGCCCAGCTGGTTGTAGATATTATCGGCGTTGGGGCCGATTACGGCAATGCGCTGCAAGGTTTTGGCGAGCGGCAGCAGGTGCTGTTCGTTCTTGAGCAGCACCACCGACTCCTGCGCTACCTGCCGGGCCAATTGCACGTGGGCCGGCGTGCGCACCAGCTTGGCGGCCTGGCTAGGGTCTACGTAGGGGTTTTCAAACAGGCCCAGCTCAAACTTTACTTGCAGCACCCGGCCCACGGCGCGGTCGAGCACCGCGGGCGCCACCAGCTTCTGCGCAATGGCGGCCAGCAGCTCCTTGTCAAAACCGTAGCCGCCGAGGTCGTCGTCGAGGCCGGCGTTGAGGGCCAGCGCCGCCGCCTCGGCTGGCGTAGCGGCCACGCGGTGGTTATGCACCAGGCCCGAAATGCTGCCCAAGTCCGACACCGTGAAGCCCTGGAAGCCCCACTGCTGGCGCAGCACGTCGGTCAGCAAAAAGCGGTTGGCCGAGCACGGCACCCCGTCGATGGAGTTGTAGGCCGTCATAATGGACTGCGCCCCGGCCTGCACCGCCGCCCGAAAAGGCGGCAAAAAGCTCTGCAGCAGCTCGCGCTGGCCCGTGCTGCTGCTGCCGCCGTTGTGGCCGCCCTCGGGCACGCCGTAGGCCGTAAAGTGCTTGAGGGTAGACACGATGTTGACGCCGCTCTTGAGGCTGGCGCCCTGAAACCCCTGCACCATCGCCACGCCCATCTGGCTGCTCAGCACGGGGTCTTCGCCGTAGGTTTCCTCCACCCGCGACCAGCGCGGCTCGCGGGCTAGGTCCAGCACCGGGCCGTAGCCGATGTGAGCGCCCTGCACCCGCGCCTCGGTGGCAATGGCGGCCGCCATGCGCCGTATCAGGGCTGGGTCCCAGGTGCTGCTCTGGCCAATGGACGTGGGAAATACCGTGGTGCCGATGGCCATGTGGCCGTGCGGGCACTCCTCGGCCAGCAGCAAGGGGATGTGCAGCCGGGTGTGCTCCACCGCGTAGTGCTGCAGGGCGTTGGTGGCCTCGGCGGCCAGCTTGGGGTTGAGGCCCGTGCGCAAAGTTTTCCGGGTCCAGGGGTCGGCGCGCAGCGTGGCCCACAGCGCGCCGATGTAGCGCTCATCCACCGCCTTTTTATACGCCGCGCTGATGCCCATCCGCTGGCCGTCTTTCTCATACATTTCCCACCCTAGGAGGGTCGAGAGCTGGCCCACTTTCTCCTCGGTCGTCATGCGGGCGAGCAGGTCCTGCACCCGCGCTTCGGTGGGCGCCTGGCGGTTTTGGTAGAGCGGCGGGCTCGCCTGGGCGCCGGCGGTGGTAGCGAGCAGGCCCAGCCCGAGCGCGAGGTAGGTAGTCATGCGAGTCATGCGAACAATAGCAGGATAAGGCGCCAGGTTGGGCCGCTAGGTTGGCCACGCGTTGCGCAAAAAACGCAGCCAGTTGCCATGCATCAGGCCCTCAATATCCGGGGTTGAGTAGCCGCGCTTGGCCAGTAGGTTGGGTATTTTTTGCAGGTCGGCAATGGTTTCCAAGTCGTAGGGGCACTGCTCGCGGCCGAAGGCGCCGTCGAGGTCGGTGCCCAGGCCCACGTGCCGGGCGCTGCCCACCACCTGGCAAATATGGTCGATGTGGTCGAGCACCATTTCCAGGTTGCAGCGCGTGCTTAGGGGCGTGGATACGCCCCGCACCCAGTTCGGCACCAGCATCCAGGCGTCGAGGGCGGCGCCAATCACAGCGCCGCGGGCAGCCAGCGCCCGCAGCTGCTCGTCGCTGTACTGGCGGTGGTGGGGCACCAGGGCCCGGCAGTTGTTGTGGCTGGCCCACACGGGCCCGTTGAAGTGGTCGAGCGCCTCCCAAAAGCTGTCGTCGCACAAGTGAATCGCGTCCAGAATGATGTTCAGGCGCTCCATCTCGCGCAGCAGCGCGCGGCCCGCAGAACCCATAAAGCCGGTGGCCTCGGTGCCCTGGGCGTAGCGGCCGGGCCCGTAGTGGGCGGGCCCCACGGCGCGCAGCCCGTACTGGTAAGCCCGCGCCAAGTGCCCCACGGTGATGAGCGAGTCGGCCCCTTCCAGGCTCAGGATGTAGCCGATGGGCTTGCGGTCCCTAGGGCTGTCGTCGGCCCAAAGGCGCAGGTGCTGCTCCAGAGTAGCACGGTCGCGCACCTGCGTTAGTTCGCCGGCCGCTTCCATAGCTTGGTACCAGGCCAGCTGGCCCTGGGTTTGGTCCCAGGCCTGGGCGGGCGAGTGCCAGCCGGGCAGGGGGTTGCCGGGCGCCACGTAGCGCGCCAGTTGGGTGGCCACCACCAGCCCGATGTTGCCCTGGCGCAGCGCGGGCAAACTCACCACGGCGCGGCCCCGGTCGGGCTTGTCGGTCAGGCCGGCTTCGCGCGCGTTGAGGGCGGCCACGGGCTGGGTCAGGTCGCGGTTCCACTCCAGGGCGTTCATGCTCAGATCGAGGTGCGCGTCTACAATCAGCATAAGCTACACGGTAAGCGCACGGTCGCGGGCTACCGTGGGCCACGCGCCCGCTGCGTGGTGGTGGGCGTCGATGGCCACGGCCTGCGCGTAGAGCGCCACCGTGGGGCAAATGTGGTGCGGCAGGCCGTAGAGCACGTCGCCCACCCGGTAGCCGTGGCCGGGCCCGGCCTCCACCACCAGGTGCTCTTCGCTGTGGCCGATGGGGCGCAGCTCGGGCGCGTTCAAAAAGGTAATGCGCTTATCCAAAGGGCTTTCCGAGGCAATGGCTTTGTGCCCGAGGTCCAGGCACAGCGTAGTGGCCGTGGGCCGCGACACCACGCGGCTCAGCACCAGCGCCGCCGGCCGGAAAGGCTGCTCCGCACACGCCCGGCCGTAGCCGCCATCCCAGTAAATAAACGTGCCGGGGCTGCACTCCACGCCCGGCCGGGCGGCGTGCACCGGAAACGTGGGCGTGCCGCCCGCCACGATAACGGGCGCGCCCCCTAGGGCCTGCAACTGCGCCGCCAACGCGGCCACCGGCGCAAAAGCCTCGTGGCAGCGCGCGGTACGCACGGCCAGGCTTTCGTCGTGAATGTGGCCATCGTAGGCGTGCAGGCCCACTACGTCGAGGTGGGGTAGCTCCTGGCACTGCTGGTAAAAACCAAGCGCCGCCGCCGGGGGCAGGCCCGAGCGGTTCATGCCTACGTTCAGGTCGATGAATACCGGCACCGCTAGCTGAGCATCCTGAGCCAGAGCGCTTAGCTGCCGGGCGGCTTCGTAGTCATCGACCAAGCACGAAAAGCGGGTGCGCGGGTACTGCTGCATGAGGGCAAGCAGGCGGCGGGCCTTGGGGCCCACGGGCTGGTAGGCCAGTAGCGCATCGGGCGCCTGGCACTGGCCCAGCAGCTCGGCCTCGGCGATGGTGGCGCACTTAAACTTGGTGATGCCCGCGGCCAAAGTCAGCCCCACGGCCTCGCGGCTTTTGTGGGTTTTGATGTGCGGGCGCAGCCGCCCTAGGTCGTCAATCTGGGCGGTGAGCAGCGCCAGGTTGTGGGCCACCCGCGCGGGGTACACCACCAGCGCGGGCGTGTCGAGCGCCGCCACGTTTGCAATGCGAAACCACTCCTGCGAGTCCATAAGCATCATCAGTAGAAGACGTTACGCCAGCTCAAATAGCGCCTCCACCTCGACCGGAATATTATCGGGCAGCGAGCCGAAGCCCACGGCGCTGCGCACGCCAATGCCGTGGTCGGGCCCCCAGACCTGGGCAAAGAGCTCGCTGCACCCGTTGATGACGTAGGGGTGGCGCTCAAAATCGGGCGGGCAGTTCACCATGCCCAGCACCTTGATAACGCGCCTGACCTTGTTGAGGCTGCCCAAATTGGCCACGATGGTAGCCAGGATGGTGAGGCCCACCTGCCGGGCGGCTAGCTTGCCGCCTTCCAAGTCAAGGTCGGCGCCGATGCGGCCGATAATCAGGCTCTTATCGTCTTGCACCGGCCCGTGGCCCGATACGTAGAGGTGCCGGCCATCAACCAGGCAAGGCTTGTATACGCCCAGGGGCGTGGGAGCGGGCGGCAGGCGCAGGCCAGTTTGCGCGAAGTTTTCGTCGGGAGTAGGCATGGGAATTTGGGTGTAAGCCAAGGTAGTACTAGCCAGCGCGCCGGCCGGCCTTGTTACGGGTGCCAGAACCTAGGGCCGAAGCGGCGCTTGGCTATCAGCACCGCAAAGCTTGGCCATCAGCATTGCAAATAGGCTTCAAAAAGCCAAAACCTAGTCTAAGGGCCGCGCGGAAACAGGCGGTTGCCCGCGCCTCCCCTAGCTCCAAAAATTCCCCAGAGCGGCTTTAGAAATTTAGTAACCCGTCCGGCTCAGTTGGCGCTCGACGCGGCGCAGTAGCCCCTCGGGCAAACCTCGGCCCTAGGGTGCTGGTTCCGGCCGCAATACATTGTGTGGTAGTCCGCCCCAAAAACCGGCGGCTAGTTTCGGCCAGCTGCCCAATTGGTCTTCACTTTCATGAAAAAACTTCTTGCTACGGGCCTGCTGCTGAGCACCCTCGGCGCGGCCTGGGCCCAAACTGCCCCGGCCGTGGCCGACACCACCCACGCCACCGCGCCCGCGCCGGCCCCGGCCAACCCGCTGACCTACTACGGCTTTGTGGACGCCTACTACGGCTTCGACTTCGACCACGCTGGCACCAACAACCGACCGGGCTTTTTGTACGCGCACAACCGCCAAAACGAGTTTGCGGTGAACAACGCGCTGCTGGGGGCGCGCTACGACGACGGGCGGGTGCGCGGGGCCCTAGGCCTGCACGCCGGCACTTACGTGAGCGCCAACTACGCCGCCGAAGACCCCGTGCTCAAGCATATCTACGAGGCCTACGCCGGCTTCCGGCCCTTTCGCAAAGCTTGGCTCGACGCGGGCATTTTTAGCTCGCACATCGGGTTCGAGTCGGCCCTCTCGAAGGATAACTGGACGCTGACGCGCTCGCTGATGGCCGAAAATTCGCCCTACTACGAGGCGGGAGTGCGCTTCACTTATGAAGTGGACCCTAAGCTGACGCTGACCGGGCTGGTGCTCAATGGCTGGCAAAACATTCGGGAAACCAACCAGGGCAAGGCCCTAGGCACCCAGCTGCAGTGGAAGCCCAGCGCCAAGCTGCTGCTCAATAGCAGCACCTTCTACGGCAACGAGCAGCCCCAGGACTCGCTCCGGCGCCGGCGCTACTTCCACGACTTTTACCTCACCTACGCCGCCACCCAGCGCCTGAGTCTGGCCCTGGTGTTCGACGTGGGCAAGCAGCAGAGCGCCGGCCACCACGGCTACGACACCTGGCACACGGGCTCGGTGTTTGCCAGGCTGAAGCTGGCCGGGCAGTGGGCGGCCACGCTGCGCGGCGAGTACTACAACGCCGACCGGGGCGTCATTATCAGCAGCAGGGGGCCCGCGCTGGCCGATGCGCGCCTGCTGGCCGGGGGCGCCTCCCTCAACTTCGACTATGCCCCTAGCCCCCACGTGCTGGTGCGGGTAGAGGGGCGCTACCTGCGCAGCCAAAACCCCCTCTTCCAGCACGACTTTGGCTACTCGCCCAACTACGGCAACGTGACGAGCAGCATCGCCCTGGCCTTTTAGCTGGAGGTAGCGAGCGCCGCGCCGCCCAGTAGCGCTTGGGCCAAGCCGCTGCTTACTGCGGCAGGGCTAGCAGCCAGGCGTGGGCGGTGGATTCGCTCTCGAAGCGCTGAATGGTGAGCGAGCCGATGGCCGAGGAGCTTTGGTTGAGAATCTGGGCCAGCGAGAGGCGCGTAAACACGTCGCTGGCCAGCAGAATGGCCTCGGCCAAGTGAGCGGGGCGCGGCACCTGCTGGCCAATCCAGAAATCGGTTACCCAGGTTTTCTCGGTTTCGCTCAGCGGCGCCAGCAGGCGCTGGTCGCTGAGGAAGCGGGCCCAGCGGCGCGCTACCAGCAACTGGCCCATTTGCGTGCCCAGCTCCACGAAGCTGCCCGCCGCTCGCTTGCCCGCGTTATAGTTGATGATGCCGTAGCCGGCCGGATGCTCGCGCACGTGGCCCGCGGCGTTTTCAAAGTAAAGCGGTAAGCTAATAGAAGGCATATAATAAGCTAAGAGCCGCAAAAATACCCCGCGGGGCCCGTAGTACATTAAGGGCCAGGTTATTTTAATAAGGGCAGGTGGCGGCCGCCGAGCCTTAGCTAGCCGCCGGGGCCCTAGGGCTAGGCTAATACAGCTTAAACAGCGGCTTGACGCCCCCTAGGGTTTCGCCGAAGCGCTCGGCGGCGCGGGCCTGCTGGTAGGTTTCGGCGGCGTCTTTGGCGCGGCGGGTTTCGTCGGCAATAACCTTGGTGGCGCGCTCGGGCTTGATGAGGTTGTCCTGCTGGCCCTGGGCAATGGCGGCCCGAATGGCGGCGCTGTACTGGTTGGTGATGACGGGCAGGCGGTCGGTGAGGCTCTGCAGCTGCTGAGCCAGCTGCACCACGGCCTCGGCCGAGTTGTTGGCGGGCGTCAGGTAGCTGTCGGGGTCCAGGATGTCGGGCTGGTTTTGGGCGCGGGCAAAGGCCTGGTCGAGGGCCGTGAAGCGGGCGGGCAGTGAGGCCGCTACGTAGTTGCTCATGCGGCCCACGTTGGCCACGTCGAGGGCGCTGGGGGCTGGCTGGCCGGCGGGCGGCGCCGTGTAGTAAGTAGAAATGTCCTCTTGGTAGGCCGCCAGCTGCACGTAAGGCCGGTAGAGCTGGCTCAGCTGGTGCTGCAGCACGCTCAGCTCGTTGTCCAGGGTCAGCAGCGAGGCCTGGTTGTCGGCCCGCGCCGCATCGAGGGCCGTAAAAAAGTCGAGCGTGGGGCGCAGGCCCTGCTCGATGGTAACGACTTGGGCGGCCGAAAACCCGTCGTTGCTCAGGCTGCTGGCGCGCACGCTGGTCAGCAGCTCGCCCACCGCGTTCAGCATGGGGCCCACCGTGGGCAAGGTTTTCACCAGCGAGTTGGTGGTAAGGTGGGCGGCCAGGTCTACCAGGCGGCGGCCCTGGTTTTTATCCACCACCTTCTTGGCCACCAACGACTTGGTATAGTCAACCAGCGAAATGCCGAGGGGGTTGCTGTCGGTGGGCGACGAGAGGGCGGCCTGCTCGTTGGCATTGCGCAAGGCCTGCACCAGCGCCCGCAGCTGCGAGAGGCGGCTGTGGCACACCAGCAGCAGGTCGGCGGTGGCGCGCACGTTACTCTTGGCCAGCGAGAAGCGGGTGCTCTGGCTCAGCTTCTGGCCGGCCAGGTAGCTCGTAAACTTGCCGCCCAGGTCGTTGTAAGCCCGCTGCTGCTGGCGGTAGTTGAGGCGCAGGCTGTCTACGCGGCGCGTGAGCAGCAGCACCGTGGCCTGGGCCTGGGTTAGCTGCTCGCTGGCTGTGGGCGCGGCCGGCGCGGCGGCCGTGGGCTCGGCCAGGGTGGCGGCCGAAGTAGTCTGGGCGAGCAGGGTGGCGGGCAGCAGGGCCAGGCCCCCGAGCAGCAGGGCCGCAATAGCAATACGATTCACAAACGATGGGCAATAGCGAGTGGCAACACGAAATTAAGGCCTGCCCCCGGCAAATAGAGTGCCCAATTTCCCCGCGCCACCAGCTGCCCTAGGCCCGGCAACCCGCCCAACGCCAGGCCGCTCGTAAGCAACCTGGCGTTGGGCCCTTTTTTAGTTGAAAAATCTATTCTAAACCAGTTTTAGCCTGGTGCCAAGGCCATGGCTGCCCAACATTTTTCTGCATCGTTGGGCGCCAGCGTAGCCCTAGGGCCTAGGCGGCCGGTAACCTAACAAGTGCTTGGCTTGCCCGGCCGCGCAGCCTACTTAAACCCCAGCAGGCGCACGCCAAAAGCCAGCGTTTGGGCCTGCGGGCCCTGGCCATCACGAAACAACTGGTTGAGGTTATACTTGGCGAAGAACGTGAGGCTGCCGTAGCCGATGGTGCCCTGCAGGCCATACTGCCAGTCGGTGAGGTTGTACGAGCCATAGTCCTTGTCCTTGTAGGTGCGGCCGTCTTCGTAGTACTTAAGCTTGGTCCAGCTGCCCAGGCGGTAGCCCACGAAGCCGCCCGCCCCTAGGGTAAAAGTGCGGTGGAAGTGCCGGTCGCGCAAACCCAGCTGCAGCATCAGCGGCACGGTGAGGGTAGCGGTGGCCAGCTTGGTTTTCTGGTACTGGCGGCCGTTGGTTTCGGCCACCACGTCGGTGCGGTTGTTTTGGTTTACCCACTTGTAGTTGCCCTCCAGCATGTAGTTGTTGAAGGCAAACTCGGGGCCCACCAGCAGCGAGAGCGGGCTGCGCCGGCCGCCCAGCCGCTGCCGAAAATCGAGGCCAAGGTTGACGTAGCGCGAGCCCTCGGGGCGCAGCTCCAGGCGGCCGGGCTGGCCGCCGGGCAGTAGGTAGGTGCCGCGATTTACCAGCGCGTTCAGGCCCACGTCCAGGGTGAAGTAGCTGGCCGAGCTTTTGCGGTCGTCGCGGGCTTCGCGCAGCGAGTCGCGGTGGGCCTGGCGGTCGGCGCGGCTATCGGCGGCACGGGGCTGGTCGTTGGTTTTGCGGTCAGTGTTAATCACCATGCCAAACTTCTTTTCCAGCAGCACTTCCACCTTATTGCTGGGGCCGTAGGCGCTGGGCGCGGCCTTATGGGTGGTAATGCGGATTTCTTCGGGCAGGCCCTGGCCCGGCTGGTCTTGGTTGGGGTGAAAGGCCATCGTCACGCGGTCGGTCTGGGCCACTCGGGCCGCCGCATCGGCCCGCTCGATGTAGGTGCTCAGCCGCGCCACCAGCGAGTCGAGGTGGTATTGGGGCAGCTGGCGCAGTTGCTGGGCATTGCGCACTTGCAGCGTCAGCACGGCTTGGTTGGGTAGGCGCACCACAATGGTATCGGCCAGGTGGGCGCGGCCGGGCGCCACTGGGCGGGCCTGGGCCTGGGGGTTGGTTTGAGCCTGGGCGGCATAGGCTAGCAGGCTGAGGGCGAGGGCAGAAATAATGGCTTTCATGGGTGCAAGGGGCTAGGGAAGCGCGGCTGGGCGCTTCAGAATAAGACTAGAGAAAAGAGGGGTTGGGCTACGCCTAGGGCCTAGGGGCCGCCTAAAGCTGAATGGTTTTCGACACCACCCGGCTGCCCAGGTGGGCCTGTACCGTTATCGACTCGGGCAGGCTGGCGGCTTCGGCCAAACTCACCGGCTCGCCGCGCAGGGCGTGGCCAGCTTGGCGCAGCAGCCCGCCTAGCCGCAGGTGCGGGCGGGTGGGGGCTTCGGCTTCGGCGCTGGCGGCCGGGGCTGCCGCCACCACTACGGGCAGGCGGCTGGGGCTAGGCCCGGCACCGCGGCGCACGTCTACTTCAATCACCTCCGGCGCGGGGGGCGCGGCCGCTGCCAGGGTGGCGGCCGGCGTTTCGGTAGGAGTAACAGGCTGGTGGCTTGGGGTTTTCCGCCCCCTATTGCCAGCCAGCATACCCGCGTCCGCGTTCGGCTGCGGGGTGGTGCGTGGTAGTGCCAGCGCGGGGCGGCGCGCCGTGGCGGGGCGGCGCGGCCGGCCAGTGCTGGCTACCGGACTGCTAGATGACGAACCCCCCGCGGTAGTTGCCCGCGGCGAAAAATAAAACGCTTTTTTTTCGATAGCTGCTGGCTGCGCCGAGTGTGTGGCTAGTGCGGCAGCCAGCAGCGGTTGCTTAGCAGCTTGGTAACCATGTCTAGTAGCTAGAGTAGCCAAATTATTTTTTGCGGTGGCCGCAGCGGCGGGAGCTACTGCCAGCGCGGCGCGGCGCGGCGCGGTGCCGGCCGCCGAGGCTGCCGGCTGGGGCCCGGTGGCGGCTAGCTCTCCACCTGGCTGGCTGCGCTGGGCTAGCCACAGGCCCGCGCCGCCCGCCAGCAGCAACAGCAGGAAGCTGGCCGCCACGGCCAGCCGGCCCCAGGCCACTACCGGCCGGCGGCGCTGCCGGGGGCGCAGGTGCTCGTCTTCCAGGCGCTCCCACAGCGCGCGCCGGGGCGGCGTGGCGTGTCCCGCCAGCCCGGCGCGGAACTGCGCGTCGAGCGGGTCGGCCGCGGCGCCATTGCTAGTAGCGGGCGCGGCGGCCTGGGCCTGCAGGCGCGCCCACAGGTCGGCGGGCGGCGGCGTGGCGTGGCCGTCGAGCTGCTGGCGGAAAAGGTCGTCTAGCTCGTTATTCATTTACCAGTTATAAATTATCAGTTAGCATTTAATAATAAATAGGTCAGGTAACTTATTTATATTCAATAGATAAGGTGCTGCATGGTGAGTTGAGTTATTGACTGTTAATTGATGACTGATAATTGAATCCGCCGCTGCAGCAGGGCCCGCGCTTTGCTGAGCTGCGACTTGCTGGTGCCCTCCGTGATGCCCAGCAGCTCGGCAATTTCGGGGTGCGAGTAGCCTTCGAGGGCGTAGAGGTTAAATACGGTGCGGTAGCCGGTGGGCAGCGCTTGCAGCAGGACCAGCAGTTCCTCGGCTTGCAGCTGGGTGTCGGCGGTGGCGGGGGTGGCGGCCAGGTTTTCGGGCTGCGCAAAGTCTTCCAGCGAGAGGTGCAGCGGCTCGCGGCGGCGCAGCTCCATCAGGGCCTGGTTGACCATGATGCGCCGCACCCAGCCCTCAAACGAGCCCTCTTGCCGAAACGTGGGCAGCGCCTGAAACACCTTGGCAAAGCCCAGCAGTAGGGCCTCCTCGGCGTCTTCGGGGCGCTTGAGGTAGCGGCGGCACACGGTCAGCATCAGCCCCGCAAACTGGTTGTAGAGCTGGCGCTGGGCTCGGGGGTCGCCGCGCAGGCAGGCGGCTATCAGGTCAGCGTCGGTCGTCACGGGGTGGAAAGGGTAACGGTGGCAGCAGAAAGCAGGGTTTGGGGCGCTAGATGCGCCCTAGGGCCTAGGGGTTGCCCAAGGGCGGCGGGTTTCTATAAATAAAAAGCCCCGCCGGGTGGGCGGGGCTGCCTGTTACTTCTCTATAATAACTGGGTCGGCAGAGTACGTGAAGCCGTAAAACGCGCCGTATTGCGCTATGGCCCTCCGTTTGGTCAGGGCCGAGTCCAGCACCAGGCCGGTTGGGCGTATTTCATAGTAGAGCGTGGGTACGTACACCCGGTGGCGCCGGCCCTGCGCATCATCCCACACTTCGCCGTAGTCGTAAAAGCCCGAAAACTCGCGCCGGCCATCCCCGTCCACATCCTTGGCTGGCCCGTCAAAAGTGAGCAGCGTATCAATTTTCGTCACCCTTCCCTGCTGCACGTAGAAGCGCCGGGCCAAGTCTTTGGATGGGCGGTTATTAAAAGCCACCAGCAACTGGCCCGCCCCCGGCCCGGCCGACACCCAAAGTGGATACAGCGCTTGCGTGGTGGGCTCCGAAAACTCGGTGTAAGCCAGCCCATCATCGGTGGTATCGCAGAAAATAACTTGGTGGCCCCGCCGAATGGTTAGCACCAGCGGCGGGCCCTCCGAGGCCGGCGCAACGGAAGAGTTCGCAGGTACTGGCACCGACGCAATACGCACTTCCAGGCCGGGAGCCACCATTTTGGTGCGGAAGTAGGGCCTAGGCAGATTCGTGCTGAGTGGCGGCGCCGAAACTGCCCCTAGGGTATCGGGCGGCGCCGAAGCCGGCGGGGCGGCGGGCCCCACGCCGGAAGCGACCGGGGTGTTTTGCCCAGCTGGGGGCCGGCTCTCGCAGGCGGCCAGCGCCAGCAGCCCACCCACCAGCGCAGTCAAATAGGCGCTCTGCATGCTAGTAGTGCCTACTTCTCGTACTGCCCTACGCTGAGCATTACTAGCGTGCAGGCTTCTTCGGTTTGGATGCCGGCGGCCCGGGCCTTCTGCTCCAGCTCGGGGTTTTCGGTGCCGGGGTTGAAGATGATGCGCCGGGGGTTGAGGCCCAGGATGTAGTCGTACCAGCCGGGCTGGTTTTGGGGGCCTACGTACAGCGTCACGGTATCAATATCCGCTGCCTGGGGCCGGTCGGTGTGGATGGGCAGGCCCGCCACCTCGCCCTGGCGGATGCCCACGGGCACCACCTCGTGGCCGTGGCGCTTGAGCTGGTGCACTGCGCGGTAGGCGTAGCGGTCGGGGTTGTCGGTGGCTCCTAAAACGAGGGTCTTCATATAATCACGGATTTAGCGGATGGCGCAGATACGCTGCTGCGCAGCTGACTACGCGGACGGGGTGGTGGTTTACGTAGGCTGGGTAAGTAATGGCGTTCGCGCGCTGCGGCTTCTGCGCAAACCGCTGCGCCCGCTGCGGTAAATCTCGTTTAAGCTACGCGAAGGCTACCGAAACTGCCTCGGCCACGCGCTCGCCGTCGATGGCGGCGCTCACGATGCCGCCCGCGTAGCCTGCGCCCTCGCCGCACGGAAACAGCCCTAGGGTGGTGGGGTGCCCTAGGGTGTGCGGGTCGCGCGGAATGCGCACCGGCGAGGACGTGCGGCTCTCGACGCCCACAATTTGGGCCGCGTTGGTGGCAAAGCCGGGGATTTTGCGGCCGAAAGCGCGGAAGCCCTGCCGCAGCCGCTCGGCCAGCGCCGGGCCCAGCACGGCATCCATCTCCACCGAAACCAGGCCGGGCTGGTAGCTGGTGTCGAGCAGGGTAGGGGAGAGCCTTTGCTGGAGAAAGTCCCCTAGGCGCTGGGCGGGCGCGCGCTGGGTGCCACCGGCCAGGCGGCAGGCGCGCTGCTCCACTGCCTGCTGCCAGCGCAGGCCGGCCAGCGGGCCGTACTGCGCTACGTCCAGGTCGGCTAGCTCCACGGCGGCCACGATGCCCGAGTTGGCAAAGCGCGAGTCGCGGCGGCTGGGGCTCATGCCGTTCACCACTACCTCGCCGGGCGCGGTGGCCGCCGGCACGATGAAGCCGCCGGGGCACATGCAAAACGAAAACACCCCGCGCTGGGCAGCTTGCACCTGGGTTTGCTCGACCAGCGCGTAGCTGGCGGCCGGTAGCAGGCCCCGCTCGGGCCGGCCGTACTGCGCCTGGTCGATGAGGGCCTGCGGGTGCTCGACGCGCACCCCGAGGGCAAACGGCTTGGCCTCGAGGGGCACGCCGCGCCGGTGCAGCAGCTCGTAGATGTCGCGGGCCGAGTGGCCGGTGGCCAGCACCACGGCGTCGGCCTCCAGCGCCTCGCCGGTGTGCGTGACTACGCCGCGCAGGCAGTTGTTTGCTAAGATTAAATCATCTACCCGCGTGGCGAAACGCACCTCGCCGCCGGCTTCGGTAATGGCCTCGCGCAGGCTTTGCACCACGGCGGGCAGCTTGTTGGTGCCAATGTGGGGGTGGGCATCCACCAAGATGTCGGGCGTGGCACCGTGCTGCACCAGCCGCCTGAGGATGCGCCCCACGTCGCCGCGCTTGGTGGCGCGGGTGTAGAGCTTGCCGTCGGAGTAGGTGCCCGCGCCGCCCTCGCCAAAGCAATAGTTCGAGTCGGGGTTCACGGTCTGCTCCTTATTGAGGGCCGCCAGGTCGCGGCGGCGAGCGCGCACGTCCTTACCCCGCTCCAGCACGATGGGCCGGATGCCCAACTCAATAAGGCGCAGCGCCGCAAACAGCCCCGCCGGGCCGGCGCCCACCACCAGTACCCGGCGCGGCGCCCTCGCCACGCTCGGGTAGCGAAACCACGGCCCCAGCAGCTCGGCGGCCGGGGCGGGCGTGGCGCGGTCGTACACGTCGGCGCGCAGGCGCACCAGCGGCTGCCGCCCCCGCGCATCGAGCGAGCGCTTGCGGATGTGCACAAAATCGGCCTCGCCGGGTGCTAGGCCCGCGGCGGCCAGCACGGCCTCGTAGCGGGCCAGTTCATCGTAGGCCACCTCGGGGGCGAGGGCTACGTCTAGTTCGTATTTCATAAGGGAGGGCGAGCGGGTAGCTATCCTGCGGGCCTAGGGGCAAATTTACGAAAGGTGGGGCGGAGTGGGCGGGTTGCAGAAATAGCGACCGATGAAACTACCGCGTTTGCTACTTATACTTGCATTAAGTACTTTGTAAATAATGCGACGTAAATAATGCGACGATTTTGTCGTTAGTTAAAATAAATTAGTGGTGAAGCAAAATATGGTTAGCTATTTTATGAACGCCCTACAAAATGTATGCTATGGAATCATGACTTTGCTATTTATCAGTTGCTCTACAGGGTATAAAATCGAACGAGATATTGTTTACTATGAACATTGGAATGAAGGGAGTGGGCAATATAAAGATGAGATTAATGCTGACTCAAAAACATTTAAAATATTGAGATATGGTGCTTATGCTAAAGACGCTAAATCAGTATTTTATGAAGGCAAGAAGATAGTGGGGGCTGATGCGAATACCTTTGAAGCCTTAGGTGAATTTTACGCTAAAGATAAAAATTCTGGTTGGTATGGCAATGATGTGGTGGAATCATCTAATGGTAAAACATTTAAAATAATCAATCTATATTATTCAACAGATGGATTTGATATATTCTTTGTAACGAAGCCTTTAAAGATGGCTAAACCAAATAAATTTAAGTTTGTCTATGGCGAAGGAGATAGTGATAGTTGGACAACTGATGGTGAATATTACTATTATAACAGCTACAGGGTTCCATCATCAGATTACGAAAATCTAAAAATATATCCTGGTAGTGGAGGGTTGTCTAAAGATAAACAGTGGGTCTATTTCCTTAATCATAAACTCAACTATGATGAGGATGGAAATAAAGTAGTAGATACGATTGATGTAGCCTCTTTTGAAGCTACGGGATTTATTGAATGTAGAGATAAATACGGCTGCTTTAATGTCTATCACGGACGCGAAAAATGTAAGAATTAAACAGCGTTAGTAACAACTCACTGTTTAAGTGTCTAAGAATGAGTTGTTACTAAAAATTACTGCTAGCTTCACCCGCTGCCCCCGCGCTACCTTCGCGTCATGCCCGCTTCCCTGCTCCGTGCCATCATTTCCGGCTCCATTGGCAACCTAGTGGAGTGGTATGATTGGTATGCCTACTCGGCGTTTGCGCTGTATTTCGCGCCGGTGTTTTTCCCTAGGGCCAGCCCCACGGCGCAACTGCTCAATACGGCCGCCATTTTTGCGGTGGGCTTTTTAATGCGGCCGCTGGGGGCGGCGCTGCTCGGCAGCTACGCCGACCGGCGCGGGCGGCGGGCCGCGCTGCTGCTGAGCGTGTGGCTGATGGCGGGCGGCTCGCTGCTCATTGCCCTCAGCCCCGGCTACGCCACGCTGGGGCTGGGCGCGCCGGCGCTGCTGCTGCTGGCCCGGCTGCTGCAGGGCCTAAGCGTGGGCGGCGAATACGGCACCTCGGCCACCTACCTGAGCGAAGTGGCCGGGGCCCGGCACCGGGGCTTCTGGTCGAGCTTCCAGTACCTTACGCTGATGGGTGGGCAGCTGCTGGCCTTGCTGGTGCAGCTGGGCTTGCAGCAGGTGCTCACGCCCAGCCAGCTCACGGCCTGGGGCTGGCGAGTGCCCTTCGTGGTGGGCGCCGGGGCGGCCCTAGGGGCGCTGCTGCTGCGCCAGCACATGCCCGAAACCGCGGCCTTTGCCACCACCCAGGCTACTACCCAGGCCGCGCCGCCCGCCCCCCGCCCCGCGGCCTGGCGGCAGCTGCGCGCCTACCCGCGCGAAGCCCTGACGGTGGTGGGCCTCACCCTAGGGGGCACGCTGGCCTTCTACACCTACACCACCTACGCCCAGAAATTTCTGGTCAATACCAGCGGCTTCAGCAAGGAGCAGGCCACGGGCATCGCATTTGGGGCTATGGCGGTGGCGCTGCTGTTTCAGCCGCTGCTGGGCGCCGCCTCTGATAGGGTGGGGCGGCGGCCGGTGCTGCTCTTTTTTGGGGTGGGGGCCACGCTGGGCACCGTGCCGCTGCTGCGGGCCCTGGGGCACACCAGCAATCCCTGGGTGGCCGGGGGTTTGCTGGTGGCCGCGCTTTTCGTGGTGAGCGCCTACACCAGCATTTCGGCCATCGTCAAGGCCGAGCTGTTTCCGACTGCCGTGCGGGCGCTGGGGGTGGGGCTTCCCTACGCGCTTACCACGGCCCTGTTTGGCGGCACGGCCGAGTACCTGGCCCTCTTGGCCAAGGCGCACGGCCACGCCGAATGGTTTTATTGGTACGTGGCCGGCTGCGCGTGCCTGTCGCTGCTCGTGTACTGGCGCATGGGCGAGCCGCGGGCCCGGGGGTACCTGTGAGCGCGCCCGGCGCTTGGAAAAGGCAGGATGTTCTTGGCCAAGTGATTTGCCGCTTGCCCGAAACAAGTATCTTGCGCCCAGCTTTCTTCCCCGCACCCCATTTCCCTCACCCCATGAAGCTCCTTTCGTTGTTCGCGCTAGCCGGCACCGCCCTGCTGCTGCACACCGCCCCGGCCCAGGCCCAGGGCCAAATGCCCGAAGATAAATCCAAGCGCCCTAGCCCCCCGGCTACCGCCAAGGCCGACGTGCACGGCACCGACGTCACCATCGACTACAGCCGCCCCGCGCTGAAGGGCCGCGCCGCCTTTGGCGACAAAAGCCCCCTAGCCCCCGTGGGAGAGGTGTGGCGCACCGGCGCCAACGAGGCCACCACCTTCACCGTGAGCAAGCCCGTCAAGATTAACGGCCAGGCGCTGGCCGCTGGCACCTACGGCCTGTTCACCATCCCCGGCCCCGGCGAGTGGACGGTGGTGTTCAATAAAACCGCCAAGCAGTGGGGCGCCTTCAAGTACGACGCCAAGGAAGACGCTCTGCGCGTGAAGGTGAAGCCCAAGACCCTGCCCAGCCCCGTAGAGCAGTTCACCATCAACGTCGACAACTCAGGCAAAGTAGCCATGCAGTGGGCCACCACGGAGGCCGACTTCGTGGTGAAGTAGCCGAGCTGCTTTAGTACCAAAAAGCCCCAACCAGCTACTGGTTGGGGCTTTTTAATGTCCAGCCTTATAAAGCTTACTGCGCTACTTACGCGCTAATACCCGCTGCCTCTTCTAGCCACCGCCCGGCCACTGCTAGCATCCATGTTCTAATTGTTTGAGGGGTAGCGGCGGGCCAGTAGTAGGAAAAAGTTGCGCCTAGGTCAAAATCCTCCCAGGCCCAATGCACGGACAATAAGTCTTGCAAGGACGCCGAATAGTCGGTGCCGGTAAATTCACGATACAACTCGATTAATGCGTCGCGGTGACTAGCCGCTACTCGGCCTACCAGGTACTGGAGGTGGCGCCTCATAGCGGCCTCGCCCTCCTCAAACGAGAGGCCTAACTCGCGCACTGCGGCCCGGAGATACCCTAGGGCCTCCCACTGGTTGGTAGGCTTCGACAGGCCGGCCAGAATCAGCAGATTGGGCGTGTCGTAGCCCCGCATTAGCATGTCCACGGCCCAGTCCACGGCCTCATCGTAGCGGAAGCTGGGCACCTCGGCAAAGGCCAGCATCTTGTCGGTGAGTGGACTGAGTGTGGGCATAGAGGTAAGAAAGTTACTTTAGCTTAGTTCCTCCAGCACGGCTTCTACCCAGCCTTTGCCCCAGTCTGCCAGTTCCTGCGTGGTCCAGAGCTGGGGGTAGAAGATGCGGCGCTGAAATTTGGGGGGCAGGTAGGTGCGCCAGTTGGTGCCGCCGGTGGCGGGCACGTCCTTGGGGTCGCGCTGCAGGTAGCGCACGGCCGACTTGTAGTGCATCAGGGGCCAGTTCACGTTCACGTTTACGTCGAGCTGCTTGAGGGCGCGCACCAGCCTGGGGTGACGGCGCTCGGCCTCGGGCAGGCGCTGCACCACGGCCCAGGCGTTGGTGTGCTCGTGGCGACGGGCAAACTCCGTAAGCGGGCCGGTGTATTTCTTCTCGAACTCGGTTAGCGTCAGGGCTTTGGCGCCGGTGTCTTCCACGGTGGCGCCGGCTTGCCAGTAAATGCACCCGAGGTACTGCTCGTGGGTGGGGGCGTCGCCCAGTAGGCGGCGGCGCTCTTCGGGCACCAGGTTGGCCAGGGCCGTGCTGGCCAGCTCGATGTAGCGGTACTGCACGCTCTGGAAGCCCGAGGCCGGCATCAAGCTCAGCCGGAACTGCAAAAACTGCTCCTTGTCCATGCCGTCCACCATCACGTCGAACGAGTTGATGAGCGTGTCGAAGTAGCGGTTGATGCGCCCCAGCCGCAGCACCACCTCGCCCAGTGTGGGCTGCCCTAGGGCCCCCAGCTGCTCGTACTCGTGCAGGCACAGCTTGAAATACAACTCCGTAACCTGGTGGTAGATAATGAAGATGGTTTCGTCGGCAAACCTGGTGAGCGGGCGCTGCAGGCTCAGCAGCGTATCCAGCTCGATGTAGTCCCAGTAGTGCACGTATTCGGCGTGCAGCAGGCCTTCGAGGTAGGCGGCCAGGTCTTGGCCATCGGCCGCGTAGCGCTGCTGCAAGCGGCGCAGCTGCGCCAGCACGGCGGGCGAAAACTCGCCCTCGGGCGGCAAGGAAGGGGCTAGGGGCTGGTCGGGCATGAACGAAAGGCTGGCGCGAGGGCAAATATCGGCAGCGGACCGGGCAGGCGGCCAAACCCTAGGGAATGCGCAGGGCCGTCTTCTTATTTCTAGCTGGCTCACTGGCAACCGAGAAAAATATTCTTTCCCCGCTTAGTATCAAATAAAGCGAAGGTGTTACACATTTGCAGGGTACTAGTAAAGTAGAACACTAAAGCACTAGCTCTTCACCCATGGTACGCATCCGCAACCTGCACTTCGGCTACTCGCGCCGGGCGCTGCAACTCGAAAACCTGAACCTCGACCTGGCGCCCGGCCGCATTTACGGCCTGCTGGGCAAGAACGGGGCTGGCAAAACCACTCTGCTCAAAAACATCGTGGGGCTGGCTTTCCCGCAGGCGGGCACCTGCGAGGTGGCCGGCCACGCGGCCGCCCGGCGCCGGCCCGCTACGCTGCAAGACTTGTTTTTCTTGCCTGAAGACGTAAAAGCGCCGGCCGCTACGGCCCGCCAGCTGGCGGCTAGCACGGGCGTTTTCTACCCGCGCTTCGACCACGGCGCCTTCGCTGGCTACCTCGCCGAACTGGACGTGCCCCCCACCGCGCGGCTCGACAAGCTCTCGTTTGGGCAGCAAAAAAAGGCGCTCATCGCCTTTGCCCTGGCCACCAATACGGGGCTACTGGTGCTCGACGAGCCCACCAACGGGCTCGATATTCCGAGCAAGGCGCAGTTTCGCAAGCTGGTGGCGCGCGCCCTGGGCGACGAGCGCTGCGTCATCATCTCCACCCATCAGGTGCGCGACCTCGACAGCCTGATTGATACCGTGCTGGTGCTGCACCAGCGCCGCATCGTGCTCAACCAAACCATCGACGAGCTGGCCGAGCAGCTCAGCTTTGGCAGCCTGCCGCCCGGCGCCGACGCTACCGGCGTGCTCTACCAAGAGGCCTCGGTGCGGGGCCAGCAGGTAATTCGGGCCAACGAAGCCGGCGCCTTTAGCCGGGTCGATTTAGAAGTATTGTTCAACGCCCTGACCACGCCCGAGTCGGCCGTGGCCGCTCACCTCGCTACCCACCGCCATGAACCAGTATTTTAACCTTGCCCGCTTTGGCCGCCTGCTGCGCAAGCACGCCGCCGAGCACGCCCCCGCCTACGCCCTCAGCAGCATCGTGCTGCTGGGTGGCCTGCTGGCAGTGCTGGGCTTTTTGAGTTACGTAGGTGGTGGCCCGCCCAGCCAAAGCGGGCAGGCGGCCCTGTTTACCCTAGGGCTGGTGGCCGCCGGCAGCTTCTTTGCCAGCACCGCGCTGGCCGAGTACAGCCAGGGCAGCCGCGCCGCGCTGGCCCTCACGCTGCCCGCCGCGCACCTCGAGAAGTACCTGGTGGCTTGGCTGTTTTCGGTGCCGGGGATGCTGCTCGTGTTCACGGCCGCGTTTTACCTGGCCGATTGGCTGGTGCTGGCGGCCAGCGGCCATCCTGATAAGCTGGCCAACCTATTTACCAACCGAGAGTGGCTGCTGACTACGCTCCTGGCGTTTTTGGTGCTGCACGCGGTGGCGCTGTGGGGCTGCATTTTCTTTCGGCGGCAGCCGTTCATCCGCACGGGCTTTCTGCTGTTTGCGCTGGTGGTCGTCGTCGGTTTTCTCAACTACCAGGCCCTCAGCTTACTGCTCGCCACCAAGCTCAATTTTGTGCTGCCCCTCACCCACGTGCGGCTGCCCGCAGGCGCTACGCTAAGCCTGCCCGAAAGCCAGGAGCGGTGGCTGGGTTGGGTGCCGGTGGCGCTGGTGCTGCTGCTATGGCCGGCGGCCTACGCCCGCCTCACCGAGCAGCAGCTTTAATGCCCTTTACATATGCAATTCAGTGATAATGAGGCCATCTACCTGCAAATAGCCGGGTACGTGGGCGAGAACATTCTGCGGGGGCAGTGGATGCCCGAGCAAAAAATTCCGTCGGTGCGCGACCTGGCCGCCGACCTGCAGGTGAACCCCAATACGGTGATGCGCACCTACGATTTTTTGCAAACCCAGGGCGCAATAACCAACAAGCGCGGCATCGGCTTTTTTGTGGCTCCCGCCGCCGCCGAGCGCGTGCGAGCCTACCGGCGCGAGCGGTTTTTGCAGCAGGAGCTGCCGGCTTTTTTCAACACTATTTCGCTGCTGGGCATTGGCTTTGACGAGCTGCGCCAGCGCTACGACCACTATTCGGCCGCGCCGGCCGCTACCCCAGCGCCCCTTTCTCATGAAAACTAGCAACCTCCTGCTGCTCATTGCTGCCTTGGTGTTTCTAGGGTCGCTCACGGCCTACAACCTGGCCCTGCGCACCGAGTACCGCCTCGGCACCTACAAAGACCCGCTGCGCGGCTACAGCCACCTCGCTTTCCAGAACTTCAACGAAATAGCCGTGCCGGCTGCCAGCGTGGCCAGCGTCAAGATTGTGGCCGGCCCCTGGGGCGTGCGCCTGAGCCCGCATGCTGCCCCCTACGTACACGTGCGGCAACGGGGCCGGCGCCTGGAAGTATCGGCCAACTTCCCCGAGCGGTGGGCGTGGCTGCCGGGCGAGGCCGTGGTTATCAGCTGCCCGCAGCTGGCAGCCCTGCGCACCGATGCCGTGTATACCGAGGCTGGTAAGCGCCTGACTGATACCCGCATCGAGCCCCGCTACCGGGTGCTGGTGCAGGGCTTTACGCAGGATACGCTGCGCGTGCAGGCCGACCGGGCCAGCCGCGTGGAGCTGGCCGCCAACCGCCTAGGCTACCTGGCCGCCGAAACCGGCCGCACCCCCGGCAGCCAAACCGCCCTGCAGCTCGACGACGACAACCACATCGGGGCCGCCCGCCTGCGCTGCGACAACCGCGCTACCCTGGCGCTCAATGGCTTGCGGATCCCTAGCCTGCAAACTCAGCTGGCCGATAGCGCGCAGCTAAGCCTGCGCGGCCAGGCCCTAGGGTCGCTGGCGCGGCAGTAGGGGCAAAAGCAAATGCGAAAAAAGAACGTCATGCTGAGCTTGCCGAAGCATCTCTACCGCACCGCCTAGGGTGTTATTCGGTAGAGATGCTTCGGCAAGCTCAGCATGACGTTCTTTGGAGC